>JANXTR010000035.1 GCA_025352325.1 Microbacteriaceae bacterium | reverse complement strand
ACGAGTCGACTGGCGGGATTGGCTGAGCCGCCTGGCGCGTCTGTGGCGCGGCTCGCTGCGCATCCGCACCCGGTTACGACCCACGCTTCCCACCTCGAGCGACGCGATCGGCATCGGAGACCTGGTCATCGATGTGGCGGGCCACGAGGTGCGCCGCGGCGATGGACGCATCAACCTCACCCCATTGGAGTTCGAACTGCTGCTGGCGCTCGCCGCCAAGCCGCAGCAGGTCTTCACCCGCGAGATGCTGCTCGAACAGGTGTGGGGCTACCACTACAAGGCCGACACCCGGCTGGTCAACGTGCACGTGCAGCGGCTGCGCGCGAAGGTCGAGCACGATCCAGACAACCCGCGGATCGTGACCACCGTTCGCGGTGTCGGCTACCGTGCAGGCGCCGTCACGTAGGTTCCGACCATGCTACGAGTCGACTGGCGGGATTGGCTGAGCCGCCTGGCGCGTCTGTGGCGCGGCTCGCTGCGCATCCGCACCGTGGCCATCACGGTCGTGCTCTCGGCGATCGCGATCACCATCATCGGCGCGTACATCTCATCCAGCGTGAGCTCGAACCTCTTCGATCAGCGCCTGAAGCAGGTCACCGCCGAAGCGAGCACCGCCACGACCGCGGCGCAGCGGGTTTTTTCGCAGGCGCAGGAGCTGAGCGAGGATGTCGACCTCGAGACGGTCGAGGACAACGCCACCACGGCGATCCAGTCCACTGTCTCGTCGACAACCCTGATCGCCATCCTCCGGTCACCCGGCCAGAGCGGCCCCTCGCTCATGGAGAACCGGGCGAGTGAGGGATTCGACCCGAGCACGCTGAGCGACGCGCTGACCAAGGCCGTGCAGCAGGGCGGCGTCAGCCAGCTCTCCTGGCAGTCGGTGGCGATCCCGCGGGCGACCGAAACGACCGGGACGGACCCCGGCATCGTCGTCGGCTCCCTGCTGAACGTGCCGAACGCCGGCGACTACCAGCTCTACCTTGTCTACAGCCTCAGCGATGTGCAGGCGACGCTCGACTTCGTGCAGCGCACCCTGATCGTAGGGGGCCTCGCGCTCGTGCTCCTGATCGGCGCCGTCGCGTTCCTGATCGTCCGGCTGATCGTCGGTCCGGTGCGGGTCGCGGCCGAGACGAGCGAGAAGCTCGCCGCGGGCCACCTCGAGGAGCGGCTGCCCGAGCGCGGGGACGACGAACTCGCGACGTTGGCGCGCTCCTTCAACCGGATGGCCGACTCGATGCAGCGGCAGATCCGTCAGCTGGCCGATCTCTCGCGCCTGCAGCAGCGCTTCGTCTCGGATGTCTCCCACGAGCTCCGCACACCTCTCACGACGATCCGGCTTGCCGGCGACGTGCTCTACGACCAGCGCCAGAGCTTCCCGCCCGCGACGGCCCGCACCGCCGAGCTACTGCACGCGCAGACCGAGCGCTTCGAGGTGCTCCTGGCCGACCTGCTCGAGATGAGCCGGTACGACGCGGGCGCGGTGCAGCTCGAGACCGATCCGACCAACCTGGTCCGCCTGGTGGAAGATGCCATCTCGGCGGTCGCGCCCCTCGCCGATGAGAAGGGCACCCAGATTCGGCTCATCGCGCCGGGCGGCTACTTCGAGGCCGACGTGGATTCCCGTCGCATCCGGCGGATTCTGCAGAACCTGCTCGGCAATGCGATCGACCACGGCGAGGGACTGCCGATCGACGTGTACGTCGACAGCGATATGGATACGGTGGCGATCGCCGTGCGCGATCACGGGATCGGCATGACTGCAGTCGATATGGCGCGCGTGTTCGACCGCTTCTGGCGCGCGGACCCCTCGCGGCAGCGGACGACCGGAGGCACCGGGCTCGGCCTCGCGATTTCGCTCGAGGACGCCACCGTGCACGGCGGTCTGCTCGACGTGTGGTCGGAGCCGAGCTACGGCAGCTGCTTCCGCTTGACGCTCCCGCGCGAGTTCGGCGCGACCGTCATGGGGTCGCCGATCCCCATGCCGCCCGACCCCAATCCGGACCCCGACGGCGAGGACGCGCGATGACCGCCGCCCGTCGCATCCGTCGCGTTCGGCTCCTGGCTCTGCCGGCCGCGCTGGTGGCCGTCGCGCTCCTGATCGTCGGCTGCGCCAACATCCCGACCAGCGGCAGCGTCTCGAAGCTCACGATCGACGGCAGTGCGGGCGCGCCGCAGCCTGTCACGCTGCCGGATCAGCCGGTCAAGGGTGCTAGCCAGCAAGAGATCCTCGCTGGGTTCATCCGCGCAGGACGCGGCCCCGCCGTGAACTACCAGGTGGCCCGGAAGTTCCTCACCGACGACTTCAGCGCTAAGTGGAATCCGAACGCGGGGGTGCTCATCAGCTCGACACCGATCGTGTCGGCCCCCCTCACCGACAGCGCGCTGCAGATCACCATCACGGTGGCCGCCGAAGTGGATTCCTCTGGCCGGTACACGGAGTACGCCGCGCCGCAGCCCACTCCGCTGCAGTTCACCTTCGCCAAGAACTCGTCGGGGGAGTGGCGGATCGCGGCGGCGCCGGACGGCACGGTGCTGACCCCGAACCGCTTCGCCTCGATCTTCCACGCGTACCCGCTCTACTTCTTCGACCCGAGCTTCCAGTACCTGGTGCCGGATCAGCGCTGGTTCGCCGACACCCGTTCGATCCCGACGCTGATCGTCAAGGGGTTGCTCGCGGGCCCCTCCTCCTGGCTGTCCGGCGGCGTTCTGCTCTCCGCGTTCCCGAGCGGTACCGAGCTGAGCCCGGGGAGCCCGACCATCGAATCCGGCCGCGCCACCGTCGACCTGAGCTCGCAGGTGTCGGGCGAGAGCGCGACCAGTCAGCGCCGAATGGTGCAGCAGCTGACCCAGAGCCTCACGGGCCTGCTGACGGTGCGCAGTGCGGCGGTCACGGTGGGCGGCTTCCCGTTGACCGTGACCGACGGGCCGGCCCCTGAGATCACCCAGGGCGTTCTGCCGGACCCGGTCGGCTTCGAGAAGGGCGTGTTCGGCACGCTCATTGATGGCACGGTTCGCGCGCTGCCCGGCGTGGGGTCCGGCGTCGACAAGCTCGCGCCGCTCGGGGCGGCGGTCGCACGCAACGGAACGGATGTCGCGGTGCTCAGCGCCACGGGCGTTTCGGTGGTGCGCGGTACCACCGCGGCCGCGGTGCTCGATCGCCGGGCGGGCCTCGCCGTCCCGTCCTCGGACCCCGAGGGCTTCGTCTGGAGCGTGCCGACCGCCCAGCCGGGGGCGATCCTCGCCTACGACACCCAGGGGAAGGCGCATCCGGTGGCGTTCAGCTACGACGGGACCGTCGTCTCGATGGATGTCTCGCGCGACGGCACCCGGGTGCTGATCGCCCTCGTGACCTCGTCGGGCCCGAAGCTGCTGATCGCGGGCGTCATCCGCGACAAGGATCTGATCCCGACCGGACTGGGCTCGCCGATCTATCCGGCGACCGGCTCAGGCGCGCTGGTGAATGCCTCGTGGGTTGACAACAACAGTGTTGTCGTGCTTTCACAGCAGGGAAGCACGACGGCGGTGAACAGCTACGACATCGGCGGAAGCAAGCAGGTGCTCGGCTCGGTGGACAACGCGGTCGCCGTGGTCGGCGGCAACCTAACGGCGGGCATCCGCGTGCTCGACTCCTTGGGGACCGTGTTCAGTCCGAGCGGCAGCTTCGGCTGGCAGGACACCGGATTGCACGCCTCCTTCCTCGCGTCGCAGCAGTAGGGGTTCTCCACAGCTCGGGAGTCTCCCGATCCGGGACGGTGGCACGAGCGACACGGTGGTGCCGTGATCCTCCTTCGGCGCGATGCCCTCCGTGATGCCGTGCTCGATGGCATCGCCCTCCTCCTGCCCGTCGAGTGCGCCGGCTGCGGTGCGCCCGACCGACCGGTGTGCGCCGCCTGCCGTCCGGCTCTGGCCCCGGATCCGAGTTCGCGGCGGCTGGACGACGGCACTCCGGTGTTCTCGGGGCTCGACTACGACGGCGTCGCCCGCGAAGTGCTGCTCGCGTACAAGGAGCAGGGCCGCACGGAGCTGGTCCGCTTTCTGGCTCCGGCGCTCGCGGCCGCCGTGTCGGCGGCCGTCACGGCTGTGTCGGAGGTCGTGCCGGGCCCCGTGCCGCTGGCAGTCGACGCCTCCGGATCGCGGCCCCTCGAACTCGTCAGCGTGCCGGGGACTCGACGGGCACGCCGTCGCCGCGGCTTCGATCCGGTGGCCGGCCTGGTGTCCCGAGCCGGGTTGGATCGTGCGCGCGTGCTCGCGCCCGCACGTCCGCACCCGGCTCAGAAGACGCTCTCGCTCGAGAAGCGCGCCGCCAATCTCTCGGGAATCTTCACGGTCCGCGCGCCGGTGGCGGGCAGGCGGTTCCTGCTCGTCGACGACGTCGTGACGACGGGGGCGACGCTCCTCGCGGTGGCCGAGGCGCTCCGCGCGAGCGGCGCCGAGGTGGTGGGCGCGGCGGCTGTGGCGTCGACGCCCCGCCTCTACGGCTCCTCCATCGGTCTTCATCGAGAACGCTCAGTGACCTATCCGTGACATCCCGGGGTGGCGGGTCTACGGTGGGCAAAAGCGCGGACGCGAAACCGCCTGAACCAGTCGGTTTCCACCGCAAAGATCAGGAGGAGGCTGACATGGACATCACGATCACCGGTCGCGGAGTGGGAATCCCGGACCGGTTCGAGGACTATGCGACCGAGAAGGCCGAGCGGGTGGAACACCTCGCCGAGAAGGCCCTCGCGCTCGAGATCCGGGTCTGCCGGCATCACGAGACCAACGGATCGAGCGGCGACGACCGGGTCGAACTCACCCTGATCGGTCCCGGGCCGATCGTGCGCGCGGAGTCGGACGGTAGCGACAAGTACGCCGCGTTCGACCTCGCCCTGGACAAGCTCATGGAGCGGCTGCGTCAGGCCAAGGACCGCAAGAAGGTGCACCGTGGGCAGCACCGTCCGACTTCGCTCCGCGAGGCCACCGCTGGCGGCTTCTCGGGCAACGGGATCACCCCGGCCAGCCCGGACGCGATCGAACGCGTGAGCACCGGATCCGTCCCCACCGTCGACACCGTCGAGGAGGAGAAGGACTGGAGCCCGGTCGTCATCCGTCAGAAGGTCTTCCCGGCGGTGCGGATGACGCAGGAGGACGCCGTCGACCACATGGAGTTGGTCGGGCACGACTTCTATCTCTTCATCGACGCCGAGAGCGACCGCCCGAGCGTCGTCTACCGGCGCAAGGGCTGGGACTACGGCGTGATCCACCTCGAGGAGGACGAGGCCCTGGTCGCCGTCCGGTAGCCGACCGATTCTGACGCGCTCACTGGGGCCACGGCATCCAGCCCTCTCGGAGAGCCACTCGATAGGCTTATCGCGATTGCGCGCCGGTAACGGCGGGCGGCAGCACGCCCGTCCGGTGCCAAAGTGCCCGGCGGCCAGACAAGCGAGTGGAGTCCAACGTGGCGAACGTCCTCGAGAGAGTGCTGCGTGTCGGCGAGGGTCGAATCCTCCGCCGCCTCAAGAACTACGCGGAAGCGGTGAACCACCTCGAAGAGGCGTTCTCCGAGTTGACCGACGATGAGCTGCGCGACGAGACCGTCGCGCTACGGGAGCGCTACTCGGGCGGCGAGTCGCTCGACGACCTGCTCCCCGAGGCCTTCGCCGCCGTCCGCGAGGCCGCCAAGCGCACGCTCGGCATGCGCCCCTTCGACGTGCAGCTCATGGGCGGCGCCGCCCTTCATCTGGGCAACATCGCCGAGATGAAGACCGGCGAGGGCAAGACCCTCACCGCGGTCTTCGCCGCGTACCTCAACGCGCTCACCTCCCGCGGCGTGCACGTGGTCACGGTCAACGACTACCTCGCCAGCTACCAGTCTGAGCTGATGGGGCGCGTCTACCGCGCTCTCGGCATGACGACCGGTGTCATCCTGAGCGGGCAGACGCCCGAGCAGCGTCGCGAGCAGTACGCCTGCGACATCACCTACGGCACAAACAACGAGTTCGGCTTCGACTACCTGCGCGACAACATGGCGTGGACCGCGAGCGACATGGTGCAGCGCGGCCACCACTACGCCGTTGTCGACGAGGTGGACTCGATCCTCATCGACGAGGCGCGTACCCCACTGATCATCTCCGGCCCCGCCTCGGGCGAGGCCAACCGCTGGTTCGCAGAGTTCGCCAGCATCGCTAACCGCCTCATCCCCGATGTGGATTTCGAGGTCGACGAGAAGAAGCGCACCGTCGGCGTGCTCGAGCCCGGCATTGAGAAGGTCGAGGACTACCTCGGCATCGACAACCTCTATGAGTCGGCGAACACCCCGCTGATCTCGTTCCTCAATAACTCCCTCAAGGCGAACGCCCTGTTCAAGCGAGACAAGGACTACGTCGTGATGAACGGCGAGGTGCTGATCGTCGACGAACACACCGGTCGCATCCTGGTCGGTCGCCGGTACAACGAGGGCATCCACCAGGCGATCGAGGCGAAGGAGGGGGTGAAGGTACAGGCCGAGAACCAGACCCTCGCGACCGTCACGCTGCAGAACTACTTCCGTCTTTACTCGAAGCTCTCCGGCATGACCGGAACTGCCGAGACCGAGGCGGCCGAGTTCATGAGCACCTACAAGCTCGGTGTCGTCCCGATCCCGACCAACCGTCCCATGGTCCGCAAGGACCAGGCCGACCTGGTCTACAAGAACGAGACCGCCAAGTTCGATCAGGTCGTCGAAGACATCGTCGAGCGCCACCGCACCGGGCAGCCTGTGCTGGTCGGCACGACGAGCGTCGAGAAGAGCGAGTACCTCTCCCGCCTGCTCGCCAAGCGCGGCGTGAAGCACGAGGTGCTCAACGCCAAGAACCACGCGCGCGAGGCCGCGATCATCGCGCAGGCCGGTCGCCGCAGCGCGGTCACCGTCGCCACCAACATGGCCGGCCGCGGCACCGACATCATGCTCGGCGGCAATGCCGAGTTCCTCGCCGTCTCGCAGATGCACGACAAGGGCTTGAGCCCGGTCGACACCCCCGACGAGTACGAGGCCGAGTGGGATGCCGTCTACGAGTCGACGAAGAAGGATGTCGAGACCGAGGCCCTGAAGGTGACCGAGGCCGGCGGACTCTACGTGCTCGGCACCGAGCGCCACGAGTCGCGACGCATCGACAATCAGCTGCGCGGACGCTCCGGTCGTCAGGGCGACCCGGGCGAGAGCCGTTTCTACCTCTCGCTGCAGGACGACCTGATGCGCCTGTTCAACTCCGGTGCCGCCGAGGCGCTCATGGGCCGCTCGTCGGTTCCGGACGATCTGGCCATCGAGTCGAAGGTCGTGAGCCGCGCCATCCGATCGGCCCAGTCGCAGGTCGAGGCGCGCAACGCGGAGATCCGCAAGAACGTGCTCAAGTACGATGACGTGCTCAATCGCCAGCGTGAGGCGATCTACAGCGACCGTCGCCACATCCTCGAGGGTGACGACCTGCACGAGCGCGTGCAGACCTTCCTCAACGAGGTGATCGGCGAGGTCGTCGATACCCACACGAATGAGAGTGCGAGCGACGACTGGGATCTGGACGCGCTCTGGACGGAGCTGAAGACCCTGTACCCGATCTCGATCACGGTCGACGAGGTGCTCAGCGAGATCGGCACCGCTCGCCTTACGCCAAAGCTGCTGAAGGACGAGGTGCTCTCGGACGCTCGGATCGCCTACGGCCGTCGCGAGGAGCAGCTCAGCGAGCCCGCCATGCGCGAGCTCGAGCGGCGCGTCGTGCTCTCGGTCATCGACCGCCGCTGGCGCGACCACCTCTACGAGATGGACTACCTGAAGGACGGCATCGGCCTGCGTGCCATGGCCCAGCGCGACCCGCTCGTCGAATACCAGCGTGAGGGCTTCGCGCTGTACCAGAACATGATGGGCGCGATCCGCGAGGAGTCGGTCGGATTCCTCTACAACCTCGAGGTCGAGGTCACCGGCATCGACGGCGAGGCCCGGGTCGCGGCTCGCGGGCTGGGCGGCTCGGAGGCTCCGGCATCCGGTCTCAGCTACTCGGCACCCAGCGCAGACGCCGCGGGTGAAGTGGAGGTGCGCGACCAGCGCGGCCAGCTCGAGCGCGCCGCGACGGCTCTCGCTCAGCAGGCGCAGCAGCGTCAGGCGGATGCCGTTGCCCAGGGCCAGGGGCAGCAGCAGGGTGGTCAGCCCGCCACGGCCGCGCCTGCCACGCGCGGTGCCTTCGGCCAGCGCACCGACGGATCGGGCGGCGCTCCGGCTCCGGCCAACCGCGCCGAGCGCCGTGCGGCGGAGAAGAAGGGCAACTAGGCGCGATGCCCGACCGGCCCCAACCCCCCCGGATGTCCCCCGCGCCCGGGCAGGAGTCCGTCTGGGACTACCCGCGTCCGCCGCGCGTCGAACGCTCGAGCGAGCGCGTCGTGATCCGCTTCGGCGGCGAGACGGTGGCCGACACGACGTCGGCGGTTCGGGTGCTCGAGACGACTCATCCGCCCGCCTACTACCTGCCGCGCTCCTCGTTCGTCGACGGGGCGCTGCTGCCGACCCCGGGCCTCAGCTATTGCGAGTTCAAGGGCGAGGCGAGCTACCTGAGCGTGGCCGCGGGCGGCGACCTGGTGGAGTCGGCGGCTTGGTACTACCCGGCGCCACAGCCCGGCTATGAGCTGCTGCGCGACTACGTGAGTGTGTACCCGGGGCGGATGGATGCCTGCCTCGTCGACGGCGAGCTGGTCGAGGCCCAGGCCGGCGGCTTCTACGGCGGCTGGATCACCGCGCGCATCGTCGGCCCCTTCAAGGGCGACCCGGGCACCGAGGGCTGGTAGCTCGATCGCGTCGCACCGTAGCAGCGGCAGCCCCTCACGAGGCTGAGCGCACGTGGAGGCTCAGCGCACGTGGAGGCTCACATCACGTGGAGGCTCACAGCACGTGGATCGCCGTCGCCCGCCACCGGTGGTCGAGGCCCTCGAGACGGATCGCGACCGCGCGGGCCCGCGCCCGTCCCCGCACGATGACCACGGCCTCGACCACACCATCCCGCGGTTCACACACCGTTGTGGACCCAATGGAGAACGACGGCCGCACCACTGCCTGCCCCTTCGCGTGACGGGCGCGCGCCGAAAGGATGACGCGGGTGAGCAGATGCCGATAGACGTCATCGCTGAGCCAGCGACTGATCTGCTCGAGTTCGCGAGCGCCGGCGAGGATCTCGACAACGCAGCGGGTGAGGTTCTCGAGCAGCGGCGCCGGATCGGGCAGCGAGGAGGTCGTCGCGGGCTGATGGCCGAAGAAGTCGTCGGAGTCGAATCGGGGGCGCAACTCGCGCGCGGCCGAGCCGTCGAAGGAATCGTGGTCGCGGTGATCACGGGGGATCTGCGCCACTCGGGTGACATTCAGTGCTGAACTCATCGGGGCCTCGGAGTCGTCTGAAGATGGGTCCCTGGCTGGGGGTGCGCATAACAAACCATGCGTTTTTTGTTTTTGTCGATGGGCAGAACTCCCCTGTGGATAACGTCGATTCCACAGGCGCGGTCTGGCTAGCGTTCGCCCATGCGCTGGGACGATCTCTTCGACGACCTCGAGAGCCAGCTCGAGCAGGAGCTCGGCGCCGAAGACGTCGATCTGCTCGCCGAGGAGGAGCGACTCCGACTTGGCCGCTTGACCCTGCGCGATCGACTGCTGGTGATGACGCGTCCCGGCGAGAGGGGAGTCGGAACCGGCGAGGAGCTGCGGCTCGCGCTGCGCGACGGTCAGCTGCTGAGCGTGAGTGTCGGCTCGATCGGGCGGGATTGGCTGGTGGGAGAGCTGCGCGGCCCGCGGCGCGGATCCTGCCTCGTGCCGCTCGGCGGGATCGCGAGCGTGTTGCCGACCGCCGGGCAACTCGCGCGCAGCGTCGACGGGGACGGCGCATCCGAGGCTCCCGTCCTGCTGTCGGCGCGTCTCGGACTGAGCTTCGTCCTGCGTGACCTCTGCCGCCGCCGGGCTCCGCTCGAGCTGAGCACCGCGTCAGCCGAACGGATGCACGGCACGATCGACCGCGTCGGTCGCGATCACCTCGATATTGCGGAACACGAACCGGGGGTACCTCGACGTGCGGCGGCGGTCACGCGCATCCGGATGCTGCCGCTCGAGCAGCTCGTGCTCGTGCGGTTCTAGCTACCGTTCGCGATCGACGAACAGCTCGGTGACGTCGGCGTATTCGGCCTGGTTCCACAGGCCACGACGTCGGTTTTCCTCGTACTTGCCCACGATGTAGCCCTCGAGCACGTCGCGCTCGATGCGCCAGTGGCCCTGGCCGCCGATCTTGATCGCCGGGAGTTCGCCGCTGCGCACGAGGGCGTAGGCCTGCGAGACCGAGATGCTGAGCGCCTCGGCCGTGTCGGCGAGGGTGAGGAAGCGGCCGACCGCCCCGGAACCCGTCGAACCGGGTGCGGGGGTGTCGAAGGCCATAGTTCGATTATGCGCCGCGAGCGCGGGTGACGACGGGCGTGTGGATAACTCCGCGCGAAGTTCCGCCGCACGAGCGACCATGTGGCCATGCCTGCCCCCGATGCCGCCCCTCGCCCCGCGCGGAGATCCCGCCGTGCCGCCCCCGACCTGCGGCTCGTGCTCGGGGTGCTCCTCGTGCTGGGCTCGGTCGCCGGCGTCGTCGGGATCCTGGCGGGTGCGGACCGGCGGGTGACCGTGTATGCCGCGGCATCCTCCCTCACTCCGGGGGAGCGGATTGATCGGGGCGACCTTGTGGAACGGGCCGTGGCGCTCGACGGCGCAGACGGTCTTTATCTGAGGCGGGGCGACATCCCGAGCGCAGGCCTCGTGGTGACCCAGCCGGTGGCGAAGGGGCAGCTGCTGCCGACCTCGGCGGTGGGCAGCACCGCGGGCATGCGCTCGACCTCGATCGTGCTGCGACTCGCCACGCGCGTGAGCGGTGCCGTGGTCGCGGGGGGGACCGTCGATCTGTGGGCGGCACCGAAACCGGGCACCGTGGTGGGGGCCGTCGCGAGTGCCACGGTGGGGGCGAGTGGAACCGATAAGACGGATGCCGCGCTCGCCCCCGCCGTGCAGGTACCGACGGTGCTGGTGGCCGGTGCGACCGTATCGAAGGTGCTCGACGCAAGCGGAAGTTTCGCTGTGGACTCCGCGGGGAGTCAGGTCGAGGTGCTCGTGCCGCGCAGCAGGGTGGCGCGCGTGCTGCAGGCGATCGCCGACGGCGACGCGCTCGCGCTCCTGCCCGCAGGAATCCCGCTGGGGTCGGCCGACGCGTCCCCGGCAGGCGGGGGCTCGTGACCGACGTCGCCCTCGCCATGCCGCTCGCCGACGAGCAGCGGCTGGTCGCCGATGCGCCGCGGCACGGGCACCGCGTGCTCGCCCGCTGCTCAGGGGCCGAAGAACTGGTCGCGAAACTGCCGACCGCGGGCGCCGAGCTCGTAGTGGTCTCGGCCTCGCCGCAGTACCTGACCGCGCGCGTCGTCGCCGCCTGCGACAGCCTCGGACTCCGGCTGCTCGCGGTGGCAGGCTCCTCAGCCGAGCGCCGCTTCGCCGCCTCGGTCGGGGTCGTGGATGCCGTCGACGGTCCGTTCGCCTGGGCACCCGCAGCGCCAGCGAGCGCACCTCCGTCTGCCCCGACTCCGACTTCGACTCCGACTCCGACTCCCGCTCTCGCCGCTGCCCCCGACGACATCGACGAGGACACCCATGTCCGCCGGCCATCCCTGCACCACACGCCGCCCTCCTCGCGGGGCAGCATCATCGCGATTTGGGGACCGGATGGCGCGCCCGGCCGCACCAGCATCGCCATCGCCATGGCGGCAGAGCTGGCCGAGGCTGGCGCCGCGGTCGCCCTCGCCGACGCGGACACGCGAGCCGCCGCCGTCGCGCCCGCCCTCGGACTGCTCGACGAGGCGCCCGGCTTCGCCGCCGCCTGTCGCCTCGCCGGCTCCGGCGCCCTCGATCGCGCGCAGTTCGAGCGGATCGCCCAGACCCATCGCGCGGGCCGGGCCGAGTTCCAGGTGCTCACCGGCATCGGGCGCGCCAGCCGCTGGCCCGAGCTCTCGGCGGAGCGGGTCGCCGGCGTGCTCACCGCGGCCCGCGACTGGGTCGAGCTGACCGTGGTCGACGTCGCCCCGAGTTTCGAACACGACGAGGAGCTGATGACCGACCTCAACGCGCCCCGCCGGAACGCAGCCACGATCGAGGTGCTCCGCTCAGCCGAGCGGGTGATCGCGGTCGGCTCGGCCGACCCGGTCGGGCTCTCGCGCTTCCTGCGCGCCCACGCCGAGCTCGCCGAGCTGGTCGGTCCCGAGCGGATCACGACGGTGATCAACAAGGTCCGCCCCGGAGCGATCGGCCTCAATCCAGCCGCGCAGTTGCGGCAGGCGCTGGCGCGGTTCGGCGGGATCGACGATCCGGTGCTCGTCCCCTGGGATCTCGCCGCCTTCGACGCCGCGCTGCTCAGCGGTCGCCCGCTGCTCGAGGTGGCTCCGCGTTCGGCGGCGCGCGCGGCGGTCCGCGAACTGGCCGCGCAGCTGACCCCACGCACGACGTCCCGCCCCGCCCCGCGGATCCTCGCCTTCGCGCGGTAGCTTCATGCGCATGACTGGCGAACGAGTCCTGGTCACCGGTGGCAGCGGCTTCGTGGGCGCCCACTGCATCATGCAGCTCCTGGACGCCGGCTATCGGGTGCGCATGACGGTGCGCGCGCTGACACGCGCGCTGAGGACGTGCGCGCTCTCCTGACGGCGGGCGGGGCATCCGGAGCGGGATGTCGCGTCCCGCCACCTGCTCGCGATGACCCACCCCGCGGCGGCGGGCGAGCGGTTCCTCGCGGTGACCGGGCCGTCGATGACCTTCGCGTAGCTGGACCTCGGCCCGGCGGGCCCAAAGCTGCCGACGCGCACGATCGCGCTCGGCCTCGTGCCGGCCAGCGCGGTACCGGCGAGGTAGGCCCGACCGCGTAGCCTAATACCGTGTCGACGCTCTCCGACCTGATGGTGGCCCAGGGCCGCTCCACCGACGTGGACGTCGAGTGGCTGCACCTGCTCGTCGCCGACGCGCAGCTGCTCGCCGATCTCGCGTTCGCCGACATCGTGCTGTGGGTGCCCACCGAATCCGGCACCTTCATCGCCGTCGCGCACTCCCGTCCCTCCTCGGCCGCCACCCTCTTCTACCGCGACTTCGTCGGCCAGCAGATCAAGTCCGAGTGGACCCAGCAGGTCACTCAGGCCTTCGAGACCGGGCAGATCGTCGACACCGCGGCTCCCGATTGGTACGAGGAGACGCCCACCCGCGTGCGAGCGGTCCCCGTGAAGCGCCGCCTGACCCCGAGCGGTGCGGCGACCACTGACATGCCGATCGCGGTCATCACCCGGCACAGCAACCTGGCCGAGGCGCGCACGCCGAGCCGCCAGGAGCTCACCTTCAACCAGTGCGCCAACGATCTGTTCGCGATGATCGCGTCCGGAGACTTTCCCGACCTTTCGGCACCGTCCGGGCCGCGTCGTGGTGCCCCGCGCGCCTCGGACGGCCTGATCCGTCTGGATGTCGACGGCATCGTCACCTTCGCCAGCCCCAACGGGCTCTCCGCGTTCAACCGCATGGGCTTCGCCGGCGAACTCGAGGGGGAGTTGCTGGCAGAGGTCACCACGGCGCTCCTCAGCGGCAAGCTGATCGTCGACGAGTCGCTCCCGCTCGTGGTCACCGGCCGCGCCCCCTGGCGCACCGACATCGAGGCGCGCGGCGTGACGGTCACTCTGCGCACCATCCCGATCCGTCATCGGGGCGAGCGCGTCGGCGCGATCGTGCTGGTGCGCGACACCACCGAGATGCGCCACCAGGAGCAGGAGCTGCTCACCAAGGATGCGACGATCCGCGAGATCCATCACCGGGTGAAGAACAACCTGCAAACGGTGGCGTCGCTGCTGCGCATCCAGGGTCGCAGGACGCACAGCGACGTGGCGCGGGATGCTCTGAACCAGGCCATGCGCCGGGTGGCGGCCATCGCCGTGGTGCACGACACCCTGAGCGAGGGTCTCGAACAGGTGGTGGACTTCGATGATGTGTTCGATCGCGTGCTGATGCTCATCGCCGAGGTGGCATCCGGTCACAACACCACGGTGCGACCTACGAAGACCGGCAGCTTCGGAACCCTCCCGAGCGCATACGCGACCCCGCTGGCTCTCGCCCTCACCGAACTCGTGACGAACGCGGTCGAGCACGGTCTGGCTGGACGCGACGGCGAGGTCGAGATCTCGGCGAAGCGGCGGGGCGGCGTGCTGCGCGTGAAGGTGCGCGACAACGGGGTCGGGCTCGCCGAAGGCAAGGTCGGCTCAGGTCTCGGCACGCAGATCGTCCGCACGCTCGTGCAGGGCGAGCTGGGCGGAACGATCGACTGGCACACTCTCGAGGGCGAAGGCACCGAGGTCACGATCGAGCTACCGCTGCGGTGGCTCGATCAGTGAGGAACGAGAAGTCAGCTGGCCCGTCGAGCCCGGGCAGCGCGACGCTTGAGGGCGCGACGCTCGTCTTCGCTGAGCCCGCCCCAGACGCCGGAGTCCTGGTTGGTCTCGAGGGCGTACTGCAGGCACATCTCCGTGACGGAGCAGCGCGCGCAAACGGATTTGGCCTTGTCGATCTGGTCGACCGCGGGGCCCGTGTTCCCCACCGGGAAGAACAGTTCGGGGTCGGCGGTCAGGCACGCGGATTTATCACGCCAGTCCATGGTGGAGCTCCTTCGTACATTGCTGTTGACGCGGTGCGGATGCTCCGTGGAGAATCTGCGCGCGGTCGAAGAGTGACCGAAACGGTGGGGGGAAAGAGTTATCTCGGGACTCACCTACGACCCTGTAGGCGTCACATCAACCACCGCAAGAGTTTCATACTTGTTACGGCTAATCAATAGTTACGAATGGGATAACACCGTGAGTACGACGCGACGACCCGCCATCCTCTGGGCGCTCCTCGTCCTGCTGAGCCTCGAATTGCTTGGGGTCGGTGCCCTAGCGGTGACCCTCTTGATCGAGACACTTACGGCTCCCACCGCGACCTTCGGTGCCGGGATCGCGCTCACCATCGTCGCGTTCATTGCGGCCGCCTGGCTCGCCGCGGTCGTCGTCGGCACTGCTCGAGGGCAGGCCTGGATCCGTGCGGCTGCGATCGTCTGGCAGGTGCTGCAGGTGGCGGTCGGGGTCGGAGCCCTTCAAGGGCAGGTCGCGCAGCCGGGCTGGGGCTGGCCGCTGATCATCCTGGCCGTCGTGGTCTTCCTGCTCCTGTTTACGAAGCCGGTCGTCGCCACCACCTCGGCGCGACGGGACGCGTCGTGACCTCGGCCATCGAGTCTGTCGAACCCACCCCCGAGACCACGTCCGCCCTGCAGCTCACCGCGCTCACCAAGCGCTTCGGCGCGACCACCGCGGTCGACAACGTGAGCCTGACGGTGCCGAGCGGCTCGTTCTACGGCGTTGTCGGGCCAAACGGCGCCGGCAAGACCACCACACTCTCGATGGCGACCGGCCTGTTGCGACCGGATGCCGGCACCGCTCAGGTGCACGGCATCGATGTGTGGAGCGACCCGCTCGCCGCCAAGCGCATGATCGGCAACCTGGCCGACGGCGTCGACCTCTTCGACCGGCTCACCGGCGAGCAGCTGATCACCTACACCGGGATGCTGTTCTCGATGGATCGCGCGGTGATCGCCGAGCGCACCCGCGACCTGCTGCAGCTGCTCGACCTCGAGGCAAGCGCCGGGACCATGGTGGCGGACTACTCGGCGGGCATGACCAAGAAGATCGCGCTGGCCTGCGCGCTCATCCATTCGCCCCGCGTCGTGGTGCTCGACGAGCCGTTCGAGTCGGTGGATCCGGTTTCGGCAGCGAATATCCGCGACATCTTGGAGGGCTTTGTGCGCTCGGGCGGCACTGTCGTCGTGTCGAGCCACTCGATGGATCTGGTGCAGCGCATGTGCGATCACGTCGCGATCGTGGCGCGCGGTCAGGTGCTCGTCGCGGGAACGGTCGACGAGGTGCGGGCAGGCGCCACGCTCGAGGAGCGCTTTCTCGAACTCGTCGGCGGCCGCCGCTTCAGCGAAGGGCCCGAGTGGTTGCGGCGCTCCTGAGGCTGCGGTTCCAGGTGCTCGCGAACACCCTGGCCCGCAACACGATCCAGGTCGTCGCCGTGGTGCTCGGAACCCTGCAGGCTCTCGTCGTGCTCGCCCTCGTCGTCGCGGGGCTTGCGGTGCTCGTGATCTACCCGCAGCCGATCCAGCAGGCGACTGTGGTGATCGGCGGGGTCGCTCTCACGCTCGGCTGGTTCCTGATCCCGCTGATCGCGACCGGCATCGAGCCGACGATCGAGCCGCTGAAGCTGTCGCCGTTCCCGATCCCGGTCGGGCGGTTGATGCTCGCCATGACTCTGGTTGGCGCCACCTGGGTGCCCGGGATCGTAACATTCCTCGCCTCGATTGCGACAGCGCTGACGTGGCGGCAGACGCCGGTCGCGGCCGTGCTGGCCGTGCTCTGCGGCGCGATCGCGACCCTGATCTGCATCGTTGGCTCGCGGATGACCGCCGCGCTGACCGCCAATCTCGTGTCGGGGCGTCGGATCGGGCAGCGCGCCGTCGTGCTTTTTGTCGCCGCCCTCGTGCTGCTCGGGCCCGTGGCGCTGGCCGTGGTGCTCGGGCTGCGCACGTCCGACCCGTTCCCCGGCACGGCGGCAGTCCTGGGGGCGACACCGTTTGGGGCGATCTGGAGCGTTCCCGGGGAGGTCGCGGGTGGGCATCCGGGCATCGCCGCCGTCGAGTTCGCGATCGCCCTCGTGGCCCTCGCGCTCATGCTCATGATCTGGCGCGGGAGCCTGCTCGCCACCTTCGGCGCGCGCGGCGGGGGATCGCGGGCGCAGGATCGCGAAGCAGGGCGACTCGGCGCGTTCCGGTTCGTGCCGGCGTCGTCGGCGGCGGCGGGGGCGATCGCGGCTCGCTCGCTGATCTACTGGGCGCGCGATGCCAGATTCGCACGGCAGCTCATCCTCGTGCCGCTGATGCCGGTGTTGCTGATCCTGCTGGCCTCCCTCACGCACGTTCCGTCGCTCGTCGACGTGGCGGCCCCGACGGTGGCCGCCCTCCTGCCGCTCACGCTCTTCGCCGTGGTCTCGTACGACGGATCCGCCTATGCGCTGCACCTGTCGGCGGGGGTTCGGGGGGTTGCCGACCGAGCCGGTCGCGCGGCGGGCCTTCTGGCGTTCGCCCTGCCGGTGGTGGCGCTGGTCGCCGTCGTGTCGATGGCCGTGGTCGGCACGCTCGCGCAGCTTCCGGCCGTCTTCGGCATCTCGATCGGCGTGCTCCTGTCGGGGCTCGCCGTCGTGTCGGTGTCGTCGGCCTCGATCGTGATCCCGGTCGCGCGGGCCGGTGGTAACCCCTTCACCGCCCAGGCGGGAGCGGGGACGACCGCGATCTTCGGGTCCTACGCGGTCACCGGCGTGACGATCGCCCTCGCGATCCCGGAGCTCGTGCTCGGCATCGTCTCGCTCGTCACTGGGTCCGCGCTGCTGGGCTGGCTGTCTCTCGCGGTCGCGCTGGTGTGGGGAGTGGCGTCTCTGGTCATCGGCGTGTTCGTCGGCGGACGCATCCTGAATCGCACCGGCCCCGCCCTGCTGGCTCGGATGCGGCGCACCGGAGGCTAGGCGGTCAGCCCCAGCTTCTTCTTCAGAGCCGCGACATGGCCGGTCGCCTTGACGTTGTAGAGCGGCAGCGTGATGAGGCCCTCCTCGTCGATGACGAAGGTCGACCGGATGACGCCCACCACCGTCTTGCCGTAGAGCGTCTTCTCGCCCCAGACTCGGTAGAGCTCGTGCACCTTCCGATCCGGATCGCTGAGAAGCGGGTAGCTCAGACCATGCACGGCCGCGAACTTTTGGAGCTTCGGGATGTCGTCTCGCGAGACGCCGTAGACCGTGTAGCTGGCGGCGCCGAACGTGGCGAGATTGTTGCGGAAGTCGCAGGCCTCGGTCGTGCAGCCGGGCGTGTCTGCCTCCGGGTAGAAGTACAGGATGACCTTGCGGCCGCGGAGGCTGCTCAGCGCGATGGGGGTGGCATCCTGGTCGAGCAAGGTGAAACTGGGAGCTTGCTGTCCGATTTCGAGGCGGGTCGTGGTCATAGGATCTAGCCTAAGTCGACGGCAAACTCCGGCGGCCGAAAAGGTTCGCGGGGGGTGCCGGCCACCTGGCACCCCCCGCGAGTTCAGGGGGTCAGGCCGTGACCCGCAGCTCGTCGGCCGAGCTCTCGATCTCGGCGAAGGCCTTGTCGTCGTCGAACGATTTGATGCGCGCCACCTGGAAGATGATCAGCGCGTAGACCGCCTTGGCCAGGATGTCGGCGACGGAGTAGCCGATCTGCTTAGCGACCCAGGCATCCGACCCGGCGATGTTCAGGATCGGCAGCAGGTAGGCGATCGGGTAAACGCCCCAGCTAAGCAGCAGCAGGAAGCGCAGGCGGCTGAGAGTGCCACGGACGCCCGCAGGCTGGTCGTCCAGCGACTTACTCAGCTGAACGAAGAGCACGAAGAGGATGTAGGCAAAGGGGATCGTCGACAGAAGGCCGAACAGGCCGCGGAGGCTGTTGTCTCCACTGACCTCACCCGGGTAGCCGAGCGCGATCATGAGTGCCGCGGCGGGAACAAGACGCACCAGCAAGCGACGCTGGAGTTGGCGGGTGAGCGCGAGCACGGCAATCAACTCGACGAGCAGCAGTGGCACAGTCAGCAGCCAGTCCACGTAGCGGTAGCCCTCGTTGAAGCTCTCGGACGTCTGCGTGTACGTGCCGGCGCCGCCCTTGGCGGCGGTGTGGAAGGCGCTCTTGAAGGAGTCGAAGATCCGGAAGTAGTGGTACGCCGCGATCCCGCAGACCACGATCGCCACAGTGATGGCCTGACGATAGCGGGGGAGGATCCGCGGCAGAGCGATCAGCAGGAACACGGCTGTGAACAGTTGCGAGGCGATGACGAGGGAGAGGAAGTTATAGACGGTCTGATACTGGCCGAAGGACAGTGCGTCGGGGATCACGTGGGGCTCCAAGGTCTGGGAGGGATGTTGCGTGCGGCTCTTCGGTGAACCAGCAGGGTTTACATTACTCAATAAGTCAGTCAAAGTCTAAGTGAAGTAGTGAATCACCCAGATTCGATCGCTAGAATCGTGTAATCCGGGTGAGGATCCCGTCGAGGATCGGAGGGGTCGTGGCGGAGCAAGCTGTCTCACACACCCTCACCGGATTTTCCGATGCGGCAACTGCCTTTGTCAGCGCACTCGAAGGGAACCGTCGACGGATTGCCGCGCGCGCTGGCCTGAGCGCGACCGAGTTGCGGGCCCTGTTCCATGTCGCTCAAGTAGTGAGCATCACCCCGAAGGATCTGGCCGCCTACCTCGGGATGACCACGGGAGCTGTGACCGCGATCTCCCGTCGGCTCGTCGAGACCGACCACCTGCAACGTATCGATCACCCCGCGGACCGGCGGAGCCTTTACCTAGAACTCTCGCCCCACGGCGACCAGGTGATGACTGAGATCCATCGCGACTTCAAGGCCATGCTCGCCGACTCCACCGGCAGCCTAACCGCCCCGGAGCTGGAGACTTTCTCGAAGGCGCTGCGGGCGGTCTCCGGCGAGGTTCGGGCGCGGCTCAGCAGCGACTGAACCGGGCCGTCGAGGACTGCTGTCGGCGGGTTAGCACAGCCTGCATTCGGGATGCTATCGTTGTCCCTCGGTCGGGTTCATCCGGTCTGCGCACCTCTAGCTCAATTGGCAGAGCAACTGACTCTTAATCAGTGGGTTCCGGGTTCAAGTCCCGGGGGGTGTACTGAAATCCCCGTCAACTCTCGCCAGTTGCGGGGATTTCGCATGTTCGGGCCGATTACGTGCAATCTGCGTGCAATCCAGAAAGCCTGCCCAAAATCGGAGATCTCACCTTGTAGGTGCGCGACATCTCGCATTCTGACTCATTCAAGTGAAGAAAGACCTCAGATAGGAAACCCCCCGGGGCCCAATGAGCGGGGGCGGGGTGTGTAAATTTTTCCTCCGGGCTTTCGCCGTGACCGCCCCGATTGCCCCTTCTTGGGCAGCAGGTCAGCCGACGAGCTCACTAATGTTGCGGCTGTGAGCGCTGGGTCGTCGTGAAATTGGCGGCAGCAACAGGCCCGTGCATACCGACCAAGGACGCTGGCGGGTCTGCCCAGACTTTGGTTGTCACTGGGGGTGGGTGGTTTTCTAGGCCGCGTGTGCGGCTGAAGACATTGTCTCAAACTCGACCGGGGTGAGCTTCCCGAGAGCGCGTTGCCGGCGGCGGCGGTTGTATTTCTTTTCGA
>JANXTR010000008.1 GCA_025352325.1 Microbacteriaceae bacterium | reverse complement strand
CTGGATGCTGCGGCCGCGTCCCTGGCGGGTGGCAAGGGTGAGACACGCACCCTTGCTCAGCTGCGGGCCGATATTGCCGGGGCCCTGCTCACAGATGCCGTGACCGGTACCGTGCCGGCGGTCACCGTCACGGTGGCGGTCACCGTCCCGGTGCTGACCCTGCTGGGTATCGCAGAGCTCCCGGGGACGTTGGAGGGGTTTGGTCCGATCGACGCGGACACCGCCCGGAAGCTTGCCGCGCATGCGCCCTCGTTTCACCGGATCCTGACCCACCCGATCACGGGCACGGTGCTGGATATCGATCGGACCAGTTACCGGGTGCCGGCGGATCTGAAACGGTGGACCGAACTCCGCGATCAACGCTGCACCTTCGCAGGCTGCGGCCGACCCGCCCGGTTCTGCGACCTCGACCACGTCACCGCATGGGCCCACGACGGCCCCACCCGGGCCTCGAACCTCGCGCACCTGTGTCGCTACCACCACCGGTTGAAACACGAAAGCAACTGGACCGTCCACCGCGACCCCGACGGTTCGACCACCTGGACCAGCCCCACCGGCGCCACCCACACCACCGACCCACCACCCTTCTAGCGCCGGGAGCGTCAGAGCTCTCGTTCGACGACCGCCCGTCCCTCCATCGGGCGGCCGCTGATCGTGAATCCCGCGGCCACGAAACTTGACAGCGGGCCGTGGTACAGATCGGCCGAGCTGATCCGTTCGCCGACGGTGTCGACCGGATAGGCCTCGACGACCCGTGCTCCACCCTGTCGTGCGGCGTCGATGGCGCCCCGCAGCAGGGCCGCGCCGCCGCCGGTAGCCGACGCGCACCACGAAACAGGTGACCGCCCAGACGCTCGGGTCGCCGAGAGGTCGGGCTGCGCCGTGGCGGGGATGGCGCGTCCACTCAGCACCCGGGGGTACGCCGGCCGTGGCTCCACAGCGACCCACCCGACCGGCTCACCGAGGTAGGCGAGGACGCCCGGCCCGGCAGTGCGGGAGGCGCCGCTGCCCGACCCATGGCCACGCGCCGCGCGGGCCGCGTCCACCTGCTCGCACAGAGCGCGCTCGAAGGCAGCGACATCCTGCGCCTTCCAGCTCGCGGCATCCACTCGCGCTCGCGCTCATGCGCAGAAGGCTAGCTCGCACCGCCGAAATGGAAGGTGACCTTCGGGTGGGTAAGCCGCCACCAGGCGGTGGGCTGCTTGATCGTCCCCTGAAGCACCACGGGCGCCGTCACGGTGGCCGTCCCGGCTTTCCAGGTGACAAGGCCGACCTTCTCGCCGTCCTTGCCGGTTGTCAGCGTCGTGGTCGTCATCGTCGAGGTGATCGGCGTGTTGGAGTACGTGAACACGGTCGCGCTCGAGCCCAGCACCATCCGGGCCTTGGCTCCCCAGGGCGTCGTGTATGTGCCGACCACCTGTCCGTCTTCGGCGAGGGCGACCGAGTGGAAGCCGACCTTCAGGCTGTCGAGGAGGTTGCGGACCGCGGCATCCACGGCGCTGCGGCCGTCCCCGCCCAGCACGACGCCGATGATCGTCAACGGCTGGGGCGTGCCGACGTTGATGACCGCGGAGTAGAGCAGCTCAGAATCCTCGCCCAGCGTGCCCGTCTTGATCCCGTTGATTCCGTCGGTGCCGAGCAGGTCGTTGGTGTTCGGGAGGCCCATCAGTGAGGGCACGTCGAGGCTGGTCTTAGCCACGATCGCGGCGATCACCGGATCGGCCATGGCGAGCTTGCCCAGCGTGATCATGTCGCTCGGTGTGCTGAGGTTGTGTGCGTCGATGCCGGTCGGCTCGACCATCCGGGTGTTCGGCATGCCGTGCGCGGCGAGCCACTTCGTGGTGGCGGCGAGAAACGCGGCCTGCGAGCCGAAGGCCCAGGTCGAGACCGCTTCGGCGTAGTTGCAGGCTGAGACCACCAGCGTCGTCTCGAGGGCATCGTGCTCCGACATGGAGCTGCCGGTGGGCATTGCGGCGATGGTCGCGTTCAGCACGTAGTACTTGTCGTACAAGGCGTGATCCGTCTTGTCGAAGGTGATCGTCGGCCCGGTGCCCGAGTCGCCGAGCGGCTTGTGGTCGAGCACCACCATCGCCGTGATCAGTTTGCTGATGCTTGCGATCGGGAGCCGGTCGTCTCCGCCCGCCGAGGCCAGGATGCCACTGGCTGACGCCCCCAAATACTCGTCGGCCCCCGACACGCTGATCGCCGATTCTCCGACGGGCGGGAGCTTCAGGACCGCCGCCGCTGGAACGGCCACCTCGGGTCGATGCACGGTCGCGGAGGCGGCCCCGATCGAGGAATTCAGGGTGATCGCGGCATACCCACCGGCGGCGCCGACCGCCAGGACGACGACGATCAGCGCGGCGATCAGCCCTCGTCGGCGGCGGCGCCGACGCGCCACCGCATCGACGAGGACGAGCTGCTCCCGAGGCCGCCCCCTGTCGTGATTTTCGGCACGGCGCAGCATCTCGCTGAACTCCGAGAGTTGGTCGCGCTTCGCCACGAAGAAGGTGTCCGATCGACGTCAGAAATACTGAGGTCTGATCATGCTATGACCTCGTGGGGACGCCGTGGGGACGCCGTGGGGCCTCCCGCGCCCCCATCACACGTCGAGCGAGTCGCCCACCTCGAGCGGACGGTACGAGCCGCCGTTCTTCTCGGTCGCCCACTGGAGGCGCTCGCTCGCCATACCCTTGCCGGCGGCGGAGAGCGTCATGTCGTGAATGTAGAACGCGCGCTGCGGCTTGACCTCGAGCACGTAGTCGATCGCCTCGCCGACCTTCAGCCACGGAGCCCCGATCGGAGCCGCCAGGGTGCCGACAGGCTTGCCGGGACCGGTGTACGAGTCGCCGCCGTAGTAGAACTCGTTGTTGACCATCACGCCGACGTTCTCGGGGACCGGCACGCTCTCGTGGATCGTCGCGTGCTCGTGGCCGAAGAACTCGAGGGTGAACGGTCCGGCGGTGGCCACGTCGCCGGCCTTCACGACCGTGATCGTGGCGTCGGCGGCGGTGTCGGCCACGTCTTGGGGAGCGTAGATCACGGCATCCGGCGACTTCTCCAGGATGAGCGCGAGATTCTGGTCGGTCCAGTGGTCGGCGTGGGAATGCGTGATCACCACGGCGGTCGTGTTGGCGAAGTCGGGGGGCGTGAGGAAGACGCCGGGATCGATGACCAGCTGCTGGCCGTCGATCAAGAGGACGAGGGTCGCATGTTCGTATTTGGTGATCTTCACGCGTTTGACTGTACGCCCGCGGGATACCCCCTAGGGGTATATGGTCGAGGCATGATCGTTGACATCAAAAAGCGGGCGCTGCATCGCACACGCATCCTCGAGGGGCAGCTCCGCGGGGTTGAGAAGATGATCGATGACGAGGCGTACTGCGTCGACATCATCACCCAGACGCTCGCCATCCAGAAGTCGCTGCGCAGCCTGAACAAGCTGCTCGTCGAGAACCACCTGCGCACGCACGTCACCGAGATGTTCGAAGAGGGCGGGGCGCGACGCGAGGCCGCCGTCGACGAGCTGCTGACGGTGTTCGAGCTGCAGAGTCGGGCGTCCTGATGAGCGAGCACGAGGTCCACAAGAGCCGCGAGATGCATGCGATGCACGATCACGCCGCGATGGGGCACGACCACCACGACCACCACGATCACGGCGGCATGGAGCACATGCACCACGGCAACTTCCAGCGTCTGTTCTGGATCAGCCTGATCCTGACGATCCCGACCCTCGTCTTCTCGCTCGGCCTTCAGGACATCCTCGGCCTGAGCGGCCCCCGATTCCCCGGCAGCCAGTGGATCCCCGCCGCCTTCGGCACTGCGATCTTCCTGCTCGGCGGACGCGTGTTCCTGAGCGGCGGCATCGCCGAACTTCGCGCCAAGCAGCCCGGCATGATGACCCTGATCTCGCTCGCGATCCTGGTCGCTTTCGGCTACTCGCTCGCGGTGACGATCGGTGGCACGGCGCTGGGTCTCGGGGGGATGGACTTCTGGTGGGAGCTCGCGACCCTCATCACGATCATGCTGCTCGGTCACTGGATCGAGATGAACGCCGTCATGGGCGCCTCCGACGTGCTCGGCGAGCTGGCCAAGCTGCTGCCAGACGAGGCCGAGGTCGTGCACGGCGACCACGTGATGACGATGCCGGTGTCGTCGCTGGCGCTCGGCGACCTCGTGCTGGTGCGCCCCGGCGCGTCCATCCCGGTCGATGGAGAGGTCGTCGACGGGGCGTCGCAGGTGGATGAATCACTCCTCACGGGCGAGTCCACTCCCGTGTCGAAGGCGCTGGGGGCCTCGGTCGTGGCCGGGAGTGTCAACTCCGGCGCCATCCGCGAGGACGGCCAGGGCGAGACCGGCTCCCTGACGGTGAGGGTGACGAAGCTCGGCGACGACACCGCGCTCGCCGGCGTGATGAAGCTGGTGGCCGAGGCGCAGGCGAGCAAGTCCGGCGCGCAGCTGCTCGCGGATCGCGCGGCCGGGTGGCTCTTCTACCTCGCGATCGCGTCGGCCGTGATTACTTTGATCGTCTGGGTGATCCTCCGGCCTGGCGATCCTGCCTTTGTCGCGGAACGCGTGGTGACGGTGCTCGTCATCGCCTGCCCGCACGCGCTCGGCCTGGCGATCCCGTTGGTCGCGCAGATCACAACAGCTCTCGGTGCCCGCCGCGGCATCCTCGTCCGCAGCCGCGCTGCGCTGGAGGATGCCCGCGACATCGACGTGGTGCTGTTCGACAAGACCGGCACGCTCACAACCGGCAAGCAGGGGCTGCTGCGTGTGATCCCGGCGCCCGCGGGCTCCGCCGACGACGCCTCCGACGATGAAGCCCTGGTGCTCGGTCTGGCCGCCTCCGTCGAGGCCGGCTCAGAGCATCCCGTCGCGCGGGCCATCGTTGCGGCCGCGCGGAAGCGTCACGCGGCGGCGGAGCGGGCCTCCGACTTCACTGCGCTCGCGGGCCGAGGGGCGACGGCGACCGTAGCCGGCCGGGTGCTGACGATGGCGAGCGGACGGCTCGTCACGGAACGCGGCGTCCGGCTGGACCCGATCTTCGTGCATGCCGCGCGCGAGCTGTCGGGGGAGGGCGCGACGCTCGTGTACTTGCTCGATGAGACGGAGGGCACGGCTCCGGGGCAGGCGCACGTGCTGGGCATGTTCGCACTCGGCGACACCCTGCGGCCCGAATCGGCTGAGGCCGTTGCGCTGCTCAAGAAGCGCGGCATCCGCGTGGCGATGCTCACCGGCGACTCGCACGAGGTCGCGAACTGGGTGGCGGCGAAGCTCGGGATCACCGAGGTCTTCGCCGAGGTACTGCCCGGGCAGAAATCGGATGTCGTAGCGAAGCTGCAGGCCGAAGGCTCGAAGCGGGTCGCCATGGTCGGTGACGGCGTGAACGACGCGCCCGCCCTGACGCGTGCAGATGTCGGCATCGCGATCGGAGCGGGAACGGATGTTGCGATCGAATCCGCCGACGTCGTGCTCGCGTCGAGCGACCCGCGCGGGGTCGCCGACACCATCACGCTCAGCCGCGCCAGCTACCGCAAGATGCTGCAGAACCTGGCGTGGGGAACCGGCTACAACGTGATCGGGCTGCCGCTCGCCGCCGGAGTGCTCGCGGGCGTCGGGTTTGTCATGCCGCCCGCGGTCGGGGCCGCCGTGATGTCGGTGTCCACGATCGTGGTGGCCCTCAACGCGCAGTTGCTGCGTCGACTGCGGTTCCGCCGCTAGCGGACTCCTCTCGCCAGCGACCCGCGTCCATCGCGTACACCCAGCGGTGGCGCGGGTACTCGCAGAGCGACCACAGGCGCTGGCCGTCGGGGGTGGCAGCGAGATCCTCGGGCCCGGCGGGGAGGACCCCGCGGTGGCGCGTCCAGCTCGAGCTGGCACCCACCCACAGGTCGCCCGGCTTCACCCCGTTGCTGGCGCTCACGTACCAGAGCCCATCGATGACGGCGGCGCCCTGCATTCGGGCGATGCCGGGTTCGTGCAGCTCGATCACTCGGGTCGGCTCGGTCGTTCCGATCACCCCGGCGACCGAGACGCGTCCCAGCCGGCGCCCGGACTTGTGCGCCCCGAACTCGCCGACCACGAGATGGCCGCCGTCGCCCTGCCCCGAGGGCTCGCGCTCGAGCGAGACGAACGAGAAGCGCATCCGTTTGCCGCCCGGGCCGCCGCTCAGCTGCTGACGGCCGGACTGCGGAAGCACGCAGCGGTAGCCGAACGGCGCGCGCGAACGTGACGGGCGACCGGTGACCCGCAGGATGTCGCGCAGATCGAAGACGCGCAGCCCGTCATAGGTCGCCGTCGCGTAGAGCTGATGTCCGACGCGGGCGAGACCCCCGGCATGCACCTGCACCGGCCGCATCGACACCGCGCCGTCGCCGTCGCGCACCGCCTCCACCAGAAGCACGTGGTGATACCTCGGGCGCTGCGGGTCGCGCCGGTCGATGACGCTGATCCGAGCGCCGCGACTCGAGCCGCGCCCCTCCTGCGCGAACCAGCTGACGACGAGGATCCCGTCGCCATGGCCGCTGAGCACCTCCATGCCCTGGGGCCACCAGCGCGGCGTCCATCCGTCGAGCAGGCTCCAGCGGAACCCCTCGACGACGGCCTCGGCGGGAACCCGACCCGGCCGCGCGCGTGTTCCGCGACGGGCGAGTAGCCCGTCGACACCGATCCGCGGATGCACGGCCGCGAGCTCGTCGATGAGGCCGTCCTTCGGACTCTCGCCCCGCAGTTCGTACCGGATCTCGCGCACATTCCGACCCTAGAGGGCACGCGCTCCGAACGACGTGCAACGGGCTTCTCGCCCGGTAGAGTCCAGTGACTCTCGACGGCGAGCACGGCGACCCGCGAGACGAGTAGCCCGGAGGCCCGCGTGGCGAATGAGTTCCAGCCCAAGAGACTGATCGTCGCGATCAACCCCGGTGCGGCGGCCGGTGGCCGCAAGGCGGTCGGCCCACAGGTGCTCCAGGGCCTGCGTGATCTCGGCCACGACGTGACCGAGTTGCAGGAGAACAGCTACCAGGAGTTGCTGACCAGCGCCCGAGCGGCCATCGCCACGCAGCCCGACGGCTTCGTCGTGGTCGGCGGCGACGGGATGGTGAACCTCGGCGCGAACATGGTGGCGGGCACGAGCGTCCCCCTGGGCATCGTCTCGGCCGGGACCGGCAACGACACCGCCCGCTCGCTGCACCTGCCATTCGACGACACGGCCGCATCCGTCGCCGCCATCGGCGTGGCGCTGCAGCACGAGCCCCGCATTGTCGACGCCGCGATCATGCGGTTCACCGACCCGACAACGGGCGAGAAGACCGAGCGGTGGTTCGCCTGCGCCCTGAGCGCCGGCTTTGACGCGACGGTCAACGAGCGCGCCAACCGGATGAAGCATCCGAAGGGTCCGAGCCGCTACAACATCGCACTCGTCATCGAGTTGCTGAGGCTGAAGCCGTACCAGTACACGCTCACGCTCGACGGCAAGACCACCAAGGTTGCCGCGAACATGGTCTCGCTCGGCAACGGCGTCTCGATCGGTGGCGGCATGCTCATCACCCCGGACGCGAAAATGGATGACGGCCTGCTCGACGTGCTCATCGTGCGCCCGCTGAGCCGCTTCAACTTCCTGCGAATCTTCCCGAGCGTCTTCAAAGGCACGCACGTGAATCGCGCGGAGGTCAGCATCGAACGCGCGAGGAACGTGCGCATCGAGGGAGACGGCGTCGTCATCACCGGCGACGGCGAGAGTGTCGGCCCGGCTCCCGTCGACGTGGAACTCGTGCCCGGCGCACTGCGGGTGCTGGCGCCACTCGCGGGCTGACCGCTCCACCGCGAAAGTACGTAGTTATCCGTACTCTCGACCGTGAAAGTCGGCCGGAATGCGTTCTCTCGCGGCGATGGCCGGGTTAGCAGGAGGGTCGCCGGATATGGCATACTCGAGAAGTTGTTGTGACGGCCCCATCGTACAGAGGCCTAGTACGCCGCCCTCTCACGGCGGTAAC
This sequence comes from Microbacteriaceae bacterium, assembly GCA_025352325.1. Lineage (GTDB taxonomy): Bacteria > Actinomycetota > Actinomycetes > Actinomycetales > Microbacteriaceae > Lysinimonas. The sequence goes on along the minus strand of JANXTR010000008.1, from coordinate 1,930 downwards.
GCGGGTCCGAATCCCGCTGGGGTCACTTCTTCCAACTCCTCCGGTTTTCCGGGGGAGTTGCCTGGTTCACGGGATGCTGCGTCGGGGCTCGAAATCGGCCAGTGACAACCAAACGGCAACATCTTTTTGCATGGCAATCCGGTCGAGTGCGATGGCAACGGTGTCGAGATCCTCGTCGAAGAGATCCGCGTAGACGTCGAGCGTGACGGCCGCGGAGGCGTGGCCGAGCATCCGCTGCACGACCATGATGTCTGCCCCGGCCGAGACGGCGAGGCTGGCTGCGGTGTGGCGCATCTCATGGGGCGTCAGGCCGCCCAGCCCGACCGCTGTCGCGGACGGATCGAACCACCCGACGCGGAAGACGTGGTTGCGGAGCCAGCTACCGGTCCGGATGCCGTAGAACACCGGCTGGTCGGGGGAGCGGCCGTCGATCTGGCGGGCGAGCATCGTGGCGAGGAATGCCGGGATCGGGATCGAACGGTACCCATAGTCCTTGGGCGCTTCGATGCGTTGGTAGCCCTTGTCGGCGACGACCGTCTGGCGGATCTCGAGCCGGCGACGATCGAGATCGACATCACCGGCTCGCAGCCCGGAGAGCTCGCCCCAGCGCGGCCGCAGTAGGCGAGCGTCATCACGGCGGTGTCGTAGCCGTCGCGCGAGCCCTCCGGAGGGCCTGATGTACGAGTGGGTGATATCTGATCTGGCTTGCCTCGGATGGGCGGCCTGGAGGGATCTTGCTGTGTCTAGGCCCTGCCTCATCGAGTTCCGTGATGACGCTTGTCCGCGTTCCGCGTTCCGCGTTGCGTTGCGCGGGGCCGTGAGCCGGGAGTCGCGATCGAGGAGATCGCGATGGACTTCGGGGTCTATCCGATGACGTAGCAGAAGTGGTTGCAGCGTGTGGCGGTCGATGACGGAATCAAACCGGCTCAGTCTCGACCCGTTTCGGCCGAGTTGCGGGAGGCGCGGAAAAGGATCCGGCTTCTCGGGCAAGAGAGTCGAGGTTCTGCCTCGGGCTGCGGCGTATTTGTCGCAGGCGAAACTGCCGGGAAATAATTTCACCCGCACAAGACGGCCACGTCTGACGCCAGCCCCACCGCCGACGCCAGCCCCACCTCCGACGTTTGGCCCCGGTCGAGTTTGAGCCCATGGGCACGCCAACCGAACGCGCTGCGTGACTAGAAGCTGTCACCTCACGGTGCAGCAGGCCCTGTTCCAGGTGTGACGTTGGTCCCGTCGCGTGGACGTATGGCGGGTGAGACTAGGGCCATGCCCCAAGTTCAGCGAACGCGTTCTGCTGGCAAGATCCGACGCGGATCCTGCCGTCGTTGTGCCTGCAGAAGTATGCAAGCGTGGACGTTGACATGAGTGTCAGGGCGCACCGTGTGCGAGTGGGTCGTGCCTATGATGCGCGGGTTCGTGGGAGCGGGACGAGGGTGTTGGTGGACCGGTTGTGGCCTCGAGGGTTGAGCAAGCAGCGCGCGGATTTCGATGAGTGGCAAAAGAATGTGGCTCCGTCTACCGGGCTGAGGCAGTGGTACGGGCACGACCCGGACCTATTCGATGAGTTCTCTACCCGCTACCGGGCAGAGCTCGAGGATCCGGTCAGGGCGAGGGTCATGTCGCATCTGTTCGCTGTTGCCCGGCATGGGAATCTGACGTTGGTCACCGCGTCGAAGTCCGTCGAGATCAGCGAAGCCGCCGTCCTAGTAGCGATCCTGAATGGCGGTTCGCAGCCAGGGGCCCGTGCGAACGATGCCTCTCAAACGCCGGGCTTCGCCGCGACGGCGACGGGTGAGCGGGAGGTTAGCTGATGCGGAAAGTATCGCTGATTGCTTTGGGTCGGCATCACTTGAACCAAGCCAAGCGGGCGGCGAGCGGGCGGAGCGCGGAGACGGTGTTCGGCGGTCACGAACATCACCTGCGGCAAACC
>JANXTR010000029.1 GCA_025352325.1 Microbacteriaceae bacterium | reverse complement strand
CGCCGATCGCCTCCGCCTCGACAACCGCGGGAATCCCGCGCCGGGTTCCGAGGTTGCGACTGACGTGATCGTCGACCTGTACACCTCCGCGTTCTGCGAGCCGTGCCACCTGACCCGGGCGGTCCTCGCGGATGCTGCGCGGCTCGTGCCCGCCGCCGAGATTACCGAGCGCGACGTCGTGAAGTTCGAAGCGCTGGCCGAGGTGGACGGCATCCGCGTCACGCCGACCGTTATCGTGCGCTCGGCGGGCGGCACCGAGGTGTTCCGCGCCGAAGGAGTGCCGAATCTGCCCCAGGTGTTGACGGCGTTCGCGAAGGCGCTCTGAGTGAAGTCCCCCCGGAGAGATTCGAACTCCCGACCAGCCGGGTAGAAACCGGATGCTCTATCCACTGAGCTACGGGGGGAATCGGCCCGGATCGGCTCGCAGATAAGTCTAGGGCGACTGCCGCGCGCGCCACGCGACTCACTAGGGTGAGGCCATGTCGCAACGTCCGGAGTTCCGCAGCAGGGTCGCCGCCGTGCTCGTAGCCGGCGGCTGCACGGCGGTGCTGCTCGCCGGCTGCACACCGGCCGGACCGGCGCCGCTGAAGCATCCGATCGCCGTGTTCCAGGTCGCCGGTGACGAGACCTACAAGATCGAGCTGATCACGCCAACGCTGGTGAAGCACGCCGAACAGCTGCTCAAGGGCGAGGGAGTCGCGGCGATTCCGCTCGGACGCGTGGTGCGCACCCCGGGGGTCAACGGGCCGTGGACGTGGCACATCGACCCGAAGACGCTCGAGTTCGCCGACGTCACGATCGAGGTCTGCGACGGCCTGCCCTCGTACGTTGAGGATCGCACCGTGACGAGCCCTGACTACTGCCCGTGGTCGGCGAAGGTCATCAGGATCGAACGCTGAGCGACGGCCGACGGCTTACTTCTTCGCGTCGGAGAGGATCGCCGTCGGTGCCGGGAGGGGCGCCTCGGGGGAGTGCTGGATCGTCTCGTGGTTGACCGCGGAGTACTGCTCCTCGGCCCAGCGCTGCTGCTCAAGCACGACCGGGTCGACGGCGCTCTCGGCGTACTGCCAGCGGTCGAGGTCGGCGGCGAAGAGCTTCTTGGCGCGGTTCGGCTTGTGCAGCCACTCGACCAGGCGGTCGCGGTACTCGTTGAGCGTCTGCTCGGCCTGGTAGCTGTAGCTCACCGAGTTGGTGCGCATCTCGCGCAATTGGTGGGATGCCCAGTCGGCGGCGAGGCCGGCTCCGGAGATCGGCAGCAGGCGCACGCTCACGTCGGCCTGGCTGGCGAGACGCTCGGCGTGCTCCTTCGAGGCGGGAGCTTGGCCGTGCCAGGTCGCTGCGCCCTGCCCGGCGGCGACGAGCGCCGCTACGGCGGCGGCGCGGGTCTCGTGGTCGCGTTGTGCGATCACTCGGCGAGTCGCCCCGCGCCCGATCGCGGCACCGATGATTCCGGCGACGACGATCGCGATGAACGGGAGGACCGCGTTGAGCAGCAGGCTCCGCCCGGTGTCCGAGTGAACCCAGTCGAGAATGTCGTTCCACCATTGCATGGGCGGGACGATACGCGCGCCCGAGCCGGAATCGCGGCGCAGGGCCCGCGCGTCGCCGAAACTCTCAGGCAGGGGTTGAGGCCCGGCGCTCGCAGACGTTGGCCGCGGCGCTCTCACCGCAGCGCTGTCACTGCAGCGCTGTCACCGCAGCGCGTCGACCGCCTCGTCTGCCGACCAGAACCGGCCGACCTCGAGGAATCCCTGCGCGCGCGGCCTCAGCCGCTTGGCGAGGTACGGCCGATCGCTGGTCGGGGCGGGCGCCAGCAGCTCGACGTACCCGAGTACTGCGCCATCTGTGCGGGTGACTCGCGAGAGGTGACCGTGGAGGGCCAGAACGGTGACACCCGGGTGGACGACCGCTAGGGGAAGCGGAGTGCGTTCGAGAAGTTCCATGACTCGAACATATGTTCGACCGCCGACATTGATCCGGATGCGCACGCAGACGCTCTGGCGTCTGTGCTGCCAGCCATGGGTACGGATGGGCGCTCCCTGTTTCTGGCGGCGGGCGGCTCGCTCGGCCTCGGTCTGCTGCTCAGCGAGGGAGCTCTGCTCCGCCGTCGTCGGACGTCGGCGCGCTGACTCCGCCCGACCGCGGGCCCGATGCACCGCCCGCCTGCACCTCGATGGCTCCGGTCGTCCGGAGCGCAAGATCGGCATCCACGACCTTGCCGACCCGCGCGGTCTGCGCCAGCACGATCCCCACCAGGACCACGGCGGCGCCGAGGATCTGGATCGGCTCGAGACCCTCGCCGAGCCATAGCCAGGCAACCAGGAATGCGAAGAGCACCTCTGACGAGGCCACGATCCCCGCAGCCGTCGCCGGAAGGTAGGTGAGCGCCGTGAACGAGAGCAGGAACGGCAGGAACGAGCCGAACACGACGGTCGCGGCCAGCGGGATGGCGAGCGGGAGGATCAGGCTGCCGTGCGAGCCGCCGAGCTGCACCGGTTTCGTGAAGATGCTCGCGTTGAGTCCGGTAAGGCCGCCGAAGATCAGCCAGAACGTGCCGGCGAATAGGCCCGTCCAGAACGCGACGGCCAACGGTGAGGTCGCCGTGACCTGGCGCTCGCCGACGACGAAGTAGACCGTCAGGGTCACGGCGGCGCCGAGTGCGAGCAGCACGCCGAGCATGTCGAGTGAACTGCTCCACACCCGCGCCACGACGACGAGTCCGGCGAGCACGAGACCGATCGCGACCCAGAGCCGCGCCTTGACGCGCTCGCGGAAGAAGAAGAATCCGACGAGGGCGACGAACAGCACGCCCGTGTACTCAAGCAGCAGTGCGATCCCGACCGGAAGCCGCGCGAGCGATCCGCCGTAGCTGGCCTGCAGCAGGGCGATGCCGAACACCCCGAGGACGGCCATGATCAGCAGCTGCCGGGGTCGCATCCGGAAGGCCGTGCGGTCCACGATCAGCAGGACGACCCCGGCCAGCAGGGCCGTACCGTATGAGCGGAACAACGTGAGCTGCTGCGGCTCGAGTCCGCTCTGCACGAGCAGTTTTGTCAGCGTGCCGTTCGCCCCGAACAGCAGGGCGCCCAGCAACGAGTAGAGGTATCCCACGGAATGCGCGCGGTGGTCAGCCGTTGTCGGTGCCGTCGACTGCGAGCGGCTCGATGGCGGCGAGTTCCTCGGCGGTCAGCGGTGCGGCGTTCGCGGCGCCCAGGCTGCTCTCGAGCTGGGCGACGCTCGAGGCGCCGATCAGCGCAGAGGTCACCTGGGGATGCCGCAGCACCCAGGTCAACGCAAGCTGGGCGAGCGTCTGCCCGCGGTCCTTCGCGATCGCGTCGAGGCCGCGGACGCGCTCGAGGTAGGTGGCGCTGATGTTCTTCTCGGTCATCCAGCGGCCCTCGGCAGCGCGCGAGTCCGAGGGGATGCCGTTCAGGTAGCGATCGGTCAGCATGCCCTGGGCGAGGGGAGAGAACACGATGCTGCCGGCACCGACCTCGTCGAGCACCGGGAACAGGCCCTGCTCGATGTGGCGGTCGAACATGTTGTAGCGCGGCTGATGGATCAGCAGCGGAATGCCCTCGGCGGCCAGCGCAGCGGCCGCGGCGCGGGTCTGCTCGGGGTCGTAGTTCGAGATGCCGGCGTAGAGCGCACGGCCCGATTTCACCGCCGTGGCGAGGGCGCCCATGGTTTCCTCGATCGGCGTCTCTGGGTCGGGGCGGTGCGAGTAGAAGATGTCGACGTAGTCCAGGCCCATCCGCTTCAGCGACTGGTCGAGCGAGCTGAGCAGGTACTTGCGTGAGCCGAAGTCGCCGTACGGGCCCGGCCACATGTCGTACCCGGCCTTCGTCGAGATGACGAGCTCATCGCGGTACGGGAGGAGGTCGTCGTGCAGGATCGTGCCGAAGTTGCGCTCCGCCGCGCCGTTCACCGGGCCGTAGTTGTTGGCCAGATCGAAGTGGGTGACACCGAGATCGAAGGCCCGGCGCAGGATCGCGCGCTGCGTGTCCAGCGGCCGGTCGGATCCGAAATTGTTCCAGAGCCCGAGCGAGATCTCGGGGATTCGAAGACCACCGCGACCCACCCGCGGGTACGGCATCCGGCCGTCGTAGCGATCTTCGGACGGGACGTAGGGGGAGTCGACGACGAGCATGCGTCCAGCCTAGGACGACGGGGGCTTGCGGGCTTTGGCTAATAGTATTAGCTTAATGGCTATGACGCCGAGCATCGCCACCGAACTCCAGTATCTCGTGCGGCCCGAGGGCCGTCTCTCCTACACGGTCGCGGGCGTCGGTCCGCTGATCGTCGCTGTTCCCGGGATGGGCGATCTGCGGAGCTCGTACATCGAGCTCGCCGGCCCCCTCGTGGACGCCGGCTTCCGCGTCGCACTGCTCGACCTGCGTGGGCACGGGGACTCGGACACGACCTTCCGAACGCACGGGGACGAGGCGACGGCGGGCGACATCCTGGCCCTGATCGACGAACTCGGGGGGCGGGCGGTCGTTATGGGTAATTCGATGGCCGCGTCCGCCGCCGTGATCGCTGCCGCTGACCGACCGGATGCCGTGGCCGGCCTGGTTCTGTTGAGCCCGTTCCTGCGGCAGTCCGGCGGCCACGCCACCCTCGTTCTCAGTCGGCTGCTGTTCCGCGCGCTCTTCGCGCGACCGTGGGGTGCGCGCATGTGGACGAACTACTACGCCAAGACGCTCAACCGGGGCGCGAAGGGGCCGCGGCTGGCGGAGCACGCGGCCGAGATCGCCGCCTCGATGGCGGATCCGGCTCGGCTGGCCTCCTTTCGGCACCTCGCGGTGCAGCTCGACCACTCCGTCGTCGAGCCCCGGGTTGCCGCGGTCGTCGCGCCCTCGCTGACGGTCATCGGCTCCGTCGACCCGGACTACAAGGATCCGGCCGCCGCGCTCGCGGCCGCAGGCGACGCGCTCGACGGGGAGACTTTGCTCGTCGAGAACACCGCGCACTACCCTCACCTAGCCCGTCCAGACATCGTGACCCACCGGGTACTGGGCTTCGTCGACGGACTGCGGGACGGCGCCGGATGGCGAGCGCCCCGTGCCTAGGGCCGGCCTCAGTCGCGCCGCGGTGACCGACATCGCGGTGGAGCTCGTCGACTCCGCGCCCGACGGATTCGCGGGCCTCACGCTCGCGGCCGTCGCCGCGCGTGCCGGAGTCGCCGTGCCGAGCCTCTACAAGCACATCGGCTCGCTCGCCGAGCTGCGGCGAGCGGTCGCGCTGGTCGGGCTCTCCGAGCTGCTGCGCCGGAGCTCGGCCGCCACCGTGGGGGTTGCGGGGCCGGATGCGCTGAGGGCGCTGGGGCGGGAGCTCCGCGCGTTCGCGAGTGGGCATCCGGGCCTCTACGCCGCCACCCAGGTCGCGCCGGACCTCAACGACCCGACGGCCCTCGCTCTCGCCCAGGTGGCGCACGACACGGTCTCGGTCGTCATCTCGGTGCTGCGCGGCTTCGGTCTCGCCGACGAGCGCTGCGTCGACGCGGTGCGCGCCACGCGGGCGTCCGTGCACGGCTTCGTCGAGCTCGAGGCGCACGGCGGCTTCGGGATGCCCGACGATGTCGACCGCAGCTTCGAGGCGCTGCTGGACGTGCTGGTCGCGGGGATCGGGCAGCTTGCTCGCACCTGAGGTCCGGCAGGCGTAGCGTCGGCGTCAACGAAAGGAGCTCAATGATGAGCACCACCGAAGGAACCATCACGGCACCGCCGACGACCGAGCAGCGTTGGGTCGCCTTCGGCGCCTCGGGCGCGAGCGGCACGATCCTGCACATCACGATCGGCTATGCGGTCCGGATGCTGAACGACGACAGCGCGCGCGGCATCTACCCGACACTCGAGGTCGCCAAGAGCGCGCTGCATGCCGCGATGGCGCCGGGGTCGGACTGGCCGGACTTCCGCGAGCACTAGCCGCCTCTCCTCCACCGGCGCGACGGGCGCCGTCTCTCCACCTTGGTGGGAGGACGGCGCCCGTCGCCGTGGGCGCTCGCCGACGATGGGGCGATCGGATGCCGGGGCTGTCTCCCGGCACGAGTGCGGCACCGGCATCCGATGCCAACCGACTAGGAGAACCCCATGACCGACATTCTCAGTATCACCGGCCTCGTCGCCACCACCCCCCGCCACCTTGTCACCAGCGACGGGCTCCCGATCGCCTCGTTCCGGCTCGCCTCGACCCAGCGTCGCTACGACCGCGGCGCCCAGAAGTGGATCGATGCGGAGACCAACTGGTACACCGTGACCACCTTCCGGCAGCTGGCGATCAACATCGTTGGCTCGATCGAGAAGGGGCAGCGCGTCGTCGTGACGGGTCGGCTGCGCGTGCGCGACTGGCAGACCGGCGACCGGGCGGGAACAAACGTCGAGATCGATGCGGATGCGGTCGGTCACGACCTCGCCTGGGGCACCGCGGTCTACACGCGCTCCGTCGCCTCGACCATTGCGCACGATGCGGACCTGCCGAGCGACCGAGCCGCCGTGCTCGACGGGGGCGTGGACGGTAAGGGATCCGACGACTCCGACGACTCCGACGGTGACGCCGCCGACGATGCCGCCGGAACCGCTCGACCCCTCGAAGCCGCGCTGCCGTTCTAGACGGTGGCCAGCCTCCCACCGAGGCGCGCGTCCTAGAATCGAACGCGTCCGGTCCTGCAGTCCGCAGCCGGTCGCGGAGGATCAGGATGCGCCGCAGGGTGACTACGCGCCGCGCCGTCGTGCCGACGGTCGTGTTCGCGACCATGGCCGTGGCGCTCGCCGGATGCGTGCCCGCTGCCCCGGCCCCGACGAAGACCGCCGCCGCCACGAGGAGCGCCAGTCCGACCCCGGCGGCGCCCACGATCGACCTGGTAGGCACCGCTGGCCAGAACCAGGCCTACTTCGACGCGGTGAACCAGAAGTTCATCGCGGTCGGCGGCGACCTGAGTGGCCGTCCATTCATCGACGAGCTGGTGAAGGCCGGCTACCCGAAGACGAACATGGAGGTGACGCCCGATCGCACCTCGGTGAACCTGGCGGCAGACAACATCCAGTTCTCGATCCGCTTCGGCACCACCTGCCTGATCGGGCAGTACGGCAACATCGGTTACTCGAGCACGGTGACGAAGGTGCTCGGCACCGGGCGCTGCCTGGTCGGCACCACGCGTCCGATCGACTGGTGATGGGCTCGTTGTGCGCGAAGCCAATTTCTCGGCTTCGCGCGGCGCATCACCGCGGCCGTCTCGATCGCGAGCGCAATCGGGCCGTCCGGAGGGCGGAGGCCTTCGTCCGTAGACTGAGTGCATGGCCGAATTCATTTACTCGATGGTCCGCGCCCGCAAGGCAGTCGGTGACAAGCTCATCCTCGATGATGTGACCATGTCGTTCCTGCCGGGCGCGAAGATCGGGATGCTTGGCCCCAACGGCGCCGGCAAGTCCACGATCCTCAAGATCATGGCGGGGCTTGACATCCCAAGCAACGGCGAGGCCACGCTCAGTGCCGGCTACACCGTCGGCATCCTGATGCAGGAGCCGGAGCTCGACGAGACCAAGACAGTCCTCGAGAACGTGCAGGAGGGCGTCGGCCCGATCAAGGCCAAGCTCGACCGCTTCAACGAGATCTCGGCCGCGATGGCCGACCCCGACGCCGACTTCGACACCCTGCTCGCCGAGATGGGCGAACTGCAGGGCGACATCGATGCCGCCGACGCGTGGGATCTCGACTCCCAACTCGACCAGGCGATGGATGCGCTGCGCACCCCGCCTGGAGACTCCGCCATCTCCACCCTCTCGGGCGGCGAGAAGCGCCGTGTCGCGTTGACGAAGCTGCTGCTGCAGAAGCCGGACCTGCTGCTGCTCGACGAGCCCACCAACCATCTCGACGCCGAGAGCGTGCTGTGGCTCGAGCAGCACCTGAAGCAGTACGCAGGCGCCGTCATCGCCGTCACCCACGATCGGTACTTCCTCGACAACGTCGCTCAGTGGATCGCCGAAGTCGACCGCGGTCACCTTTACCCCTACGAGGGCAACTACTCCACCTACCTTGAGAAGAAGGCTCAACGTCTCGAGGTGCAGGGCAAGAAAGACCAGAAGCTCGCGAAGCGTCTCGCCGATGAGCTCGAGTGGGTTCGCTCGAACGCGAAGGGGCGTCAGGCCAAGTCGAAGGCGCGGCTTGCGCGCTACGAGGAGATGGCGACCGAGGCCGACCGCACCCGCAAGCTCGACTTCGAGGAGATCCAGATCCCGCCGGGACCGCGTCTTGGCTCGATCGTCGTGGAGGCCAAGAAGCTCGCGAAGGGCTTCGACGGTCGCGAGCTCATCGAGGGCCTCAGCTTCACGCTCCCGCCGAACGGCATCGTCGGCGTCATCGGCCCGAACGGTGTCGGCAAGACCACGCTGATCAAGACGATCGTCGGCCTCGAGCAGATCGACGGTGGCGACCTCAAGGTCGGCGAGACCGTGCAGATCAGCTATGTCGACCAGAACCGCGGGGGCATCGATCCGAACAAGACGCTGTGGGAGGTCGTGTCTGATGGACTCGACATCATCACGGTGGGCAAGGTCGAGATCCCGTCGCGCGCCTACGTCAGCAAGTTCGGCTTCAAGGGGCCGGACCAGCAGAAGAAAGCCGGTGTGCTGTCCGGTGGGGAGCGCAACCGCCTCAACCTGGCGCTGACGCTCAAGCAGGGCGGCAACCTGCTGCTACTCGACGAGCCCACCAACGACCTCGACGTCGAGACCCTCCAGAGCCTCGAGAACGCGCTGCTCGAGTTCCCCGGCTGCGCCGTGGTCATCACCCACGATCGCTGGTTCCTCGACCGGATCGCGACCCACATCCTGGCGTATGAGGGCACCGTGGATGCTCCCGCCCACTGGTACTGGTTCGAGGGCAATTTCGAGTCGTACGAGCAGAACAAGATCGAGCGCCTCGGCGCGGATGCTGCGAAGCCGCACGCCTCGGTGTACCGCAAGCTCACACGCGACTGATCGCTCAAAGTGATGGCCATTTCTGGCCATCACGCGATCAGTCGCCGGGCGCGTCCCGCGCCCGGAGGACCTACAAGTAGGAGATCACCTCGTGCGGCTGAACATCCCGATCCCGCTCCGGTGGGGCGACCTCGACGCCTACGGTCACATCAACAACGTCGAGACGCTGCGACTGGTGGAGGAGGCGCGCGTCCGGGCCTTCTGGCATGCCACGGGAGAGCGCACCGGGGACGAGCTGCCGACGGCGATCCTCGAGCTGAGCGCCGAATCCGAGGTCTGGTCGCTCGTCGCCCGCACCGAGATCGAGTACCTGCTGCCGATGCCGTACTCGAGCGCTCCGATCGACGTCGAGGTCTGGCTCGGTCGACTGGGCGGGGCGAGCATCGAGGTCTGCTTCGCGCTGTTCTCGCCGCTCGGAGTCACGCCGCGGCTGCTGTATGCGCGGGCCGCGACCACGATCGTGACGGTGGACGCCGCGTCCTCGCGTCCGGTGCGGTTCCCGAAGCACCTCACCGAGGCGTGGGCCCCCTACCGCGAGGACCCGATCCACTTCACGCGCAGGTAAGGCGACTCGCTTAGTCGCTCAGGCGCCGCTGAGCCGATCATCCATGCTGGTCGCGGCGACGGGATGCGCCGCCACGCGGATGGTGCCCTCCTGGGCCACGCTGGCCAGCAGGATGCCGTCGCGCGTGTACATGCGCCCGAGTGACAACCCGCGTCCGCCGACCGCATTGGGCGACTCCTGCACGTAGAGCAACCATTCGTCGGCGCGCCCGAAGCGGTGCCACCACATGGCGTGGTCGAGGCTGGCGACCTTCAGCCCCGGCGTGCCCCACGCGATCCCGTGAGCCCGCAGCGAGGACTCGAGGATCGAGTAGTCGCTCGCGTACGCCAGGGCCGCGCGATGCAGGTTCGGGTCGTCGGGAAGGGCACCGACCGCGCGCATCCAGACGGCCTGATGCGCCACGCGCTCGCCTGCGACCTCGAAGTAGATCGGAGACTCGATGTGCCGGATGTCGAAGGCCCGACGCGTCGACCAGAACTGGGCGACCGGGTGGTTGATGCCCGACAGCACTTCGGCGGTGCTCGGCAACGACTCGGGATCGGGCAGCCCGGCCGGCATCGCGACTTGGTGGTCGAGGCCACCATCCTCCGTCTGGAAGGAGGCGATCATCGAAAGGATCGGCTTGCCCTCCTGATAGGCCTGGGTGCGTCGCGTCGTGAAGGAACGACCGTCATGGATGCGGTCGACCGAGAAGGTGATCGGGTGCTCCGCGTCGCCCGGGCGCAGGAAGTAGCCGTGCATCGAGTGCACCGGACGATCGGCGGGAACCGTGCGACTCGCCGCCACCAGCGACTGCGCCAGCACCTGCCCGCCGAAGACCCGGCCGCCAGGAGTCCATTGGCTCGGGCCGGTGAAGATGTCCTCGCTGGTGCGGGCGCCCGTGTCGGTGAGATCGAGTGCGGCGAGCAGGCCGACCAGGGGGTCGGCCTCGAGGTCGGTCATGCGTCCTACTTTACGAGACCCTGTAGTTTGGGCGGATATGGGCAGCTCCTTCACTCTGGCGGACACCCCGACCCTCGACGATCTGCAGGTTTTCCTCGCTCGCGCTGCGCGCATCGAGGAGGGCTCGGTGCGGCTCATCGCGGGCAGCGGGGTGCTTGCGGCGTACGCCGCCGTCTTCTATCCGCAGGGTCTCCTCGACGAGAGTCCGACGGTCCTCGGGCTGCGAACGGTGGCACTGACTGATCCGGCGGAGGAGTTCGACGTCGTCGTCCCGATCCGCTCGCTGCTGACGCGGCTCGAGAACGCGCAGTCGGTCCGTCGCGCCGCGGCGGCGGCCGGCAGCTCGGATGCCGAGGGCCCGGTCACCATCACCCTCCCCATGGAGGTCAACACGGTGACGTGGTCGGCAATCTCGCCCCCCCGTGGTGGATGGCGACCGATCGACGGCACCGCATCCAGTGTGCTCGACCGCGCGGCCCGCGCCGGCATCGCGGAGGTCGCGGCCGCGGTTCCGGATGCCGTGGGCGAGCAGATCGTGCGGCGCGTGCGGTCCGAGGTGTGGAGCCGTGGCATCGACGGTCTCGAGCACGTCCCCGCCGGAGCCGCCTTCGCGGCTCTGAGCCTCGGGTTCCTCGGCGACGACGACGTCCGGATGTTCGAGACCGGCCCGTGGACCCGCTTGACGACGACGCGCGGTCACGTGCTGGTCAAGCGCAAGGCCTGGACGCTCGCCCGCTAACCACCCCGCCCCGCCCCGTGAGAGTACGTATATCTGCGTACTCTCACCCGTGAGAGCGGGTCAGAACCCGTACTTTCGCGGAACCGCCGAGGCTAGACCTGTGCCGCGACGGCTCGCCCGGCGGTACGACCCGTGAAGAGGCAGCCGCCGAGGAAGGTGCCCTCCAGGGCCCGGTAGCCGTGCACACCGCCGCCGCCGAACCCGGCGATCTCGCCGGCGGCATAGAGCCCGGAGATCGGCTTGCCCGCGGCATCCAGAACGCGGGCATCCAGGTCGGTCTGCAGCCCACCGAGCGACTTGCGCGTGACGACATGCAGCTTGACGGCGATCAGCGGGCGATGCGCCGGGTCGAGGATCTTGTGCGGCTTCGCAACGCGGATCAGCTTGTCGCCGCGATAGTTGCGCGCGCCGCGCAGCGCCGTGATCTGGGCGTCCTTGCTGAAGCTGTTGTCGAGCTCGCGATCGCGCGCCTCGATCTCGTGCCGGATGTTCGTGGTGTCGAGTTCGACGTTGGGAGAGAGCCTGCGCATCCCGGCGAACAGCTCGTCGAGGGTGTCGGCCACCACGAAGTCCTCGCCCTGACTCTTGAACGCCTCGACGGGCGGGGTGGCACCCGATCCGAGCCGCTGACGCAGCATGAGCGGGATGCTCTTGCCGGTGAGATCGGGATTCTGTTCGCTGCCGCTGAGCGCGAACTCCTTCTCGATGATCGACTGAGTGAGCACGAACCAGCTGTGGTCGTACCCCGTCGAACGGAGGTGCTCGAGCGTTCCGAGCGTGTCGAAGCCCGGGAACAGGGGGATCGGCAGGCGTGAGCCGGTCGCGTCGAACCACATGCTCGACGGGCCGGGGAGGATCCGGATGCCGTGCTTGGCCCAGACCGGCGCGAAGTTCGTGATGCCTTCGACGTAGTGCCACATGCGGTCGCCGTTGATCGCGTTCGCGCCCGCCTTCTCGGAGATCGCCAACATGCGTCCATCGACATATGCCGGGACTCCGCTGAGCATCTCGGTCGGAGCGGTGCCCAACCACTCGGGCCAGGCCGCGCGCACGAGCTCGTGGTTGCCGCCGATTCCACCGCTCGCCACAATGACCGCGCCCGCCCGGATCGAGAAGTCGCCCACCACCTCGCGCGTCGTCGCCGCGCCGCGCTCGGAGTCATCCGGAGCCAGGATGCTGGCCGATGCCCCGACCACGGTCTTGCGCGAGACGATCAGCTCGTCGACCCGGTGCCGGAACTTCAGCTCCACCAGACCTGCCTCGACGCCTGCACGGACCGCCTTGATGAAAGGCGCGAGAACACCCGGCCCGGTTCCCCAGGTGATGTGGAAGCGCGGAACCGAGTTGCCGTGGCCGGTGGCCGTGTAGCCGCCGCGCTCCGCCCAGCCGACGACCGGGAAGAAGCGGACACCTTTCTGGTGCAGCCAGGCGCGCTTCTCGCCGGAGGCGAAAGCGAGGTAGGCCTCAGCCCACTGCTTGCCCCAGACGTCCTCGTCGCGGTCGAACTCGGCGCTGGCGAACCAGTCCTGCCGAGCGAGTTCGTGGCTGTCGCGCACGCCCATCCGGCGCTGCTCGGGGGAGTCGATGAGGAAGAGCCCCCCGAACGACCACCAGGCTTGGCCGCCGAAGTCGGCTTCGGACTCCTGCTCGAGCACGATGACGCGTTTGCCCGCGGCCACCAGCTCGGCGGTCGCGACCAGCCCCGCGAGCCCTGCGCCGATCACGATCGCGTCGGCCTTCGCGGAAGCATCCTTGCTCTGCGGCATCCCGTCCCCTCCGAATGAAACTCAGAAGCTCCAGGGTACCTGCCTGAGCCGCGGGGGCCAGGGGCGCGCGTCCTTCCGACCCGCTCACCGGCCAGGATCTCGTCGGCGTTGTCGGTGATCCAGTCCATGAGGGGCAGCATCCGCTCGGCCAGTTCGCGACCGCGCGGCGTCAGGGCGTATTCGACCCGCGGCGGCACCTCGGGGTAGGCCGTGCAGAGCACGGAGCCGTCGTCCTGCAGGGTTCGCAGTGTCGAGGCCAGCATCTTCTCGCTGATGCCCTGCACGGTGCGACGCAGCTCGGCCCAGCGGTATGTGCCCTGCGAGAGCGCCAGCAGGATGAGCACGCCCACTTGCTCGTCACGTGATCGAGCACGGTGCGCGAGCTGCAGGCCTCCGGCAGGTACCCGTCGGTGGCGCCCGGAAATGACCGCGAGATATCGAAACTGACCTTCATGTCAGCAGCTCACAAAAGGTGGGTACCCCTCGCTGGGAATGTCTCCACGCCACGCGACGGTTGCCTCGGAGGTCTCCGCGAAAGGGCCCAACACATGCCCATCGTCGTCACCGGTGCCACGCAGGTGCTCCTGATCTCGGCCAGCGAGCCGGGCAACCGCGTCGCGTTGCACGCGGCCGCCCTCGAGGCCGCGAAGCGCGCCGGAGTCGAGCACCTCGTCTACACGAGCGCCCCGAAGGCGACCACCTCGGCGCTCATCCTCGCGCCGGAGCACAAGGCGACCGAGGAGCTGATCGCGGCATCCGGCATCCCCGCCACGATCCTCCGCAACGGCGGGTACACCGAGAACTACACGAACACCGTCGAGCAGGCGCGTCAGAGCGGCGAGATCGTAGCGAGCGTCGGCGACAGCCGCGCGGCCAGTGCCAGCCGCAGGGACTGCGCGGAGGTCACCGGACGCCCGACCACCCCGCTGCGCGAGGGTCTTGCCACCGTGGTCTGACGTCAGGCCCGGTTCACCATCGCGTGGGCCGCACGCTCCAGATAGTCCCAGAGCATGGATTCGTGCAGCGGCGACAGCTCGAGCGTGTCCACCGCGGTGCGCATGTGCCCCAGCCAGCGGTCGCGGGCGTCGGGGGTGACCGCGAATGGCATGTGCCGCATCCGGAGCCGCGGGTGTCCGCGCTGCTCGCTGTAGGTGCCAGGACCGCCCCAGTACTGCTCGAGGAACCCGGTGAGCCGCTGAATGGCACCCTCCAGGTCCTCATCCGGGTACATCGGTCGCAGCACCTCGTCGTCGGCGACCCCCACGTAGAAGGCGCGCACCAACCGCTCGAAGGTGGGGCGTCCGCCGACGGCCTCCCAGAAGCTGCCGCCGACGGGCTCGCCGCCGGCGCCCATGCGCAGGGTGAGGTCGCTCACGTGCGGGTCGCCCGTCTCGACGCCTTCGGAGCCGGCTTCACGGGCGCTGTCGGCGGCGCCTTGGGCGGGGCCTTCGGCCCGCGTTCGTAGGTGCTGAGCAGGATCGAGTTGAGTGCGGGCAGCTTGACGCCCAGCTGATCGAGGGCGACCTTCAAAAGCGCCCGGAGTTCGCGTGCCACGTCGTCCTTGCTGCCCGATTTGGTCTTCACGACGAGCCGGATCACGACAGCCTCCGCCGAGATCGACTCGATGCCCCAGATTTCGGGGCGCTCCAGGATCACCCGCTTCCAGTGCTCGTCGTCCTGCATCGCCAGCGCCGTCGCGAGCATCTTCTCCTGGACGGCTTCGACATCCGACTCGTACGGCACGGCGAGGTCGATGATGACCCGCGCCCAGCCCTGCGAGAGGTTGCCGACTCGCAGGATCTCGCCATTGCGCACGTACCAGAGCGTGCCGTTCACGTCGCGGATCTGCGTCGTGCGGATGCCGACCGACTCCACGACGCCGGTCGCGAACCCGGTGTCGATGACATCGCCCACGCCGAGCTGGTCCTCACTGACCATGGCCAGGCCGTTCAGCACGTCCTTCACGATGTTCTGGGCGCCGAAACCGAGTCCGGCGCCGAGTGCCGCGGTGATCAGCGAGAAGGCGCCGCTGGCCTGCTGCGAGATCGTGGAGATGATCAGGATGACGGCGACAAGCACCAGGGCCGCGGTCACCACGCTGCTGAGCACGCTTCCGAGCGCTCGGGTGCGCTGCACGATCCGGACCGCCGCCAGCGGGGACGAGGCCAGCGACACCGTGTCGTGATCACGCGCCCGGTTGGCCCCGTTGACCACTCGGTTCACCACGCGACGGATCACCACGAGCAGGATCGCGCGTACGACCAGGGCGACGACGATGATCAGCAGGATCTCGATCGGCTTGCCCCAGAATCCATCGAAGAAGGCCGCGAATCCTGCCACGAAGCTGTCCCAGTTGGTCACGGACCGAGCCTACCGATCACTCCGCGGGGCGACCGGCGTCCATCGCGGCGCGGAACTGGGCGATGAAGGTCGCGCCGGGATCGGCCCAGCTGGTGTCGACCATCGACTGCGCGATCCTGGCCGAGTGCTCGGCCTGATCCGGGCGGTCGAGCACGTCGATCATCCGCTGCGCGATCGCTGCAGGAGCCGTCGGCACGTACTCGAAGGCGTCGGTGTCGAAGAATCCGTGCGTGTTGTCGCCCTCGTTCACGATGGGGACGACCCCGCTCGCCATCACCTCAAGCGGCAGCAGCGACATGTTGGTCAACGACAGGATCAGTCCGGCGGCACTGCGGTTGTAGATGGCGTTGAGCTGGGAGATGTCGACACCGCCATGATTCACGTACGGGAACGGCACCTGGTAGTCCGACATGTCCCAGCCGACCAGGTTGATTGTGACGTCGGGTCGGCGGCGGTGAAGCTCACGAAGGGCGAGCAGTCCGAACTCGGTGGCGCGGCGCGGGGTCGGCGGCCGCGCGTAGAACAGCACCTCGTTGCGGGGCGCCGTGTTCGTGCGGTGGTAGGCGGCGATGTCGACCGAATACTCATAGTGGTCGGCCGACATCCCGTAGTCGTCACGGACCTTCTGCGCGAGCCAGGGCCCGGCCGAGAAGCCGTGCAGGCCGAGGCGATAGGAGTTCTCGGCAAGCACGTAGTCACTGCCGGCCGGGAAGAAGGCGGGCTCGAAGTCCTGGATGAAGTAGAAGCGCTTGGCGGGCCCCTCGTAGCGATACGCGGCGTAGCTGTTCTCCCAGTCCGAGGCCATGATCGCGTCGAAGCCGCCGGGGACGCCGGTCGCCGGGTCGTAGCGCACGAAGTCGGCATCGAGGTCCGGGTATGCGCTGGTCTCGGCCATCATCCGTCGCACCCCGGCGATCGACAGCTTCGGGTACTTCTGGGGCGCGTACAGGAAGACCGTGAGTCGGTAGCCCGCCTTCTCGAGGAACTCCATGAATCGGAAGGCGTTCTGATGCCCGCCGCTGGTGCGACTCGGCGGGGTGATGATCCAGGCGACGCGCTGACCGCCCTCTCGAGCGGGGATCGCGTGCCCGTTGAAGTCGTTGGGCTGCGACCAGTCGACCGCGACCACGTCGTCGGTGTAGACGGTCGACAGCGGGACGGATCGGAACGGGTTGCGCCGCGTCGCGACGAACTTGCCGGCGCGCCAGATGGTCGACGCGACACCCTCTTCGGCGACCGTCCGCTGGGAGCGGGAGAGCAGGCCCACGGTTCAGTTCACCGCTCCGGCGACGGGGGTGAGCGATCCGAGGCTCTCGATGACCTGCGAGACCTGGTCTTCGCTCATCCCGGCCCAGAGCGGCAACCGCACCAGGCGGCTCGCGAAGTCGGCGGTGTGTGTGAGCGGGTGCAGGGTGCGACCGTACCGACGCCCGGCGATGCTGGTGTCGAGCGGGACGTAGTGCGACGTGGCCTCGATGCCCATTCCGCGCAGGCGTTGCAGGGTCGCCGCCTGGGAAACGGCATCCGGCATGATCATCCAGAAAACGTGGGCGGCATGGATGCCCTCCGGCGGCGACATCAGCTGCACCCCGTGCTGCTCCGCCCAGGGGGCGAGTCTCGCGGCGTAGGCGTTCCAGATCGCGAATCGCTCGGCTTGGATGATCGTGAACTCGCTGAGCTGAGAGTCGAGCACAGCCGCATTGAGCTCGCTCATCAGGTAGCTCGAGCCCAGTGCCACCCAGCTGTACTTGTCGACCTGACCGCGGATGAACTTCGAGCGGTTCGTGCCCTTCTCGCGCAGGATCTCGGCGTGCTCGACGAGGACCGGATCGTTCACCAGCAGCGCGCCGCCCTCGCCAGAATGCACGTTCTTGGTGTCGTGGAAGCTCTGCATTCCGAGCCGTCCGATGCTGCCAAGCACGCCGTGCCGCGTCACGACGCCGAGGCCGTGAGCATTGTCTTCGATGATCGGGATGCCGTGCTGCTCGGCGATCGCGGAGATCTCCGTGAGGTCGACCGGGACCCCGCCGTAGTGCATCACCGAGATCGCGCGCGTCGCGGATGTCACGGCCTCCGCGACCCCCGCGGGGTCAAGGTTGCCGGTGAGCGGATCGAGATCGACGAACACGCATGTGGCGCCTGCCAGGGCCACCGCGTTCGCAGCCGACGGGAAGGTGAACGACGGCAGGATGACCTCATCGCCGGGCCCGATGTCGAGCAGGCGGATCGTCATCTCGAGCGCGTGCGTCCCCGAGGTGGTGAGGAAGACAGCCGGCGAACTGGAGACCTGGCGCAGCCGCTCGGAGGCGCTCCGCGTGTAGGAGCCGTCGCCGTGGACGTGGTCGGAACACAGCACCGCGCGCACGTTCTCGAGCTCGTTCGAACTGTGGAACGGGCGCGAGAACACCACCTCGTAGGGCGGCGGCTTCATCGACATGGTGACCCCTGGGGTACGGCTGGAACGACCCCGCGAGGCGCGATCCAGGCGGATCTGACAATCTGTCGCCCTATCGTTGCACGTCCCACCTGATTCTTAGCCTCGACATATCGGCGTTTCAACCCGGTGCAGTAGGCGCTCCCAGAAACAGCCCAGGAACACCCCAGAATCGCTCCCGCGACCGGCTCAGTGCCGCCGGTCGCGCTCCTGCGCCGCGACCGCGCGCTCGACGCCGGCCAGGCTCTCGATGACGAGACGGCGCAGCGCCGGGATGCCGGGGTGGGCATCCAGCCAGGCTTTCGTCGCGTCGATGAGGCTCTGCGACGCGAGCGAGCTCGGGTAGAACCCCAGGATCGTGTACTCAGCGATCTTGTAGCTGCGTTCCTTCCAGACGGTGGTGAGGGCGTCGAAGTACGGCGCCACTAGCGACTCCAGCACGGCCGGGTCGTTGACGTGGCTGTAGCCGACACCCATGTTGCGCAGGGCGACGTTGGGGATCGTTCCGTCGGTGAGCGCGGCATCCAGGGCGACCCGCTTGCCCTCGATCGTCGAGATGGTCGCGCGGGCGCGGGCGGCCGACTGCTGACCCTGCGAGGTGTTGTCGTTCTCGAGCTGCGCGGCGATCTCGGTCTCGCCCGCCTCGCCGACGAGCACCAGTCCCTCGAGCAGCTCCCAGGAGAGGTCGCTGTCGATCTCCAGGCCGTCGAGCGCAATCGAGCCGTCCAGCAGGCCGCGCAGCGAAGCCACGTGCTCCGCCGTCGACGGGATCGCGGCGAAGAACTTCACGAACTGGAACTGCGCGTCCGAGCCGGCCTCGGCACCCTGCGCGAGTGTCAAGAGCCGGTCGCCGACCTTCGTGATCGCAGCCTCCCGGGTCTCGGTCGCGACGTAGACGCGGGCGGCCTGCACCAGCTGGCTCAGAGTGAGCCGGATGGTGGTCGACTCGGTCTCGCTCGCGATGTTGTCAAGCACGAGGTCGAGGTAGTCGCGGGCGGCGATCTCGCCGTCGCGGGTCGAATCCCAGGCGGATCCCCAGACCAGTGCACGTGCGAGGGGGCTCCGGATGTCGGCCAGGTGGGCCAGCGCGACACGGAAGCTCACGTCATCCAGACGGATCTTGGCGTACGTCAGGTCGTCGTCGTTGAGCAGCACGAGCTCGGGGCGGGTCAGCCCGACGAGATCGGCGACCTCGGTCGACGCGTCGGCGTCGATGTCGAGCTCGAGCCGGTGGGTGCGCTCGAGCTTGCCCGACGCTGCGGTGTTGTAGAAGCCGATGGCGAGCCGGTGTGGACGGATCGTCGGGTAGTCGGCCGCCGCGGTCTGCAGGATGCGAAACGCGGTGATGACGCCGTCCGTATCCGTCTCGATCTCGGGCTTGAGCGTGTTTACTCCCGCGGTCTCGAGCCACTGCGACGCCCAGCCGCTGAGCTCTCGGCCGCTGGTGAGCTCGAGCTCGGCCAGCAGATCCTTCAACTCGGTGTTGCCGTACTCGTACTTCGCGAAGTAGTTGCCGACACCAGCGAAGAACTCGTCGATCCCGACCCAGGCGGCGAGCTGCTTGAGCACCGAGCCGCCCTTGGCGTATGTGATCCCGTCGAAGTTGACCTGCACGTCTTCGAGGTCGTTGATGGTGGCGACGATCGGGTGCGTCGACGGCAGCTGGTCCTGGCGGTACGCCCAGCTCTTCTCCATGGCCTGGAACGTCGTCCACGCCTCGGTCCACTCGGTGGCCTCGGCCGAGGCGATGGTCGACGCCCACTCGGCGAACGACTCGTTCAGCCAGAGGTCGTTCCACCACTTCATAGTGACTAGGTCGCCGAACCACATGTGCGCCAGCTCGTGCAGGATCGTGACGACGCGGCGTTCCTTGATCGCGTCGGTGACCTTGGCGCGGAACACGTAGGTTTCGGTGAAGGTGACCGCGCCCGCGTTCTCCATGGCACCGGCGTTGAACTCCGGGACGAACAGCTGGTCGTACTTGGCGAAGGGGTACGGGTAGCCGAACTTGTCCTCGTAGTACGCGAAGCCCTGCCGAGTTTTCTCGAAGATGTAGTCGGCGTCGAGGAATCCGAAGAGGGACTTGCGGGCGAAGATCCCGAGGGGGATGACGCGGCCGCTCGAGCTCGTGAGCTCCGAGTGGACGGCCTGGTACGGGCCGGCGACGATCGCGGTGATGTAGCTCGAAATGATGGGAGTCGGCTCGAACGACCAGGTGGCGACGCTGTCGTCCTTCTGCGTCTGCGTCGGCGCCGGAGTCGGGGAGTTGCTGACGACGGCCCAGTTGGCCGGCGCAGTCACGTCGAACTGGAACGTTGCCTTGAGGTCGGGCTGCTCGAAGACCGCGAAGACACGACGGCTGTCGGGCACCTCGAACTGCGAGTACAGGTAGACCTCGTCGTCGACCGGGTCGACGAAGCGGTGCAGGCCCTCGCCGGTGTTCGTGTACGCGAAGTCGGCGACGACGGTGAGGGTGTTGTGCTCCACCAGGCCGTAGAGCTGGATGCGCACGTTGTCGCTGACCGTGTTCGGGTCGAGCGGGGTGCCGTTCAGGACGACCGAGTGCACCCGGGTCGTGATGGCGTCGATGAACGTCTTGCGGCCGTTGTGCGCTGTGAACGTAACGGTCGTCGTCGACCGGAACGTCTCCGGGCCGGTGGCGACATCGAGGGCGACGACGTAGGACTGCACGGCCAGAATGGCCTTGCGCTCCTGAGTTTCGAGTCGGGTGAGGTTCTCTCCGGGCACGCGCAAACTCCTTCGGCGGAACAGGTGGGACGACGGATTTCGCGCAGTTCGGAAAAATCCCGCGCAATTCAGCCTAGCTACGCCGTGGCGAGCTGGTGCGTCGCCGGCTCCAGAGCAGCGGCGACCACGGTCGTCTCCCTGCCGAGGAACGCTTCGACGTCCTCGATCGACTCGCGCAGCATCCGGGCGAGAAGCGTGTCCGGGTCGTCGATGCACGCCTGAGCGACCCCGAGTGCCGCGGTGCGGACGATAGCCCCGCAGCCGTGGCGGGCGAGATCGATCGGGCGGGCGCGCCAATCCGCGAGGTGCTCATGGGCCCAGGCCGTCGCATCTGGGACCTGCTCCATGGCGTGCTCGGCCGCGACCCGCGCACGCGGCCGGTTGATGCCGAGCTCGGCGAGCGCATCGAGGGTCGCGATGATGCCGACGGCGAGGGCCCGCTGGCGCTCCATGCTGGCGACCGGCAGGGCGAGGGATGCGGCGCGCAAGGCCACTACGAGGCCGACCCGCAACTCGTCGCCGCGCAGGCCGATGACGCGGGGAATGTCGGTGATGAGCTCGCCGCGTCGGCCGTCGCTCAAGGTGTCATTGACGGCACGCGCCAGTGTGGCGAGCACGGGATCGGTGCAGTTCGGGCTGTCGCTCCAGCGTTCGCCCGCGAGGAACGAGGCGAACTCCATGAAGCAGGCACCGCGACGTGCCGAGCGATGGCGCCCGGCGGACAGCGTCGGAACCAGCTGCGGAACGGCGGGGAACAGATTCTTGCGTGCACGGCTCATGACGACCTCGCTTGCCTCACGGTGTCACTTCATCATCCTCTCGTCCGTCGGTCGCGACAAGTGGGGTCACCGACGATCCCATCGCCACCTATGACGGATTCTCGGAGGGCGTGCTGCACCTGGTGTCGTACCGGGCGTTCCAGGAATGGTTGATCGCGAACTTCGTCGGCATCGAGTTCTCGCTCTCGCCCGAGCTGGTCGCAGGCTTCGACGAGCTGCTGCCTGCCGGCGCCGATGCCGAGACCCGGCTGCTGTGCGCGGTCGGCTTCTGGCATCCGTGAGCCGCCGACCGCAGTGCCGTCTAGCCTGGAGACCATGCGCGTCCATATCGGCACCGATCACGCCGGGCTCGACTTCAGCCAGCACCTGCAGGAGCACCTTCGAGCGGCCGGCCATGAGGTCGTCGACCACGGGCCCACCAGTTACGAGCCCCTCGACGACTACCCGAGTTTCTGCATCAACACTGCGCTCGCGGTGGTGCGCGACCGGGCATCCGGCGTCCAGACCCTCGGGGTCGTCTTCGGCGGATCTGGCAATGGCGAGCAGATCGCGGCCAACAAGGTGCGGGGCGCACGTGCGGCCCTGGTCTGGAACCACGACACCGCCCTGCTGGCCCGTCAGCACAATGACGCGAACCTGATCGCGATCGGCGCGCGTCAGCATTCCCTCGAGGTCGCCATCCAGCTCATCGACGCGTTCCTGGCCGAGCCGTTCAGCGGCGAGGAGCGACACGCGCGTCGCATCGCTCAAATCGCCGAGTACGAGACCACCGGCAGGATCGCCGGCCACGAGATCGACGACTAGAGCCGGGGGAGCACGCTATGCCCGAGGGTCATTCCGTCCATCGGATCGCGCGCCAGATCGAGCGCAACTTCGAACACGTGCCTGTCGCGGTCAGTTCACCGCAGGGGCGCTTCGCGGCCGGAGCCGCGCAGCTCGACGGGCATGAGATCGTGCAGTCCAAAGCGGTCGGCAAGCAGATGTTCCTCGAGTTCGACCATGGGCTGTGGCTGCGGGTCCACCTCGGCATCTACGGGTCATGGGACTTCGCCGGCGACATCACGACCGGTCGCGCCGCGACGGCGTCGACGACACGCATGGGTCAGACGAACCAGAGCGGCAGTAACGCGGTCGACGCCGAGGCATCCCAATCCTCGATCGGCGCTCCCCGCCTGACGCGCGTGCGAATGAGCGAGCAGGAGCAGGTGGAGCCCGACGCGGAGATCTTCCCGCCGGAACCGGTCGGCGCGGTCCGGGTGCGATTGTTGACCCCGACCGCGGTCGCCGACCTCCGCGGCCCGACCGCGTGCGAGGTGCTGACGATCGAGCAGGTGGATGCTGCGATCCGCAAGCTCGGCCCCGACCCGCTGGTCGACGACCTCGCCGAGGGAGAGGAGCGCTTCACCGCCGTGGTGCGCAAGAAGCGGACACCGATCGCCCTGCTGTTGATGGATCAGTCTGTGGTCTCCGGGATCGGCAATGTCTACCGCGCCGAGCTGCTGTTCCGGGCGCGCCAGGACCCTTTCACGCCGGGCAAAGACGTTTCCGAGGAAGTCGTGAGGGGGCTGTGGCGCGACTGGGTAAAACTTCTGAACATCGGCGTCGAAACAGGTCTGATGCTGACGCGCGACGGCTTGACGCCGCGCGATCAGGCCAAAGCCCGGCGGTCCCGCGCCGACCGCTACTGGGTCTACCACCGCACGGGCGAGCCGTGTCGGCTCTGTGGCGCGGACATCCAGATGCAGGAACTCGGAGGCCGCAAGCTCTACTGGTGCCCAGTGGATCAGGGCTGAGCCGGTGCGCAAGACACCGCAGTACACGACCACTGATGAGGCGGTCGTCAGGCGACTCATCCGTGAGAACCCGTGGATGACGTTCGTCTCCAATGCCTCGACAGGGCTGGTGGCCTCGCACTACGCGACCCTGCTCGAAGAGGACGCGGAGGGCATCTCCATCGTCAGCCATTTCGGCCGACCCGACGAGAAGCTGCATGAGTTGGGCAAGCACGAGATACTCGTGATCGTGCAGGGCCCGCACGGGTACATCTCGCCCGGCTGGTACGCCGAGGGCGACTTCATCCCGACCTGGGATCACGTCACCGCCCACCTGTACGGCACGCCGGAGATCCTCTCGGCGGAGGAGAACTTCGCGATCCTGCAGCGACTCGTCGACCACTTCGAGGTCCGGATGCCGCGCCCCGTCTCGTTGGACTACGACGAGGAGTACGCGCGTCGGGTCGCCAAGGGCACTGTGGGGCTCCGCATCCGCGTCGACCGCATCGACGCCCGCCTCAAGCTGAGCCAGAACAAGCCGGCGGAGGTGCGCGAGACGATCATTACCGCGCTCGAGGGCGACGGGGCCTACGCCCACCCCGGGCTCGCCGAGGAGATGCGGCGCGTCGAGTGACCCTGCTGCAGCACGCCCGTCTGTTCGACGGTTCGCTCGTCGACGTGCTTGTCGAGGGTGGCGTGATCTCCCGCTGGTCGAGCTCGTCGAGACCCGGTGAGTTGACGAGGGATCTCGACAGGCTCGACCAGCGGGGTCGCGAGGTCGTCGATCTCCAGGGCCGGTGGCTGCAGCCGGGACTGTGGGATTCGCACGTCCACTTCGGGCAGTGGAGCATGCTCACGCGCCGACTCGACCTCACCCCGGCGCGCTCGGCCGTCGAGACGGCGGCCCTCGTGCGGGAGCACCTGGCGCAGCATCCGCCCGCCCCCGGCACCGTGCTGATCGGCCAGGGTTTTCGTGATGGCCTGTGGCCCGATGCGCCGACCGTCGAGCTGCTCGACGTCGGCGAGGCGGC
Source organism: Microbacteriaceae bacterium (assembly GCA_025352325.1). Classification (GTDB taxonomy): domain Bacteria; phylum Actinomycetota; class Actinomycetes; order Actinomycetales; family Microbacteriaceae; genus Lysinimonas. Next base: position 52,836 of record JANXTR010000029.1, on the reverse strand, counting down.
CGTGGCGCTCGTGAGCGGCGACGTGCACTGCATGTGGACGAACGCGGCGGCGCTGCGGTTGCTCGGCCTGCCGCCCGAGGCCTGGCTGCTGCGCGAGCAGGAGGCCTTCGACCTCAACGTGCGGCTCAGCGACGTTCCCGAGCAGCAACTCGACGCCTGGGCGCTCGAGGCCGCCGCGACCGCCGCCTCCCGCGGGGTCGTCGGCATCGTCGACCTCGAGATGACCGGTGCGATCTCGTCCTGGCAGCGTCGATTCGGCGGCGGATTCCGCGGACTCCGGGTGCGCGGCGGCGTCTACCCCGGCGACCTGGACGCCGTCGTCGCGGCCGGCATCCGCACCGGCGAGGTCGTCGACGGAACCGGGGGCTTGCTGGTCGGCGGCCCGTTCAAACTCTTCACCGACGGCTCGCTCAACACCCGCACCGCGTGGTGCTACGACGACTATCCGGGGCTGTCCGGCGCGGATGCGGCCGGCCTCGCAATCCACACCGCCGACGAGCTGCTCGGCCTCGCGCGGGCCGCCGTCGCCCAGGGACTGCTTCCCGCGATCCACGCGATCGGCGACCGTGCCATCACGCTCGCCCTCGACACCTTCGAGGCCCTCGGCCCGCTCCCGAGCCCCGGAGGCAGCATCGAGCACGCGCAACTCGTCGCCCCCGCCGACCTGGCCCGGTTCTTGCAGCTGGGCGTGCGTGCAAGCGTGCAGCCCGAACACGCCCTGGACGACCGCGACGTCACCGACCACTTCTGGGCGGGACGAGAGGGTCGGGCGTTCGCGTACCGGGCGCTGCTCGAGGCGGGAGCCGAGCTCGCGCTCGGCTCGGACGCGCCGGTGGCCCCGCTCGATCCGTGGATCACGATCGCGGCGGCGGTCACCCGCACCCGCGAAGGGCGGGAGCCATGGCATCCGGAGCAGTCGCTCACGATCGAGGATGCCCTGCGTGCATCGTGGGGCGGATCAGCCGGGATCGCAGTCGGTGCGCCGGCTGACCTAGTGGTCACCGAGGTCGACCCGCTCACCGCCGGCGGTGATCAGCTCCGCGCGATGCCCGTGCACGCGACGATGGTCGCGGGGGAGTGGAGTTACTTCGGCTAGCGGTTACCTCGCGGCGAGGTGCGCGAAAAGGAACCAGCGGCCCTTCTCGAGGCCGCGCGCAATCTCGAGGTCGGCGCACTCGCTCGCATGGTCGAGGACCACCAGGCTCAGGAACTGTGCGACTCCGGCGGTGACGTCGGGATCGGTCGAACTCTGCGGGACAGCCTTGACTGGGGCGATGGTGGGTCTTCGCGTCGAACTTCTACGTCAGCGCTCACGACATCGGAAGATTCCGCAACCGCGCGAAGGCCCGCCTGATCGGGTTCGCGACGGCTCCGAGCTCGGAGGCTCAGGGTACGACGATCCGCAGCGTCGACGCCCCCGGTGGGAACGCGACGAAGGAACGAGGGCAGCTACGCGACCGAGGAGACCGACGCGGGCTGGGCGCCCCACGACTGGAACTCGGCGCGGTTCTCCTGAACGTGGTTGGTCCAGCCGATGCCGTTCCACCAACGGAGCTGGGGGATGCCCAGCGGGTCGTTGTACCAGCCGGCGGGTGCGGCGGTCGCGGAAGGAGTGACGAGGGCGTTCTTCATGGGGGACTCCTGCTGAGAGAGGCGGATCGCGAATGGGGGATTCGGGTTGCGATCTAGGAGGACTCTATGCCCCCCTTCATGGGGGGGCGAGTCCCCCGTTTGGGGGACGTTAGACGAATTTAGCTCAAACTCCCGGGAACGTCGAGTCTGTCGGCACTAAGGAGGACACCGTGTCGGCACTTCGGTGGACACCGGACTCCGCGTGTCGCACCCCACACTACTGCGGATCGCGCACTAGTGTGGGGTGCGTTGACCTGACCATCGAAGGAGCCTCATGGACACCACGCAACTCCTCAAGGGGGTGCTCGACGTGGCCGTGCTCGCCGCCATCCAGGAGGAGGACGGCTACGGCTACGACGTCGTCCGCCGGCTCCGAGCCGCGGGACTGGACGACGTCGGCGACGCCTCCGTCTACGGCACGCTCCGCCGCCTCTACGCGGCCGGCGCGCTGACCAGCTACGTCGTGCCGTCCGACGGAGGCCCGCACCGCAAGTACTACGGCATCAACCAGCAGGGGCGCACGATGCTCGACGAGCAGCGCGCCAGCTGGGGGAACTTCGCCGCCACCATGAACGGCCTGCTCGCCCCGAAGGCCGTCACCAAGACCTCCCGCACCGCCGTCACGACCCCCACGCCCGTCCGCTCGATCGGAGAGAAGTAGATGTCCACCGCCACCATCGCCTCACCCGCAGTCACCGCCTTCGCGGCCGCGGTCCGCACCGCACTCTCCGACCTGACGGGCGACGAGGTCGAGGATCTCACCGACGGTCTCGAGGCCGACCTCACCGAGCGGCTGGCTGACGGCGACTCGACGGATCTCGGCGACCCCGCCGCGTACGCCGAGGAACTCCGCGCGGCGGCCGGGCTGCCGAAGCGGGCCAAGCCCTCCTCCGGCTCGTCCGTGATCGCCGAGCTGCGCCTGCTGCCGGCCCGGATCCGGCGCGACGCGCGCGCCTTCGCGACGCGATATCCGGTGGTCGCAGGCATCGGGCACTTCTTGGTGACCCTGCGGCCGCTGTGGTGGGTCTTCCGCGCGGCGGTCGTCACCGAGCTGGCATTCGTGGTCTTCGGAGCGTCGGGCTGGGCGCCGTTCGGCGGGTCGACGGTCGTCGTCTTCCTGCTGGTGACGATCGTCAGTGTGCAGTTCGGTCGCGGACGGTGGCTGCCGTTCGCGTGGATGCGCGGTCTGCTGCTGATCGGCAACATCCTCCTGATCGCCGCAACACCGTTCCTGGTCGCGCGCGTGGCGACCGAGGTCAACAACGCCTGGTATTCGGCGAACTACGCCTCGAGCGAGCCCGACTACTCGCAGTCGGGTCTCACCCTCGACGGCAACCAGGTGTCGAACGTGTTCGCCTACGACGCCCAGGGCAACCCGCTCACCGATGTGCAGTTGTTCGACCAAGACGGCAAACCGCTGAATCTGGTGGGCGACCCGACCGCGACGAGCGATCAAGACGCATACCCCGCGGTCATCGTCCCCAACCAGTCGGTCTCGGGCCGTCTGGGCTGGAATGTCTACCCGCTGTCGCACGTGAACGCATCGGATCTGAATGACGACGGGTCGATCAAGCGATCCGCGACGCCGACCCCGGCCATCGCCCCGTTCGCCACCGCGAAGCCGCTTGCTGACGCCACCTCGGCGCCCGCGCCCTCCGCGATCCCGAGCGCGGAAGCGACCGGATCCCCGACGGCGTTGCCGACCGCCACGCCGACCCCGGCACCGTAGCGGTGTCCGGGCCGGATGTGTACGGTGTGCACATGACCGACTGGCCCGGACCCATCACCGCCATCACCCTGTTCGCCGACGATTTCTCGGGCGCGAAGGAGTTCTACGAGCGCGTCTTCGAACTCCCGCGGATGTACGAGGACGAGGTCTCCTGCGTGTACCTGTTCGGCAGCCAGATGATCAACGTGCTCGACGCATCGGAGGCGCCGGGGCTCATCGCTCCCGCCGTCCCCGGCGGGGTCGGCGTGGGTCCACGGTTCCAGTTCACTCTCGACGTCGACGACGTGGATGCCACGGCCGCCGAGCTGGTCGCGCGCGGCGTGAGCCTCATCAACGGTCCGATGGATCGCGAGTGGGGCATCCGGACCGCGCTGTTCGCCGACCCGACCGGCAGCCTCTGGGAGATCTCGGCGCCGCTGAAGACGGCGTGATCCGGTCGAGCGTCAGTTGATCTCGTCGGGCTCGATCAGCGAGTCCAGGGATCGGCTTCACTCCGCCACCAGCCGTCGAAGGGGGTGACGGGCGCAGCGCGTTTGTGCTCCGTGGCCAGGTACCGCGCCTCGAGGGCGTCGGCGACGGCATCCGACACCTCGTGGCCTTCGAGGTAGTCGTCGATGTCGGAGTAGCTCAGGCCGAGGTTCGCCTCGTCGGTCTGACCGGGGTTCTCATCAAGGAGGTCGGCGGTGGGCGCCTTGAGGGAGAGGCGCTCGGGCGCACCGAGGTGCTGCAGCAGCGCGCGGCCCTGGCGTTTGCTGAGCCCGGTGAGCGGGAGGATGTCGGCTCCGCCGTCGCCAAACTTGGTGAAGAACCCCGTGATCGCCTCGGCCGCGTGATCGGTGCCGACCACCAGCATCCGGTTCTGGCCGGCGATGGCGTACTGCGCGATCATCCGGGATCGTGCCTTGACGTTGCCCTTCGTGAAGTCGAGCAGCGGCTCGTCGAAGCGGTCGTCGAACTCGACCTGGAAGCCGTCGACCGCGCGTTTGATGTCGAAGGTCACCGCATCGGTGGGTCGGATGAAGCTCAGCGCCAGTTGCGCGTCGTCCTCGTCGGCCTGGACCGCGTACGGCAGACGGACAGCGAGGAACGCCGCCTCGACACCGGATGCCGTGAGCCGGTCCACGGCGAGCTGACACAGCCGCCCGGCGAGCGACGAGTCCTGGCCGCCGCTGATTCCCAGCACGAAGCCGGACGCGCCAGTGGTGGTCAGATAGTCCACGAGAAATCCGACCCGACGTTCCACCTCGGCGGCAGGGTTGATGGTCGGCTGCACGTGGAGGTCGGCGATGATCCGGGCTTGGGTGGGGCGCATCCCTCCACGCTAGCGATCTGGCGTGGAGCCTCGCGCCCAAAAGTGGTGTGATTCTCATGAACGCCCCGGACGACGCTTCGAGAATGGATACCGTCGTGTCGACGCGCAGCGAGCAGTGGGTCCTGACCCTGACCAGCCCGCACGGTGGACCGACTGTCGTACTAGTGCAGCTGCCGCTCACGACGGCTGCCCCGCGCCGACCGTCGCCCCGACCGCCGAGCTACCGGCGTCCGTCGCCGCAGCCTCGGCGCCCGCCGCCGCCGTCGTGCCGAAGAAGCCGCGCGCCCGCAAGTCGACCTCCTAGGCTGCACACGTGACGGTGGTGGCAGTGACGAGGCGGCCGTGACCGGCAAGCGCGTGGTGGTCGCCGACGACTCGGTGCTGCTGCGCGAGGGTCTTGTCCGGGTGCTGGAGGAGGCGGGCCACGAGGTCGTCGGGGCATTCGGCGACGCGGGCACGTTGCTCGCCGCGGCTCTGGGTCTGGCGCCCGAGCTGGCCGTGCTCGACGTGCGGATGCCTCCCACCTTCCGTGATGAGGGCGTGCGTGCGGCGATCGCGCTGCGGTCTCTGCTGCCGGGCACCGGCATCCTGCTGCTGTCGCAGTACGTCGAGGCCGCGTACGCGCAGGAGCTGCTGGGCGCCGGGACAGGGGGAGTCGGCTACCTGCTCAAGGATCGTGTCGCCTCGCTGGCAGAGCTCACCGAGGCGCTCGATCGCATCGCGGATGGCGGAACCGTTCTCGACCCGGAGGTCGTCGCGCAGCTCATCGGTCGCCGCCACGACCCGATGCGTGAACCTCACGCCGCGCGAGCGCGAGGTGCTGCAGCTCATGGCGGAGGGGCGCACCAACGCCGCTATTGCCCCAGCGCTGACGGTCGCGCGGGTTGAGCCGGTTCAAATCCTCCCGGTATCGTCGGACTATGGCCGAGATCGATCCAGACGACGAGTTCGACATCGACGTGCTCGAGAACGAGTTCTTCGAGCAGTTCATGAGCCCGGACGATCAGCAGCTCTCGGACCAGGACGCGGACGGCGACGACAAGGAACCGGTCACCGAGCACTCCACGATGGATGCCGTGCGCACAGTCTTCGACGGCCGTCTCACCGAGGAGCAGCTCGCCGAACTGGCCGAGGATCTCGACCTCACCACGACGAGCTGGGTGAGCATCGAGGAGTACCGGGCCGCCCAGGGCGACCTCGAGCTCGCCGACTCCTTTGGCGACTTCGACGAGGGCGAAGACGGCGACGAGGACTAGGCGGTTGTCGCGGCCAGTGCACTGAGCGCTCCGTCGACCGTGCCGGTCTCGGCCAGCGCCGGGAACTCGCGCGTCGCGCTCGTCTCGTGCGACTCGATGACCGTGACCGTGACCGCGTCGACGGGGATGGTGACGTGGTAGCCGAGGTCGTGCGCGCCGCGGGCCGTCGACTCGACGCCGAAGCTCGTGGCGATCCCGACGACGACCACCTGGGTCACCCGCAGGGCGGTCCGGGGGTCGAGCGCGGTGATGGCCACGGTGGCCAAGCTACGGGTCGGGGATGCCGCGGGGAGTCAGACGGCGTGGGACGCGGCACGCGGAGGGCAGTGCAGCCGGGTAGGAGTGCTCCAGTCCGCGGTGCGCTCGATCTCGTGGGCTGACATCGGCTCGCCGCACAGCGGGCAGTGAGGAACGAGAGTGGCAGCATCCACGACCTTCTCGCCCTGCGGGCCGGGGCCCAGCGGCGGAGGCCCGATGTACGGGAACAGGGTGCGGTTGAGCCGGTCCCACCAGCTTGTTCGTTTGGTCACAAATAACAAGTGTACGAACTATTCGCCCACTACGCTTGTGCTATGCCGACGACTACCGCGTCCGATCCGCTCGCCAATCCGCTCGCCGACCCGCTCGCCCTCGACCGTCAGGTCTGCTTTGCGCTGGTGACGACCTCGCGGCGTGTGGTCAGCGTGTACGCTCCGGTGCTCGAGCCGCTCGGGCTGACGCATCCGCAGTACCTCGTGATGCTCGCGCTGTGGCAGAGCAGCCCGTGCCGCGTACGCGATCTCGCCGAGGCCCTCTACCTCGAGGCCGCGACCCTGAGCCCGCTGCTGAAGCGCCTCGAGGCGGCCGGCTTGCTCGAGCGGCGGCGCGATCCGGATGACGATCGTGCGCTGGCCATATCGCTCACACCCGCGGGGGTGGCGCTTCGTGAGCGCGCACTCGCGGTGCCGGGGCAGGTCATGGAGCGCCTGGGCGTCGGCATCGCCGAGCTCGAGCGCACGCGCGACGCCCTGACCGAGCTGCTGGCGGCGACCTCTCGCTAGGTGGGGGTCGCGTCGGGACTGCCGGTCGCGGTCGCGCTCGCGTCCCACCAGTCGAGCACGCGCGTGCTGAGGAAGGTCAGCCAGGGCGACGGTGCGCCCACCGGCACGTCGATCTCGAACCAGACGGCGCCAGCGTGCCGACGCTCCTGCATCCAGGTGCCGTCGGGTCGGCGTGCGGTGCGGACGGCCTCGACGGCCTCGCGGAGGCGCGGATCGGGCTCAGCGCCGTTGTGCAGGGTCGCGGCGCGGAAGTAGTCGCTCGCGTTGAGCACCCCGAAGACGTGGCGGAATGGATACCCGAAGCTCGTCACCCAATCGCCGACCTGCTCGCCGGTGGTCAGGCGGCGCATCAGGTGGCGCTGCAGTAGGTACTCTTCGCCAGCGTGACGCGCGGCCCGGAGCCGGTCGTTGCCGCCCGTCGCGATCTCGTAGTACAGGATGCCCTTCAGCGAGTTGAGCGTGGAGTGGAACGACGAGCGCGTCGAGCCCTCCACCCACTCGCAGTTCCAGCCGCCCTCGGCCATCTGGTGGTCGACGAACCAGTCGGCCAGCCCTGAGACGTCGGCGCCGAGCCATGCGCCGTTGGCGAGCGTGAAGCCGTTGATGCACGCGTCCACCTCGCCGCCCCAGTAGGGCAGGTCGTCGTACTCCCACCGGGAGTTCGCCTCGAGCTTCTTGACGGTGCCGGCGAGAGCCGCGGCATCCAGCCCCCAGTCGCGCAGGCTGTTCAGGGACCAGGTCGTCGCGGTCCAGGGTTGGCCGGGCTCGGTGCTCGCGAAGTCGAAGCCCGCGGGGAAGTAGGCGCCGCCCGCCCACTGACCGTCGGCATCCTGATGGCAGAGCATGTCGGCGCCCACACCCTCGGTCGCAATGCGAGAGCGGGACGCCTGCCAGACCTCCTCGGGGGCGCCCACGAGGTCGCGCTCGACCTGCCACCGGAGCGCGGGGTCGGTCGCAAGCATCCAGTCGCGGAGTTGCGGATCGAGCGCCATGGTTCAGTCCCTTTCCTGCCAGGTCGCGATGTCGACCACATTGCCCGCGGCGTCGATCAGCGACCAGAAAGCGGGCGCGTGCCGGTCTCCGAGCAACCTGCCTCTCGCCGCGATGATCGCGTCGACCCGGGCCTGCGCGTGATCGTGCGGCACGGAGACATCCACATGGATGCGGTTGCGCGGAGCGACGTACCCCTTCTGGTTGATGCCGAGCGAGGGACCGATCAGGTTAGGTTCGACCATCGTCGTCTCACCGACGTGGACGTACCCGACGGCCGCGCCAGCATGCTGAGCGATCTCGGTGACGAAGGCTGCACCCGTCGCGAAGTCACCGGTGCGAAAGTACGCCTTCGCGCCCCAGTAGCGCGCCCGCCATTCCTCGACGCCGGATGCTGCGGAGAACTCGGCCTCGGAGATCGAATCCGTCATGCCGCGAATCTAGCGACGTCCGGTGACACGGGCCAGGCCCCGACTTTCGTTCCGCGAGAAAGCTACGCTCGCCAGGTGCCGACAGACCTCTCTCCCGCCGCTCAGGAATTTCTCCGCAGACCGAACCCGGCCGTGATGGCGACCGCGACCAAAGATGGCCAGCCCGTCACGGTGGCCACCTGGTACCTGTTCGAGCCAGACGGACGCGTTCTGATCAACCTCGATGCCGGCCGGTTCCGTCTCGGCCACCTCCGGCGTGATCCGCGCTTCGCTCTCGATGTGCTGGACGGTGACGACTGGTACTCCCACGTGTCACTTCAACTCGTCGTCACCGAGATCACCGATGATCCAGGCCTGGTTGACATCGACGCACTGTCCCGGCACTACCTGGGCACTCCGTACGGCAATCGAGAGCGCCCACGCGTGAGCGCCCGCGCTGAGATACGGGCATCGATGGCCTGGGGCGCTCTCGCCCGATGAAGGCCACACACGCCGATTCGACATAGGGGATATGGAGGGGATGACGGGAATCGAACCCGCGTAGTCAGTTTGGAAGACTGAAGCTCTACCATTGAGCTACATCCCCGAGAGCAGCCGAAGGCGCTATCTCGCCCGCCGAGTCTACCGGAACGTTCAGCCGCTACGAGGCAACGGCGAGTTCTGCGGCATCCGCGAAGCCCGAATCGCTGCCGGCGCTGATCTCGACGCACACATGCGACTCCTCCCACGCCATCGCGAAGAAGGCGCTGGTCTCGATCGGGCCGGTCTCGCCGCAGTCGAGGCAGCGCGGCTCGAAGGCGCGGAGTTCCATGATTTCGATTTCTGCCACGGGAAAAGTCTGCGGGGAGGGTCTGACATCGGGAGGTCTCGACACGCGGCTTCGCCGCTACTCGAGCGACGAGAGAGTCCCGATACGACGCCTCGCGGCTACTCGATCAGGAAGAGCGACCAGCGAGAGAGGCCGTCGGAACGGTTAGACTTCGTGAGGCCATTTTTCGGGCCGTGCGCAGCATCCGGGGCGTAGCTCAGCTTGGTAGAGCGCCCGCTTTGGGAGCGGGAGGCCGCAGGTTCGAATCCTGTCGCCCCGACTCACTTTTCAGACTTGTCATCACCCTCACCAGAACATCGGAGACACCATGGTCACCACGACCGTCGAGAAGATCAGCCCCACTCGCGTGAAGCTCAACATCATCGTCACGCCCGAGGAGCTCAAGCCGAGCATCACCCACGCGTACCAGCACATCGCCGAAGACGTGAACATCCCGGGTTTCCGCAAGGGCAAGGTGCCGCCGCCCATCATCGACCAGCGCGTCGGTCGCTCCGAGGTGCTCAACCACGCGGTCAACGAGGGTCTCGACACCTTTTACCGCCAGGCCGCCGACGAGGAGAAGGTGCGTCCTCTCGGGCGTCCGTCGGCCGACATCATCAAGTGGCCCAGCGTCGACGACTTCAGCGGCAACCTGGAGCTCTCGGTCGAGGTCGACATCCGTCCCGAGTTCGACATCCCCGACTACGAGACCCTGACCCTCGAGGTCGACCCGATCGCGGTCAGCCCGGATGACGTCGAAGCCGAGCTGGAGAAACTGCGCAGCCGCTTCGGCACCCTGGTCACCGTCGACCGCCCGGCCACGAGCGGAGACTTCGTGCAGCTCGACCTCACCGCCACCATCGGCGACGAAGAGGTCGACACCGCGAGCAACATCTCGTACGAGCTCGGCTCGGGCGAGCTGATCGAGGGCATCGATGAGGCGCTCGACACGCTGACCGCGGGCGAGTCCACCAACTTCGAGGCTCCGCTGCTCGGCGGCGACCACGAGGGGGAGAACGCACAGATCGCGGTCACGGTGCTCGCCGTCAAGGAGCGCGAGCTTCCCGAAGCCGACGACGACTTCGCCCAGATCGCCAGCCAGTTCGACACCATCGGTGAGCTGCGCAGCGACATCCGCGAGCAGCTCGCCAAGTCGGGCGAGTTCGCCCAGGGGGTCGCCGCGCGCGACAAGATCGTCGACGCGCTGCTCGAGAAGGTCGAGATCCCGGTGCCGCAGACGCTCATCGACGACGAGGTGAACCGTCACCTCGAGCAGGAGGGTCGCCTTGAAGACGAGGTGCACCGCGCCGAGGTCGCCGAGTCCAGCGAGAAGACCTTCCGCTCGCAGATCCTGCTCGACGCGATCGCCGAGAAGGAGGAGGTGAAGGTCAGCCAGAACGAGCTCACCTCCTACCTCGTGCAGGCCTCCGCCCAGTACGGTCTCGAGCCGGCCGAGTTCATCAAGGTCATCGACGCCAACGGCCAGCTCCCGGCCATGATCGGCGAGGTCGCCCGCGCCAAGGGCCTCGCCGTCGTCCTCTCGAAGGCCAAGGTCGTCGACACCGAGGGCAAGCCCGTTGACGTCTCGGCGCTGACCTCGGGAATCCTCGACGAGGAGGACAACTTCGAGACGTCCGACGCCGCGACACTTCTCCAGCAGGCCAACGCCGGCGCCGCGCCAAGCAAAGGCAAGGCTGCGAAGGACGGGCACGGCCGCAAGCCGGGCAGCGAGCACTTCGGCCACGACCACAGCTAGCCGCATGCGATGACGAGGTATGTCGCTCTGCTACGCGGAGTGAACGTCGGCGGGGTCACCATCAAGATGGTGGACCTCGCCGACCTCGTCTCCGGGCTGGGCTACACAGACGTCAGCACCGTGCTCGCCAGCGGCAACGTGCTGTTCACGAGCACGGATGCCGCCTCCGCCGCCATGTCCGCCCTCAAGGCCGCACTGCGCACGAGGTTCGGCTACGAGGCGTGGGTGCACGTGCTCACGGTGGACGCGATCCGCGAGCTCATCGCCGCCTACCCCTTCGCGCGGGAGTCGGGACGGCACGCCTACGTCGTGTTCGCCGTGACACCCGGGGTGCGCGCCGAGTTGCTCGCGGTCGAGCTCGATCCCGCGGTCGAACAGGCACAGGCGGGCGATGGCGTCGTGTACTGGAGCGTGCCGAAGGGGTCGACACTCGACTCTGCGCTGGGCAAGGCGCAGGCGAAGGCCGCGTACACGCCGTGGCTCACCACGCGCAACCTGAACACGCTGGAGAAGCTCGCGCACTGAGCTGTCTTGCTGGCCGAGGAGCGCTACGCACGCCCGTCCTGCTGTTCGAGCAGCTCGTCGGCGTACGCGCCGACCGCGCGCTGGTAGCGGGGCAGGTGCGGGGCGAGCGCGTGCAGCGCCGAGACGAGCGCCTCCGTCGTGCGGCCGCTGCTGGCCAGCGCGAGGGCGGCGAACGCGGTCGCGGCGTCGGCGAGCGGATGCTCCGGATGCCCGGCGAACTCGGCGGTCAGCAGCTCGAGCGACTCCTCGGGGCGCCCGAGATTGCGCACCGTGCTGGCGTACTGGATGACGACCTGGCCCCGGCGGGTGTCGTCCAGACCGGCGGCGAGGGCGGCGCGGTAGAAGGGGACCGCCTCCTCCTCCCGGCCGGTGGAGTCGCGGGCTCCACCCTGCTCGGCGAGCGCCAACGCGTCACCCGGGTCGCGCTCGGCGGCCAGAGCGTCGATCGACGCGACGAGTTCGTCATCGCTCAGGGACGCGGCATCCGCCCAGACGGCGTCGACGCGGGTCTGCCAATCGCTCATGCTCCGAGGCTAATCGGGCCAGGTCTCGACACGCACCTGCGGCGCTACTCGACCAGCAAGGTCTGCCCACGGCGAACACGTCCGTGCGGCCTCGGGCCCCCCGGTAGATTCATCCTCGACATCGTTTCCCGATCCTGGGGCGAAACCGAAACGGAGCTCAACCCATGGCCGATACGGCATTCCAGCCGAGTGTCTTTGACCGTCTTCTGAAGGACCGCATCATCTGGCTTGGTTCCGAGGTGCGCGACGACAACTCGAACGAGATCGCGGCCAAGATGCTGCTGCTGGCGGCGGAGGACCCGAAGAAAGACATCTTCCTCTACATCAACTCGCCCGGTGGTTCGATCACCGCGGGCATGGCGATCTACGACACGATGCAGTTCGTGCCGAACGACATCGTCACCGTCGGCATCGGCATGGCCGCGTCGATGGGTCAGTTCCTGCTCTCCGCCGGAACCAAGGGCAAGCGATACATCACGCCCAACGCGCGCGTGCTCCTGCACCAGCCGTCCGGCGGATTCGGCGGCACCTCGTCCGACATCCAGACTCAGGCCCAGCTCATCATCGACATGAAGAACCGGCTCGCCGCCATCACCGCCGAGGCGACCGGGAAGACGGTCGAGCAGGTCAACGCGGATGGCGACCGCGACCGCTGGTTCAACGCCGAAGAGGCGCTGGAGTACGGCTTCGTCGACTACATCCGCAACTCCGCCTCCGACGTCATCGGCGGCGGCGGAACCGAAGACACCAAGTAGAGGACTGAGAACCATGGAGACACCCACCTTCAACGCCGGCGGAGATCTCGCCGACCGGATGCCGCAGTCCCGCTACATCCTCCCCAGCTTCGAGGAGCGCACCCCGTACGGCTTCAAGCGTCAGGACCCCTACGCGAAGCTCTTCGAGGACCGCATCATCTTCCTCGGCGTGCAGGTCGACGACGCCTCGGCTGACGACATCATGGCCCAGCTGCTCGTGCTCGAGAGCCAGGACCCGGATCGCGACATCATCATGTACATCAACTCACCCGGTGGCTCGTTCACCGCGATGACGGCGATCTACGACACGATGCAGTACATCCGTCCGCAGGTCATGACGGTTGTGCTCGGCCAGGCGGCCTCTGCTGCGGCGGTCATCGCGGCCGCCGGAACGCCGGGCAAGCGCCTCGCACTCCCGAACGCGCGCATCCTGATCCACCAGCCCGCTGTCGGCGAGGCCGGTCGCGGTCAGGCGTCGGACATCGAGATCCAGGCGAAAGAAATCCTGCGCCTGCGCACCTGGCTCGAGTTGACGCTCGAGAAGCACTCGAACCACGACATCACGCGGATCAACCGCGACCTGGAGCGCGACACCATCCTGTCGGCGGATGAGGCGCTCGAGTACGGCCTCATCGACCAGGTGCTCACCAGTCGCAAGAACCTGCCGGCGCTGGTCAAATAGCCCGTCACGACTCAACCATTCGCCGAGGAGTCAGGATCGGCTAGTCGGGTTCGCCCGAACTGGCAGAACGCGACTCCTCGGCGAATCGGTGTATGCGAAATGCGTCAGCCGCGGCGGCGCCGGGTCGTGATCACCAGGGTCACTACGACGGCGAGGGCGACCGCGAGCAGCACGCCGCCGATCCACAGCACGTCGGCGAGCGGCACGGTCGAGTTGCGCGTGCCGTCGCTGCCCGTCCCCGAGCTCGGCGCCTGAGCCGCGACCGTCGATCCGGGGCACGTCGCGGGCGACGCGGTGCCCGTTGACGCCGTCACCGATCCGCTCGGCGCCCAGGTGAACGGGATCTCGCCGCTGACCGTGTGCCCGTCGGCCGAGACCAGCTGGTAGATCACGGTGTACGCGCCGGGGGCTCCCAGCGCGGTGGGCGTCGACATCGTGGCGTCGGCGATCGTGACGCACCCGGTCTCGTAGAAGCGACCTGCGGCATCCCGGATCTCGAAGGCGAAGCCGCGGCCCTGCCCGTCGAGATCGAGCAGCGCCTCGTTGGTGACGATACGGAACTCGCTCGGCAGCTCGGTCAGGGTCTGACCCGAGCTCGGGGTGGACGAGATGATCTGATTGTGGGCGGAAGCCGGACCGGCGACGGCGAGCGTCGCGAGCACGGCGAGACCGACCGCCAGGCCCAGGGCGAGGCCGCGGCGCACGGTCAGCTCTCCTTCGTCGTCGGAGGCGTGGGCGTGGGCGTGGGCGACGTGGCGCCCGTTGCCGCGCGCGGCCGCCGTGCGACGATCGCGATCACCACCGCGATCGCGCCGAGCACGAGACCGGCGCCGCCCAGCGAGCGGGCCACGACATCCGAGCCGCCATCGGTGGATGCCGCCGCCGCATGCTCATCGGACACCGTCGTCTGCGGCGCGCTGTCGGCGTCGTGGTCGACCGCCGGAGCGTCCTCCACGTAAAGCACGGGGGCTGGCCTCTCGCTGTCGGCCGCCCCGTTCCACGAGATGACGCTGCCGTCGCTGTAACCCTGCTCAACCGGGAGCGTGAGCTTGCCGACCTTCGGGATGGGCCCGACGAACAGCTTGAACACGCCGAGGCTGCCGTCGCCGAGCTCGGATCCAGAGAATGCCGTGAACACGACCTGCGTGACGGCCTCTGTGGTGGTGTCGTCGCCGTTCACGATCGGCTTCGCGAGGGTCGTGGTGACGAGTTCGGCGGTCCAGCCGGCCACCGGGACGTAGTGGACGCTGGCGAGCAGCCCCGCATCGCTCGGAAGGTTCACCGTGACCCTGTTCGTGGTGGCGGTGGCGGACTCGTTCGGCACGCGGAAGGTGATCGTGTCGTAGCTGCCGGGGGTCGCGGTGTTGGTTTCAAGCGAGACGTGTGCGCTGGCGCTCAGCGGCGCCGAGAGCACGACCAGTGCTGCGGTGCCGATGGTGGCGGCCGCGAGGAGGTGTCGATGCATGGGGTTCCTGTCTGTGTCGTCAGGGCGTGTCGTGACGTGTTCTGGATGCTGCAACTGCAGCGGGGGAGCTCAGAACGACAGCAGAGGGGGGCCTCGTCGCGAGGCGGAGGAGACGAGCAGCCGCGACGCGAGAACTCGGACCACCGGGAGCCCGGCCGCACGGACGCGAGGGGCGACCGCGACCACCGGCACCGCGAACGCCGTGACACGTGCGAACGCGCGGGTCACCATGCCCCACGCGGCCAGCTCGGCGTGCCGCAGGAAGGCGATCGTGAGCACGGCGGCGAGAGCGTGGGCGATCCACATGGAGGAATCGGCGAGGTGATCGTGACCGGACCCGACGAGCGCCGTGGTGCCGGTCGCGTCCATGGCGGATATATCCCACATCCCGACGCCGGATGCAGGGGCAGAGGTCCCTCCGCCGCCCAACGCCGAGAAGAGCAGGTGGAAGGCGAGCTGCGAGACGCCGACCGCGACGCTCAACCGGGGAAGTGACGGTTGGCGCCCGATGACCGCGGTGCCGAGGAGCCCGGCGAAGACCAGCGCGACGCCGAAGCTCAGGGTGCCCGGTCGATAGCCGCCCGCGAGCGAATGGGATACCGCCGCGGCGGTGGTGGCGACCATGCCGACGATCCATCCGCGGGCCAGTCGCTGCGCGCGGGCGTGCATCGGCATGCCTCCAGCCTAAGACGGCGCGCCGACGACCCTTTTCCACACATGGCCTGTCCACCAGGGTGGTTCGGGTTAGGCTCGGTCGCATGGCACGCATCGGGGAAAGCGCTGACCTGCTCAAGTGCTCCTTTTGTGGCAAGTCACAGAAGCAGGTTCAGCAACTGATCGCGGGCCCAGGGGTCTACATCTGCGATGAGTGCGTCGAGCTCTGCAACGAGATCATCGAGGAGCGCCTGGCTGAGGCTGGCGAGGAGGTCTCGAGCGAGTTCGACCTCCCCAAGCCGAAGGAGATCTTCGGCTTCCTCGAGGAGTACGTGATCGGGCAGGAGCCCGCCAAGCGAGCCCTCTCGGTCGCCGTCTACAACCACTACAAGCGCATCCGCGCCCGGTCGACCCTGACCTCGGCCGATGCTCTCATCGACGACATCGAGATCGCGAAGAGCAACATCCTGCTGATCGGTCCGACCGGATGCGGCAAGACCTATCTGGCGCAGACCCTCGCGAAGCGCCTCAACGTGCCGTTCGCGGTCGCGGATGCCACCGCCCTCACCGAGGCCGGCTACGTCGGTGAGGATGTCGAGAACATCCTCCTCAAGCTCATCCAGGCTGCGGACTACGACGTCAAGCGCGCCGAGACCGGCATCATCTACATCGATGAGGTCGACAAGATCGCCCGCAAAGCCGAGAACCCGTCGATCACGCGTGACGTCTCGGGCGAGGGCGTGCAGCAGGCGCTGCTCAAGATCCTCGAGGGCACGGTCGCCTCGGTGCCGCCGCAGGGCGGTCGCAAGCACCCGCACCAGGAGTTCATCCAGATCGACACGACGAACGTGCTGTTCATCGTGGCCGGCGCCTTCTCGGGTCTCGAAGACATCATCTCGGCCCGCGTCGGCCGCCGCGGAATTGGATTCGGCGCCCCGTTGCACTCGAAGCGCGACGACACCACGCTATTCAGCGAGGTGCTGCCGGAAGATCTTCACAAGTTCGGCCTGATCCCCGAGTTCATCGGGCGTCTGCCCGTCGTGACCACCGTCACGCCGCTCGACCAGCACGCGCTCATGGAGATCCTGACTGTGCCCAAGAACGCGCTCGTGCGTCAGTACCAGCGGATGTTCCAGCTCGACGGCGTCGAGCTCGAATTCGACGAGGACGCCCTCGAGGCGATCGCCGACCTCGCGGTGCTGCGCCAGACCGGTGCTCGCGGCCTGCGCGCGATCCTCGAAGAGGTTCTTGGGCCGATCATGTTCGAGGTTCCCTCGAGCGAAGAGGTCGCCCGGGTCATCGTGACCAAGGGCGCCGTGCTCGAGAACGCCGCGCCGACGATCGTGCCGCGCGTCGCTCGTCGCGCCGAGAAGTCCGCGTAGCTCGAACTTCGCTGGATGAGTCGGCCATGTCGTGGCCGCGCCGAAAACTGCCGCGGGACGGCTCCCGACGTGCAGCTGGCCGCGCTGTCTCTTGCTGCCCGATGCCAAGTCAAGGCCAGCCTGCGCCGTGCGGACCGAAGTTCGGGGATTTTTGGCGGATTCCGCTGCCGCATCCTTGATTTGGCAGATGGGCCGGCTCTGAGCTGGTCCGAGCGCCCGCCGTCCGGCCTGCCGCGACGCTACTCGACCAGCAAGAGATCTACGAGGTGAACAGCGCGCTGTAGGCGTTGAGCGCCGGCTGGCCGCCGAGGTGAGCGTAGAGCACCGTGCTGTCTTTCGGGATCTCGCCGCTCGTTACGAGGTCGATCAGACCCGCCATCGACTTGCCCTCGTACACCGGGTCGATGATGACGCCCTCGAGGGAGCCGGTAAGCCGGATCGCATCCAGAGTGGATTGCACCGGGATCCCGTAGAGGTCGCCGGCCCAGCCCTCGAGCACGGTGATCTCGTCGTCGCGCAGCTGACGGTCGAGGCCGATCAGGGCGGCCGTGTTGCGCGCGATCCGGGCGACCTGCTCCCGCGTCTCATCGATCTGGGCTGAGGCGTCGATGCCGATCACCCGGCGCGGGCGGTCCTGCCCGGCGAAGCCCGCGATCATGCCCGCGTGAGTGGACCCTGTGACGCTGCAGACCACGATGGTGTCGAAGAAGATGCCGAGCTCCCTCTCCTGCTGCTTGACCTCGTACGACCAGTTGGCGAATCCGAGACCGCCGAGTCGGTGCTCGGACGCCCCCGCCGGGATCCCGTAGGCCTTCCCGCCGCGGTCGGCCACGTCATCCAGTGCCTGCTGCCAGCTGCTCTTGATGCCGATGCCGAATCCGGCGGGGTCGAGACGCACCTCGGCGCCCATGATCCGCGACAGCATGATGTTGCCGACCCGGTCGTTGACGGAGTCGGGCCAGTCCACCCACTTCTCCTGTACGAGCACGGCCTTCATCCCGATCTTCGCCGCAACGGCCGCGACCTGTCGGGTGTGGTTGGACTGGTAACCGCCGATGGAGACCAGCGTGTCGGCCCCGGAGGCGATCGCGTCCGGGACGATGTACTCCAGCTTGCGCGTCTTGTTGCCGCCGTAGGCGAGCCCGCTGTTGACGTCCTCGCGCTTGGCCCAAATGGTCGCGCCACCGAGGTGGGCGGTCAGTCGGTCGAGCGGGTGGATCGGGCTCGGCCCGAAGGTGAGCGGATAGCGCGGGAAGTCGGCGAGGCGCATTGTGTTCTCCTGGGGTTCCGGGTCAGTCGGTCAAGTGAATATCGAGGGTGTGCCAGTTTGCGGCGCTGTGCCGCGCGGCGGCGTCCGCGTCGCCGGCGGCGCAGTCGGCGATGATTTGGCGATGCTGGGCGACGGATTCGCGTCCGGCGAGCGTGGAGAAGCGCAGGCGCTCGACGCGCCGCAGCAGGGGAGTGACGTGGTCGAGCTGCTGGGCAAGCACGTCGTTGCCCGAGGCGTCGAGCAGAACCCGGTGGAACGCGTCGTCGGCGACGAGAGCGGCATCCGCGTCGTTCGCGTCGAGACCGGATGCGAAGGCGTCGTTGGCAGCCTGCAGGCGTTCCAGCGCGACGGTGTCCAGTCGCGGCACCGCGAGCCGCGCGGCGAGGGCGTGGAGTGCGGACGCGACCTCCGCGGCCTGGCGGGTGGCCTCCACGTTGAGAGGGCTGACCAGCGTGTCGCGGCCTGCCCGGGCGATCACAAGCCCTGCGCGCTGCAGTTCGAGCAGCGCTTCGCGGATCGGGGTGCGGCTGACGCCGAGCCACTCGGCAAGTTCCGTGTCGCGCAGGCGTTCGCCGGGGGTGAGGGTGCCGTCGACGATCGCGTCGCGGAGGCGCGCATAGGTGGTCTCGCGCAGCGAACTGCGCGCGATCACCGGGGTGTCAGTCTGCGGAACAGGCATGCAATATATTGCACATTGCCCGGGCAAGAAAGCAAATCTTCGGCCGCGGGAATCCGCGGGAGCGCGCGCCCGTTGCCCGTCGGGTGACCGTTCCCCTCTCCGTGCTCGACCTCGCCTCCGTCGCGGCCGACGGATCCCACGCTCAGGCCCTCGCCGGCACCCTCACCGTCGCGCGAGAGGCGGACCTGCTTGGCTACCGCCGCTTCTGGGTGGCCGAGCACCACGGGATGCCGGGCATCGCGAGCTCCTCGCCGCCGGTGCTGATCGGCGCGATCGCGGCGGCGACCGAGCGCATCCGCGTCGGCTCCGGCGGCGTCATGCTGCCCAACCACTCCTCGCTCGTCGTCGCCGAGCAGTTCGGCACGCTCGTGGCGCTCCACGGCGACCGGATCGACCTCGGGCTCGGTCGCGCGGCCGGCACCGACCCGCTCGTGAGTGCCACCATCCGTCGCAACGTTGGCATCGAGACGGTGGATGACTTCCCCCAGCAGGTCATCGAACTGCTCGCCTACTTCGGCACGATCCCGGCCCTCGCCGGAGGACAGGGCTCTCGGGTCATGGCCGTGCCCGGCATGGGCGACTCGCCTGAGCTGTGGCTGCTCGGCTCCAGCGACTTCAGTGCCCGCCTCGCCGGGATGATGGGGCTCTCGTTCGCGTTCGCCCACCACTTTGCCGGGGGAGACCAGACGCCTCTCGCCTTCGAGGTCTACCGGGACGCGTTCACGCCCTCGGTCATGCTCGGAGAGCCTCACTCGATGGTCGCCGTGACGGCTCTCGTCGCCTCATCGGCGGAGGAGGCGCGGCAGCTCGCACTTCCGCAGGCGCTTCAGATGATCCGACTGCGGAGCGGACTCCCCACGCGGGTGCCGTCGCTCGAGGAGACGCTCGCGCATCCATGGACTCCTGCCGAGAACGCCTTCGTGGACCAGCGTCTCGAGCACCAGGCGATCGGCACCCTCGAGCACGTGCGCGGGCGGATCGACGCGCTCGCGGCATCCACCCTCGCAGACGAGGTCATCATCGTGCCGCAGGGAGCGACCACCGACGTGCGCCTGAGCACGCTACGGGCCCTCGCGGCGTAGCCCCGCGCTTTCCGTTGCCCTCGCCCGCGGCGCACGCTCGCGGCGGTGCGCTCGCGGCGGTGCGCTCGTCGAAGCGCCGGCTTTGCATCGAGAAGGCGTGGACAACCGAGGGGCTTCGGTGCAAGCACGCCTTCTCGTCGTCCGCAGGCGCACCGCGTCGTGGTTGTGCACCGGATTCGACCGGTGCGTGACGTCAGCCGACGCTCGACGCGATTCTCGGCGGATGGAGATCCACGACGATCCGAACTGGCGCGATCGGTTCACTCTGACGTCCGCGGCGCTCACCTCTAGCGAGCGGAACACGCTGGCGCGAGCTGCGTCCCTGGGCCGACTGGTGCGAGTGTCGCGGGGTGCCTACGTCGCGCCGCTGCCGGCGACGCCTCGATCCCGAGACCTGGCGTACCGCGACCTGGTGCACGCTCGGCACCTGGTGGCCCTCTCACCGACGGTGTTCTCGCATGCCTCCGCGGCATCCCTCTGGCGGATTCCGAGGATCGGACCGTGGCCCGATCGCATCCACGCCCTCGAGGTCGCCGGGGGCGGGCGCAGCGCTCCGGGCTTGCTGCATCACGCGAGTGGACAGGTCGACTCCTCCGATCTTATCGACGGCGTCGCGGTGACATCGCTCAGTCGAACCATCCTCGATCTGGCGCGAACGGAGTCGATGACCGATGCAGTCGTCGCAACGGACGCGGCACTCGCAGGCCTCCATTTGGGAGGCCGCACCTTCCGAGTCGAAAGGCAGCAGCTGCTCCGCGAGCTGGAGAAAGTCGGCTCCGGCCGGGGCGTTCGCGTCGCGAAGTTCGCCATCGACTTCTCCGATTCCGAGTCGGAGTCCCCCGGTGAGACCCTGTCGCGGCTTTCGATCGAACGCGCGGGGCTCACGCGACCAGTACTGCAACGGCGTTTCGACGACGACCAGGGGCGGATGTTTGTGGACTTCTGGTGGCCGGACGTCGGCGTCGCTGGAGAGTTCGACGGGATGGGCAAGTACCTCCGATCCGAATGGACCAAGGGAAGGAGCACAGCCGAGGTCGTCCTCGACGAGAAAGCGCGGGAAGACCGCCTTCGTCGCCAGGTCTCCCGGGTGGCCAGGTGGGGCTGGGATGTCGCAGGGTCGCCATCCAGGCTCGGGGCCCTGCTGCGCGCCGCGGGCGTTCGCTGAGCGACAACCGCACTTTGCACCCAAACGAGGTGGATGTCCGTCCAGATTCGGTGCAAAGGTGTCATTTCGGCGTGGTGCGGGCGTGCGTGCGTGCGGGCGTGGTGCGCGGGCGGGGGTGTGCGGCGTGAGCGGCGGTGGGACGGGACCGGACGGGACGGGACGCGTTTACTGCAGCCCGCGACGCTTCAGCAGCGGCCCGATCTCGGCGGGGCGGCCGCGGAAGTCCGCGTAGGCCTCGAGCGCGTCCCTCGAGCCGCCGACGCCCAGCAGATGCGTGCGGAAGCGGTTGCCGTTCGCGCGGGTGAGCCCGCCGTTCTCCTTGAACCACTCGACCGTGTCGGCGTCGAGCACCTCGCTCCAGATGTACGAGTAGTAGCCGGCGTCGTAGCCGCCCGAGAAGACGTGCGCGAAGTAGGTAGTGCGGTAGCGCGGCGGCACGGCCGGGCTGTCGAGTCCGACGGCGGCGAGAGCGGATGCCTCGAACGACGGCACATCGTCGACCTCCGCAGCCGCGCGTGCCGACAGTCCGTGCCACGCCTGGTCCAGGAGGGCCGCCCCGAGGTACTCGCTAGTCGCGAAACCCTCGTTGAACTGCTCGGACTCGTGCAGCCGGTCCACGATCCCCTGATCGAGCGGCTCACCGGTCTGGTAGTGCTTCGCGTAGTTCGCAAGGACCTCTGGCCACAGCATCCACATCTCGTTCACCTGGCTCGGGAACTCGACGAAGTCGCGGAACACGTTCGTGCCCGCCAGCTTCGGGTACGTCACCTGCGCGAACAGACCGTGCAGCGCGTGCCCGAACTCGTGGAACAGGGTGCCCGTCTCGTCGAAGGTCAGCAGCGTCGGCTCCCCGGCCGCGGGCTTCGGAACGTTGAGGTTGTTGGTCACGATCGTGTGCTCGTGACCGAGCAGCGTCGACTGCGCGATCAGGTCGTTCATCCACGCACCGCCGCGCTTGGAGTCGCGCGTGTACAGGTCGAGCAGGTAGAGCCCGACGGGCGAGCCGTCCTCGTTGTGCACCTCGAAGACGCGCACGTCGGGGTGGTAACCGAGGAGGTCCGTCCGCTCGGTGAAGGTGATTCCGTAGAGCCGAGTGGCGGCGAAGAACACGCCGTCCTGCAGCACGCGCTCCGCCTCGAACCACGGGCGGAGCGCCGCGGTGTCGACGTCGTACTTCTCCTGGCGCACCTTCTCGGTCCAAAACGCCCAGTCCCAGCTCATCACGGCCTGGTCGGCTTCGAGCGAATCGTCGAGCTCGCCCCCGATGATGACCTCGAGGTCGCCCTGCTCGGCCTTCGCGTTGCGCGCGGCGGCGGGCGCGAGCTTGCTGAGCATCTCGGCGACCGCCTGCGGCGTCTTGGCGGTGGAGTCGGCGAGCACGAAGGCGGCATGGCTCGGGAAGCCGAGCAGCTCGGCCCGCTCGGCCCGCAGTCGCACGATCTCGAGCACGACCTTCTTGTTGTCCCACTCGCCGCCGTGGGTGCCGCGCGACTGCGAGGCCTCCATGATTCGTTGCCGGATGCCGCGATCCGTCAGGGAGGCGAGGAACGGGTGCCCGGTGGGCAGCACCAGGGTCACGAGCGACTTGCCCTCAAGGCCGCGGGCCGTCGCGGCTTCGGCCGCCGCGGAGATCTCGCCCAGCTCGAGACCGTCCAGGTCGGCCACGTCGTCGAGGACGACGGCGAGCTCATTGGTGTCGGCGAGCAGGTTCTTCTCGAACCGGGTGGTGAGCGTCGAGAGCTTCTGGTTGTACTCGCGCAGCTTCGTCTTCGCTTCGTCGTCGAGTCCGGCGCCGGCGAGGGTCATCTCGGTGTACCAGCGGTGCACGAGATACTTCTGCTCGGCCGAGAGATCGGACCGCTCGTCGAGCGCGTCGTGCACGGTCATGATGCGTGAGTACAGCGCGGAATCGAGCAGGATCGCGTCGGAGTGCGTCGCGAGCTGCGGAGCGATCCTCTCCTCGAGGTCGTTGGTGAAGTCGCTGGAGTCGGCCGAGCTCTTATTGAAGAACACGGTGGCGACGCGCGAAAGCAGCTGGCCGCTCGCCTCGAGCGCCGGAAGGGTGTTCTCGAACATCGGCGCATCGTGCTTCCGCACAATCGCCCGGACTTCGGCGAGCTGGTCGCTCATGCCTTTCTTGAAGGCGGGTTCGTAGTGCTCGTCGCGGATCTCGGCGAACGGGGGGAGGCCGTATTCCAGGCTGCTGGGCTCGAAGAAGGGGTTCTGATCAACCATGCATCCACCCTACGGTGGAGCGGCATCCGTGCTTACAAAGAAATTGTTGCAAACAAATATTTGCAAAGATAGCTTTGCAGAAGTACCTTTGCACGATGACCGACAACCAGCCGCAGACGAACGGGCCCCAGCCGGCCCGGGAGCTCGACATGGAGAGCCTCAAGGCGCTCTCGCACCCGCTCCGGGTGCGAATGGTCGATGCTCTCTCGGTCTATGGACCTGCCACGGCCAGCGGCCTGGCCGAGCGACTGGGGGAGTCCAGCGGCGCCACGAGCTACCACTTGCGCCAGCTCGAGAAGCACGGTTTCGTGCGCGAGCAGCAGGGCCGCGGCACGGGTCGCGAGCGCTGGTGGGAGCGCGTTCCTGGACCCATCAACATCGGGTCTCCGGATGCCGACCGCACGCCCGCGGGGCGGGCCGCCGCACAGCTGATCTATCGCGAGTTCCGCACCAGCCAGCAGCGTCTGCTGAACGACTTCATCGATCGTGGCGCCACCGAGGTGGATCCGGAGTGGATGGACTCCAGCGCCATCATGACGGCGAACGCCCGCCTCACGGTCGAACAGATGCGTGCCTTCGTCTCGGCAGTCAACGACCTGGTCGAGACGATGATCGTCCCGCTCCGCGGTCAGGACACCCCGGGCGCGCGACCCGTCCAGATCAACTTCAACGCATTCCCGGTCGTCGACGCGGCCGTTCCACTGGCAGGAGACGCCTCATGAACAGCCCCAGGATCCGTCACCACGCGTCAGCGGGGCCTCGAACTCCTGGTCTCCCGGCTCGCTGTGAGCATGCTGCGCTGGTCGCAGCAGCGCACGCAGCGGCTGCAGCTCACCCACGAGCAGATGATGCTCCTGCGCGAGATGGAGGCCCACCGAGCATCTGCGGTGGATCTCGCGCGGCTCTCCCGCCTCAGCTAGGCCACCTGAGTGCGGGTGACCGCATCGGTGGCGGGGTCGTAGTGCAAGGCGGTCCCGTCGTCGAGCTCCACCACCGGGCGTCCCTCGAGCCACGTGAGCGTCCAACGCCAGCCGCTCGTGTCGACACCCTCGAGTTCGCCCAGCTCGGATTCGACGTCGGCGATGGCACTGACCATCACCTCCGGCAGACGGCTGGGCCGTTCGTCGCCGACAGTCCAACGGGTTCCGAGCTGCATCAGGCTTCCCTCTCGTAGGTCACCCAGGTGGTGCGCGTCGCCACCTTGTCGTACAGACCCTGGGCGGTGGTGTTGTCGGATGCCGTGATCCATCGCAATGTGCCGCCACCGGCTGCGTGGGCGGTCGCGTCGCAGCGCTCCATGAGGGCACGGGCGATTCCCGCGCCGCGATGCTCGGGCACGACGTACAGGTCGTCGAGGAACCAGGCGGGGCCAGCGGTGAAGGTGTCCTCCAGGCGTCGCAGGTGCGCGAACCCCACCAGCGCCCCGTCGAGCTCGGCTACCAGCGCGGAGACGGGGTGGGCGGCATCCATCAGCCAGGTCCATACGCCGTCGAGCACCTCCTGCGGGAAGTCGGTCTCGTAGAACACGCCGTAGGCGGTGAACAGGCGTTGCCAGATCTCGCGATCGCCGGGGTTCACGGGGCGGACGGTGGCGTGGGTGTCGGTCATCTGGTGGCGTCCTTCTTGGAGGGCAGGAGGCTTTGGGTGTCTGGCGCTCCGCGGTCGACGTCGATGAGCACGGTGCGTCTCGCCTTCTCGTAGGCAGAGGTCGCCGCCGAGGAGGGGTATCTGCAGCGGTCGACCGGAGCGTAGTACGCGGTGGTCACGCCATTGTGGTGCACCCAGACGATGAGCGGGTCGTGAAAGCTCCGGGTGCAGCGGGCGTCTGTCGTGCGTGCATCGGCGACGTGGTACGCCGCCAGGAGAGAGGCAGGATGCTCCACGCTTGATGCGGACTCCCACGGGCCGAAGGTGGACACGCCGTCTGAGCCGTGGCTCCCGTCCGCTCGACAGATGAACACCTCGTCGACCGGGAGGAGGTAGCCGTCGAAGTGCACGGCCGACTCGAGCGGACAGTAGTCGAGCACCGCGGGGACGACGAGCGGAGCCGCGGGCGCGACGCTGAACGGCGTCGCGCGTCCGGTGGGGATGGGATGTCGATCCGGCTTGATCGGGACGCACCCGCTCAGCGCGACGAGCACGGCCAGCGCGACCGCCGACGACGCGACCACGACGACGGACGAACGCCGCTGCGCGCGTCCGGCCGTCGCGAGGGTCATTCGACCGTCGCCTCCGCGAGCACGATGTCGGTGACGGCGACCTCGTCGGCCTCGACCACGGTGAGTTGGGCGATCCGACCGACTCCGCGCAGGTCGTCGGCCGCCTCGGCGATGATCGCCGGACCGGCCAGGGTCGCCGAGAGCACCTCAGTCTTCTGCGAGGCCTTGGCCTCGGTCTTGGCGCGGCGGATTCCGATCAAGGCAGCGCTGACCGCGGGCAGCAGGCCGCGCGGGGCGTCCGGGCTGCCGAGTTCGGCGACGGTCGGCCAGGCGGCTGTGTGGATCGAGCCGTCATGGGTCCAGCGCCAGACCTCCTCGGTCGCGAACGGGATCACCGGGGCCAGCAGGCGCAGCAGCACCTCGGTCGCCGTGCGCAACGCGGTCACCGCACTTGCCTGCGCGGCCCCCGAGCCCGTGTACGCACGCTCCTTCACGAGCTCGAGGTAGTCGTCGCAGAAGGTCCAGAAGAACTGCTCGGTCGCCTCGAGGGCACGGGCGTGGTCATACGCCTCGTACGCCGTCGTCGCAATCTCGACCACGCGGGCGAGCTCGGCGAGCATGTCGAGGTCGAGAGGCTCGGTGACCTGCGGGAGGTCGGTCTCGACGAGCTCGACCACCGGGAACAATCGGCGACCATCGGGCGCGGGGAAGGCATAGACGAACTTCGCCGCGTTGAGCACCTTGATCGCCAGCCGGCGCCCGATCTTCATCTGCTTCGGGTTCTGCGGGTCGAAGGCCGCGTCGGTTCCGAGGCGCGAGGAGGCCGCCCAGTAGCGCACCGCATCCGAGCCGTGCTCTTCGAGCATGGCCGCCGGGGTCACGACGTTGCCCTTCGACTTCGACATCTTCTTGCGGTCGGGGTCGACGATGAAGCCCGAGATGCCGGCGTCCGTCCACGGGATGGTG
This sequence comes from Microbacteriaceae bacterium, assembly GCA_025352325.1. GTDB lineage: Bacteria > Actinomycetota > Actinomycetes > Actinomycetales > Microbacteriaceae > Lysinimonas. Next base: position 26,339 of record JANXTR010000029.1, on the reverse strand, counting down.
TGGTGCTCGAGCTCGGCCCGCAGCACGGTCGAGAACAACCAGGTGCGGATGATGTCCTGGCCCTGCGAGCGGAGGGAGTACGGGAACACCAGCTCGAACAGCTCGGGATCCGTCTCCCAGCCGCCCGCGATCTGCGGGGTGAGGGAGGAGGTGGCCCAGGTGTCCATGATGTCGAGCTCGCCGACGAAGCCGTTGGCCTGCCCGCGCTGGCTCTCGTCGTAGCCGGGGGCAGCATCCGAGGAGGGATCGATCGGCAGCAGGTGCTCGCCGGGCACGATCGGCTGCTCGCGCAGCACCTCGCCGTCGGCATCGATCGGGTACCAGATGGGCAGCGGCACGCCGAAGAAGCGCTGTCGCGAGACGAGCCAGTCGCCGGTGAGGCCGCCGACCCAGTTGTCGTAGCGCACCCGCATGAACTCGGGGTGGAAGTCGATCTGCTTGCCAGCCTCGAGCAGCCGGTCGCGCAGGGCCTCGTCACGCGCGCCGTTGCTGATGTACCACTGGCGGGTGGCGACGATCTCGAGCGGCTTGTCGCCCTTCTCGAAGAACTTGACCTGGTGTGTGATCGGCTTCGGGTCGCCGATCAGCTCGCCAGACTCCTTCAGGAGTTCGACCATCTTCGCCTTCGCGCTGAACACGGTCTTGCCGGCCAGTTCGGTGTACGCGGCGCGCCCGGCCTCCGAGAATAGCTCGGCGGCGGGGGCCTCCTCGAGGATGCGGCCGTCCTTACCGATGATCGCGCGAGTCGGCAGGTCCAGCTCGCGCCACCACACCACATCGGTCACGTCACCGAATGTGCAGATCATGGCGATGCCCGATCCCTTGTCCTTCTGCGCCAGGTGGTGAGCCAGCACGGGCACCTCGACGCCGAAGATCGGGGTGGTCACGGTGGTGCCGAAGAGCGGCTGGTAGCGCTCGTCATCCGGATGCGCCACCAGCGCCACGCAGGCGGCCAGAAGCTCGGGTCGGGTCGTCTCGATCTCGACAGTGCTTCCGTCGGGCCGATGGAACGACACCCGGTGGTACGCGGCCGGCTGGTCCTTGTCTTCGAGCTCCGCCTGGGCCACGGCGGTGCGGAAGGTCACATCCCAGAGGGTCGGGGCATCCGCCTGGTAGGCCTCGCCGCGGGCCAGGTTGCGCAGGAAGGCGCGCTGGGCGGCCAGCTGCGCCTCGTGGCCGATCGTGCGGTAGGTGAGCGACCAGTCGACGCTGAGGCCGAGGTCGCGCCAGAGGGCCTCGAACTGCTTCTCGTCTTCGGCGGTGAGCTTCTCGCAGAGTTCGATGAAGTTGCGGCGCGAGATCGGCTGCTGGTCGGCGGCCTTCGATGACGCATTGTCGCCTCCCTCGAGCGGCGGCGTGTAGCCGGCAACGTAGGGGAGCGTCGGGTCGCAGCGCACGCCGTAGTAGTTCTGCACGCGACGCTCGGTCGGCAGGCCGTTGTCGTCCCAGCCCATCGGATAGAAGATGCTGCGACCGCGCATGCGCTGGAATCGCGCCGCGAGATCCATGTGGGTGTAGCTGAAGACGTGGCCGATGTGCAGGCTGCCGGAGGCGGTCGGCGGGGGAGTGTCGACGCTGAACACGCTCGCCTTGCCGGCTGCGAGGGCGGCGACGCGATCGAAGCGGTGGGTGCCCTCGGCTTCCCAGACCGAACCCCACTTCGGCTCGAGGCCCTCCAGGGCGGGCCGGTCCGGGATGTTGCTGGCGGGGATCTGACGAGCAGAGGTGGCAGACGTCATGGCGGTACTCCGGTTCGATGCGCGGCACCGTGTCGTCGGTGAGGTGCCTGGTTGCGACCGAAACAGCTTACGGCCGGGACCGATGTGTCAGCCGACCGTCCCGTGGTTGGTGACGACGATGCGCTTGACGATGCTCTTGCCGCCGTTGTCGTAGACGCCGATCGTGTATGTCGCAGTCGCCGCGCTGCAGGGGTAGAGGATGTCCTGGCCCGGCGGAAAGTCGGCCTGCGATCCGGTCGGCGGCAGCGTCCAGCCCTGACCGTTGCTCTTCGGATCGTTCGTAGCGCCGACCGCGAAGTAGGCCGTCGCGCCGGTCCCGACCCACGAGAAGTCGAGGGCGATCGGGTTGTTGGCCGCGTTGCACTGCACGTCCGTTGAACTAGTGAACGAGGTGAGAGTTGGTCCCGACGCCGGAGGCTGCGTGGGTACGGTCGTCCGCGTGGGGGTCGGAGTAGGTGTGGCGCTCGGCGTGGTGCTCGGTGTTGAGGATGCAGAGGGGGTCTCCGTCGGCGTCGCGATGGCGCTCGGCGTCCCACTGCGCGTGAACAGGATGATGAGCACGACGATCAGCACCACCAACAAGGCGACGCTCAACGCGATGAAGACGAACATCAGAGCGCGTCTGCGCTTGTCCTCGGGGGTCGGTTCGTCGGGCGGCGTCGAGATCGGCGTGAGGGACGTCGCGGGCGTCAGCGGAGCGTCGAAACGTTGCGTGGGCGTGTCGTCGCTCATCGGAGTCCTTCGCGCAGCCGGTTGTTGTGTGGCTGACAGCCTAGGGGCACGGCTGAGCGACACTCAATCTTCGGAAGTGCCGACACCCTGCAGATGTAACCAGGAAGGTGACCCTCTGGTTACGGGGCAACTAAAACTCTGCTCGATGCATGCTCCTCCGCGTAGATCCCGCCGCCGCCGCGCCGCTGACACTGGCGATCCCGGCGATCGTGCTCCTTGTTCTTCTGGGCTCCAGCTACTGGCGTGTCCGAGTGAATGCCGCCGGCCTGCGGGTGCGCAGCGTCGTCGGCTTCCCGCGCTGGAGCATTCCCGTCGCCGACGTCGCCGACGTCGCCGCGGGGTCCGCCGCGGCGCTCCTCACCGCACGGATCGGCCAGAAGGTCTAGGGAGTCACCTTGGGCGTCACGTCAACCGGAGCTGTGGTGCCGCCCGCTCCCGTCGCCGTCAGAGTGAATGTCGTCCCGCATGTGTAAGGCCGCGGACCGATCGTCCCGCTCGGTGTTGCTCCGATCTTCGTCTCAGAGCCGCCGCCTGTGAGAAGCAGGGTCGTCGCATTGGTCGTGGCGTAGGCGATCGAGAAGGTGGTCTGGCTCGTGGCGGTCGGGCAGGTGACGGTCGTCGAGGTCGCCGAGAGCGTCGGCGCAGGCGGCGGCGGAGGGGGCGTCGGGGTAGGGGTGGGTGTGGGAGTGGGTGTCGGGGTGGGAGTGGGTGTCGGGGTAGGTGTCGGGGTGGGCGTCACACTCGGAGTTGGGCGCGAGGAGACGCTGGGCGTCGTGCTCGGCGTCGGCGTGGTGACCGTGGTCGCCGAGAACCGTCCCACCAGCACGATGACCAGCACGATGATCAGGATCAGCAGGATCGCGCCAACGCTCGCCAGGATGATGACGTTCCGACGTGCGTTGTCCGGCGGTCCACCCGCGCTCGCCGCGGACTCGGCGGCCGCGCTACGCCGGGTCGGGAACGCGGTCGTCGGGGCCTCGGCCGGAGGAGCAGGCGGGAAGACCGACGCGAGCCCGGCGCCCGTGGCGACGCCGGGCAGGAGCAGCGTGGCTGGCTCGTCCGCCGGGAAAGCGGACGACGTCGCGGAGGGGAAGGCGACCGTGGGCACGGCGTTTATCGCGGCATCCGCCGGGGGAGGAGGCGTGACCTCGGAGGCGACCGTGGGCGTGTCGAGCCAGGCGAGCGGATCAGCGGCCACCGGCAGTTGACCGAGGGCTTCCGGAACGACCGGCTGGACCGTCGTCGCGGCGGGCGAGGGCTGCGCCGGGGTCGGCGGGATAAGACCCTCGGGCGGTGTTTCCGGCTTGGCCGCGAACATCCGGGCGAACTCGTCCAGATCGTCCGTCTCGTCGGTCATGGGTCCAGGATATCGACAGCGACCGGGCGGCGAGTCCGGATGCCATCGCGCTAAGATTTGAGCACAGACAGCGATCCGGCAATCACCGGGAAGTTCTCGGAAGAACCTCGCGTGAGCGTGGCGTAGAACCGAGCGGGACAGCCCGTCACAGCGACAAGAGCGGTCATCCGGAGCAGTCGGTCGGGCGGCAAGCGAGGTGGTACCGCGGCATCCGTCGTCCTCGTGGAAAAGAACACCACGAGCATCACGGACGGGCACGGAGCAGCGGATGACATACCCACTGGGATCGAACGAAGCGGGCGTCCCGGCATCGCCGGACTTCCCGCGGATCGAGCGCGGCATCCTGGCGTTCTGGAAGGGCGACCAGACCTTCCAGGCCTCGATCGACCAGCGCGAGGGATGCCCCGAGTGGGTGTTCTACGACGGGCCGCCGTTCGCCAACGGCCTGCCGCACTACGGCCACCTGCTGACCGGCTACGCGAAAGACCTGTTCCCGCGCTACCAGACCATGCGCGGCAAGCAGGTGCAGCGCCGCTTCGGCTGGGACACCCATGGGCTCCCGGCCGAGCTCGAGGCGATGCGCCAGCTCGGCATCACGCAGAAGCACGAGATTGAGCAGATGGGAATCGGCGTCTTCAACGCGAAGGCCCGCGAATCCGTGCTGCGCTACACGGACGAGTGGGAGAGCTACGTCACCCGCCAGGCGCGCTGGGTCGACTTCGAGAACGACTACAAGACGCTCAATGTCGAGTACATGGAGAGCGTCATCTGGGCGTTCAAGCAGCTGCACGAGAAGGGCCTCGCCTATGAGGGCTTCCGCGTGCTGCCGTACTGCTGGAATGACGAGACCCCCCTCAGTAACCACGAGCTGCGGATGGATGACGACGTCTACCAGATGCGTCAGGACCAGTCGGTCACGGTGACGTTCCCGCTCGTCGGCGAGAAGGCGGAGGCGCTCGGGCTGACCGGTGTCGAGGCGCTCGCCTGGACGACGACGCCCTGGACCCTCCCGACCAACATGGCGCTCGCCGTCGGCCCCGAGATCTCGTACGCGATCGTGCCGAGCACGGATGGCGTGCACCAGTACCTGCTCGCCGCCGACACGGTCGGCAGTTACGCGAAGGAGTTCGGCTACGAGTCGGCGGATGCGGCGCGCGCGACCGTGACGCGCACCCTGCGGGGAACCGAGCTGGGCGGCATCCACTACGACCGTCTCTGGGACTACTACGAGGATGTCGAGACCTTCGGCACGCAGAACGCCTGGCAGCTGCTCGTGGCGGACTACGTCGCGACCGGCGAGGGCACCGGCATCGTGCACCAGGCACCCGCATACGGCGAGGAGGACCAGGTGGTCTGCGCCGCGGCGGGCATCCCCGTGATCCTCTCGCTGGATGACGGCGGCCGGTTCCTGAGCACCGTGCCTGAGGTGGCCGGCCAGCACTGGTTCGACGCGAACAAGCAGCTCATCGCGATGCTGCGCGCGGAGGGCCGCCTGCTGCAGGTCAAGAGTTACGAGCACAGCTACCCGCACTGCTGGCGCTGCCGCAACCCGCTGATCTACAAGGCGGTGTCGAGCTGGTTCATCCGGGTGCCGGAGTTTCGCGACCGGATGAGCGAGCTCAACCAGCAGATCAACTGGGTGCCCGAGAACGTCAAGGACGGCCAGTTCGGCAAGTGGCTGAGCAACGCCCGCGACTGGTCGATCAGCCGCAACCGCTACTGGGGCTCGCCGATCCCGGTGTGGAAGAGCGACGACCCCGAGTACCCGCGGGTCGACGTGTACGGCTCGCTCGACGAGCTCGAGCTCGACTTCGGCGTGCGGCCGTCGAATGCCGAGGGACTGGCCGACCTGCACCGTCCATATATCGACGAGCTGACCCGGCCGAATCCCGACGATCCGACGGGGCGCAGCACGATGCGCCGCATCCCGGACGTCATGGATGTCTGGTTCGACTCGGGCTCGATGCCGTTCGCCCAGGTGCACTACCCCTTCGAGAACCGCGAATGGTTCGACGGTGTCGATGGCGATGCCTCGCGGCCGCGGCACTCGCCGGCTGACTTCATCGTCGAGTACATCGGGCAGACTCGCGGCTGGTTCTACCTGCTGCACGTGCTGTCGACCGCGCTGTTCGACCGGCCCGCGTTCACGAACGTGCTCAGCCACGGCATCGTTCTCGGTAACGACGGCCAGAAGATGTCGAAGAGCCTGCGCAACTACCCCGACGTCAACGAGGTCTTCGACCGCGACGGCTCGGATGCGATGCGCTGGTTCCTGCTGTCGAGCTCGGTGATCCGCGGCGGCAACATCGTCGTCACCGAGGAGGGCATCCGCGCCGGCGTGCGCGAGCTGCTGCTGCCGCTCTGGAGCACGTACTACTTTTTCACCCTCTACGCGAACACCGCGACGGACACCGGCTACACCGCCATCTTCCGCACCGACTCGCCGAACGTGCTCGACCGCTACCTGCTCGCGAAGACCCGCGAGGTGCTCGAAACGGTGCAGACGCACTTCGACGAGTTCGACACCCCGTTCGCCGCGGCAGCACTGCGCGACTTCGGCGACGTGTTGACCAACTGGTACGTCCGCCGCAGTCGCGACCGTTTCTGGGCCGGGACCGAGACCGACGCGTTCGACACCCTCTACACCGTGCTGGTCACGATCTCGCAGGTGGCGGCTCCGCTGCTGCCGCTGGTCACCGAGGAGATTTACCGCGGGCTGACCGGCGAGCGCAGCGTGCATCTGACGGACTGGCCGGATGCGGCGACGTTCCCGCACGATCCGGGGCTCCTGGCCGCCATGGACCGCGTGCGCGAGATCGCCTCGTCGGGACTGGCGTTGCGCAAGGCACGCGGGTTGCGCGTGCGTCTTCCGTTGCAGCGGATCACGATCGTGCTCCCCGAGATCGACTCGCAGGAGCCGTTCGTCGACATCGTGGGCGACGAGCTGAACGTTCGCGACGTCTCGCTGGAGCGTCTCGAGCCGTCGAGCCTTGAGGCGTTCGGGATCACCCGGCGTCTCTCGGTGAACGCGCGGGCGCTCGGCCCGCGGGTCGGCAAGGACGTGCAGCGCATCATCCAGGCATCGAAGGCCGGTGATTGGACCCAGGAGGGTGACACCGTCGTCGTGGCCGGTACTCCGCTCGAGACCGGCGAGTACGAGCTCGAACTGCAGGCGGCCGACGCCGATCAGGCGATTGCCTTCCTGCCTGGCGGTGGCTTTATCGTGCTCGACATCCACCTGACACCCGAACTCGAGGCCGAAGGGCTTGCCCGCGACGTCGTGCGGGCGGTGCAGCAGGCGCGCAAGGATGCAGGACTCGACGTCGGCGACCGGATCTCGCTGACGGTGAGCGGGGATGCAGCCGCGATCGCGGCCGTGGAGGCCCACCGCGAGTTGATCGCGGGGGAGACCCTTGCGGTCGCCCTCGAGGCCCGCGAGGCTGAGACCGGCACGGACGGAACCGCGGTGGGATCGGGATTCTCCGTGATGATCGAAGTGGAGCGCGCGTGAACGACATCGTGAGCGGCCCGAATGGCGGCCGGAACAACGACCCCGACGACGGCGACAACGAGCACGAGCCGGACGACTTCGGAGACATCGGCGACGGCAACGGCCCGCTCGGCTTCCCCGATCTCCCGGACCTGCCGGAGGCCGACCCCCTGAGCGAGGCGCAGGCGGCCGAGTTCGAGGCTGAGTACCAGGGGGCCGCCGACGAGGCCTACCGCGAAATGCTCGAGCGCATCGGCGAGGGCAGCCCCCAGCCGCGCCTCGAGCCGACCCGCCGCGCGGCCGAGCTGCTCGGCGACCCGCAGCGCAGCGCACCCGTCGTGCACATCACGGGGACCAACGGCAAGACGTCCACGAGCCGGATGATCGAATCCCTGCTGCGTGCGGCCGGCCTCAAGACCGGCCTGCTGACGAGCCCGCACCTGGTGCGCATCAACGAGCGCATCGTGATCGACGGCTTCCCGGTGACCAACGAGGCGTTCTCCCGCAACTGGGACGACATCACGCCCTACCTCCTGATGACCGACGCCGAGCTGATCGCGAACGACGAGCAGCCGCTGACCTTCTTCGAAGCGCTCACCGTGCTCGCCTTCGCGATCTTCGCCGACGCACCCGTCGACGTGATCGTGCTCGAGGTGGGTATGGGCGGCGAGTGGGATTCCACCAACATCGCCGACGGACAGGTCGCCGTGTTCACGCCGATCGCTCTCGATCATCAGGCGCGGCTCGGCAACACGGTGGCCGAGATTGCCCGCACGAAGGCGGGGATCATCAAGCCTGCGGCATCCATCGTCACGGCCATGCAGACCATGGATGCGCTCGACGAGTTGCGCGAGGCCGCCAAGCTCGACGAGGCGACGATGTCGATCGAGCAGCTGGACTTTGCCCTCGAGTCGACGACCGTCGCCGTGGGCGGCCAAGTGATCGACGTGCGCGGGCGCGCCGGACGCTACGAGGGCGTGTACCTGCCGCTGTACGGCGACCATCAGGCGCAGAACGCCGCGGTCGCGATCGCGGCCGTCGAGACCTTCCTGGGCGACGGAACGATCGCGCTCGCCGAGGACGTCGTGTCCGAGGGCCTCGGCACGGTCACCTCGCCCGGACGCCTGCAGCTGATCGGCGTCGAGCCGACCGTGCTCGTGGACGCCGCGCACAACCCGCACGGGGCTCGCGCGCTGGCGCAGGCGCTCGGCGAATACTTCGATTTCGACGAGTGGACCGTGGTCTTCTCGGTGCTGGCAGACAAGGATGCCCGCGGAATCATCCGCGAGCTGTCGGCAGCGGTGGAGCAGTTCTACTCGACAAATTCGCACTCCGACCGCGCGATCCCGTTCGACGAGCTGTCGATGCTGGTGGCCGAGACCGCCGGACAGGATGCCGCGTTCCAGTTCGCCGCGCCGAACGCCGCCCTCGACGCGGCACGCGAGTGGGCCCTCGAGGCGCCGCGCCGCGCGGTGCTGGTCACCGGATCCATCACCCTGGTCGGCGAGGCCATGGCTCGCGCGCTCGCGGAGGGCTGGAAGTGAGCGGGTCGAGCGCGGCCGAGCTCCAGCCGGGCGACCCCAACTACGTCCCCGCCCCCCGCATCCGTCGCCCGCGTCGTCAGCGCAGCGTCACCGAGAGCCTCACCTCGATCGTGCTGCTTCTCGAGGCGATCGTTCTGTTCTTCGTGGCGCTCGTGTTCTTCGGGCTCCATACCCTCACCCCGGCGGGAGCGTTCGGCGGCGCCGGACTGTTCATCGTCGTGATCCTCGTGACGATCGCCCTGCTGCGGTTCCCGATCGGCATGGTGCTGGGCTGGCTGATCCAGGTCGCGCTCATCGCGCTCGGGGTGCTCAACCCCGTCATGTACGTCGTCGGCGTCGGCTTCACCGCGTTCTACGCGTGGTGCTTCGTGCGCGGTCGCCAGATCGACGCGCGTCGCCGCGCCTTCCTCGCCTCATCCACAGCCCCTGAAGGAGACACCCCGTGACGACCCCCGTCGAAGAGACCCTCGTGATCGTGAAGCCGGATGGCGTCGCACGCAATCTGACCGGCAAGATCCTGAGCCGCATCGAGGCCAAGGGTTACCAGATCGTCGACATTCGGATGCTGCAGGCCGACCGCGCGCTGCTCGCCGCCCACTACGCCGAGCACGAGGGCAAGCCGTTCTACGAGCCGCTCGTGGAGTTCATGGAGAGCGGCCCCGTCGTCGCCGTCCGCGTTGCCGGCAACCGTGTGATCGAGGGCTTCCGCTCGCTGGCCGGCACGACCGACCCGACGAGCGCAGCGCCCGGCACGATCCGCGGCGACCTGGGCCGCGACTGGGGCCTCGCCGTGCAGCAGAACCTCGTCCACGGCAGCGACGCACCCGAGAGCGCCGCGCGCGAGCTCGCGCTCTGGTTCGCGTAGACACTCCGCACGGAGACACCGCGCACGGAGAGAAGGGCCCCAACGTCACGGCGACGTCGGGGCCCTTTCCGTGAACGGGGTGAGCGGGTCAGCCGGCCAGGACCTTCTGCACGAAGGTGGTGAATGCCGACGGGTCTTTGAAGTTGCCCGTGTAGCTCTGGCCGTTCACCAGGATGGTGGGAGTGCCCGTGACCGCGGCCCCCGAGGCGCTGTTCGGCAGCGGGTTGTTGAGCGCGCGTGCCGTGGCCGCCGTGACCCAGGGTTGGAATGACACACCGGTGATGCACTTGTCGACGCTGCCATTGGTCAGTCCCGCCTTGTGCGCCTCGCTGACGAGCTGATTGTTCGTCAGGCCGCTCGTGCCCTCGGTGGGTTGGTCGGTGTACAACTGCTGCATCACCGCGTAGAAGTTGCCCGGCGCGTAGTTCGCCACACAGGCTCCGACATTGTTGGAGCGCGTCGAGTACTTCGACGTCAGGTAGTGCGTGTCGAGGATCGCGATCGGGTGCACCTCGAGGGTTGCGGCGCCTTTCTCGACGAGGGTCTTGATGTTGGCGGAGTTCGCGGCCTCGAAGGACTGGCATGCCGGGCACGAGAAGTCGACGTACGTGACGATGTGGGCCACGCCGTCCGAGACGAGGGGGTTCGGCGTTGGGGTGCTCTTGGCCTTGATGGCGGCCGTCGTGGTTGCCGTCATGGCTCCGCCGCTGCCGGTGAACAGAATGCCGTCGCTGATCATGTTCTTAGGACCGGCCGCCGTCTGCGGCGCCGGCGCGCTCGTCGAGACCACCAGCACCACGATCGCGGCGATGGCCAGCACGACCACCGTCACGGAGGTGGGGATCAGCCAGCGGCGAAGGTTCTCGGCCCGCTTCTGCTTCTCGCGGGCGATGCGTGCGGCCTCGCGGGCCCGCTCACGCTTGTCGTTCTTGGTCAATCGCTCATCCGGCACGGGTTGAACCTATTGGGCCGGAGTTCGAAATTCCTGCATATCGACTGGGAGGGCGCCCGTGTCAGAGGCGGTGGATGACGTCCAGTACGAGCTGGGCGAGGATCGCTGCCACGAGGTAGCTTCCGATGGTGATCGGGATCACCCACGGCGTGAGGGCCTTCCCGACCCCCGTCGCGGCGTGGCCGTAGACGCCGTCTCGCAGGTTGCGGACGGTTACCACCCAGAACAGCGGGATCGTCGCGCTCCAGACGAGCATGCACCAGGGGCACAGCGTGCCGAGAACGAAGATGCTGGTTCCGATCAGCCAGATCACGAAGGTGAGCGCGCCGGCGATCCCGACATTGAAGGCGATCCAGAACCACCTGGCAAACGTCGCGCCGGCAAGCAGGCCGACCCCCACCGCGATGACGGCGGCGAATCCGCCGAGACCGATCAGCGGATTGGGGAAGCCGAATGCGGAGCCCTGGGCCGAGGCGAGGTTCTTGCCGCACTGCACGAGCACGCTGATGTTGCAGTTCAGTTCCGCGCCGGGATTCTCGAGCACGGCGAACTTGTCGAGCGTCAGATTGAAGGCGGCCCACCACCCCGCGGCGCCCGCGACGATGAGGAAACTCGCCAGGATCCCGGGTCGACGCGGTGCGGTCTGAGTGTCGGTCACCTGGCGATTATGGCCAAGCGCGGGTGGGGAAACGCCGACAATCACCGCGACGTGCGATAATTCATCAGAAGTCGACGCGAGCCGCGCTCGCGACGCACCCAATACAGCTTGACCGGGCACGCTCGAAGTGAGTGAACCGGGCCACGAGCGCACACCAGATGCCGTTCCCATGAGGCGCAGCGTCCACGTGCAGCACGTGTCGGACAGCCAGTTCCGAGGCGCAGGATTGCGAACCGCAGTTGCCGCGCCGCGCAGTTCCCGTGACAGGGGGACAGGGCGCAAAACCACAGGATTTGCTTCCGCCGCACGCGGCGAACGCACGAGAGTACCCGGACAATGGCGCGGCCATCCTCCGGACGAGGAGTGCACCAGCGATGGTGAATGACAACCGTTCAGATGACCAGAACACCGACTCGACCGGCGATGTCGCCGCGGAGAAGCCTGCCAAGGTTCCTCGCAAGCGCGTCAGCGTGCGGGAGCGGCTTACGGGCAAGAGCGCCGCGACGCACGTGAACGCCGCCCCCGAGGTGCCGCCGCTTCCGGCCGCCGAGGTGCCGGATGTTGTGGCTCCTGTCGCCGCACCGAAGCAGCGTCGCGCCGCGAGCAGTTCGATCGCGCCGCTGCTCTTCCAGGCGCCCGACCTGCCGACTGTGTCACCCGAGGAGATGACCCGTGCCGCCGCACCCGCGCGTCTACCGCAGCAGCGCGGCGGAGCAGCCCCCGCCCAGAGCCCCGATGACGAGTCGGGTGCCGCGACCACCCGCCGCCGCACCCGTCGCCGCTCCGGTGACGCCCCCCGCGAGGGCGAGGACGCCCCGACCCCGAACACGACCGTGCGGGTGCGTCAGCCGCGCCAGCAGCAAGAGCCGAAGCTCATCACCGAGCCGCAGCGCGTCAAGGGTTCGACCCGGCTCGAGGCGAAGAAGCAGCGCCGCCGCGACGGACGGGACGCCGGCCGCCGCCGACCTGTCGTGACAGAGGCCGAGTTCCTCGCCCGCCGCGAGAGCGTCGACCGCGTGATGGTGGTGCGCAGCAAGTACGGGCGCATCCAGATCGGCGTCCTCGAAGACGGGGTGCTCGTCGAGCACTACGTCGCGCGTGCGGCCGACGCCAGCCTTATCGGCAACGTCTACCTCGGGCGCGTGCAGAACGTGCTTCCCAGCATGGAAGCTGCCTTCGTCGACATCGGCCGCGGCCGCAACGCCGTGCTGTACTCGGGCGAGGTCGACTGGGAGGCCGCGGCGGCCGCCGCGGATGAGGACGGTCGCGATGGCAAGAACCAGGCGCGCAAGATCGAGCTGGCGCTGCATCCCGGCGACCGTGTGCTCGTCCAGGTCACCAAGGACCCGGTCGGCCACAAGGGCGCTCGCCTCACCAGCCAGGTCAGTCTGCCCGGTCGATACCTCGTGTACGTGCCCAACGGCTCCATGAACGGGATCAGCCGCAAGCTGCCAGACACGGAGCGCGCTCGGCTCAAGAAGATCCTCAAGGAGGTGCTTCCGGACGATGCCGGCGTGATCGTGCGCACCGCCGCCGAGGGCGCGACCGAGGAGCAGCTGACGCTCGACGTGCAGCGCCTCACCAGCCAGTGGGCCGAGATCGACCACGCCGTCGAGACGCAGCAGGCTCCCGCGTTGCTGCACAGCGAGCCCGATCTGCTCATCAAGATCGTGCGCGACGTGTTTAACGAGGACTTCCAGAAGCTCGTGATCGAGGGTGACGACGCGCTCGACACGATCTCGTCGTACGTCGGTGCCGTGGCGCCCGACCTCGTGGAGCGCATCGAGCGCTACGAGAACCAGCGCGACTCCTTCGACGAGTACCGCATCTCGGAGCAGATCGAGAAGGCCCTCGACCGCAAGGTCTGGCTGCCGTCCGGTGGCTCGCTCGTGGTCGACCGCACCGAGGCCATGACGGTCGTCGACGTCAACACGGGCAAGTTCGTCGGATCCGGCGGCAACCTCGAAGAGACAGTCACCAAGAACAACCTCGAGGCCGCCGAGGAGATCGTGCGTCAGCTGCGCTTGCGAGACATCGGCGGGATCATCGTTGTCGACTTCATCGACATGGTGCTCGAGTCGAACCGCGACCTCGTGCTGCGCCGCGTGGTCGAGTGTCTCAGCCGCGACCGCACGAAGCACCAGGTGGCCGAGGTCACCAGCCTCGGACTCGTGCAGATGACCCGCAAGAAGCTCGGTCTCGGCCTCGTCGAGTCGTTCAGCGAGAACTGCGAGGTCTGCGCGGGGCGCGGCATCATCGTGCACCACGAGCCGGTCTTCAAGCACCGTCAGGAGTCGAACGGCGGCCCGCAGGGCGGCCAGGGTGGAGGCTCTGGCGCGCAGAGCGGTGGCGGCCAGAACGGCAGCACCTCGTCGCGCGGACGTCGTGGACGGGGCGGCGCGGGTTCGGGAGGCGGCATTCAGGCTCCGAGCACGGCCCCGAAGAACGGACACGGCCCGAGCGGAACGCACGCGATCACCGACGACGTGCGCAATGCGCTCGCTCAGATCGCGAAGAGCACGGTCCCGCATGCGGAGGCTGGCGAGCACGCGGAGGCCCCCGCGGTCTCCGGCGTCGTGACGAGCACGGCGACCGCCGAGCACACGTCGACGCTGACCCGTGCCGAGGAGGCGGCGGGAGCCGCTGCCGAAGCCGCCGTCGAAATCCTCGACATCCCGATCCCGGCCGCCAAGGCGGGACGCGGGGGTCGTCGCGTGAGCACTCAGGACGCGGAGGAGATCCTCGGCTCCGTGCTGGGTGCGCTTCCCGAGCCGAAGCAGCCGGGCCAGGGTCGCACGCGCGGCTCGCGCCGGGCATCCAGCGCCGGGGCCGTCGTCACGCCCGCCGAGGCCGCCGAGTAGTTCAGAGGTGAGCGTCCTGTCGTCGCGCGCGACCGTCCATGTGGGCGGTCGCGATCGCACCCTGACCCTGGTGCGACCGGATGCCGCAGCTCCCGCTCCGAAGAACTGGCGCGGTCGTGCGCTCCTGATCGTGCTGCACGGCTCCAACCAGACCGGTGAGGGCGTTCGTGCGTTCAGCGCCGAGGGCTTCGACCGGTTCGCGGAGTCGGGCGCGGCCGTCGTCGTCTATCCCGACGGCGTCGCCCGGCACTGGAACGACGCCCGCGCCAGCATCGACTTCACGACGCGCAAGCTGGGGGTCGACGACGTCGAGTTCCTGGCGGCGCTCATCGAGCGGCTGGCCCGCATCGACGGGATCGATCGCACGCGGGTGTACCTGGCGGGTTTCTCGAACGGCGGGGCCATGACCATCCGGATGATCCTGCAGCGCCCCGAGCTGCTGGCGGGGGCGGCCATCATCGCGGCCACCGTGCCTGCGCCCGAGAACTTGCTGCCCATCGCAGCGCATTCGCGCCCGCTGCCCGTCGTGCTGTTCCACGGGACGAGCGACCCGCTCGTTCCGTACCAGGGCGGCATGGCGAGCCTGTGGGGTCTCAAGCCGCGGGGGATGGGGCTCTCTGCGCAATCGACCGCGGCCTTCTTCGCCCAGCGCAACGGGATCACCGCCGAGCCGTCGCGGGAGCTGCTGCCCTCGGTCACCGGATCCGAGCCGACGATCGAGGTCACCGACTACCGCGAGCCCGGGCGTCCGGAGGTGCGGCTCTACACGGTGCGCGGCGGTGGCCACGTCATCCCGAGCCCGCATCGCGCCCTCGCTGTGATGGGTCATTCCACTCGCGAGCTCGTCGCAGCGGACGTCATCGGCGAGTTCTTCGGCCTCGTCTGACCCGCGGACGTGGCGGCTCAGACGCCCGACGCGCGGCGCTTCTTCTCGGCCTGGGTGACCCGAAGCCCGGCCGTCTGCAGGCGACGAAGCAGCTCGCGCCCGCTCACTGATTCGGCGCCCAGACCGACCAACTTCTCGCGTCGCTCGAGCGGCACGTCGTAGTGATCGTGGTCGAACGCGCGCTCAGGAAGCCCGGCGCGACGCGCGAAGGAATGCAGCTCGTCGAGCGAGGAATCGCTGACAAGATGGGCCCAGACCGTGCCGTGCGCGGGCCAGATGGCCTCGTCGATCAGCACGGTCATTCGCCGATCATATGCGGGAGGGCACGGATGTCGGACTCGATCACGAAGGCCGTTACGCGCCCCGGACTGGTGCCGGCCTTCTTCGCCGGACTCGGTGTTTTCCTGCTGCTGCTGGCCATCGCATCCCTCCAATCGCTCTTCACGACCCTGTCAGTGATCTCGGGCACGTCCGCCGCGGGAGACTTCGCCAGTCAGATCCTGGTGACACAGCTACTGGCCTCCGGGGCCGGGCCGTTGCCGTTCTCCATCGGGGTGTTCCTGAGCTTCTGGCAGCTCGCCCCGATCGCCCCAAAGTTGCGGCTGGCGCACGTCGTCACGCGCTCGCTGCTCGCCACCCTGCTGGGCGGCGTCCTGCTCTGGGTGGTCTTCGTCGTCGCCCAGGTCATCGCCGACCTCGTGGCGCCCCCGGCGGGTGGCGCGATGCACGCCCTCGACAGCTTCGGGGCCGGCGTGCTCACGGCCCTCCTGCGGGCGCTGGCGGCCATCGTCGGCTATCTGCCGTCGGTCGCGCTGGCCGGGATCCTGCTCTGGGGATGGCTGCAACGGCACCCCCACGCGAAGCGGGTTCACGGCATGCTCGACGAGGTTTGACCCTTTCCAGCTTTTACCGGTATCGTTGCCCCTTGGCGTGCGTTGGGCTGAGCCCGCGCTGACGCGCCAAGACTTCCATTTTTCAGGTGAGGAACAACCGTGGTTTACGCAATCGTGCGCGCTGGTGGGCGGCAGGAAAAGGTCGAGGTGGGCACGATCGTGGTCCTCGACCGCATCAAGGCCGACAAAGATGGCAACATCCAGCTCGCTCCGGTGCTGCTCGTCGACGGTGACATCATCACCCACGACGCCGCGGCGCTCGCGAAGGTGACCGTCACCGCCGAGGTCATTACCGACCTCCGCGGCCCGAAGATCGTCATCCAGAAGTTCAAGAACAAGACCGGGTACAAGAAGCGCCAGGGTTTCCGCGCCGACCTGACCCGCGTCAAGGTCACCGGAATCAAGTAAGGGTCCAGAGACATGGCACACAAAAAGGGCGCATCGTCCACCCGTAATGGTCGCGACTCCAACGCGCAGTACCTCGGCGTCAAGCGCTTCGGCGGCCAGGTAGTCAGCGCTGGCGAGATCATCGTCCGCCAGCGTGGCACGCATTTCCACCCCGGCGTCAACGTCGGTCGTGGCGGCGATGACACCCTGTTCGCTCTCGCTGCTGGTGCGGTCGAGTTCGGTGCAAAAGGTGGTCGCAAGGTCATCAACATCGTGGTCGCGGCCTAGTTTCGATACGGTCGCGGAGCGACCGATTCGACCATCGGCTCATTCGACGGTCGGCTCTTCTCATGGTTCGAGCGGGCTTCGGCTCGCTCTTACTTTTTAAGCGGTAATTCACCTCACGAAGGGATGCGTTGTGGCTACCTTCGTTGACCAGGTAACACTCCACCTCAGTGCCGGTGACGGTGGCGACGGCTGCGTTTCGGTGAAGCGGGAGAAATTCAAGCCACTTGCCGGACCCGATGGGGGTAACGGTGGTGATGGTGGCGATATCGTGCTGGTGAGCGAGATGGGTGTCACGACGCTGCTCGGCTTCCACCGCGCCCCCCACCGCAAGTCCGAAAAGGGCGGCCAGGGCATGGGAGACAACCGCAGCGGATCCGACGGCGCGGAGATCGAACTCGCGGTTCCGCTCGGAACCGTCGTCAAGGATGCCGAGGGCAACGAGCTCATCGACTTCACCGAGCCGGGAATGCGCTACGTCGTGGCTCCTGGTGGGCAGGGTGGGCTCGGCAATGCCGCGCTCGCGTCCACCAAGCGCAAGGCTCCGGGTTTCGCCCTTCTCGGCATCCCCGGTTGGGAGGGCGATGTCTTCCTTGAGCTCAAGGTGGTGGCGGATGTCGCGCTGGTCGGGTTTCCCTCGGCAGGCAAGTCCAGCCTCGTCGCTGCGATCTCTGCGGCCAAGCCGAAGATTGCGGACTACCCGTTCACCACGCTGCATCCGAACCTCGGTGTCGTGGAGTCTGGCGACTCCCGCTATACCGTTGCCGACGTGCCCGGCCTCATCGAGGGCGCGAGCGAAGGCAAGGGCCTCGGACTGGAGTTCCTGCGCCATGTCGAGCGCTGCTCCGCATTGCTCCACGTGCTCGACTGCGCCACTCTCGAGCCCGGCCGAGACCCGATCAGCGACCTTGACGTGATTCTCGGTGAGCTTGCCGCCTATCCGGTGCCAGAGGGTCAGCTTCCGCTCCTCGACCGCCCCCAGCTCATTTCACTGAACAAAGTCGATGTTCCAGAGGGCCGCGAACTCGCCGACCTCGTGCGCCCCGAACTCGAGGCTCGCGGATACCGTGTCTTCGAGATCTCTGCTGTGAGTCGTGAGGGGCTGCGCGAACTCTCCTTCGCCCTGGGAGAGCTGGTGGATGCGGAACGCGCCAAGAAGGCAGCGGTCCCGGTGAAGCAGCGGATCGTCCTGCGCCCCCGTGCCACCGGCGACGCCGGCTTCACCGTCAAGGTGGAGGGCGGTTCCGGAGGCAATATCTACCGCGTTGTTGGCGGTAAGCCTGAGCGCTGGGTCGCCCAGACCGACTTCAACAATGAAGAGGCCATCGGATTCCTTGCCGACCGCCTCGCGAAGTCTGGTGTCGAGAATGAGCTATTCAAGGCTGGCGCCGTGGCCGGCTCGACGGTGATGATTGGTCCGGTCACGTTCGACTGGGAGCCGACGCTCACGTCGACGGCAGAGCTGTTGACCGCCCCGCGCGGCACCGACCCGAGGCTCGTGCAGAACGATCGACCGACCTCTAAGACGCGTCGCCAGGAATACCTCGACCGCATGGATGGCAAGGCCGAAGCGCGCGCCGAACTCATCCGCGAGCGCGAGGCTGGCATGTGGAACGATGACGAAGGCTTTGCGATCGCACGCAAGGACGGCGCCGAAACCGAGGATGCTGGGGCCGAGTCGAAGGATTATCCGGCGGATGTCTAGCCCGGTTCTCTCGCGCAGCGGCATCCCGTCCGCGCACCGCATCGTCGTCAAGGTCGGTTCCTCCTCGATCAGTGGGGCGAACGCCGGCCAGATCGCGCCGCTCGTCGATGCTCTCGCTGCGGCGCATTTGCGAGGCACCGAGGTGATCCTTGTCTCTTCGGGAGCCATCGCCACCGGGATGCCGTATCTCAAGCTGGATGCCCGCCCCACTGACCTCGCAACTCAGCAGGCGGCCGCCGCGGTCGGTCAAAACGTGCTGATCTATCGGTACCAGAACAGCCTCGATCGCTTCCAGATCGTCGCCGCGCAGGTGCTGCTCACCGCCGGGGACCTCGAGAATCCGACCCATCGCGGTAATGCCCAACGCGCCATGGAGCGCCTGCTCGACCTGCGTATCCTGCCAATAGTCAATGAGAATGACACGGTGGCGACCCATGAGATCCGGTTCGGTGACAACGACCGGCTCGCGGCCCTTGTATCCCAGCTGGTGCGGGCCGACCTGCTCGTGTTGCTCTCCGATATCGACTCCCTCTACACGCGTCCGCCGGAAAAGCCGGGCGCTCGCCGCATTGCGGACGTGCCATTTGAGGACGACCTCGCGGGCGTCGAGTTCGGCGATATCGGTTCGGCGGGGGTCGGAACCGGTGGCGCGGGCACGAAGGTGGCTGCAGCGAAGCTTGCGGCGGCATCGGGAACACCGGTGCTGCTCGCGTCGACGCGCGACGTGGCTGCTGCCCTCGTGGGAGCCGAACTCGGCACCTTTTTCGCCGCGGCAACCGTATAACGCCGCTCGAGCGCCCTCTCACGGCAGTGTGCCACTCTGCCAAGCTGGGAACTCTATCGATGAGGGGCATTCCGGCCCGATACGCGGGAACGATACAGGCAAGTACGTTCGCTGAATCGTTGAAAGGACCCACCATGGCCAAAAAGACAATCGCACGGGTTGCCTACGATCCGATCAGGGAGGCGCACAACCTCGGTCTCCGCAGCAATCATGCCTACGTTCTTGGCTTCGTATCGATCGGTCTCTCGTTGATGACCTGGCAGGTCTCTCGCCTGAAGAAGACCGACGACAAGGCGCAGTCCGACCGTTGGGGTATCTTCATTGGTCACTGGGCTGCAACGTTTTTTGCAATTGGACTCGCCCTCAAGAACGAGGAGTGAGGGACGCGCGCCGATCGGCGACGGAGACGTCACGGCGGCATCGCCTGTTTCCGAGACGCGATTCGATCCGTAGTTGTCCGTACGAGTAGCCAGCGAGTCCATCCGAAACGAGACTTGTGAGGCTCTGATAGGTGCGCAACTAAACTTGCGTCATGCCTGAAACAGTCGTCGCACGCTCCCTCACCGAGAAACTGGATGCGGCACGCGTGGCATCACGACTGCTCGCCACCGCGAACACGGCTCTCAAGAACCGCGGACTGCACGCGATTGCCGTGGCTATCGTCGCGCACGCCCAACGGATCATTCCAGCCAATGACCTCGACCTCGCCAACGGTCGCGGTAACGGGCTGAGCGCCGGGATGCAAGACCGTCTTCGCCTGGACGAGACGCGTCTCGGTGTGCTGGCCGACGCGGTCCGACTGGTCGCCACCCTCGTCGACCCGGTCGGCCAAAACGTGCGTGGCCAGACCTTACCCAACGGCCTTCGACTCAGCGAGGTGCGAGTGCCATTCGGCGTCGTCGGGGTGATCTATGAGGCGCGGCCCAACGTGACAGTCGACCTCGCGAGTCTTGCACTCAAGAGCGGCAACGCGGTCGTATTACGCGGAGGGAGTGCCGCCGAAAACACGAATCGGGCGCTCGTTGCGGTCATCCGGGATGCGCTTTCAAGCGTCGGACTGCCGGCCGATGCCGTCCAAACGATCGACGAATTCGGTCGTGACGGTGCGCGGCAGCTCATGCAGGCGCGCGGACAGGTGGATGTGCTCATTCCGCGGGGCAGCGCAGACCTCATCAGCACTGTCGTTGCGGAGTCGACGGTCCCCGTGATCGAGACCGGCGCCGGTATCGTGCACGTGTTCCTCGACGAGTCGGCGGATGAGGCGTGGGCGATCGACATCGTGCACAACTCCAAGGTGCAGCGCCCGAGCGTGTGCAACGCCCTGGAAACGCTGCTCGTGCACGAGGCCGCGGCGGAACGGCTGTTACCCTCCGTGCTCGGTGCACTCCGGGCATCCGGAGTCACTATCCATGCGGATGAGCGCACGCGCGCGATCTTCGCGGATGCGGTCGCGGCGACCGAGGAGGACTGGCGAACCGAATATATGTCGCTCGACCTCGCGGTTAAAATCGTCGGCTCGCTCGACGAGGCGATCGGTCACATCCGTCGCTACTCGACGCACCATACTGAGTCGATCATCACCAATGACCTCGCCAACACCGAACGTTTTCTCGCCGAGGTGGACTCGGCCGTAGTCATGGTGAATTCATCGACGAGATTCACCGATGGCGGAGAGTTCGGCTTCGGTGCAGAGGTGGGGATCTCCACCCAGAAGCTGCACGCGCGTGGCCCGATGGGGCTCAGCGAACTCACAAGCACCAAATGGATGGTGCGTGGCGCGGGCCAGGTCAGGGAATAGGCATCTACGGGCCGGTAAGCTGGCGTTCGCGGAAATAACGCACAAACATGATTGGTGGATGTCAGTGCTAAGCACAATTGTTCTGGCGGCTGAAGGGGCGAAGATCGCCCTGTTCTTCCCGTCCTGGGTCTTCCCGATCATCGCAGCTGTCGTCTTCGTCGCCCTCGGTTTCGTCGTCTGGAGCTTCCGCGATGTTGCCAACCGTCACAGCCAGAAGACCGGCGGCTCGTCGGCAAGTGGGCACGCGACCAATCACTAGCGCCGACGACGTGAGGGTGGAAAGCGTGGCAAGGCGCCCGAAAATCGGGGTGATGGGGGGCACATTCGACCCCATTCACCACGGGCACCTCGTTGCGGCGAGCGAGGTCGCGCAATCATTCGGACTCGACGAGGTGGTGTTCGTGCCAACGGGTATCCCCTATCAAAAGACAGCAGCTGCTTCACAAGAGAATCGCTACCTGATGACCGTGATTGCGACCGCGGCCAATCCTAATTTCACGGTGAGCCGGGTGGACATCGACCGCCAGGGACCCACCTACACGATCGACACGCTGCGCGACCTGCACGCGGAGAGGCCGGATGCTGAGCTCTATTTCATCTCCGGTGCGGATGCAATCACACAGATTCTCGACTGGAAAGACGTGGCCGAGCTGTGGTCACTCGCTCACTTCGTCGCAGTGACACGACCGGGCCACTCGCTTACTATTTCCGGTTTACCCGAGTCCGACGTAAGCTTGCTGGAAGTGCCCGCGCTCGCAATCTCCTCCACCGATTGTCGCAGCCGGGTAAGCCGGGGATACCCGGTGTGGTACTTGGTCCCCGACGGTGTCGTTCAGTACATCTCCAAACACCACTTGTATCGGAGTCTGACATGACAGCATGGCACGACGACCCGCCCGTGAGTCGGCGGCAAGTTCGGCAAACCGAGCGCGACGAGGATGTCGCTGTTCCATCGACCCCTGAACAGAACGCGCCAGAAGACACCACTTTCACTGGCATCGCCCGCCAAGGCTGGGAAGCTGAGGCACGTCGCGTTACCTCGAGCCAGGAAGCGCCGGAGAACCGCCCCGAAGGGGCCGCTGGCCGGGGACGCCGCGTTCAGCAGCCTGCGAGCAATGAGCGCGGAGTCGAGACCGAGCCAGAAGCGCTCGCTTACATCACGCAGGCCCGGCCGCAGGTGCCGAGCCATGACGGTGCTTCGTTCCGTGGTGACGCAATAACCGCTGGTCCTGGAGACTCGGATGTGCCGAAGCCGGTCGAGCCTGCGAAAAACCAGCCAGACTTCCGCACCCGCGATTTCAGCCCCTCGGAGACCGACAGATCCGCATTCCGTCCGGTGGGCCCTCCGCTCAACTGGGCACCTCCCGTTGTCGTCTCGCTCCCGCAGCCAATCACCGCCCCGGCGCTAGAGGTTGCGCCGCAGGCGCCCTCGGCTGAGGCGTCTGCGCCCGAACCGCTTCTCACCCGTCGACAGATGCGTGAACTCGGTATCGGCGGGTTCGTCACGACCCCGAGCGAGAATGACGAAGCCGAGCAAGCGGCCTCAGCATTCGCCCCAGCACAGCCCCAGGCCGCTCCTGTCGAGGAGGCACCGGTCGAAGAAGTGCCCGTCGTGGAAGTGCCGGTCGAGGAAGTGCCCGTCGAGGAAGTGCCGGTCGAGGAAGCGCCTGTTGTCGTGCGCCCACGCTTCCGCGATCGCGCTAGTCGCGCCACGGTGGATCCGGACCTTGAGCGCGAGGAATCGCGCGCCGTGCAGGAGGAGACTCAGGCGCCTCAGGCGCCCAACCCGGGCCCACAACCCGTCACCGAGCGACCGATCCTTAGCGAACCGCCGAAGCCTATCGAGCCGCCAACGCTCATCGAACCACCGGTGCGCGCGACATTCACCGGCGCGATTCCCACGGGAATCCCGGACGCTCCGAGATCCACTGCACCGGCTCGCCCGGTACCGGTGTCGGAAGCTGCCCAGGCCGACATCACCGAGCTCGTCGACGTGTCGGCACCCCCCGCCGCTGTATCGGCACCGGTCGAGTCGTCACTGATCGAATTCGTTAGCACTCCGGTACTTGCGCTCGAATCGGTCGAGGAGCGCGACGTTGTCGTTGCCGAACTCCAATCGCACCCCGCAAAGGCATCGGCTTTCGAGGACCTGCTGTTTCCGAGCGGTGATCCCATCGAGACGACGGTCGAACCGGAACGCGCCGATGCCATACCGACGACATTCGATGCCTTCCTCGGCGCACCAGACGCTCCCGCAGCCAACGCCGCGGATTCAACCCCTGCCGCCGCCGCCGCCGAGGGCGTTTACGTGCCGCCCATCGGCCACTGGTCCACCCAGGCGCTCATCGACGACGACGAGCAGGTGCAGGAAAACAGCTTCGCCCGCGATGTCGGGGCCACAAGCGGCGCGATCACCACGAGTGCTCTCGTTCTTCCGTCAATGCCGACCGGGGAAAATATCATGGGTCCGCTCAGCGGTACTGGTGAGATCCTCATCACTGGGTCGATCAACCTGCCGAGCAGCATGGGATCGACCGGAGTTCATCCCGCCCGCTACGACCACTCCGATGTCGACGCGTTGCTCGAGGCGGACGACCGCGAGGACTCCGACCCCGAGTCGGCACCGGTGCGTGCGATTCGTGCCGTCAGCACCAACACTGCCTCCGGCGACGTCATCAACTCGATGAAGCCGCGCAAGGCGAGTCGTCTTCCGCTCATTCTCATCGTCTCCGCCGCGGTTATGGCCGTCGGCGTGGTCGTGCTTCTCGTCGCAGGGTTCATCTTCAAGATCTTTTAACACTGTGACCTCTTCGTTTTTTGTATCCCCACCCCAAAGGAACCTGTGACTGCGACCCAGCATGCCCGCGAACTCCTCCAGATTGCTGCGGCCGCCGCGGACTCCAAGCAAGCCGAGGATCTCGTCGCGCTCGATGTCTCCGGGCCGCTCCCGCTCACCGATATCTTCCTTCTCGCCACCGGACGCAACGAGCGGAACGTCGTCGCAATCGCCAGTGAGATCGAAGACAGGCTGATCGAGCACGGTTCGAAGCCGCTCCGCCGCGAAGGACGCGCCGAAGGTCGATGGATCCTTCTCGACTTCGGAGACCTCGTCGTGCACGTCTTCCACGAGGAAGACCGTATGTATTACTCGCTCGAGCGCCTCTGGAAGGACTGTCCGGTAGTCCCGATCGATCTTCCGGTGCGCGAGTCCGCCGAATAGCCACAGTTTGATATTGGGATGTCCGCCCTCGCGCTGCCATCCTGGACCGCGTTGCGGGGAGATGCCCGGCGGGCGCTCGAGATGATCGATGCCTGGTCAGGGTCGTCTGCCCTAGCGGCCGTGGTTGCCGTCTTCGGTCAGTCGTTGTCCGGGCAGGATGGCGAAGATCGGCTGAAGTGGCTGGATAGTTTCGCCGCCGCCCGCTGGGATTTTCGCCAGGGCGGGGAGCGTGATTCGATCACTCGAGTGGACCTGTCATCAACCCAAATCGATACCGTGTTTGAGCGGGCCAACGATCTCGGGCTGGCGGGCCGGGAGACGCCCACCGGGGGCCGCTACGACACGGTGATGATGACCGGTGGGATGGTCCGTGCCGGCATCGTGAAACCACGGTTTGTGGCCGAACTGCTGGAGGGGGGACTCGAGTGCAACCACATCCTGTTCCTCGGTGGCTTCCGGCCCTTCTCGGAGGAGGAGGCGAGCCTCGCCCAGGCGCTCGGAGTGTTCGCCGACGATGAATTCGGCGCGATGCTGTTTGGCCTGGAACAGGCATTCGGCCCACTCGGTGAACCAGAAGTCTTCGACGGGGCGGGTGACACGCCACAATCATCGTGGCGACAGCTCAGTTGGTATCCGGAGAAACTGCCACGGGTGAGCGTGCTGGCGGCGCCCTCATCGGATCCATTTCATCGTCGTGCGAATTCTGCTGATACCTATCGATTTTGGGCCGGAGAGCGCCGCACTTCAGCCGAACGGTCCGTGCTGCAGGTGACGGCGCCGATCTACGTGCCGTACCAGTCGGCTGTGGCGGTGAGCATCCTGGGGCTCGATCACGGGCTGGCCGTCGAGACCGTGGGAACGAGCGCGACAGCGGGAGACCTCGGGGAGTTCAGCCAGCCGTTTCTCGCGAAGCACCACCTGCAGGAGCTGCGGGCCGCCATCGGCGCCATGCTCGCCCTCCGCTGCCGCCTCGCCCCGGGACCGTTTTCAATGGAAGGCTGACGACGGAGCTCTCGAATCTGTAGTAATCTGACACAGTTGCCTTCCCGGACATTCGAGAAGAGTCAGCATGGGTCCATGGCGCAGCCCGGTAGCGCACCTGCATGGCATGCAGGGGGTCAGGGGTTCGAATCCCCTTGGATCCACAGAGTAGCCCCCGTGATCATTGAGATTGCGGGGGTTTTTCGCTCCTGTTGGTTATCGATCACTCTTTGACGTCACGTCTTAAGTCAAACCGTGTCAACCGGCGCGAATTTTTCCGGGTGCCGCAGGGTTTACGGCGCGAAAACGGGCAGCCGCGGTGTCGAGACTGCCCCGAGAATCTCAAAGCTAGGTGACGTCCCGGTGAGTGCTGGGTCTGAGTCGGTGTGATCCTTCGGTTGGTTAGGCGCTGAGGGTTTGGAAGTTTGTGGTCGCCTTCTCGGGTTGGTTGGTGCCGGCGGATTGAGAGTGGGTAGGGGCTCCGAGGCCGAGGTAGCGGTGGGATTCGGCCCATTTCGTGATGATGACGGCGAGGACAGCGCCAATCAGGCGTGCCAGCTGTAGAGGGCTTGCAACCCCAAGGTCATGATCCGGCTGGGCGACATTTATGTAGGCCGCCCAGCCATAGGGTTACGCGGGGATCAGTAAGACGTTGTCGAATACGAGCCCTTGTACTCCCGTTGTCACACCGTGGAAGCAAATACGGATTACCGTACTTTTCGGGTGACCGATAAAACGAGTTCTTCGGATGAAGCGCCAAGGCTGATCGTTCGGTCACCCGATCCAATTACCCACTTCTGACCGATAGTGTCCCAGGCGGATACCTGCTGCCGGTCGACGTGGAGGGTTTCCGTCTTCGACTGACCGGCGGCCAGTTGGATGTGATCGAACTGCACCAACTTCTGTGCGGACTGTTGGAATCCGCCAGTCACGATGCCATTGGCGTCATTAGTCGGGACGGCAAGATCGGGGGAAGCTCCGATGTACACCTGAGGTGAGTCTGCTCCGTCTTTCTTGCCCGTGTTCTCGACGGTAAATCTGACGTCAAGCCCGCCGTCCTTCGCGTTCTTCACGTGAAGACCGGAGTACCGAAACGTCGTGTAGGAGAGCCCGAAACCGAACGGGTAAAGCGGCTTATAGCCATTGACGTTCGCCGTCGGGTCGGTGTACCACCGGTAGCCCACATCGACTCCGTCTGTCCA
>JANXTR010000004.1 GCA_025352325.1 Microbacteriaceae bacterium | reverse complement strand
CGCGATCGGGTCCTGGGTCACCGGATCGTTGGTGACCATGATCTCCATACCGTCGAATCCGGCCAGGCGAGCCATCTTGAATGCCTTCTCCACGGACGCGGGGAAGACGCAGGTGGTACTCATGCCGATGGGGATCATTTGTTCTTAAACCTAACGTGCCGATGCGTCCGGAAGGCGACAGTCCCAGCAACTCCAGGACTGCGTCTCCCGGCGTTCGGAGCGACGGGTCGCACGGCTTGCCCGGCTGCCTCTCCACGGTCACTGCTACCGTGGAACGATGAGCGATGAGCGATATGACTTCGTCGTCGCCTCGAATCGTCTTCCCGTCGATCGGGTGATCGACGACGACGGCACCCCGAACTGGCGCCCCTCGCCCGGCGGCTTGGTGACCGCGCTCGAGCCCGTCATGCGTGAGGCGGACGGCGCGTGGGTGGGCTGGGCAGGTCAGCCCGACCTCGAGCTGGAGCCGTTCGACTGGGACGGCATCCGGATCGTCCCGATCAAGCTCACAGACGACGACCTCGAGAACTTCTACGAGGGCTTCAGCAACGACACCCTTTGGCCGCTCTACCACGACGTGATCGCGCCGCCGGGTTACCACCGCGTCTGGTGGGACAGCTACGTGAGCGTCAACCAGCGCTTCGCCAACGCGATCGCTGCCGTGTCCGCTCCAGGAGCGACGGTCTGGGTGCAGGACTACCAGCTCCAGCTGGTTCCGCGGATGCTGCGGCAGGCGAGGCCGGATCTCACGATCGGCTTCTTCAATCACATTCCGTTCCCGGCATACGGGATCTTCTCCCAGCTCCCGTGGCGGACGCAGATCATCGAGGGTCTGCTCGGGGCCGACGTCATCGGCTTCCAGCGCGTCGCGGATGCCGGCAACTTCTCACGCGCGGTGCGTCGCCTTCTCGGGTACTCGACCAAGAATCCAGTGATCGAGGTTCCGGCTCGCGGCGGTGTGCCGAAGCGCGGCGTGATCGCCCGTGCCTTTCCCATCTCGATCGATGTCGCGAGCTTCGAGCACCTCGCCCGCAGCCCCGCGGTGCAGGCGCGAGCCGAACAGATCCGCCACGATTTGGGCAACCCGAAGACGATCATGCTCGGCGTCGACCGGCTCGACTACACGAAGGGGATCGGCCACCGGCTGAAGGCCTTCGGGGAGCTGCTCGAGGACGGCCGCCTCAAGGTCGAGGACATCACGCTCGTGCAGGTCGCCAGCCCCAGCCGCGAGCGCGTCGAGACCTACCGCCAGTTGCGCGACGAGATCGAGTTGACGGTCGGCCGCATCAACGGCGACTACGGGACGATCAGCCACCAGGCGGTCAGCTACCTCCACCACGGCTTCCCGCGCGAGGAGATGGCCGCGCTCTATCTCGCAGCCGACGTGATGCTCGTCACCGCGCTCCGCGACGGGATGAACCTGGTCGCGAAGGAGTACGTGGCGGCCCGTTTCGACGTCGACGGCGTGCTGGTCCTCAGCGAGTTCACCGGGGCATCCGACGAACTGCGCAGCGCCTTGCTCATCAACCCCCACGACATCGACGGGCTCAAGGACGCCATACTGCGCGCCGTCGACATGGCGCGTCCCGAGCGCCGCAAGCGCATGAAGGCGCTGCGCAGGCGAGTGCGCGAAAACGATGTGAACCACTGGTCGCAGAGCTTCCTCCGCGCTCTGGCCGAATCCCGTCGCGATGCCGGCCGCGGCGCCGACGATACGCTCGACGACCTCGAGTGGACGGTGGAGCGGGCTCCGCGCAGCTGAGCCCCCACGACCATGGCCGAACGTCTCTCCTCCTCGCTCGTCGGTGCGCTCCGCGAGCTCGCTCGCGTCAAGCGGCTTCTCGTCGCCCTCGACTTCGACGGCACCCTGGCTCCCGAGGTCGACTCGCCCGAGCAGGCACGCGCGATCCCCGCGGCTCGGGATGCCGTCCTGCGACTTCTGGCCCTGCCCCACACACGCGTGGCGCTGGTGAGCGGTCGAGCGCTGCGGAGTCTCGAGGCGGTCGCCGATCTGCCGGACACCACGCTGCTCGTCGGCTCCCACGGCATCGAGATCCGGCTCGACGATCCGGACGACCGCTTCAGCCTCGACTCCACCGAGCTCGAGCAGGTCGAGGTGCTGCACGAGGTGCTCGGCGAGGTGGCGGATGCCATCGATCAGGTCTGGCTGGAGGTCAAGCCTGCCGGCTTCGCCCTGCATACTCGGCTCGCCAGCGAGCACAACTCCCGGGTCGCGCACCTCGTGGCCCTCAGCGAGGCCAGCGCCGAGATCGACAACCTCACGGTGCGGCATGGCAAGAACGTGCTCGAGTTCTCGGTGCGCTCGACGACGAAAGGCGAGGCCGTCGAGCACCTCCGCCGCTACACGGATGCCGACGCCGTCTTCTACGCCGGCGACGACGTCACCGACGAGGATGCCTTCGCGGCGCTCCGCCCCGACGACCTGGGCGTGAAGAGCGGCTCCGGCGCGACGGAAGCGGCGTTCCGCGTCTCCGGTCCCGACGAGATCGCCCTCGTGCTTGCGACGCTCGCGACTTTCCGCGAGGGCGACGTCCACGAGCAGTAGCAGCCGAGGCGATCGCGCGGCTACTGCGTGAGTGCTGCCTGCCACACGATCCGCTTCAGTTCAATGTGCCGCTCGGCGGCACGCCAGGTGTTCGCGTGCCCCTCGGCGAGCAGGCGCTGCGCGACGTGGTCACCACGTGCGGCGTCGACCTCGATCATCAGGGCCTCGATGCGGCACCGTTCGACCGCGACCTCGAGAGTGTCGAGCGGGAAGGTGTCGGCGCCATAGCCGCGGACGAATGCCCGGATGCGGCGTACCGTCCGTGCGTCGTCGACGCCGGTGCTCGGCATGAGCGAGACCGCCGAGAGCAGGGCGAGGGAGACGTCCCACGCGCGACGGCCCGGTGCCGCGAGATCCCAGTCGATGTAGATCCACTCCTCGCCGGAGCGCACCAGATTCCAGATCCCGAGGTCGTTGTGACAGAGCACCTCGGTCGAGCCGGACGGGTCGGCCGCACGATCGGACCATCTCGCGTCGCGCCCGACCTCGAAGTCCGAGACCGCCTCGTGCAGCGACCGGATGGTGCGCCCAAGGCTCTCGAGTGCGACCTCGGTGCGCACCAACTCGACGTGTCCGGGCCAGATGACGTCGCCCGGGATGAAGCTGAGGATCTCGCGCCCGCTCTCGTCGATCCCGAGCGCTTGAGGGGCCGCCACGCCCCGCGACTCGAGGTGGGCCAGCAGTGCGTGCACGGCAGGAGTCCACGCCCCGGTCGGACGTCGCACGGTGTCTCCGACGCGTGCCACGGCCGCGTGCGTGTTGCCGCCGCTGAGCAGTTGCTCATCCATACGCTCAGCGTAGGTTGCTGACGAGTGGTCGCAGATGGTCGTCCCTCAGGGGTGAGGTGTTCCAGTTGGTACCCCTCGGCCACCCGAAGTGCTTGAGCAGGGCGCCGGCGCGGCACCCGTCCGAACTACTTGGGCGTCCTAGCGCCGTCAGCGGTGCATCCGAGCGAGCGATAACCTCGACGCATGTCGGAAACACCCCCGAAGGTCGACCACAAGCCGCGCTCCCGCACCGTCACGGATGGCATCGAAGCCACCACGAGCCGGGGCATGCTCCGCGCCGTCGGCATGGGCGACGCCGACTGGGACAAGGCGCAAGTCGGCATCGCGAGCTCATGGAACGAGATCACCCCGTGCAACCTCTCCCTCGCCCGCCTCGCGCAGGCCGCGAAGGAGGGTGTGCACTCCGGCGGCGGCTACCCGCTCCAGTTCGGCACCATCAGCGTCAGCGACGGCATCTCGATGGGGCACGAGGGGATGCACTTCTCGCTCGTCAGCCGTGAGGTGATTGCCGACTCCGTCGAAGTCGTCATGGAGGCCGAGCGGCTCGACGGCTCCGTGCTGCTCGCGGGGTGCGACAAGTCGATTCCCGGGATGCTGATGGCGGCCGCACGACTGAATCTGTCATCCGTGTTCCTCTACGCCGGCTCGATCGCGCCGGGCTGGGTGCGTCTCAGCGACGGCACCGAGAAGGACATCACGATCATCGACTCCTTCGAGGCAGTCGGGGGCGTGCTGGCCGGCACCATGACCATCGAGGACGCACACCGCATCGAGTGCGCCTTCGCGCCGGGCGAGGGTGCGTGCGGCGGCATGTACACCGCCAACACGATGGCGAGCGTTGCCGAGGCGCTCGGGATGAGCCTGCCGGGTTCCGCCAGTCCGGCCGCGGCCGATGCGCGTCGCGACTACTACGCGCACCGCTCGGGCGAGGCCGTCGTCAACCTGCTGAACCTCGGGATCACAAGCCACGACATCCTCACCAAGAAGGCCTTCGAGAACGCCATCGCGGTCGGCATGGCCCTTGGCGGCTCGACCAACATCGTGCTGCACCTGCTCGCCATTGCCAACGAGGCGGGCGTCGACCTGACCCTCGACGACTTCAACCGGATCGGCAGCAAGGTGCCGCACATCGGCGACCTTAAGCCGTTCGGCAAGTACGTCATGAACGACGTCGACCGTCGCGGCGGCCTGCCCGTGCTGATGAAGGCGCTGCTCGATGCCGGCCTCATGCACGGCGACTGCATGACCGTCACCGGCAAGACGATGGCCGAGAACCTGGCCGAGCTTGACATCCCCCCGTTGGACGGTCAGGTGCTGCGCACCCTCGACAACCCGATCCACAAGACGGGCGGACTCACCATCCTCAAGGGCTCGCTCGCCCCCGAGGGCGCCGTCGTCAAGACGGCCGGTTTCGACGCAGACACCTTCGAGGGGCCCGCCCGGGTGTTCGAGCGCGAGCGCGCCGCGATGGACGCCCTCACCCGCGGCGAGATCAGCAAGGGCGACGTCGTTGTCATCCGCTGGGAGGGCCCGAAGGGTGGTCCCGGAATGCGCGAGATGCTCGCGATCACCGCCGCCATCAAGGGAGCGGGCCTCGGCAAGGATGTACTACTCTTAACTGACGGCAGATTTTCAGGCGGCACAACCGGCCTGTGCATCGGCCACATCGCTCCCGAAGCGACGGACGCAGGTCCCATCGCCTTCGTGCACGATGGTGATCTGATACGGGTCGATATCGCAGCCCGGTCCATCGACCTACTTGTCGACGCGGCTGAGCTGGAGCACCGGCGTTCCAGCTGGGTGCCTCTTCCACCGCGCTATACCCGTGGCGTTCTCGCGAAATACTCCAAGCTCGTGCACTCGGCTGCCGAGGGCGCGGTCACGGGGTAGTTCGCCTCCCTTCACCGTCTTCTGCACGCAAGGACTCCTCATGACCACTGCACCTCCCGCGGCCAAGCCCGCCCGTTCGGGCGCCGACAGTCAGCCCCCGCTGCTGACCGGATCCGGCGCCATCCTCGCCACGCTCGAGAAGCTGGGCATCACCGATGTCTTCGGCTACCCGGGTGGGGCGATCCTGCCGTTCTACGACGAGCTGATGTCGTCGACGGCGATCCGCCACATCCTGGTGCGCCACGAGCAGGGTGCCGGTCATGCGGCCGAGGGCTACGCCGCGGCATCCGGTCGGGTCGGCGTCTGCATCGCCACCTCCGGTCCGGGCGCGACCAACCTGGTGACCGCCATCGCGGACGCCCACATGGACTCGGTGCCGCTCATCGCGATCACCGGGCAGGTCTTCTCGACCGTCATGGGCACCGACGCTTTCCAGGAGATCGACATCGTCGGCATCACCATGCCGATCACCAAGCACTCCTTCCTGGTGACGGATCCGGCCGACATCCCCTCAACCCTCGCCGAGGCGTACCAGATCGCCACGACCGGTCGTCCCGGTCCGGTGCTCGTCGACATCACCAAGGATGCGCAGCAGAACACCGCGCCCTTCATCTGGCCGCCCAAGATCGACCTGCCGGGCTACCGCCCGGTCACGAAAGCGCACGGCAAGCAGATCATCGCCGCCGCCGAGCTGATCGCCGCGGCCGAGCGTCCGGTGCTCTACGTGGGCGGGGGCGTGATCCGCTCCGGTGCCGAGAAGGTGCTGCTCGAACTCGCAGAGAAGACCGGCGCCCCGGTCGTCACGACGCTGATGGCGCGCGGCGCATTTCCGGATTCGCATCCCCAGCACCTCGGAATGCCGGGGATGCACGGCTCGGTTCCGGCCGTTCTTGGGCTCCAGGAGAGCGACCTGCTCATCGCCCTCGGAGCCCGCTTCGACGACCGCGTGACCGGCAAGACCTCGGAGTTCGCCCCGCACGCCAAGGTGATCCACGTCGACATCGACCCCGCCGAGATCGGCAAGATCCGGCATGCAGATGTCCCGATTGTCGGCGACGCGAACGACGTGATCGTCGATCTGATCGAGGCGTACACGGATGCGGTGAAGACGAAGCGGAGCGATGCGACCGCGCTCGTATCGCGGAGCGGAGGCGTCGCAGAGGCGGCGGCGCCCGAGGGGACAGCGCCGGACCTCGCGGCATGGTGGGCCCGGCTGAATCAGCTGCGCACCGACTTCCCGCTCGGCTACACCGAGCCGGACGACGGACTGCTCTCGCCGCAGGCCATCATCGCGCGCATCGGCGAGCTGAGCGGACCGGAGGCGATCTACGCCGCCGGTGTGGGCCAGCACCAGATGTGGGCGGCCCAGTTCATCAAGTACGAACGTCCGCACGCCTGGCTCAACTCGGGCGGCGCCGGCACGATGGGCTATGCGGTCCCGGCAGCGATGGGCGCGAAGGTCGCCGAGCCCGAACGCCTGGTGTGGGCAATCGACGGCGACGGGTGCTTCCAGATGACCAATCAGGAGCTCGCCACCTGCACGATCAACAACATCCCGATCAAGGTCGCGATCATCAACAACTCCAGCCTCGGCATGGTGCGCCAGTGGCAGTCACTGTTCTACGACGGCCGCCACTCCTTCACCGATCTCGAGACCGGGCACGGCGAACGGATGATCCCCGACTTCGTGAAGATGGCCGACGCGTACGGCGCCCTCGGCATCCGAGTCAGGAAGCCGGAAGAGGTGGATGCTGCGATCAAGCTCGCGATGGAGACCAACGACCGCCCCGTCGTCATCGACTTCATCGTGAGCCGTGACGCCATGGTCTGGCCGATGGTCCCGCAGGGTGTCGGCAACTCCTCGGTGCAGTACGCCCGCGAGCACGCCCCGACCTGGGAAGAGGAGTAGGCCATGAGCGCAATCGAGCGACCGCGCTCGGTCGATGGAGCGGCTCGCGCCGCAGAAGCGGCGGCGCGAGGGATGAACACATGACGCATCACGTGCTTTCCCTGTTGGTCGAGGACAAGCCCGGCCTGCTGACCCGTGTCGCCGGACTCTTCGCGCGGCGCGGCTTCAATATCGCGTCGCTCGCCGTGGGCGCCAGCGAGATCGACGGACTGTCGCGCATCACCGTCGCCGTGGATGTCGAGGACGCCCCGCTCGAACAGGTCACCAAGCAGCTCAACAAGCTGATCAACGTGATCAAGATCGTGGAACTCGACCCCGATGCCTCGGTGCAGCGCGAGCATCTGCTGATCAAGGTGCGGGTCGACAACTCGACCCGCAGCCAGATCCTCGAGGCCGTGACGCTGTTCCGGGCGCGGGTCGTCGATGTGGCTCCGGACGCCCTGGTGATTGAGGTCACCGGCGACAGCGGCAAGGTGCAGGCCCTGCTGCGCGTGCTCGAGCCCTACGGAATCAAGGAGATCGCCCAGTCGGGCCTCCTCGCGATCGGACGCGGCGGCAAGAGCATCACCGAGCGCGTGTTCAAGAACTAGCTTCTCCGATTCCCTACAAAGAAAGAACGCAATGACTGAGATCTTCTACGACACGGACGCCGACCTGTCGATCATCCAGGGCAAGAAGGTGGCCGTCATCGGCTACGGCTCGCAGGGTCACGCCCACGCGCTGAACCTCCGCGACTCCGGTGTCGAGGTCAAGATCGGCCTGAAGCCCGACTCCAAGTCGGTCGCCAAAGCCAGCGAAGCCGGCTTCGAGGTGCTCACCTCCGCCGACGCCGCCAAGTGGGCCGACGTCGTCGTCATCCTGGCCCCAGACCAGCACCAGCGCGGCCTGTTCGCCGCCGACATCAAAGACAACCTGGAGGCCGGCAACGCGATCCTCTTCGGCCACGGCTTCAACATCCGCTTCGGCTATATCGAGGCGCCCGAGGGGGTCGACGTGATCATGGTCGCCCCCAAGGGCCCCGGCCACACCGTGCGTCGCGAGTACGAGGCAGGGCGCGGCGTGCCGATCATCGCGGCCGTCGAGCAGGATGCCACGGGCGGCGCCTGGGATCTCACCTGGTCGTACGCGAAGGCGATTGGCGGCCTCCGCGCCGGCGGGATCAAGACCACCTTCACCGAGGAGACCGAGACCGACCTCTTCGGCGAGCAGGCCGTGCTCTGCGGCGGCACCTCGCAGCTGGTCATGTACGGCTTCGAGACGCTGATCGAGGCCGGTTACCAGCCGCAGATCGCCTACTTCGAGGTGCTGCACGAGCTGAAGCTCATCGTCGACCTGATGTGGGAGGGCGGCATCGCCAAGCAGCGCTGGTCGGTCTCCGACACGGCCGAGTACGGCGACTACGTGTCCGGCCCGCGGGTCATCGACCCGAGCGTGAAGGACAACATGAGGGCCGTCCTGGCCGACATCCAGTCCGGCGCCTTCGCGGCGCGTTTCATCGCGGACCAGGATGCCGGTGCCCCCGAGTTCCTGGCCCTGCGCGAGAAGGGCGCCGCCCACCCGATCGAAGCGACCGGCAAAGAGCTGCGTGCGCTCTTCGCCTGGAAGCAGCAGGATGCCGACTACGTCGACGGCTCGGCGGCGCGCTAGCCGCTGAACGACACGCACGCGAAGGGCCGGGGCGATCCTCCCGGCCCTTCGTCATGTCGGGAGAGTCAGTCCTCGCACGCCGCTGAGGCTCAGCCAGATTCTGCTCGGGGTCTCGACCAGCACGGCGAGGACCTCGTCGCAGTTCGCACAGCGCACGATCGTGCCGGTCGCGGCGAAGTAGACCATCGCGTCGCCGATCATGCCGGTCGATCCGCAGTGCGCGCACCGGCCGACCGCCGCGGTCACATCGAAGGGAAAAATCTCCGCGAGAGATCCCGCAATCGCATTGCCGTCGACATGCCCCATCAGCGTGCTCCGTCCATCACGTGCCTCCGAAGCGTTCGGTGCGGATGTCGGCCGCCGCGTGCCCAAGCTCGATCAGCCAGCCGGCCACCAGCTCCACGAATCCGGTCGAGCCGCAGATGAAGACGCGCGGCTTCTCGGAGGCGGGGATCGCGAGGCCCGCGAGCGCTTCCTTCGTGATGCGGCCCGCCGGCACCGGCCAGTCGCGCGGCGCCGTGCCGGAGTAGACGAAGTCGAGTTTCAGGCCAGACAGAGCGAGCTGGAGGAGTTCCTGGAGATAGAACACGTCGCTCTGCTCGCGAACGGCGTAGAGCAGCCGGAACGGGGTCGGATCCGCGATCGCCGCGTGCGCCCGCACCATCGCGAGGAACGGGACGATGCCTGAACCACCTGCGATGAGCTGCACGGGCCGTGCGTCATGGGTGACGGATTGCGGCATCCAGATGAAGTAGCCGCCCAAGGGTCCGTGCACCTCGAGCCTGTCGCCGAGCTGCAGATCCTCGACGAGGAACGGCGACACCTCGCCCTCGGGCAGTTCGTCGACAGCGAGCTCGACGCGGGAGCCGAGACCGGCCGAGGCGATCGAGTACGAGCGTTGCGCCTGGTAGCCGTCGGGGGCCGTGAGGCGCACGTCGAGGTGCTGGCCGGCGTCGTTGCCCGGCCAGTCCGGGATGTCGAGCACGATGCGGCGCGCGCTGCTCGTCTCGGGCCGCGCCTCGATCACGGTGCCGACGCGCCAGGCGGTGCGGGCAGCGGCGGGAGGTGGGTCGCTCACCAGTAGCGCTCCTCCTTCCACGGATCACCGTGGAGGCTGTAGCCGGACTGCTCCCAGAACCCGGGGTCGTTGCTGTCCATGAGCGTCAGACCGTTGACCCACTTCGCGCTCTTCCAGAAGTAGAGGTGGGGGACCAGCAACCGGGCCGGGCCGCCGTGCTCCGGCTCGAGCGGGGTGCCATCCGCCTCGAAGGCGACCCAGGACTGCCCGTTCAGCAGTTCGGGCAGCGGCACATTGGTGGTGTACCCGCCGTAGCTGTGGGCCATGGCGTAGCCGGCGTGCGTCGGGATGCCCGCCAGGATCTTGTCGAGCGGAACCCCCCGCCACGTCATCGCGAGCTTCGACCAGTGCGTCACGCAGTGGATGTCGGTCTCGATGTCCTCGAGACCGAGCGCGCGCAACTCGTCCCAGCTCCAGTGGGTCTGGGCACCGGTCTCGGTGGTGACGGTGAACGACCACACCTCGGGGTCGACTTTCGGAGTGGGACCTGCCGACAGCACCGGCCAGTCGTCGACCTTGGTCTGGCCGGGTGGCAGGCGCGGGTCGCGTTCGCGTGAACGACCGGAGAATCCTCGCGTGATGAATGACATCCGATCCCTTCCGCCGGGGGTGCTGGGTGGGCCCAGCGTAGCGAGGCTCGGCCCGGCGGGCAGGTCGGCGCCCGCATAGGCTGACCGCATGGCTCTTGCGCTCGGAATGCCGGCGATCCGCCGCGATCCGGGCGCCGCGCCGTCGACGGTGGGGCGTCCGGATGTCGCGGGTCTCGTCGATCGCTTCGGCCGCGTCGCGCGCGATCTGCGTGTCTCGATCACCGAGAAGTGCTCGCTGCGATGCACGTACTGCATGCCGGCCGAGGGGCTGCCGGCGATCCCGCGGGACGATCTGCTCACCGCTCCCGAGATCGCACGCCTGGTCGGGATCGGGTGGCATTCCCTGGGCGTCAAGGAGGTGCGGTTCACTGGCGGTGAGCCGCTGACGCGGGGCGACCTGGTCGACATCGTGCGGTTGAGCGCCCTCGCGGCCCCCGGCATCCCGCTGGCCATGACGACGAACGGGATCGGGCTCGACCGACGCGCTGCGGCGTTGCGTGGTGCCGGGCTGTCGCGCGTGAACATCTCCCTCGACACCGTCGACCGCGAGCACTTCAGCCGCCTCACCCGCCGCGACCGGCTGCCCGCCGTGCTGCGCGGGATCGAGGCCGCGCACGCCGTCGGCTTCACACCGCTCAAGATCAACGCGGTGCTGATGCGCGAGACGCTCGACGATGCGCCCGAACTGCTCGCATGGGCTCTCGCCCACAACGCCCGGCTGCGGTTCATCGAGCAGATGCCCCTGGATGCCGACGAGGCCTGGAAGCGCTCGAACATGATCCCGGCTGCCGAACTCCTGGCGGTGCTCGGCTCGCGCTTCACGCTGACCCCGGCCGGACGCGACGACCCCTCCGCCCCCGCCGAGGCGTGGTTCGTCGACGGCGGTCCCGCCACGGTGGGCATCATCGCCTCGGTGACGCGCTCGTTCTGCGAGGCCTGCGACCGTACTCGGATCACCGCGGAGGGCACCGTGCGCTCGTGCCTCTTCGGCGATGACGAGACCGATCTGCGCGGCCTGCTGCGCGGCGGAGCCTCGGATGCCGAGATCGCTGACCGCTGGCGCGCCGCCATGTGGGGCAAGCAGGCCGGGCACGGGATCGACGCGGCCGACTTCGTGCGCCCGGTGCGATCGATGGGCGGGATCGGCGGATGACGTCGGTGTCGCTGCGCTATTTCGCGGCTGCTGCCGAAGCAGCGGGTCGTGCCGACGAGGTGTGGGACGCGCCGGTTTCCACTGTGGGCGAACTGCGCGCGGCCCTGGTCGCACGGTACGGTCCGCCGATGGAACGCGTGCTCGCGACGGGATCGTTCCTGGTCGACGGGGTCGTGTCGCGCGATCCCGGCCGTGCGCTCGGCGCTCGCGTCGACGTGCTGCCGCCGTTTGCCGGCGGCTGAGCACCCTTGCTGGTCGCGGGCGAGGTGCCGGGAGACGACGCCCGAGAAGTGGAAGTGAAGTTCGCGCGGGCACGGGCGGCTGTCAGGCCAGCCCGACCCACTCCGAGGCGCCGTCGTCGAGGTGCTGGCGCTTCCAGATCGGGGTGCGCTCCTTGATCAGATCGACGAGGTGCGCGCAGGCCGTGAAGGCGTCGGCGCGGTGCGGCGAGGCCACGGAGGCGATGAGGGCGACGTCCCCGACGACAAGGTGTCCGATCCGGTGGGCGGCCGCCACGCGCAGACCCGAGGTGGCGGCGATCTCCTCGCAGACCGAGCGGAGGAAAGATTCGGCATCCGGGTGGGCCTCATAGTCGAGGGCCGAGACACCCGAGCCGTGGTCGTGGTCTCGGATGACGCCCTCAAAGGTCACGACGGCGCCGTCGGCCGCGGTGGCGACGTGGGCCTCGATCGCGGCCCGGTCGAGCACGGCGTCCGTGACGAGCGCGTAGACGGCGGTTGCGCCAGCCGGCTCAGCCATGTTCGTGGCCGCCGCCAGCGAGCTGATCGATCAGGTGGGGGAGCAGCCCGTCGAGCGCGCTCAGGCCGTCCCGCACGCCGCCGGGGGAGCCCGGCAGGTTCACGATGATCGTTCCGCCTGCGATGCCCGCCGTCGCGCGGCTGAGCGCGGCGGTCGGCGTGACGGCGCGGCCAGCGGCGCGGATGGCCTCGGCGATGCCGGGCAGCTCCTGGTCGAGTACGGCACGGGTGGCCTCGGGGGTGCGGTCTTGCGGGTGGATGCCGGTGCCTCCCGTCGTGAGCAGTACGGCCGGGTGCGTCGCGACCGCGGCCTCGATCGCGGTGGCGATGGCGGCATCCGCGCTGATGACGACCGGATCCGGCGTGAAGCCGTTCGCGGTCAGCCAGGCCGTGAGCACCGGACCGGTAGTGTCGGCGCGGGTGCCGTTGGCCGCTCCGGTGGACGACACGATGATCACGGCGCGGCCTCGATTCTTGGCGGTTGAGCTTGTCAAAACCACCTCGCGAGTCCAGTGTCCCCGCTTCCCCCCGCTCTTCGACAGCAACCGGATGTCGCCGAGCACCGCCGACGGATCGACAGCCTTGACCATGTCATGCAACGTGAGCCCGGCGAGCGCGACGGCGGTCAGCGCCTCCATCTCGACACCGGTGCGCGCGGTGACGGATACCGACGCGGTGATCTCAATGGCCGACTCGCCCAGTTCAAAGTCGATGGTGACCCCGTCAAGCGGCAGCAGATGCGCGAGCGGGATCAGCTCGCTGGTGCGCTTGGCGGCGGCAATCCCGGCGATCCGCGCCGTGGCGAGCACGTCGGCCTTCGGCAGGTCGTCAGCTCGCACCAGGGCGATCACCTCGGTCGTGGTCTGCAACCGACCGCCCGCGACCGCAACGCGGTGCGTGATCGGCTTGCTGCCGACGTCGATCATGCGGGCGCGGCCCTCGCCGTCGAGGTGGGTGAGGTGGGCGCCAGCAGCGTGTTTGGCGTCGTGTTCGTCGGTCACAGTTCCCAAGTCTCCACGGAATCGCCCGCCGCGAGTTCGGTCACGTCCTCCGGGATCACGATCAGCACGTCGGATGCCGCCAGCGCCGCCACCAGGTGCGAGCTCGGTCCGGCCACCGTCGTGACGCCCCCGCCGTCGGTACGTCGCCCGCGCAGGAACTGCCGCCGCCCGGTGATCGACCGCACCGCGGAGTCCAGAACGCGGGTCTCCCGTCCCGCCTCCGGCAGCCCGGCGATCTCCCGCAGGGCCGGCGCTACGAACAGCTCGAAGCTGAGCTGCGAGCTCACGGGGTTGCCCGGGAAGCACACCACCAGCACGGCAGCCGTGCCCTCGAGTCCCGGCCAGGACGCGAGTGCCTGCGGTCCGCCCGGCTGCATCGCCAGCACGTCGACGACCGCGCCGAGGGGTTCGAGCAGCTCGCGCACGACCTCGTGGTCGCCCATCGAGATGCCCCCGCTGGTGAGGATCAGCTCGGCGCCGAGCGCGACGGCCTCGTCGAGGAGGGCTGCCAGCTGCGGCGGGTCATCGTGCGTGCGTGCGTGGAGCACGACATCTGCGCCAGCAGCCTCGGCGGCGGCCGCGAGCGCGACCCCGTTGGAATCCGGGATCTGGCCGGGCCCGAGCGGCTCACCTGGCGCGACCAGTTCGCTGCCGGTGCTGATCACGGCGATCCGCACCCGGTCGATCACGTCGACGTCGGTGATCCCGGCGGCCGCCAGGGCGGCGAGGTGGCGCGAGGCGAGACGCGTCCTCCAGGGCACGATGGCCTGCCCGGCGCGCAGATCGGATCCCGGCTCCCGGATGTACTCGCCAGCCTCCCGACCGCGCGAGATCGAGACGTAGTCGTTGGCCGCGAGGGTGTCCTCGACGGGGACGATCGTGTCGGCGCCCTCGGGGACGGGAGCTCCCGTCATGATCTTGACCGCCGTGCCCGGGCGGAGCGGGGCCGGAGCTCCGGCGGCGGCCGCCACCTCGGCGACGACCGGGAGGGAGACCGGAGCGGACGCGACATCCGCCGCCCGCACGGCGTAGCCGTCCATCTGCGAGTTGCGGAAGGGCGGCAGGTCGATCGGCGAGCGCACGTCGTCGAAGGTGACGCGACCGAGCGCGTGCGCGAGTTCGACGCTCTCGAGCGCGCGGGTGCGCAGCGGCTCGAGCGCGGCGTCCACGCGCGCGGCGTGCACGTCGACCGAGGTGCGCGCGCTCGGGCTATCGTCGGCTGAGCCCGATGACCCGTGAGAGCCGTGCGGTGCCATCAGTACCGCGCCAGCTCGGGATCGACCTGCACCGACCACGCGTCGATGCCGCCGGTGAGGTGTCGCACGCGTGTGAATCCGGCCTTCTCGAGCACCGTGAGCGCCCGCGCCGAGCGGACTCCGTGGTGGCAGTAGACGACGATCGAGGCGTTCCGGCCGCCGGCGATCGCCTGGAGCTCTTCCAGCCGCTGCGGCAACTGTCCCAGCGCGATCAGCACCGAGTCGGGCAGTGACACGAACGATGCCTCGGGAGCCTCGCGCACGTCGAGCAGCAGCGGCGGCATCTCGTGGATGCCGCGGGTCGAGTCACCGGCGAGCAGCTGCTGCAGCTTGGCCGGGGTGACCGAGCGGTCGGGGTCGGGTTCAGAGACGGCGGTGCGCTCCTCGAGCGACCCGGGGCGCTGCGCCTCCGGATCACGACGGTACGAGATCTCGCGGGTGGTGCCGGTGAGCGCATCGAACGACGCCACCCGGCCGATCAGCGGCTCGCCGATCCCGGTGAGGAGCTTGAT
This sequence comes from Microbacteriaceae bacterium, assembly GCA_025352325.1. GTDB lineage: Bacteria > Actinomycetota > Actinomycetes > Actinomycetales > Microbacteriaceae > Lysinimonas. The sequence continues at coordinate 53,915 of JANXTR010000004.1, read as the reverse complement.
CACCTCGCTCGCCATCATCGCGCCGATGACGGCGCACACCGTCGGCAGCACCCCGACGAGCTCGCAGCTGAGGGCGTCGTCGTCCGAGGGCTGCTCGGGGAACAGGTCGCGGTAGTCGACGCCCTTCTCGTCCCAGGCGACGCCGACCTGGCCGGCGTACTGCGCGGCGGACCCCCACACCAGCGGGATGCCGCGGATCTCGGCCGCGTCATTGGCGAGGTACCGCGTGGCGAAGTTGTCGGAGCCGTCGACCAGGATGTCGGCGTCCAGCAGGAGCTCGAAGGAGCCCATATCGACGAACCGGGCGTGGTGGCGGATGACGGTGGTCTCGGGCGACAGGCGCGCCACGGCATCCGCGGCGGAGTCGACCTTCGGGCGCCCCACATCGGCGACGCCGTGGATGGTCTGCCGCGCCAGGTTGCTCAGCTCGACGGTGTCGTCGTCAATGATCGAGATCGTTCCGACGCCTGCGGCGGCGAGGGCCGGGATGACGGTGCTGCCGAGCCCGCCCGCTCCGATTACGAGCACATGGGCCTCGGCGAGGGCGCGCTGCGCGCTCGCACCGAAACCGGTGAGCACGCGCTGGCGCAGGAAGCGCGGGGAGTCAGGATCGACCGAGGAGCCCATGGGTCCATTGTCTCAGTACGTGCAGCCGATCGAGCATGTCGAGATCCGATGCAATGTTCGGCCAGATGCCGTTTCGTCTGCCTGCGGCCCGGCTAGTCTCAGCGTGGTTTTAGCACCAAATCCGACTCAAAGATCCTGAGGAGATGAACGTGGTCGACCACGGCGGGCTGGTCAACGGGGAGTCGATTGTTGTCTCAGTGGTCGTCCCTGCCTACAACGCCGCTCGAACGCTCCCCGACCAGTTAGCCGCTCTTGAGCACCAAGATTTTGATGGTGCCTGGGAAGTCCTCGTCGTGAACAATCGCAGCGTTGACCACACTCGTGAGGTGGCAGGACCCTTTCTTGAGAAACTTCCTCTGCGGGTCCTCGAGGCGACCGAACGACAAGGGGCGGCACACGCGAGGAACGTGGGAGTCCTCGAGGCGTGAGGTGATTACGTCGCGTTCTGCGACGCGGACGACGTCGTCGCCGTCGACTGGCTCTCTCAGCTCGTGAACAGTTCGTCGGGGGATGCCGTGGTTGCCGGCACGATCGATCAGGACACTGAACTCAACTCCCTTACCGTGAGGAGGGCGCGACACGCCACCCGAGTCGAATACCCCATGGGCCCCGCGTCGCTGGGGCCGGTGGCGTGGGGATCGAACATGCTCGTGCCGAGGGAGCTACTGATCCGAATCGGGCTGTTCGATGAGTCGTCAGGCGCGGGCAAAGACGCTGAACTGTGTTACTGCGCCTTCGATTCGGGTGCGACGCTCGTGTCCGCCCCGAGCGCGGTTGTGAGCTACCGGCTTCGCGACTCGCCCAGGGCGGTGCATCGGCAGGCCAGATTATGGGCGTACTAGGGTCTCGAGTTCCACCGGAGGTACCGCTCGCGCGGGGCGACCAAGCGAAGTACTCGCTCCATGATCCGGTCAGTGTGGTGGATCGCGAGCCGCTCTCCGTTCATTTTTCGCAACCCGGAGCGTCGCATTCAGTGGTTCGAAAAGCTCGGGACTCTGATCGGGCACACTCGGGAATGCTTGGCGCCAGCTCTCAGTAGAAACCGCTTCCCGGGCCATTCTTCCGCGTACTCGCGGTTCAGTCTGATCGCTGAGTCCGCAAATGCGGCATTGTTGTCGTATGGCCGAGTTCCGGATCTCTGAAGCTGCGGCATTGCTCGGCGTCAGCGATGACACCGTGCGCCGCTGGGGCGAGTCGGGACGACTCGCCATCCGCAAGTCCGCAAACGGTCGGCAAGTAGTCGACGGCGTCGACCTCGTGCCGCTGATGACGGATGCCGCCGCCGAATCCCCGATGGCCGCCGCCTTCCCGCTCACTCGCACCTCTGCCCGCAACCGCTTCACGGGAATCGTCACTGCCGTCACCAAAGACACGCTGATGGCGCAGGTCGAACTGCAGGCCGGCCCCTTCCGCGTGGTCTCGTTGATGAGCCGCGAGGCCGCGGACGAACTCGAACTCGCACCGGGGATGCTCGCGGTTGCGAGCGTGAAAGCAACCGTCGTCGTCATCGAGCGGCCCGAGCATCACCTGGCTGCGGCATCCACCACTCAGGAGACCGAATGAACCCGCGCCCCGCCCTTGTTGCTGCCGCCACTGCCACCGTCGCTGCGTTGGTGCTCGTGGGCTGTTCCGCGTCCGGCGCCGGCAGCACCGGCACCCCCACGGCGACCCCGGACAGCCTGAAAGGCACCGTGACAGTTCTGGCCGCGGCATCCCTCACCGAGGTCTACCGTGATCTCGCAACTCAGTTCGAGAAACTGCACCCGAACGTCACGATCACCCAGAGCTTTGGCGGCAGCTCGGCTCTCTCCACTCAGATCATCCAGGGCGCGCCGGCCGACCTTCTCGCCACGGCCAACGAGGCGACCATGAAGACGGTCATCGACGCCGGTCTGACCGACGAAACCCCGATCCTCTACGCGAGCAATGTGCTCACGCTGATCGTTCCGCCGACGAACCCGGCGCACGTCGCGACGATCGCCGACATCGCCGACCCGGCCGTCAAGGTGGCGCTCTGCGACAAGACCGTGCCCTGCGGATCCGCCGCGCTCACGTTGCTCGCTGTCGAGAAGCTGAAAGTCACGCCGGTCACCCTCGAGACGGACGTCAAGGCCGTGGTCACCAAGGTCGAACTCGACGAGGTGGATGCCGGCCTGGTCTACGTCACCGACGCCCAGACCGCGGGCAGCAGGGTGACACAGATCCCGGTGCCCGACGCCGCCAACGTGGTCAACAGGTACCCGATCGCGGTCTTGAAGGGTTCGACGAACAAGGCAGCCGCGACGGCCTTCGAGCAGTTCATCTTCTCGACCACCGGCCTGGCCGTGCTCAAGAAGGCCGGATTCGGCACTCCGTGACGCCTGCCCGTCGCAGTGGCCCCGCGGTGATCATCTGGGTGATCGCGGCCCTCGCCCTCGCGTTGCTCGTGCTTCCCCTGCTCGGCATCCTGCTCTCGGCCCCCTGGCCTCATCTGCCCGCCCTGCTGGTGGCGCCCGAGACACTCCAGGCTCTCGGGCTGTCACTGCTCACCGGTGTCATCTCGACGTTCTGCTGTCTCGTTCTCGGGATTCCCCTCGCGGTGGTGCTCGCCCGATCGGTGGGTTGGGCGGTCGTACCGCGCCGTCTGCTGCGAGCCGCGGTGACGGTCCCGCTCGTTCTCCCGCCCGTCGTCGGGGGCCTCGCCTTGCTGCTACTGCTCGGACGCAACGGCATTCTCGGAAAGTACCTCGCGCAGCTCGGAATCACTCTCCCGTTCACCACCGGCGCCGTTGTGATCGCCCAGACCTTTGTAGCTATGCCGTTCCTGGTATTCGCGGTCGAAGGGGCTCTGCGGGGGGCGGATCGTCGCGTCGAACTCGCGGCCGCCTCGCTCGGGGCGACGCCGTTCCAGGTGTTCCGCACGATCACGGTCCCGCTCGTGGCACCGGGCATCGCCGCCGGTGCCGTGCTGTGTTTCGCCCGCGCGCTCGGCGAGTTCGGCGCGACCATCACTTTCGCGGGCAGCTACCCGGGCGTCACCCGCACGCTGCCGATCGCCAGCTACCTGGCCTCGCAGACCGACCTGAACCAGTCCATCGCGCTGGCGCTGGTGCTTCTGGTGGTGTCGGTCGCCGTCCTGCTCGGGCTTCGCGACCGGTGGTTGCCCGGGGTGCGCGGGTGAGATCCGGCTCGTCTCGCGACCCGAACCGCACAGCGTCCGAAAATTCTTCGCTCCGAGTTGCTGTGCGCATCGAGCGCGCAGATTTTCCGACATCCGTCACGCTCGACGTCCGCGCTGGCCAGCCGCTTGCGCTCGTCGGCCCGAATGGCGCGGGAAAGACCACCGTGCTGCACGCGATTGCGGGGCATCTGCCGATCATGATCGGCAGCATTCAGCTCGGCGATCGAGAACTCGTCGAGCTCGCCCCAGAGGCGCGGCGGATCGGCGTCGTGTTTCAAGACTTCCTGCTGTTCCCGCACCTGACCGTCGCCGACAACGTGGCGTACGGACTCCGGATGTGCGGCTCGGGTCGGAAGCCCGCGCGCGCCGCGACGCTGCCGTGGCTCGAGCGCTTCGACCTTTCGGATCTCGCCGGCCGCTACCCGCACGAGCTGAGCGGAGGCCAGGCCCAGCGCGTTGCGCTCGCCCGCGCGCTCGCGGCGGAGCCGGAGGCGCTGCTGCTTGATGAGCCGATGGCGGCGCTCGACGTGGAGATCCGCGACGAGGTGCGCGCCCAGCTCGCCGACCACCTGCGCGACTTCGCCGGTCCGACCGTGATCGTCACCCACAGCGCGGCGGATGTCGCGGCGCTCGCCGCCGACGTCGTGGTGCTCGAGCGCGGTGCCGTGACGCAGCGAGGTACCTGGGAGTCGCTGCGCGCTGCCCCGGCGACGCCGTACGTGGCCCGGCTTGTGGAGCGCCGCGAGGAGTAGCGCGTCGGCATCCCTATGCTGGCCAACGTAAGCCGGCGCGAGGTCCCGTGGGGCATGGAGGGCCGGCCGTATTCCTCTGTCGACTACTTCCCTGATCCTCGGGTGCGGTGGGGACTTCCTCAGGCAGTGGTGATCGTCGCGCTGCTGCCCATCACCGAGGTTCTCACTCGAACATTGCCCCTCCTCTCCCTCGACCCAATCGCGCGCTCGGTGCTCGACCGACTGCTCGGTGTCGGCTTCTACGCGGCCGTCCTCGCCATCGTCCTGGTCGCCTCGCGTCGCCGCGGGCTCGCGCAGTTGGGTCGGGATTTCGGATTCGCCGTCACGCCGACTGACGTGGTGTTGGCCATCGGACTGGTCGTCGCGATCGAGTTCGTCAACATCCTGGATGGAATCATGATCCAGGGCATCACCGGCATCCACCCCGCGCCCGATCTCGCGGGGGCCTCGGTCGGAACGCTCCTGGTGGTCAGTTTCGGCGCCTTGATCGCGGCGCCGTTCGTCGAGGAACTGTCCAACCGTGGTCTGATCATGCGCGCCGTACGTCACTCCATCCTGCGAGCAGGGTCGGGCTCGTCACCGAGCTCTCTGCGGCGCAACGCCGCGAGAACTCTGAGCGTCGTTGTCTCAGCCGTTGTCTTCAGCGCCCTGCATCTGCCGGATCGCATCGGGACGGGTGCGCTCCCCTTCGAACTAGTGGGCACGCTGGTGGCGGGACTGTTCTTTGGCTATGTTGCCACGAGGACAGGACGGATCGGAGCGACAATCACGGCGCATATTCTGCTCAACTTCATCGCTCTGGTGCTTACCGCGCATCGTTAGCGGCCGCGCTAGTTGCCCGGGTAGCCGTCGACCGGATGCGGGCGGCCGAGCGTGCCCAGCACGACGACTACGGCGGTGATGAGCGCGGCGAGCCCGAGGCCGTAGCCGATGTTGCCCATGTGCAGCAGCAGGGCGCCCACGGCGGCGCCCGCGCCGATCAGGAGAATGGCGCCCGCGCGGCGGGGCCAGGGGTGCTTGTCCTTGCCGCCGGCGAATCGCGAGTCGAACGCGATGCCGACGAGGGTGGAGGTGACGACCACCGTCGTGACGTCGGCGACCCCGATGTGGCGGGCCGAACCGGCCTGAGTGCCCATGGCGAGACCCATCGCACCGGTGATGGCGAAGTTGAGGGGGTCCGGGCGCTCGGCGACAACGAACGCGAGCGTCGCGGCGGTGGCGAGCAGGGCCGCGACGAAGATCAGCAGCACCGTGGTGCGCGGATACCAGCCCGCCTTCATGCCCCGGAACACGCGGCCGGCGATCGCGGCCCCGATCAGGAAGCACGCCAGCGCGACGATCGGGCCGATGACCGGGAGCTTGCTCGACGGGTCGGCGAGCGCCATCGCGAGGATCACGACGTTGCCGGTCATGTTGCCGGTGAAGACGCGGTCAAGGCCCAGGTACCCGACGGCATCCACGACACCGGTCGAGAAGGTGAGGGCGAGCATGAGCCCGAGGTGCAGACCGGAGGGGTGGTCGCGGAGGCTGCTGAGCATCGGGCTCTCTCTCGATAGGCTGATTTGACAGTATCGGACCGCGAGTGGCTGGAGATCTGCGTGACCGACTCGCTCATCCTGCAGCCCGGCGTCGGGCCGATCCGCTCGTCGACCTACCTGCCCGCCGATCCCGCCGCGGTGTTCTGGGGGCGGCTGCCCTGCGCGGATGATGCGCCGATTCTCGAGGTCGATCCCGGCGCCGAGGTGACGATCGACACCATCAGTCACGAGGGAATCCTCGAGGATCAGGGCAGCGATCCTGTCGCATTCTTTGCACGGCATGGAGTGGCGCGGGATGCCGTGCTCGCCGACGCGATCGAGCTCACCACGACCCGGCGTCGTGACCCCGCCACCGACGGCCCACACGTCGTCACCGGACCGATCGCCGTCCGCGGCGCCCACGTCGGCGACCTGCTCGCGATCACGGTGCTCGAGACCCTGCCGCGCGTGCCGTACGGGGTCATCTCCAACCGGCACGGACGGGGCGCGCTGCCCGACGAGCTGCCGCGCGGGGGGTCGACGGTCAGCATCTTCTCGCCGGTTGATGGCGCGGGCTTGTCCGCGTCGTTGCCACGGGTGGCGGGTGCCGAGCGCGACGTCCACTACCCACTCGCGCCGTTTCTCGGGACTATGGGCGTCGCCGTCGCCGGGAGCGTCCGCCCGCATTCGGTGCCGCCGGGAGCCTTCGGCGGCAACATCGACATCAAGCTGCTGACCGTCGGCGCGACGCTGTACCTGCCGATCCAGGTGGAGGGCGCGCTCGCCTATGTCGGCGACCCGCACTTCGCGCAGGGGGATGGCGAGGTCGCCCTGACCGCGCTCGAGGCCTCGCTGCGGGCCACGCTGCGCTTCGACGTCGTGCCGGCCGCTGATCCGCTGGCCGCGCACGGGCGCGAGCACGGCCCTCTCGTCGAGACGCCCGAGTTCTGGGTGCCGACCGGACTCGACGCCGACCTCCGCGAGGCGATGAAGAAGGCCGTGCGGTCATCCATCGCCTTCCTTCATGCCCGCTACGGCATGGACGAGGAGCACGCCTACGCCTACCTCTCCGCCGCGACCGACTTCGACCTGTCGCAGGTGGTCGACCTGGTGTGCGGTGTGCATGCCCGCATCCGGAAGGCGGACTTCTCGTGAGTCGACCCCGCGCGTCTCGACCGCCCGTGCATCTTCCCGACGGTGTTGCCGAGCCCGACGGGCTCGTGGATGCCGTGCTCGCCTACGAGACGGCGCTGCTGGCCGACGACGTGGAGGCCCTCGATGCGGCGTTCGCGCCCGGTCCCGACACCCTGCGCGGCGACGCCTCCGGGCTGCTCGTCGGGAGCGCGGCGATCGCGGACTTCCGTCGCGGTCGCGGCGGCATCGGGCCGCGGACGATCGAACGGCTTGAGGTGCGACCGATCGGCGAGGATGCGGCCGTCGTCGTGGTAACCGTGGCGCCGGCGTCCGGCGGGCGCGGACTGTTGACGCAAGTGTGGAGGCGGGGGGTCTTGATACGCCCGGCTGAACCGGGCTACTCGACCAGCAACAGGTGGCTGATTTCGGTGGCTCAGGTCGCCGGGCCGACGCCCGCGATCGACGGCCGGGTCTGGCGCACCGTGGGGTCTCCCCTCGTCGCGGGGGCGACATCTGGCGCTCTGCTCGGACAGACCATTGCGGTGAAGGATCTGTTCGACATCGAGAGTTTCGCGGTGGGCGCGGGCAACCCGAGCTGGCTCGCCGAGGCGGCACCGGCCGACGGCACGGCGCCCGCGCTGGCGGCGCTGCTCGCGGCCGGGGCGTCGATCCGGGGGATTGCGCAGACCGACGAGTTCGCGTACTCGATCGCGGGGGCGAACCCGCACTACGGAACTCCGCCGAACCCGCTCGTTCCTGGCGGGCTGCCGGGCGGTTCGTCCAGCGGACCAGCGTCGGCGGTGGCATCCGGGCAGGCGTCGATCGGGCTCGGCACCGACACCGCAGGCTCGGTGCGCGTGCCCGCGTCGTACACCGGTCTCTGGGGCCTGCGCACGACGCACGATGCGGTGAGCCGCGAGCGGCTGCTGCCTCTCGCGGACAGCTTCGACACGGTCGGCTGGCTCACCCGAGACGGGGAGACGCTGCGGCTCGCGGCGGCCGCGACGCTCGGCGAGGGCTCGATCGAGCCGTCACCCGCCTACCTGATCGATTCGGGACTGGTGGCGGTCGCGGATCCGAGCGTGCAGCACGCCTTCGCCGCGCTCACGGCGGGGCTCGCCGCCGAGACGATCGACGTCGGCGACATCGACGAGCTGTTCGAGACCTTCCGCGTCGTGCAGGCCGCAGACGCCTGGATCGCGGACGGCACGTGGGTCACCGCGCACCCCGGTGCCGTCGGCCCGGGCACCGCGGCCCGCTTCAAGCTCGCTGCGGCGATCACCCACGAGCTCGCCGACTCGGCGCGCGCCGCGATGCGCGCCCACGCGGCCCGGCTCGACGGCCTGCTCGGTGACAGCGTGCTGCTGCTGCCCTCGGCCGCCTCCGCGGCACCGTCGACGACCGCCCCGGAAGTCGAGCTCGACCGGGTGCGCGCCGCCACGATCCGGCTCTGCTGCATCGCCGGACTGACCGGACGCCCGGCCCTCAGCATCCCTCTGATGACGGTGCCAGGCCCCTTCGGCGGCGACGCCCCCGTCGGCCTCTGCCTGGTCGGCCCGCGCGGCAGCGACGTCGCGCTGGTCGCGCTCGGCCAGCGACTCGCGGGGCAGCTCGGCTGAGCCGTCGGCCGTCCTGTGCCACCTCGACGCCGCGCGCGGAACCCGCTGCGCTTCACGAGCGCGAACTTGAATGCCATTTCTGCAGCCCTGCCGCCCTGCCGCCTCGGCCACCGAGCGCGCCCCGTCACCTCGTAGAAACACCCAGCGGCTAGCCTGGGAACGACGATTCAGGAGCCCACCGTGAGCATTGCAACCCTCCCCATCAACCCGCCCTCGCGGCTGCTCATGGGTCCCGGTCCGATCAACGCCGATCCGCGCGTGCTGCGCGCGATGTCGGCCCAGCTGGTCGGCCAGTACGACCCCGCGATGACCGGCTACATGGCCGAGACGCAGGAGCTTTACCGGGAGGTATTCCAGACCGGCAACGAGGCGACGCTCCTCGTCGACGGCACGAGCCGCGCGGGCATCGAGGCGGCCTTCGTCAGCCTGATCGAACCGGGCGACAAGGTGCTCGTCCCGATCTTCGGGCGCTTCGGGCACCTGCTGCGCGAGATCGCCGAACGCTGTGGCGCCGAGGTGCACCTGCTCGAGCGTGAGTGGGGCACGGTCTACCCGCCGTCCGAGATCGAGGCGGCCCTGGCATCCGTCAGGCCAAAGCTGCTGGCCGTCGTCCACGGCGACACGTCCACCACGGTCGCGCAGCCGCTCGACGAGCTCGGCGCGCTCGCCCACAAGTACGGCGCGCTGCTCTACTCCGACACCACAGCGAGCCTCGGAGGCAACACCTTCCTCGCCGACGCCTGGGGGCTGGATGCGGTGACCACCGGGCTGCAGAAGTGCCTCGCGGGACCCTCGGGTTCCTCTCCGATCACGCTGTCGGATGCGGCGGTCGAGATCATCCAGGCCCGCAAGAGCGTCGAGGCGGGCATCCGGGTCGAGGGCGACGCCGTGCGGAGCGACCCGATCCGCAGCAACTACTTCGACCTCGCGCAGATCCTCGACTACTGGGGGCCGAAGCGGCTCAACCACCACACCGAGGCGACGACGATGCTGTTCGGGGCGCGCGAGTGCGCCCGTATCCTCGTCGAGGAGACCGTGGAGGCTGCCATCGAACGGCACCGCCTGCACGGCACCGCCATGGTCGCCGGGTTGGTCGGCATGGGCCTGGAGTTGTTCGGCGACCAGAGCAACCGGATGAACAACATCGTCGCTGTGCGCATCCCCGACGGGGTCGACGACGCGAAGGCGCGCGCCGCCATGGTGGCTGACTACGGGATCGAGATCGGCACCAGCTTCGGCCCGATGGCGGGCAGGTTCTGGCGCATCGGCACCATGGGATACAACGCCCGCCGCGACACCGTGCTGCTGACTCTCGCGGCCCTCGAGCAGCTGATGCGTCGTGGGGGAGTGCCGGTGACGGCCGGCTCGGGCGTGGACGGCGCCTTGGAGTCCTACGGTGGCTGATGCAGCGGCCCGCGTCATGGCGCGCGCCGACCAGCTCGCCACCCACAGCTCCCGCCCGGACGGCATCGAGCGCGTCTACCTGAGCCCCGAGCACCGTGCCGTCAACCACCTCGCCGCCGGCTGGATGCACGAGGCCGGCCTGGTCACGTGGGAGGACGCCGCCGGCAACCAGTGCGGGCGCCGCGCCGGAGCGACCGACGAGTTGCCGGCCGTCTTGCTGGGATCCCACCTCGACACCGTGCCGGGGGCGGGCCGCTACGACGGCGTCCTAGGCGTGCTTGTCGCCATCGAGGTCGCCGCGCGCCTGCGCGATGCCGAGCTGCCGTTCGCCCTCGAGGTGGTGGCGTTTGGCGACGAGGAGGGCACCCGCTTCGGCACGACGCTGCTGGGCTCGCGCGCGCTGGCGGGCACCTGGCAGCCGGAATGGTTCGAGCTGGTGGATGCCGCGGGCATCCGTCTCGCGGACGCCGCCCGCGCCTTCGGACTCGACCCGGTCCGCTTCGCCGACGCCGCCCGGACGTCGGACGAGCTGCTCGCGTACCTCGAGGTGCACATCGAGCAGGGTCCGAAGCTGGAGTTCGCCGACCGCGCCCTCGGCGTCGTGACATCGATCGCGGCCGCCGAGCGCCGGGTCGTCACCTTCACGGGCGAGGCGCGGCATTGCGCCACCCCGTGGGAGCTGCGCCACGACGCGCTCGTGGGTGCGAGCGAGGGCGTGCTGGCGATCGAGAGGATCGCGCGCTCACGGGGCAGCTTCGCGACGGTGGGGCGCATCCACGTCGAGCCGGACGCCGTGAACGTGATCCCCGGACTAGCCACCTTCAGCCTCGACCTGCGCGACGAGACCGCCGACGGCCGCGATGCCACCTGGGACGCGATCCACCACGAGCTGCAGGCGATCGCCGGCGCGCGCGGGCTGGATGTCGCGATCTCATCGACGCACGTCGCCCCCGAGGTGGTGTGCTCACCGTCGCTGCAGGCCGCGTTCTCGGCCGGGATCGGCGCGACGTCGGACGTCGACTCCGACGCGCCGCTCTCGCTCTTCAGCGTGGCCGGCCACGACGCGATGGCGGTCGCCGCGGTGGCGCCGGTCGGGATGCTGTTCGTGCGATGCCGGGGGGGCGTCAGCCACCACGCGGATGAGTCGGTGCGGGAGTCGGATGTCGCGCTCGCGATCGATGCGCTGGAGGCCGCCGTTCTGCAGTTCGCTCTGACGTACTCGCACGACGCAGCCGAGCCGCGGTGACCGCCGGGCTCCCCGCCCTCGACGAGACGGAGCGCGCGGCCGTCATCGAGCAGCTCGCGAAGTCGCGACGCGGCTTCGGGTTGGACGAAGCTCCCGTCTCGGCGTTCGAGGCACACCGGCGCTCGCCGACGTGCGGCGACGAGTTCACCGTGCGAGTGCTGGTCGTCGACGACCGGATCGAGTCGCTGCACTGGGAGGGTCACGGCTGCGTCGTCTCGACGGCGGCCGCGTCGGCGCTCGCCGGGCTCGCCCCCGGACTTTCGTCCGCCGAGTTCGCGGTGATCGCGGTGAGGTACCTCGCCGCAGTTCACGCCGACGGTGTGCCCGATTCCGCCTTCGGCGACGCCGAGGTCTTCTCCGGCATCGGGCGGTATCCGCTGCGAGCCGGCTGCGCGTCACTGAGTTGGCGTGCCGCGCTTGAGGCGCTCGGGTTGAGCTAGCCGCCTTTCCGCGTCATCCACAACTCGGGCTCGTCCAGCACCTGGAAGCCGAACGTCTCGTGGAGGGCTGTGCCCGTCCGAGGTGCGCACGGCAATACGGCGCAGGCCGAGGGGGTCGAGCTCGGCGAGGAGCCCGGTGAGCAGGGCCTGGCCGACGCCGCGAGCCCGTGTCGAAGACGCCGTAGACGCTCGAGCCAGCGACCGCAGCGCCGTGAGATGCGCGGGTGCGGCCGAGCGCCCAGCACGCCTGATCGCTGAGCCAGCGGTAGACGAGTTCGGAGTCCTGCTCGGCGGGGACGGCAGAGAAGCGAAGGGCGGTCACGGGCTTACCGTGGCCGAGCAACGTGGCGCACTGGCAGGGCCAATATGCGGGCGGTGGTTTCGATACGCCGCCGTGCGGCTACTCGACCAGCGAGCGCTAACCGGCGATGTCCTCCAGCTCGAGGAGGTCGTCGCCGGTCAGGGTAAGGCCGGCGCCCGCGATGTTCTCGCGCAGGTGGTCGACCGAGGAGGTGCCCGGGATGAGCAGGATGTTCGGCGAGCGCTGCAGCAGCCAGGCGAGCGCGACCGACACGGTGCTCGCCCCGAGGCGGGCCGCGACCGATGCAAGCTCGGTCGACTGCAGCGGCGAGAATCCGCCGAGCGGGAAGTACGGCACGTAGGCGATGCCGTCGGATGCGAGCGCGTCGATGAGCGGGTCGTCCTGCCGGTTGGCGATGTTGTAGAAGTTCTGCACCTCGACGATCGGCGCGATCGCGCGCGCCTCGGCGATCTGCGCGGCATCCACCGTGCTGACCCCGAGGTGGCGGATCAGGCCCTGCTGCTGGAGCTCGGCCAGCACCGTGAACGGCTCTGCGAGCGATCCGGGGGTGGGGCTGTTTGCTCCACCGACGCGCAGGTTGACAACATCGAGCGCCTCGACCTCCAGGTTGCGCAAGTTGCTCTGCACCTGCTCGCGCAGGCTCTCGGGGGTGATCTCGTCGATCCACCGCCCGCGCTCATTGCGCACACGCCCAACCTTCGTGACGATCGTGAGGTCGTGGGCATACGGATGCAGCGCCTCCCTGATGAGCCGGTTTGTCACGTACGGGCCGTAGAAGTCGGCGGTGTCGACATGGCGGATGCCCCGCTCGAGCGCCTCGCGGAGCACCGCGATCGCGCCGTCGTGGTCCGCTGGCGGGCCGAACACGTTCTTCCCGGCGAGCTGCATCGCGCCGTAGCCGAGCCGCGGGACCGTGCTCTCGGGAGTCAGGGGGAAGGTGCCGCCGGGGAGTGTGGTGGTGCTCGCGTCGCTCATAGCTCTAGTCTGCGCCGCCGCGGCGACCGGGTCAGGCGGGCGTGTCGATGTCGGAGCCATCCCACAGGTCCACGACGTCGACGAGCTCGGCGTCGTGGCGGCGCAGATATGGGCCGGCACCGCGGTCGCCCTCGGCCAGCTCCGCGACGCCCGCCCAATGCGCGCGGCCGATCAGGACGGGGTGCGTGGGGCGGCCGTCCACGACCGCGCGGCGGAGCGTAGACGCGTCGCGGGTGGCCCCGTCGGGCGGAGCGGCGACCACGCGCTGCGCGACGGAGGCCGGCATACCGGGCAAGTCGACGAGCGTGAGCAGGGCCGCAGTCGCCGCGGGATCGGTGGCAGCCGCTGACAGGCCGGTGCGGAGGGACGCGGCGAGGCCGGTGCTCCACTCGGGGCAATCGACGGTCTCGGCATCCGCGGGCACGAGGGGGACCACCGCGGCCGCCCACGCGCCGGTCACGACGATCAGGCGCGAGCATCCGGCATCCCGCAGCACAGAGACGGCGTGAACGACCCAGGGAGTGCCGTCGCTAAACCGTCGCAGCCCCTTCGGACCGCCCGCGCGCGCACCGGCACCCGCCGCCAGCACGATGCCGACGAGGCCGGGCACGGTGTCGCTCATCGCTCCGGGCCGCGCCTCGCTCATCGGGCCGGGCCGCGCCACGCTCATCGATACAGTTGAGCACATGATCGACGCCACCGATAGCGAGCTGCGCGAGGGCCTCGCCGCCGCGATGAGCGTTCCGCGCTGGGTCGACGAGGTCGTGGACGGGGCTCCGTTCGAGAGCCTCGACGAGCTGCTGCACCTCGCGCGGGCCGCCGCCGCCACGCTCAGCTCGGGCGAGATCGATCAGGCGATGGCGCACCATCCGCGCATCGGCGAGCGCTCGACGGGAACGGGCGCCGCCGCCGCGCACTCCACCCGCGAGCAGGCCGGCCTGCGGCACAGCGCCGATGCGGATGACGCCGAGCTCACGGCTGCGATCCACGCGGGCAACCTCGCCTACGAGGCCCGGTTCGACCGGGTCTTCCTGATCCGTGCCGCCGGTCGGACGCGCGCCGAGATCCTGCGCGAACTCGAGCGCCGGCTCACCCTCGACGACCACACCGAGCTCGCGATCGTCGGCGAGCAGCTGCGCGAGATCGCCCTGCTGCGACTGGCCGACACCTTCGGTTCCCGAGAGGACTCCCTATGACATCGGAGGCACAGTGAGCAAAGTGACGACTCACATCCTGGACACCGCGCACGGGATGCCGGCCGCCGGCATCCCGGTGACGTTGAGGGATGCGGAGGGCGCGATCCTCGCCCAGAAGCAGACGGATGCCGAAGGCCGCGTCAAGGAACTCGGCCCCGAGGAGCTGCCCGCCGGCGTGTACACGCTCGTGTTCGAGACCGCGCGCTACTACGAGCTGATCGAGCTCGAGACCTTCTACCCGCGCGTCACGATCGACTTCGAGATCGTCGACCCCGACGAGCACTTCCACGTGCCGCTGCTGCTGAGCGCATTCGGGTACAGCACCTACCGCGGCTCGTAGCGCCGGTGCCTGTGAGCGGTCGCAGTGGGCGATCGCGCGAGGTCGAACGGGACCAAGTGGTGCAGTTCGCCTCGCCGGACTGCCGCGGCAGTCCGTGCGTCAGTAGTCCGTGCGCGACTCTTGCGCGAGCCACGCGTCGAACGGAGCCGAGGCGTCGGCCGTGCGCACGGAATCGATCGGGATGCGCCACAGCCCCCGGGGCTGCTCGAACAACTCGTAGAACTCCCGGTCGTCGAATCCACCGCGCGCTGCGTCGTGGCGATCCGCCGCGAACACCACGCGGTCCACCCGGGCCCAGAGCGCGGCCGACAGGCACAGCGGACACGGCTCGCACGAGGTGTACAGCGTCGATCCGATCAGCGAGAATGAGCCGGCTGCCTGGCACGCGCGACGGATCGCCACCACCTCGGCGTGCGCCGTGGGGTCGAGGTCGCGGGTGACGCGGTTCTGGCCCTCGGCCAGGACGGCACCGTCCGGTCCGACGATGAGGGCGCCGAACGGACCCCCGCCCGCGGCCACGTTCTGCACGGCCAACTCGACGGCCCGCGCCAGGTGCGTGGCGTCATCCGATGCGGTGATTCCTCCGGAGGCCATCAAAATCACGCCGTCCCCGCCGAGAACTTCCACGCATCGCCCCCGGGCGGCGCGTCGTCCCGCGCGATGGTGGCCTCGATCAGCCCGTACGGCCGGTCGTCGGCGTGGTAAACCTCGCCATGCTGCTCGACCCCGAAACGCTCGATGTCGTAGTCGAAGTGGTGTCGATTTGGTGCCTTCAGCTTGATCTCGACGATCTCTGGATGTCCGTCCATGACCGCGGTGCCCATGTGCCAGAGCGTCTGCTGCAGAGCCAGCGACTGCAGGGTCGCGAACTCCTTCACCATGATGGATTTCGCGGAGGAGTAGATGGCGTTCCAGTCGGTGTCGCCGGTCGCCGCACCCGCGCCGTATCGCCACTTCACGTCGAGCGCGGTCGCCATCACGCGATCGTGGGTCTCTTTCAGGGTCGTGTACTCGTCGCTGAGGAAGCCCGCAAACTCGGAGCCGGTCGACTTGAGAATCACCAGATCCTTGAAGCCCGAGACGATGTACTCGCCGCTGGCGTCGACCGTGATCGCGGAGGTGCGGATCTCCTGCCCCTTCCGCAGCCAGGTGAAGTCGTGCTCGGCGCCGTCGACGATGGCGCGCTCCCAGAGGAACTCCTCGATCTCGACCCGCGCTCCCGACACCGGCTCGACGTCGTGCACGAAGTGCCGGGCCAGGTGCAGCCCGTACTCCTCGATCGCCGGCACGCCCTTCTCCTTCGTGTACGAGAACGCCGTGTTCTTCTGCGTGTCTGTCGGCAGGATCTTCGACTGATCGCCCGTCAGGTACGCCTGCTCGAAGTCCCCGCGCAGGGCGGTGGTCACGTTGAGGTCGTGGATCTCGTGGCGGGGCAAATCCTTGTAGAACCGCACCATCCGGTTCTCGGCCTTGCCGTACTGGTGGTCGGTGAGGACGTATGCCATGGCGTTTCCTAACTCGAGCGGGACAGAAGGTGGCCGGCCGCGTCGCCGTCGAGGTCGATGGCGGGCAGAATGTCGCGTCCGGCCAGCCAGGTGCGCCGCACCAGCCCGCGCAGCTCCGCGCCGTCGAACGCGCTCACCGGGTTCTTGTGCAGCAGTTCCGCGGCGTGGATGGTGCGCCGCGCATCCGGAGCGAACACCGCGAGATCGGCGCGCGCCCCCACCCGGATGACACCTCGATCGTGCAGCTTCACCAGCCGGGCGGGGGTCTCGGCCATCCAGCCGAGCACGAGTTCAAGCGGGATGCCGCGCTCGGCCGCCGCCGTCCAGACCGCCGACAACCCGAGCTGCAGGCCCGCGATCCCGCCCCACGCAACGCCGAAGTCGCCGTGGCCGGCGAACTTGAGCTCGGTTGTGGAGGGGGAGTGATCGGTGACGATCTGGTCGATGTCGCCGTCGAGCAGCGCCCGCCAGAGCGCGTCGCGGTTGGCTTCGTCGCGGATCGGTGGGGCGCACTTGTACTGGGTCTCCCCATCGGCGATGTCTTCGGACGCCAGGGCCAGGTAGTGCGGGCAGGTCTCGACCGTGATCGGCAGGCCCTCGGCCCTCGCGGCTCGCAGCTCGGGCAGGCTCGCCGCGGACGACAGGTGCAGAATATGCGCGGGCGTCCCGGTGCGGCGCACCCCGTCGATGACCCGGCGGATGGCCACGATCTCGGCCTCGGGCGGCCGGGATGCGACGAAGTCGGCGTAGCCCGGGCCGCCGGCATTCTCGTGCGCGTGGAGCACAATCGGATCCTCGGCGTGGACCAGCAGGCGCCCGCCGAAGGTGGCGAGTTCCTCGAGCGCGGCCTCGAGCTGCGCGCCATCGAGGTGACCGAACTCGTCGACGCCCGAGGGTGCGAGGAAGCACTTGAAGCCGAAGACCCCTGCCTCGTGCAGCTCACGCAGGTGCCCCAAGTTCTCGGGCACGGCGCCACCCCAGAAGCCGACATCCACGTGCACCGCGCCCTCGGCGGCGGCCTGCTTGATGGCGAGGTTCGCGGGTGTCGTCGTCGGCGGGATGCTGTTGAGCGGCATGTCGATCAGCGTCGTCACGCCCCCGGCCGCCGCCGCGCGGGTGGCGGTGTCGAAGCCCTCCCACTCGGTGCGTCCCGGCTCGTTGATGTGCACGTGCGTGTCGACGAGGCCCGGGATGAGCACCTCGTCGTCGGCGAGCTCGATGACATGCTGCCCGTGCCGCACTTGCCGGTTGAGTAGCCGCCCTGGCGGCGTATCGAAACCGGCACCGGCACTGGCACTGGCACCGGCACCGCTTCCTGCATCCCGGATCTCGCGAATCACCCCGTCGATGACGACCACGTCGGCATTCCGGATCGCGCCCTCGACGAGCGCCCGGCCCCGGAAAACGAGCTCGCCTTTTCGCAATTCAGGTGAAACGGGAGGAATGGTCATCTGGTGGCCCGCCCTGGAGCGTCTGGCCCGAATTGCGAACGCGGACCGGCGAGGGCAGTGCTGAGCGCGCGCCCGATCTCGGCGAGGGCCCTCGCGAACTCGACGGCGCGATCCGGGGTGCTGCCACCGCTGAGGTTCACGCCGACGACTCCGTCGAGTCCGAGGAAGCCGCGGCCCAGCTCGACCGCGGCCGCGATTCCGGCGGCCCGAACATCGGCGGGTGTGTCACCAGCGGCGAGGATGCCGTCGAGATACCCCGACGGCAGCACGAGCGTCGTGAACGAACGCAGCAGCTCGGCGCTCTCGCGGTCGATCACGATCGGGATGCACGGGATGAACCCGAGCGTCGAGCCGAGCGCTCGGGCCGAGTCGATGAACACCCGCACCGGCTCGACCCCGCCCGCGTGGTTGACGAAGCAGAGCTCGGCGCCCGCATGCTCCTTCTCGAGCACTCGCGCGGGGCGCCGCTCGATGGGCGGCGTGGCCGGGGCTTCGGCGACCGAGACGAGGTGCCCGGCGCGATGGGCGAGGGCGGCAAGCTCGGTGCTGTCCAGGTCGAAGACGGCGGCGGCATCCGGCCGCGATCCGGTGAGCGTGTGGTCGCCGGTGACGGAATGGATGCCGGCGACGCCCACATGCGCCAGCGCGGCCAGTTCACCCTCGATCGCGACCCGGTTGCGGTCGCGGCAGTTCAGTCCGGTCCAGACGGCGAGGCCTGCCGACTGGATGAGGTGGGCGCGGTAGGCGGGAGGGAACTGCACCCGGGCGGTCCCGGCGTCGCCCGCGAGCACCGCATCCACGGATCCGACGAGCACCGCGGCGCACTCGGCGATCGACCCGGCCGACAGGGCAGCCGCCGGGAAGTCGGCGACGACGATGGCGCGCGTGGCCAGCAGTTCGCGCATCCGCGTCGCGCCGGACGACACCGTCTGCACGGGCACCGGGTCGGGGGTGGCGACGTGCGCCACGGCATCCGGAGCCGGCAACTCGGCGACCAGCCCGTGCCAGCCGACGGTCGGCGAGCCGAGGAACACGCAGGGGTGCGCCGCAACCTCGCAGCTGCCGTCGAACTCGACGCCGCCGCAGGGGCCGTACTCCATGTACTTCGGGCAGCCGGGCGCCGCAGCCGCGTCGACGAGCAGCTCAGCCGGCAAGCTGAGTCACCGTCCAGCTGCTGTCGGCGAGAGGCCCGAGCGGCACCGAGCGCGTGTACTCGACCCGACGGCTCGCGGTCACGGTGCTGCCGACCCAGAAGGTGATGCGTGTCGGACGCACGAGATGGCCGGTCCAGGTCGGGGGGGCGGTGAAGCCGTCCGGATGGTCGGCCTGGAAGTCCTCCCAGGCCTTCACCCGGTCGAGCCGCGGCAGGCGCGCGAACTCGACGGTGTTCTGCCAGGCGAGCTGCTGCAGGTAGGGCGAACGGTGCGCGAAGGCCCACTCGAGCTCCTCGGCGTCGGCCGGATCGGCGACACCCTGCACGGTGATCTGGTGCGCGTCGGCACCCAGGTGCATGGTCAGCGAGATGCGCGGCTCGTGGGCGAGCTGCGTGACCTTGCGGGCGCGGTCGTCCGAGTGCAGGTAGAAACCGGATGCATCCCACGCCGTCAGCAGCTGGGTGCGACCATCGGGCGCTCCGGTCTCGTCGACCGTGGCCACGACCATCGTGGGCCGCGCCGGATCCTCGTTGTCGGGCAGCCACTCCCGCAGCACCGGAGTCGGCTCCTCCGGCCAGTCGTCGCGGACGACGGTGTCACCCCCGCCCCGCTGCCACTCGGAGGTCATCGCTTGCGGCCGGTGTCGACGTCCGGCTCCAGCAGCTTGCCGGGGTTGAGCAGCCCGAGCGGGTCGGTAATGGCAGCTAGGGCGGCGCTGCGCTCGGGCTCATAATCCACGAACCACTGGTGCGGGTTGTGGTAGCCGACGCCGAGGGCGCGCATCCGCTCGAAGCCCGCCAGCATGTCGGCCTCGCCGGTGTACGGGGCGGCGAGCATCCCGCCCGGGCCGCCCTGCGCCATGGCTTCGAGGTGCAGCATCGCACCGGGGTAGATCTCGTGCACCTCGTCGATGCGGTCGACAAGCGCGTCACCCCCGACCTCGATGTGGAAGTAGACGCCCGGGTAGGCCTTCTGCAGCCACTCGATCGGGTGGTTGTAGCTCATCATCGAGAGCTTCATGGTGGCCTGCAGCCCGGGGCGGACCGCCTCGACGGTGCCGCCGGCTCCTTCGATCAGCGCGGTGGCCGCCTCGATCGTCGAGTCATCCAGGATGACGCGCAGGCTCGCCTTGCCCGCCGGCAGCGCCTCGTCGCTCGGCAGGGCATCCGCGAGCGTGGGCCCGTCGGTGGACACCAGCCGCGGCGTCGGTTCGAGCGCCGCGACGGCCCGGATCAGGTTGAACGAGTCATGGAAGTCGTCGAAGCTCGCGTAGAGCGCCGACCACGGCTGCTGCGGCTCGAGGGCGACCTCGACCCGGGCGATGATGCCCGCGACGCCGTAGTTGTGGAGGTACACGTGCGCGTCCGCGCCCGTGAGGTGGAGCAGGTGGGCGTCTGACTCCGCGTGCACGACGTCGATCGAGCGCACATAGCCGCCGACGATCGAGGTGAGCATCCCGTGCTTGATCGATCCGGTGCCGCCCGATCCGCCCGAGACGAAGCCGCCGATCGAGGACTGCACGGTCGACGGGAACATCAGCACCTGCTGTCCGGTCTTGTTGGCAGCCTGCTCGATCTGGATCATGGGCGCCCCGGCCTCGGCGATGAGGAAGCCGTCGCCGACCTCGACGATGGCGCGGGCCTTCGACATGTCGAGCACCATGCCGCCCGACATCGGGATGGCCTGGCCGTAGTTGCCGGTGCCCTTGCCGCGCGGGGTGATCGGCACGCCGTGACGCACGGCGGCGCCGATCGCGATGGCGATAGCCTCCGCGTTCGGCGGGTAGACGACGAGCTGCGCCCGGCCGAGCGGCAGCTTCTCCATGATCACGGGTGACAACGTGGACCCGTCGACCGAGACGCGCTCCAGCGCGGCATCCTCGTCACTCACGGCGGCGTCGCCCAACAGCTCGCGCAACTCGGCGGCCAGTGCCGTGATCTTCTCGGTGTCGACGGCCGGCAGGGTCTCGGTGCTCATGTGCGGTGCCTCTCTGGATGCTGCGGGACGGAGATATGCGGAGCTCGGCGGTGCGCGGCGGTCAGTGGGTGACCATGCCGCCGGTCACGTTGAAAGCCTGCCCGGTCAGGTAGCCGGACGCTGGCAGGGCGAGGAACAGGGCGACCCCGGCGACGTCGTCCGTGGTGGCGAGGCGCCCGAGCGGCGACATCGCCTCCCAGCTCGCGATGAGCTCGGGGGTGCGCGTGCCCGCGCCCATCTCGGTGAGCACGTAGCCGGGGCAGATCGAGTTGGCGGTGATTCCGTGCGGACCCCACTCGTACGCGACGGAGCGCGTGAGCGCCACCACAGCCGCCTTGCTCGCGGCGTAGGCGGCCTCGTGGGCTCCGCCCTTCTTCGCGGCCATGCTCGCGAGGTTGATGATCCGGCCTGTCTTCGCCGGGATCATGCTGCGCGCCGCGACCTGCATCGTGGTCAGCATGGCCCGCACGTTAATGGCGAACAGCCGGTCCCACTCCGAGATCGTGAGATCGACGAGCTCGGTGCGCGAGAAGATCCCCGCGCAGTTGACGAGGATGTCGACGCCGCCGAGCAGCCCGACGGCCTCGATGGTCGCGGCCTCGGCGCTCTCCGCGTCGGTCAAATCGACCTCGAGGTAGCGTCCGCCGATCTCTTTCGCGCAGTGGCTTCCCTCGGCGACGAGACGATCCAGGATGACGACATCCGCGCCCTCACCGGCCAGTGTCGCCGCGATTCGGCCCCCGATGCCGCGGGCGCCGCCGGTCACGATCGTGCGGTGGCCGACGAGCCGGCCGGTCACGCCAGCACCCCGAGCGGCTCGAGGGCGAGCTCCTGCACGACATGGCTCTGCGCGATCAGCCGCCCCTCGTGGAACACGTAGCGGTCCGCTGAGCCGGTCGCGATTGCGTCGCCGATCGACTCGGCCCGCACCGCGAGCAGTTCGGCCTTCGCGCCGACCGTGGGACCGGCGAGCGGCAGCGACATCACCGAGCGGGCGCCGTTGGTCACGGCGGTGAGCGACTCGTGCAGGTTCAGGTGGCCGGCGGTGACCAGCAGCGACGCGGTCTCGAGCGCGTCTCCCCGCCCGACCGGATTGAAGGGGTCGCGCACGTTGTCGGCGCCCGCACCGAGCCGGACACCGGCATCCAGCAGCGCTCGCAGCGCGGTCAGGCCGCGCGGGGTCGAGACGGGGTGCTCCCAGCCCTGCAGGTAGAGGTTGGTGATCGGCAGCGAGATGATGCCCAGGTCTGCGGCGGCGATCTCGGCGATGACTTCGGCGAGCTCCTTGGCCGGGAGGGTGCCCAGCCGCACGCAGTGCCCGGCGGATGCGGGTTGCGCGCGACCCCGCACCAGGCGCGCGTACTCGCGGATCGTCAGCGGGCCGTCGAGCGACTCGTCGGTGTGCAGGTCCATCGGCACGGCCTTGCGGTCGGCCAGGGCGACGTTGCGACGCAGTTCGGCCGACGGATCCTCGGCAAGATGCGGGACCCCGCCCATGATGTCGACGCCGGCGTCCAGCGCCGCCTCGAAGACCTCGTCGGGCGTCCACTCGCCGCCGAGCGCGACCAGCTGCAGATCGAGCACGGAGGCCAGCCGCTCTTGGACCCGCAGCAGCGCGCGCACCCCGCGCAGCGGATCCGGCTCCCCGAGCAGGTCCACGTGGCTGCGGATCGCCGTCGTGCCGGCCTGCACCATCGCGGTCGCCTGAGCGAGCGCGCGCCGGTAGATGCCGTCCTCCGACTCCGTCGCCGAGAACGCCCGCCAGGAGTCGACGGCCTTGATCAGGTCGCCGAACGGCGGCTCCGCGGCATCCCAGCTGCCTGCCTTGTCGAGGTGGGCGTGCGGCTCGGCCGGCGCGGTGATCAGCAGGAAGCCGCTGAGGTCGAGTTCGTGGTCACCGAGCACCGACGAGAGCGGCGCAGCGGGCGACACTTCGGTCACCAGCTCGCCGTCGAGCCGGACATCGACCAGGGAGCGGTCGGTCAGGCGGGCTCCGCGCAGCACGCGCGGCGTTCGCATCGGGCCTGGCACGGGAATCCTTTTCCGGATCGATCGGGGACGAAATGGGGAGCGATGTTGATGGCTACAACATTCTGCAATCTACGGAGCGCGCGTTTCGGCTGTGTGTCCGACCCGTTTCCCCGCGTTAACTCATGGTGATCGAGCGCGACTCCGCCCGTGGAATGTGGTGGGATACCCGGCATGACCCTGAGCGACACCGACCCCGCCCTCGCGGTCCAGGCGGAGCGCGTCGGAGGCCGGATCCGCGACATGCGCCGCGCGCGCTCGTTCACCCTGGTGCAGCTGGCGGAGGCGGCCGGGCTGTCGCATCCGTTTCTCAGCCAGCTGGAGCGCGGGCTCGCCAGCCCGAGCATGGCCTCCCTGGAACGCATCGCCCGTGCCCTCGGCACCAGCCAGGTCGAGCTGCTCTCGGTCGACGAGCCGCGCAGTCGCCACGGGCACCGGAGCGAACCGGCCGACGCGGTCTCGGTCGTTCGCGCGGGAACCGGCGCGCGGGGCCCATTCAGCGAGGGCAGCGCCCGGATGCTGGTCGAAGGCGCACGCGCATTTCACCCGATGGAGTACCACGGCGGCAACGCCGAGTACGGCGACAGCTTCATTCACGACGAAGATGAGTGGGTGTACGTGCTCGACGGTCGCATCGAGGTCGACCTCGGCGGCCGCGCCGATCCGCTGCGCTTCGCCCCCGGCGACGCGCTGTACCTCGCCGGCGGGACCGCCCACCGACTCCGCTCCTCCGATGGCGACGCCTTCCGCCTCCTGATCGTGAAAGAACACCCGGCCCGACTGTGACCATTGCGACCCTGACCATTCCGACCCTGACCTCCTCGACCCACCAGACTGTGACCCGCTCATGAACCGCCCCCTCGCCTCCGACGTCGATGTCGTTGTCAGCCGCCGCGACACCTCCACCGAGAGCGTCGTCGTCTTCGAGCTGACGGCGCGCGGCGACACGCCGCTGCCCGACTGGACGCCCGGCGCCCACGTCGACGTACTCCAGCCCTCCGGTCTGATCCGTCAGTACTCGCTCTGCGGCGTCCCGGGATCGGACACCTGGCGTCTCGGCGTGCTGCGCGAGGCGGAGGCCCGCGGCGGCTCGAAGTGGATGTGCGACGAGCTCAAGGAGGGCCAGAGCCTGCGACTCGCCGGGCCACGCACCCACTTCCACTTCGAGGCCGAGCCCGACGTCGCGGTCTTCTTCCTCGCGGCGGGCATCGGCGTCACCCCTATCATCCCGATGGCGGCCGAGGCGGCTGCTCGGCACCTCGATTATCAGGTGCACTACTCGGGACACGAGGGCCGGATGGCGTTCCTGCCCGAGCTGCACGCGGCCCACGGCGAGAGGCTCGTCACGCACGTGAGCGAGAGCGACGGTCGGATCGACCTCGACGCCTTGTTCTCGACCGCGACACCCGGCTCGCATGTCTACTGCTGCGGCCCGGCCGGATTCATCGACGCGGTCGAGGCTGCGGCCACCGCCGCACGACTCGACTTCCACACCGAGCGGTTCGAGGCCGAGACCCTCACCCCGCCGGTCTGGCCCGAACCGTTCGAGGTGGAGCTCGCGATGAGCGGGATCACCGTCACCGTGCCGCCGGATCGCAGCATCCTCGATGTCGTCGAGGAGGAGGGCGTCTTCGTGCTCTCGAGCTGCCACGAGGGCACCTGCGGCACCTGCGAGACGCCCGTGCTTGAGGGCGAGCTGGACCACCGCGACTCGATCCTCACCCCGCAGGAGCGCGCACGCGGCGACGTGATGTTTATCTGCGTCTCGCGGGCCGCGTGCCCGCGCCTCGTGCTTGACCTGTAGAAAGGCACCCTCATCCGCACACTCCTGGTGACCAACGCCCGCCTGATCACCGTGCCAGCGGGCACGGACGACCCCGGCTACATCGAGCACGGCTGGATGCTGGTGGTCGACGGCAGGATCGCCGCGCTCGCTACCGGCGACCCGGGTGCCGACACCCTGGCGCGGGCATCCGGTGGAGAGACCGTCGACGTGCACGGATCCTTCGTCGCCCCGGGCTTCATCTCGGCGCACAGCCACCTGTTCACGAGCGGCAGCCGCGGTCTCGGCGTCGCCGAGACCCTGTACGGCTGGTGCGACTCGATGCTCGGGCTGATCCGGCACGCCACCCCGCAGAACATCTACTGGACGACCCTGCACGGCTCCCTCGACTTCCTCGGGGCCGGCGTGACCGCGGCGTACGACTTCACCGACCCCCGCATCCCGTGGGAGGAGATGGTCGACGGCGAACGTCAGGTGGTCGGCGAGCTCCGCCCGATCGAGTACCAGACGCGGCAGATCGACGCGAAAGCCGACGCCGGGCTGCGCTTCGTGAACTCCACGCCGATGGATGACGCGGTCGGCACCGACGACGAGGTGCTGGCCCGCCTGGCTGCCGTTCTCGAGCATTCTTCTCTCGTCGATCCCTCGCTGTCGCTCGGGGGAGCGGTCACCGGCAGCGTGCAGTGGAGCAACCGCGCCAACGCCGCCGAGCTCGAGGTCGAGGCGATGAGCCGCTTCGGCCTAATCAACCAGGCGCACTTCCTCGAGACGCGGGAGGCGGTCGAGCACCAGCGCTCCAAGTTCGCGCTCTACCGCGACGCGGGGGCGCTCAAGCCGGGCATGATCTTCGGCCACTTCATCCAGACCACGCCCGAAATCATCCGCGAGACCGCCGAGAGCGGCGCCGGCATGTCGTGGCAGCCGGGTTCGAACGGCAGGCTCGCGAGCGGGGTGGCCGAGGTGCCCGAGATGCTCGCTCTCGGCATGACGGTCGGCATGGGTCTCGACGACCAGGCCTGCACCGATGTCGCCGACCCCTGGCAGAACATGCGGATGGGGATGTTCCTGTTGCGCGCGAAGACCGGCGATCCACTCTCGATGATGCCCGAGACGGTGCTGCGGCTGCACACCCTGGGCTCCGCGAAACTTCTCGGAGTGGATGACCGGATCGGCTCGCTCGAGGTGGGCAAGTACGCCGACTTCGTGGTCGTCGACCCGAACGCCCCCGATATCGGGCCGCTGTGGCATCCGGTGCGCAGCTACGTGCTGGCCTGCAGCCTGCGCAACCTGAAGCGTGTCTATGTGGGCGGCGAGCTGGTGAGCGAGAATGGTGTCTCGACGAACCCGCTGGCGGGGGAGGCGTCGGCGAAGGTGCGCGAGGCCCTGGAACCCCTCGCTGCGACCTACGGCCACCCAGGCTGAGCCCGGTCTCGACAGGCTCGACCACCGGTTGTTACAGCCGCGACACACACGCGAAATACGGCAGTCGTACCTTCGAGATTGTCAGTTGCATCAACATTGCCCCGGCGCTGAGGCAGTTCCCCCTTTTGGAAAGCGAGCTCGCCATGGCGATGACTGCACCCGCTCCGACCCCGACCTCCGTCGGCACGCAGACGCCGCTCGTCGACTTCACGAACGTCGCGATGAAGTTCCCGAACGGCACCGTCGCCCTCTCGGGCGTCAACATCACGGTCAATCGCGGTGAGTTCGTCACCGTCGTCGGTCCATCCGGATGCGGTAAGTCGACGCTGCTCCGGATCGCCTCCGGGCTCGAGACGGCCAGCGAGGGCACCGCGACCGTCTCCACCGATCGCATCGGCTACGTGTTCCAGGATGCGACGCTGCTGGCCTGGCGCGACGTGCAGCGCAACGTCGAGCTGCTGGCCGAGCTCAACAAACAGCCGAAGAAGGAACGCCGCGAGAAGGCCAGGGCCGCGATCGATCTGGTCGGACTCACGGGCTTCGAGAAGAACCTGCCCAAGCAGCTGTCCGGCGGCATGAAGATGCGCGCCTCGCTTGCGCGCTCGCTCACGCTGGATCCCGAGCTCTTCCTCTTCGACGAGCCGTTCGGCGCGCTCGACGAGATCACCCGCGAGCGTCTCAACGACGAGCTGATCCAACTCTTTGTGCGCGAGGGTTTTGCGGGGATGTTCATCACCCACTCCGTCTCCGAGGCCGTCTACCTCTCCACGAAGGTCGTTGTGATGTCGGGTCGCCCCGGCACGATCGTGAACACCTTCGACGTCCCGTTCCCGATGCCACGGGACCCCGACATCCGTTTCACCGCAGAGTTCGCGGAACTCGTCGGTGAGGTCTCGCACGCCCTCCGGGAAGGACATCAGGGATGAGCGCCACCGAAGCCACCACCGTCGACTCGACCGAGTTGGCTCACAACGTCGACGTCGACCCGCCCCATGGCTCGGCGGTGAGCGCGGTCGACATGACCGTCTCCCGCGAGGCCGTCAGGACTCCGGCGGAGCGCATCCGGCGCGGCGTGCGAGCCGCCCTGCCGCCGCTGGCCGTCTTCGTCGTGATTGTCATCATCTGGTACGGCGCCAACGCGATCCTCGCGCCGACGCAGAAGTTCTTGGTGCCCACGATCGACCAGGTGATCATCCAAGGATTCGGCGGGCCGAGCGGCTCGCAGATCCTCATCGCCGTGCTGCGCACCACCGGCGTCGCCATCACCGGCCTCGCCATCGCTGCGGTGCTCGGCATCGGCTGGGCCACGGCGATGTCGCTGGCCCGCTGGGTGCAGCGCTCCACCTACCCCTACGCGGTGATCCTGCAGTGCATCCCGATCCTCGCGCTCGTCCCGCTGATCGGCGTCTGGTTCGGCTACGAGTTCAACGCCCGCGTCGTCGTCTGCGTGATGATCGCGCTCTTCCCGATGGTCGCCAACACCCTCTTCGGTCTGCAGTCGGTGGAGCGCTCGCAGCACGAGCTCTTCCAGCTGCAGAAGGCCAGCAAGTGGACCGTGCTCACCAAGCTGATGTACCCGGCGGCGCTCCCGTCGATCTTCCTGGGCCTGCGCACCTCCGCCGGGCTCGCGGTGGTCGGAGCGATCGTCGGCGACTTCTTCTTCCAGCGCGGCCAGCCGGGCGTCGGAACCCTGCTGCAGACCTACGCGCGACTGCTGAGCTACCCGCAGCTGTTCGCGGCCATCATCGCCTCGGCCCTCCTGGGCGTCGCGATGTTCTTCATCTTCGGACTGATCGCCAAGATCGCCGTCGGCAAGTGGTACGACCCCGTCAACTGACCGTCGTCGCAGCACCACTTCGCTTCCCTCCGCATCACAGCCGCACCGAACACCCGCACAATCCCTTGCACCGCTCCTCCTGCACCGCACAGAACGATGAAAGAGAGACACATGCACAAGATCCACCGCGTGGTGGCCGTGGCCAGCGCACTCGCGCTCGCCGCCAGCCTGGCAGCCTGCGCCGGGACCACGACCTCCGGCACCTCCGCCTCGGCGGCTAGCGCCAAGGTCGACCTCACCGCAGCCGGCTGTCCCGCCACCATCGTCATCCAGACCGATTGGAACCCCGAGTCGGAGCACGGTCACCTCTACGAGATGCTTGGCAAGGACGCGGTCATCGACTCCGACAAGAAGTCGGTCTCTGGCACCCTCGAGCTCGACGGCAAGTCGACCGGCGTCAAGGTCGAGATCCGCGCAGGCGGCCCGGCCATCGGCTACACAGGCGTTGCGGCGCAGATGTACACCGACACCAGCATCACGATGGGCTACGTCACGACGGACGACCAGATCGCCAACTCGGCCAAGACGCCGACCAAGGCCTTCTTCGCGCCGCTCGACGAGAGCCCGATCATGGTCATGTGGGACCCGAAGACCTACCCCGACGTCAAGACGATCAAGGAGCTTGGTCAGGCACTGACCAAGACCGGCGGCGTCTGGCGCTACTTCGCGGGTTCGGCCTACATCGACTACCTGACGGATGCCGGTTACATGACGAAGGCGGAGCAGGACTCCAGCTACGACGGAACCCCCGCGAACTTCGTGGCCGCCGGTGGCAAGGACGTCCAGCAGGGCTTCGCGTCCGCTGAGCCGTACATCTATCAGCACGAGGTGCCGGCATGGAACAAGAAGGTCGACTACGCCCTGGTGTCGTCCACGGGATGGGACCCGTACCAGTCCGAGATGGCCGTCCGCACGGCAGACTTCAAGAAGTTGACCCCCTGCCTGAAGGCGCTGACTCCGGTGCTGCAGCAGGAGGAGGTCAACTACTTCGCCGATCCGAAGGCCGCTGACGCGCTCATCCAGACGCTGGTAACCGGCTACGCGACCGGCTGGGTCTACAGCCCGGCCGTCGCCGATTACTCGCGCAAGACGATGATCGCCGACAAGCTGGTCAGCAACGGAACGAACTCCACCATCGGCGACTTCGACAAGGCGCGCATGGACAAGTTCTTCACCACCGCATCCGGGATCTACACCAAGCTCGGAACAGCCATCGACTCCAAGCTGACGGCCGATGACCTGTACACCAACGAGTTCATCGACACCTCGATCGGGCTCAAGTAGTACCCACGTCTCACTCGACGGCGCCCCTGGTTCCGCTCCGCTTCGGCGGATCGGGCCGGGGGCGTCGCCACGATCTCCTCGCTCCACCACTTCTGAAAGGCAGCACCTCGTGGCCCGTCGCCTGTTCGCCGAGTTGAGCGGCCCCGCCGTCTCGACCACCCTGACCGATCGCTCGATCCTGATCGTGCCGATCGGCGCGATTGAGCACCACGGGCCGCACCTGCCGCTGATCACGGACGCGCTGATGGCCGAAGCCGCCGCGAGCGCCGCCGTGTCCGCCGGCGTCGAGGCAGGCCTCGACCTGTGGCAGCTGCCGACCCTGTCGGTGGGCAAGTCGGACGAGCATTACTGGGCGCCCGGGACTCTCTGGCTCAGCGCATCCACTCTGATGTCGGTGCTCGAAGACATCGGTCGCTCAGTGGCGAACACCCCGGCGACGAAGATTGTGTTCATGAACGGCCACGGCGGCAACATCGCGTTGCTGCAGGTCGCGAACCGTCAGCTGCGCCGGATGTTCGGCCTGCAGACCTTCACCATGCCCGCCTTGCGGATCGCCGCAGGGACCGGCGCGGACGGCGAACCGGACGAGTTCGGCCAGGGCATTCACGGCGGCTATGCCGAGACCTCGGCCATCATGCACCTGCGCCCCGACCTCGTCGATGAGTCGCTGTTCGCGCGCAACGTGCCGGAGTACATGGCCGACTTCGAGCAGATCGGCTTCAACGCGAAGCCGGTGTCGTTCGGCTGGATCAGCGACGACTTCGGGCCGAGCGGCGTGATCGGCGACCCGACCGGGGCGAACGCGGAGGCCGGCAAGCGCGGCTTCGACACCTCGATTGAGCTCGCGGTCGCGGCTCTGCACGAGATCGACCGCTTCACCCTGCCACCGCGCCCCTAGGCCACCGCGAGAGTACGTACATCTGCGTACTCTCACCGTCGAGAGCACCGATGAATCCGTACTCTCACGGAATCCCGCGAGTCAGCGCGTGAAGAACGCGATCAGGTCGTCGGCCAGCAGCTCCGGCACCTCCCAGGCGGGGAAGTGCCCGCCCCGAGGCATGACCGTCCAGCGCCGGATGTCGTAGTACCGCTCCGCGAAGGCGCGCGGCGGCACCGCGATGTCGCCCGGGAACACCGCGACCGCGACCGGCGCGGTCACCGCACCCGCCGGTCCGTCGACACGGGTCTCGCGGTAGTAGCGAGCGGCGGAGGCGGCGGTGCCGGTGACCCAGTACAGGGTCGCGTTCGTCGCGAGCACCTCGAGCCCGAAGATCTCGAGCGGGTCGTCGCCGTCTGCCCAGGCGTGGTACTTCTCCAGGAACCAGCTGCCGAGTCCGGCCGGTGAGTCGCTGAGAGCCGCACCGATGGTCTGGGGTTTCGTGCGCATCTCCAGGGCGTACGCTCCCTCGAGATTGCCCCATTGCGTGTACCAGTCCGAGTAGGCGACCTCCTCCGCTGTTCGCTCCGCCGCGTCGAGCAGGCCGAGCCGCATGGTCGGGATGGTGGTCAGGTGCACCCGCGCCACGCGATCCGGATGCCGCGCCGCCAGATGATCGGCGATGCTGCCGCCGATGTCGCCCCCGTGTACGTCGAAGACCGGATGGCCGAGCTCGGTCATGAGCTGGGCAACGGTGTCCGCGGCGTAGATCGGTCCGGCTGGCATGCGCGGTCGGTCGCTGAACCCGTAGCCCGGGATGCTCGGCATGATCAGCCGGAATCGCTCGCCCAGCAGCGCGATGAGCGGCTCGAAGCGCAGGAAGCTGTCGGGCCAACCGTGCAACAACAGCAGCGGGGGAGCGGCCGGGTCCCCGGCGAGCATGGCATGGATGCGGGTGGGCCCGACCGGCGTCTCGACCTCGACCCGCACGTGCTCGTAGCCGTTGAGGCGCGCCTCGACCGCTCGCCAGTCGAAGTCGTCGGCCCAGTAGTCGACGAAGGTACGCAGCGTCGACGGCTTCGTGCCGCGCGCCCAGTCGTCCCCGAGATCGTCGGGCCAGCGGGTGTCGCGCAGCCGACGGCGCAGCTCGTCAAGTTCGGCGTCGGGGATGTCGATGGCAAAGGGCTCGATCATCGTCCCAGTGTGGGTCACACCTGCGACCTCAGACCACCCGTGTTCGCGCCAGGCGTTCGTTCAGGCGTGCCACGAGTTCGCCCTCTTCGGCGTGAACCAGCTCGTAGTCGCGCACCACGAACTCGCCCCCGACGAGCACATGCCGCGGCCGTCGGCCGGGGGCGGCCCAGAGGAGTCCGGCGACGGGGTCGGCGACCCCGGCGTCCGCAACGCCGGACACGTCCCAGACGCAGACGTCGGCGGCGGCTCCAGCACGCAGGTGCCCGAGCTCCGCGCGTCCGAGGCCGGCTGCGGACCCGGCGGTCGCCATCGCGAGCACCTCGCGCGCCGAGAGCTGCGGGCCGACCAGTGCCGAGACCTGCATGGCGAGCCGGGCATCCGCCAGCAGGTGTCCCGCGTCATTCGAGCCGCCGCCGCTCGTGCCGAGCCCGAGCACGATGCCGGCGTCGCGCAGCGCTGCCACCGCGGCGATGCCCCAGCCCATTGGCACGTCGCAGCCCGGCGCGTGCGTCCCGGTCACGCCGGCTGCCGCGAGCCGCCGGATCTCGTCGTCGGTCACCGCGACCAGGTGCGCGATGGTGACGTCGTCGGCGAGCCAACCCCAGTCCTCGAGCAGATCCAGCGGACGACGCCCGTACTTCTCGAGTGCGATCGCCACGTCCACCTGCTCGTTGGCCTGCGTGCGACGACGGAGTCCGTGGCGCGCCGCCACCTCGCCGAGCAGCTCGAAGGTCTCGCGGGAGTCGCTGTGCACGCCGGCCGGACCGACCGCGAGCTGCAGCATCTTGTCGTCGCTCACTCCGCCGCGTGCTCCCGGGAGCAAATTGTTGACAATCGCTTCGGCCGAGGATGCCGCCATCTCGGGATCGTCGCGCGCCGACCCCCGCACGAACACCAGCCGACCGCCGAGGGAGCGTGCCGCCTCGGCGATCGAGATCGCGATCCGGACGCTCTCGACCAGCGGAGCTCCCGCCCAGTTGAGCATGTGGTCGGCGACCGTCGTCACCCCGCTCAGCAGCCCCTCGGCCACGCCGATCCGCGTCGAGATCGCCACCAGCTCGGGATCGATGCCGACGCGGGCATATGCCCCCGCCATCGCGGGCAGCCATTCCGCCATCGGCACACCACGGGTCCCCGGCAGAGTGCGGAACGCGCTCTGCAGCAGGTGGTGGTGCGCGTTCACCAGGCCGGGGGTGATGACGCAGCCGCTCACGTCGAGCGAGGTGACACCGCTCATGTCGCGCGAGGTGGCTCCGTCCGCCCCTGCCACGGCGACCTGCGCCCCGTCGAGCAGCAGTTCACCGCTCGCCTCAGTCGTTGCGTCGATGACGATCGCGGTCGCGCCGGTGAGTCGCAGCATGGGTCGATCCTCGCACCCGGATGTTGCGGGCGCGTGTCGACCGCCGGAATCCCGATCAGGGCGGCGAAACGCACATCCGCAACCTCGGTGTGTCACGCTGAAACCATGCTCGAGTTGGCTACCCGTCTGCTCGCCCGGCTCGATGGCTCAGACCAGCGGCCCGGCGGGCCGATCGTGGTGGCGACGGTCGTCGGCATCGACGGCAGTTCGCCGCGGACGCTGGGCACCTCGATGGCGTGGGATGGTGAATCCGTGATTGGCAGCATCGCCGGCGGCTGCGTCGAGGGCGCGACGGTCGAGATCGCCGAGCGGGTGCTCGATGACGGCCGCACCCGCACGGTCGAGTTCGGTGTCAGCGACGAGGCGGCGCTGGGGGTGGGCCTCAGCTGCGGGGGACTCCTGCGCATCCACCTCGCCCTGCTGCGACCGGATGCCGCGGCCGATGCCGCCACGATCGCCGAACTGCGGCGTGCCGCATCCGGTCAGAGCGCCCGGGTGAGCTTGACCGCACAGGGCTACCGCACCGACCTCTGCGACGCCCTCTACCTCGACTCCCGCACCCCGCCAGCGCGCATGATCATCGTGGGGGCCATGGAGTACTCCACTGCTCTGAGCAACGCCGCACAGGTGCTCGGCTACGAGGTGACGGTGTGCGATCCGCGGGAGCTGTTCACGACCGCGGCGCGCTTCCCGGGTGCCGAGCTCGCCGTCGAGTGGCCGCCCGAGTATCTCGAGCGCACCGTGATCGACGGGCGCAGCGTGATCTGCCTGCTGAGTCACGACGACCGCTTCGACGCCGACGCCCTCGCGGTCGCCCTGCGCTCCCCGGCCGGCTACGTCGGAGCGATGGGGTCGCGGCGCACGCACGCCCAACGGATGGATGCGCTGCGCGAACTCGGCGTCGAACCCGAGGCCCTCGCTCGCCTGCACTCGCCCATCGGCCTCGACCTCGGCGCCTCCACCCCGGAGGAGACCGCGGTCTCGATCATCGCCGAGGTCCTTGCTGACCGGACCGCCGCAAGCCGCCGCCCCCTGAGTGTGCTCGACGGCGCGATCCATGCGCGAGCCGCGAGCTAAAGGTTGACCAACCGCCACACGACATCCCGCGTCATCGGCAGCGCGTGCGGTCGAACCCCGATCGCATCCCGGATCGCGTTCGCGAGAGCCGGGGCCACCGGGTTGTAGGGCGCCTCGCTCATCGACTTCGCGCCGAGCGGACCCAGCGGGTCGTGGGTCTTGGCGAAGAGCACCTCGGTGACCGGCACGTCGCCGAACTTCGGCACCCGGTAGTTGCGGAACGCGACGGTCGTGATCTCGCCGCCGGCGTCGACCCGCACCTCCTCGTAGAGCGCGCTGCCGATCGCCTGCGCGGTGCCGCCCTCGATCTGCCCCCGCAACTGCTCGGGGTTGAGCACGGTGCCGGCATCTGCGGCCTGGATGCTGCGCAAGATGAGCACCTCGCCGGTTCCGGGCTGCACGGCCACCCGCATGCCGTGCACGTTGAACGCCACCGATCGGGGCGTCCCGTCGGAGTGGCCGGTCGCTTCGCGGGCTCCGCCGCTCGCGAGCTGCTCGGCCAGCGCCGTCGCAGCCCGGTACACGGCCATGCCCGCCACGACCGTGCCGGTGGAGCCGTACGCCCCGGTGTCGTGACCGGGGAGGTCGGTGTCCGACTGGCGGATCCGGATCCGCTCCGGCGTCGTGCCGAGCACCTGTGAGGCGAGCTGCGCGTGCACGGTGGTGGAGCCGTTGCCGAACTCCGCCGTGCCCACCTCGAGTTCGAAGAGCGCGCCGTCTGGTGTCGAGCCGTCGACATCCGCGGGCACGTCAAGCGCTCGGATCGTGGCATCCGCGAAGTGCCCGCGCGGCGGGACGGTCGCGATCATGGCGAGCGCCATCCCGGTGCCGACGCTCCAGCCCTCCGGCACCGGGAGTCCGCCGGGCGCGGCGAGCGCAGCCTCGACGAGATCCAGGCATTGCCCGGCGCCGTGCGCGCCGCGGTACGCGATGTCCTTGTCCTCCTCCTCGTGGATGGTGAGCAGCGGATCCCCCGGGACGACCACATTGCGGCGCCGCAGTTCGAACGGGTCGATGCCGAGCTCGCGGGCCAGCTCATCCATCGCCGATTCGACCGCGAAAATCACCTGCCCGAGGCCGTAGCCGCGGAAGGCGCCCGCCGGCGGGTTGTTCGTGTAGACCGACTGGGCATCCACCCGCACGTTGGCGCAGCGGTACACCGCGACCGACTCGTGCACCGAGTGGTACATGACTCCGATGCCGTGGTTGCCGTATGCCCCGGTATCCATGAGCTGGTCGACCGCGATCGCGGTGAGGATGCCGTCGGCCGTTGCTCCGAGGCGCACCGAGACGGTCATGGGATGCCGCAGCGGCGCGATCGTGAACTCGTCACCGCGCGTGAACTCGTACTGCACCGCGCGTCCGAGCTTCAGAACGGCGAGCGCCACCAGGTCCTCGGTGAGCAGCTCCTGCTTGCCGCCGAAGCCGCCGCCCACGCGCGCCGCGAACACCCGCACTCGCTGGGGCTCGAGCTCGAAGATCCGGGCCACCTCGTCGCGCACCAGGTACGGCACCTGACTGGAGGTCCGGATGACGAGCCGACCGTCCGCGTCCAGCCAGCCGCGTGCTGCATGGGTCTCGAGCGCTGCGTGGGTGACCCGCGCGGTGTTCCAGGTGCCGCTGACGGTGGCGCCGGACGCCTCGGCCGTGGCGAGGGCGGCCGCCACGTCGCCGCGCTCGCCGTGCTCCTCGGCGACGGTGTTGCGCTCGGGCGCGGCGGCTCGGGCCTCCGCAGTCAGCTCGGGATGCACGAGCGGCGCGCCCGGCTGCCGCGCGAGATCCGGGTCGAAGACGGCGGGAAGCAGCTCGTACTCGACGACGATCGCGCCGAGCGCGCGTTGCGCATCGGCGAGCGAGTCGGCGACGACGGCCGCGACCCGCTGCCCGTGGAACCGCACGACCTCGTCGAGCACGTGGGTGTCGTCCGGGTCCTCGAGGCGGTCCTGGTGGCGGCCCGTCGAGAACGCGGTGGCCGGGGAATCGCGATGGGTGAGCACCAGCCGCACGCCGGGCATCGCCTCGGCCGCGCTGGTGTCGATCGACAGGATGCGCGCGTGCGGGTGCGGGCTGCCGAGCACCGCGAGGTGCAGCAGCGCGGTGGTGTCGCTCGCCCCCGTGCGGTACTCGGAGTCGGGCCCGTCGAGCGTGTACTCCTCGCGCCCGGTGACCACCCGCCACGCGGCGGGGGCGCGGACAGAGCGGGTGGCCGCCTGTCCGGCCTCGGGCTGCTCGACATTGCGCACCGCGCGCAGCGCGTCGTGGATGCTGCGGTACCCGGTGCAGCGGCAGAGGTTGCCCTTCAGCATCCGGGGCAACTCGTCGAGCTCGGCCTCGTCGAAGGTGGAGGCGGTCACGATCATTCCCGCCGTGCAGAATCCGCACTGGAACGCGGCGGCCTCGACGAAGGCTGTCTGCACCGGATGTGGCGAGCGCTCGCTGCCCAGACCCGCCACGGTCGTCACCGTCTGCCCGTCGAGCCGGTGCGCCGGGAACAGGCAGGAGTGCACCGCCGATCCGTCCACGAGCACCGAGCAGGCCCCGCAGTCGCCGGCGTCGCAGCCTCTGTTGACGGAGGTGATCCCGGCGCCCCGCAGCACGGTGCGCAGCACCTGACCGGCACGAGGCTCGATCTCGATCAGCTTGCCGTCGACGGTGATGTGGACGCTCATGCCGCACCCCCAAGCTCGATCCGACACTCTTCTGCGAACCGCAGGCTCATCGCCCGCCGCCAGTCGGGTGCACCGTGCGGGTCGTCGTACCAGTCCCGCACGAAGCCCTCGATCCCGTCGGCCAGTTCCTCGGCCGTCGGAAGGCCGGGGAATCGCAACTGGTACGGCCGCGGGGTGGCGGCAGTGATGGTGACGATGAACCTCTCGTGGGCATCCAGCCGGGCGATGACGAACGCCCCCGAGCGCCCGAGATGCGCCAGTGAGATCCGGCGGTGCGCCACCCGGCCGGCCAGCGCTGACGCCGGCAGTTCGACCGCCCGCAGCACCTCGCCGTGGGTCAGCACCGTCTCGCAGACGTTGGTCACGAGGTCGGCGATGAGGACGCGGCGCTCGCCGCCATCCGGCGTCCAGATCACGCCGACGCCGTCGAGCGCTGCGGTCAGCGAGGTCATCGGGCCGGCAGGCAGGGCGAGGCAGATGTTGCCGCCGACGGTCGCGAAGCGGTGGATCTTCCACGACCCGAGCAGCGCGTCCACGGCGACTGCGAAGAGCGGATGCGCCGTGCGCCCGACGCGCGGCGGCAACGCCCGCAGCTCGGCCAGGGTGCACGTCGCGGCGATGGTGAGCCCACCATCCGGCTGCTCGACGAGGGGGTCCCAGCCGAGACCCGTCAGATCGACCATGCCGCCGACGCCCGGCTGCTCCTCCGAGAACAGCCACGTTCCGCCGCCCAGCGGGATCTCGTCGGCGGCGAAGACCAGATCGCTGCGGTCCGCGGCCATCCGCACCTCGCGTACGCCAATCAGGTCCATGCCTCTGAGTCAACATCACCGGTGTGTCGGCTGTGTAACGCGGGGCGGGAACTCGGCAAAGACTCGGCATGGTCTCGGCATGGTCAAGTCACAGCCGGAGCCGACAGAATGGATTTATGCATCAGGACCAGCGCGTGAAGACAGCGGTGCACTTCGGCGCAGGCAACATCGGGCGCGGCTTCGTCGCCCATTTCCTGCACGAGAGCGGATACGAGGTCGTCTTCGCCGACGTCAACCAGGAGCTGATCGGCGCGCTTCAGGCGCAGCCCAGCTACCAGGTACTCGAGGTCGGTGAGGGTGCGCAGGATCACGTGGTCGACGGGTACCGGGCGCTCAACAGCGTGACGCAGGAGGACGAGGTGATCGCGGCGATCGCGGCCGCCGAGGTCGTGACCACGGCGGTGGGCGCGCGCATCCTGCCGTACGTCGCGCCGGTCATCGCGAAGGGTCTCAACGCCCGCGATGCGAACGCCCCGAAGCTGACAGTGATCGCGTGCGAGAACGCGATCGGCGGCACCGACATCCTCGCCGCCGAGGTGCGCAAGCACTCGCCCGCCCACAACGCGGTCTTCGCCAACTGCGCCATCGACCGCATCGTGCCCGAACAGCACGGCGGACTGGATGTCACGATCGAGTCGTTCTTCGAGTGGGTCGTCGATCGCACCCCCTTCCATGGTGAGACGCCCGATCTTTTCGGCGTCACCTGGGTGGACGACCTCGAGCCGTTCATCGAGCGCAAGCTCTTCACCGTCAACACGGCTCACGCCGCCGCGGCCTATCACGGCCACGATCGCGGCTGGGTGAGCATCCGCGAGGCGCTCGCGACGCCGGAGCTGCAGGCCGAGGTGCGTGCGGTGCTGGGGGAGACCAAGCAGCTGCTCATGGAGAAGTTCGGCTTCACAGATGAGCAGCAGCAGACCTACATCGAGAAGACGCTGAAGCGCATCTCGAACCCCGACCTGCCCGACACCTGCGAGCGGGTGGGACGCGGTCCGCTGCGCAAGCTGAGCCGCCACGAGCGCTTCATCGGCCCGGCGGCCGAGCTCGTCGAGCGCGGGCACACCGCGTGGGACCTGCTGAACGCGATGGGTGCCGCGCTCCGATTCGATGTGCCCGGGGACGCCGAGAGCGTCGAGCTCCAGGCCCTCCTCGCGAGCGACGCCCCGGCGGCCGAGATCGCCGAGACCATCACCGGGCTCGAGCCTGGGCATCCGCTGCTGCCCTCGGTGACCGAGGTCGTGCAGCTGCGACTGGACCGCTAGGTGGCGCGCACGTCCGAGCCGATCGATCCCGACGCCGAGACGGAGATCGACGCGGACGACGACGCCCTGAGCTGGGCGGGCGACGATCTGCGCGGCGGGATCGACCCGCTAACGCGCAATCGCGTCAATGCCTCGCGGGACGGGGACCCAGCCGCTTCGGATCCAGATGCCGCGCCGGAGCCGCCGCGCAGCCTGGCGCGCACCGCGGCGACCGTGCTGTTCGCGGTGCTGTACCTGGCCGTGGTGGTGGGGTGGATCCTCTCCGCCCAGATCACCGGCTCGCCCGCCACCGACGTCTTCTCGCAGGTGGCATGGCAGTTCGGGGAGTTCGTCGCGATCGTGTCGGGCGCCCTCTGGTACCTCACCGTGCTGACGCTCACTCCGGATTCGCGCACGCGGGTGCGGGTCGGGTGGTTCGCTCTCGGCGTCGGGGTGCTTGTGCCGTGGCCGGTGCTGCTGGCGGTGCTCTCGTGAGCGGAGCGACGACCACGGACGACGGCTCCGACACGCTCGACACCGAGGATGCCCCGCCCGCCTCGCTCGTCTCGCGCGCGATCCTCTGGCTCGTGTTCGCGATCCTCTACGCGTACCCGCTCTTCGAGGGCATCTCGAACCTCATCGCCCTCCCCGCCGTGTACCAGGCGGGAGGCGCAGGCGGAGCCGTGCCGTGGTACCTGCTGATCATCGGGGTGGCCGCGCCGGTCATCCTGTATGCCGGTGCGCTGCTGCTCGGTCGCGGGCGCGAGCTGTTCCCGCGCGCACTGATGCTCGCCGCGGGACTCGCGGCCACGAACGCGATGTTCCTCAGCGTCGTGCAGTGGGCGCAACTCGTGCAGCCTGCCCTGAAGTAACCCGCGCGACGGCAGCTCAGCCCAGCGGCAGCGTCGCGAACAGCACGAGAGCGATCAGCACCACCTGCGCGATCAGCCGCGGCCAGAACGGGAACGCGGTGGCGCCGAACCTGTCGCGATGCGCCGCCGCATAGGCGTTCGCCGGGAACACGAGAACGAGGAACAGCGCCAGGGCGATCCCCGTGATGAGCCGCAGTACCGGCCACGGCGCCAGCAGCCCCGCTGCGCCCGCGAGCTCGCAAAGGCCCGTGAAGGCGACGAGGAACGCGGGGGAGGGCATCCCGGGTCGTCGCAGTGCCGGGGGGATCATCGCCTGCATGCCCCGGCGCGGCTTCGGCAGGAAGTGGTTGACGCCCATGAAGACGAAGACTCCGGCGAGGAGGATCCGCAGAACGAGCTGCACGACGTCGAGCGGAGTCATGACCTCATCGTCGCACGCACTAAACTCGGGGTCGCTGCACCCGCCCTCCGCCGTGATGCAGATCTCCGACCCCGAAGGAACACTCTCGTGGCCAAGCCGATCGTCCTGATCGCCGAAGAACTCTCGCCCGCCACCGTCGAGGCCCTCGGTCCCGATTTCGACGTCCGCAACGTCGACGGCACCGACCGTCCGGCGCTGCTGTCCGCGCTCGCCGAGGCCAGCGCGATCCTCATCCGCTCCGCCACGCAGGTGGATGCCGAGGCCATCGCAGCTGCCCCGAAGCTGAAGGTCGTGGCCCGGGCCGGTGTCGGGCTCGACAACGTTGACATCAAGTCCGCCACGGAGGCCGGCGTCATGGTCGTCAATGCCCCGACCTCCAACATCATCAGCGCCGCCGAGCTGACCATCGGCCACCTGCTGAGCATCGCGCGTCACATCCCGGCCGCGAACGCGAGCCTGGCGGCGGGGGAGTGGAAGCGCTCCAGGTACACCGGCGCCGAGCTCTACGAGAAGACCATCGGCATCATCGGTCTCGGCCGCATCGGCGCGCTCATCACGACGCGCCTGCAGGCCTTCGGGATGAACGTGGTCGCCTACGACCCCTACGTCACGGTCGCCCGTGCCCAGCAGATGGGCGTGCAGCTGCTGTCGCTCGATCAGCTGCTCGCGACATCCGACTTCATCACGATCCACATGCCCAAGACCCCGGAGACCACGGGGATGATCAGCACGGCCCAGCTCGCGAAGATGAAGAAGACGGCGTACATCGTCAACGTCGCTCGCGGCGGGCTCATCGACGAGGCCGCCCTCGCCGACGCTCTCGCGAACAACGTCATCGCGGGCGCCGGCCTCGACGTCTTCGTCAGCGAACCCGTCTCGCCGGAGTCGCCGCTGCTCGGTCTGCCGAACATCGTCGTCACCCCGCATCTCGGGGCCTCCACCGATGAGGCCCAGGAGAAGGCGGGCGTCTCGGTCGCGAAGTCGGTGCGGCTGGCCCTCGGTGGCGAACTGGTGCCGGATGCCGTCAACGTTGCCGGGGGAGCGATCGACCCCTTCGTGCGGCCGGGCATCTCGCTCGTCGAGAAGCTCGCGCAGGTGCTGGCCGCCGTCGCCGGGCACGGAGCCCTCACCAACCTCGAGGTCGATGTGCGCGGCGAACTCGCCGCCTACGACGTCAGCGTTTACCGGCTCGCCGCGCTCAAGGGCTACTTCACGAACCAGGTCACCGAGAACGTCTCGTACGTCAACGCGCCCCTGCTCGCGGAGCAGCGCGGCATCACCTCGACACTCACCACGAACGAGGAGAGCAAGGACTACCGCAATACCACCACGCTGCGTGGCGCGCTCGCGGATGGCACGACCGTCGAGGTCTCGGGCACCCTCTCGGGAACCAAGATGGTCGAGAAGATCATCGGCCTCAACGGCTACGACATCGAGGTGCCGCTCGCCGCGCACCACGTCGTGATGTTCTACGCCGACCGGCCCGGGATCGTCGCCGTCTACGGCAAGGAGTTCGGCGAGGCCGGCGTCAACATCGCGGGGATGCAGGTCGCGCGTCGCAGTGTCGGCGGCCAGGCGCTGAGCATCATCACCGTCGATTCGCCGGTGCCCGAAGGTGTGCTCGACCGCGTTCGCGTCGCGATCGACGCCGACGAGGTACGTGAGATCGACATCGTCGAGAACTAACGCCTTCGCGCTGTCGAAATCGGGGAGTACCGTTCGTCGCGTCCCAACAGGACGAATCGCATCTCCGCGAGGGTCCAACGGCGAG
This sequence comes from Microbacteriaceae bacterium, assembly GCA_025352325.1. Taxonomy (GTDB): domain Bacteria; phylum Actinomycetota; class Actinomycetes; order Actinomycetales; family Microbacteriaceae; genus Lysinimonas. The sequence goes on along the minus strand of JANXTR010000004.1, from coordinate 12,448 downwards.
AGGTCGGATCGTGGCAGAAGAGTACGTGGTGTTCATCGTGGAGTCCGAGTGGGACCCCGCCCAGGTCACCGAGGAGGAGTGGACCTCCATGATGCGTCAGCATCGCGCGTTCGCGGAGGCGGTCGCCGCTGCGGGAGCCCAGCTTCTCGGCGGGGATGCCCTGCAGTCCGAGAGTGCGGCGGTGCGAATCACCCCCGCGACCGACGGCAAGCCTGCCGTCTTCACCGACGGCCCCTTCGGGGAGCTGCGGGAGGTGGTGACCGGCTACTACAAGCTGGGAGTCAAGGACGAGGCCCAGGCGCGTGAGCTCGCCGCTCTGGTGCCGACGACCGGGCATATCGAGCTGTTCCCCGTGATGGACACCGGGTCGATGTAGGTGTCGGACCGCGCGAGTGGCGGCGCACGACCCGCCGACCAACTGTCGTTGGCGTTCCGTGCCGAGTGGCCGCGCATCCTGGCGACGCTGATCCGTTTCACCGGAAGCGTCGAGCTGGCGGAGGATGCGGCCCAGGAGGCCTTCGAGCGGGCGATCGTCAGCCGGGATCGCGCGGTGCTGATCAACCCCGGAGCCTGGATCACGACGGTCGCGAAGCGCATCGCCATCGACACGGTGCGCCGTGACGCCGCCCTCCGCGCGCGACTGCCATTGCTCGTCGACGAGCCCACCGCGCCGCTGTTAGCAGATCAGCCGGCCGGCGACGACCGCCTCGGCCTGCTCTTCCTCGCCTGTGCTCCGGAACTGAGCGCCGAGAGTCGGCTGGCCCTCGCGCTGAGATTCGTCTGCGGCGTCACGACGGAGGCGATCGCCGATGCGCTGCTCGTCGAGCATCCGGCCATGAGCGCTCGCTTGACCCGCGCGAAGCGGCAGATCGAGCGCGACGGGATCCGCTTCGGAACGCCGGATGCCGAGGAGAGGGCGGAGCGTCTCGATGACGTGCTCGCGACCGTCTACGTGCTGTACACCACCGGTCACGCGGCGCCGCTCGGTTCTCCGCTGGGGGCAGGGCGCGACGGAGCGACCGCGACGGCGATCGAGCTCGCGCGGGCGCTTCGGCGGCTTCGACCCGACGATCGCGAGGTCGCCGGTCTTCTCGCCCTGCTGCTGCTGACCGAGGCACGCACCGGCGGCAGATTCGCCGATAGCGGGAGCCTCGTCACCCTCGAGGAAGCGGACCGACGACGATGGGATGCGCGCAGCATCCGCGAAGGGCTCGATCTTGCCGTCGACGCCCTCCCCGGCGGCGGGCGATTCGCTCTGCAGGCGGGGATCGCCGGGCTGCACGCCGAGGCGCCGACTTGGATCGGAACTGACTGGACGACGATCGGCGCGCTCTACGATCGTCTGCTCGCCGTCTGGCCGTCTCCCGCCGCAGCTCTGGCGCGGATCGTGGCGCGCAGCTACGGGGACGCCGGCCCGGCGTCCGCCCTATCCGATCTCGCCCTGCTGGAGCCGACCCTGGGAGGAGCAGTCGGCCGGCAGTCGGTGGCTGTGCGCGCGGACCTGCTCCGTCGAGTCGGCCGTCCCGCGGAGGCCCGCAGCTTCTACGAGCAGGCACGCGCCGCCGAGCGGCATGCGCTCACTCGCGATTTCTTCGGACGACGGATCGCCGAACTCGACGGCAAATGAGTCGTCGAGTTCGGACGGTCCAGCACTTCCGTCCGCCGGCTACATCGCGGCGGTGGCGTGCACCTCGATTCGGCCGCCAGCCGCGAGGTGCGGGTGGTCGCCGAGCATCCGGGTGACCGCGTCGAGATCCGCGGCCTCGACCACCGAGTACCCGTTCACGCTGCCCGACGCGATCGCCCGTCTCCCAGCACGACGGATCGCCGATGCAGATTTCGACATCCCCCGGTGACGGAACTGCCGCTGCGTCACCGAACTGCCGGTGCGGCTTACGGCAGCGGGTCGGAGCGCGTCTCGCGCTGCGCGACGTTCTCGCCGCTCTGCGGGTCGACGGCCGTGCGAACGGTCGTGACGGTGCTGCGCTTACGCACCAGCAGCACGATGCCGATGATCGCGACGACCGCGCCAGCGCCCATCAGCAGGTCGCCGATCAGTTGCAGGTCGATCCACGCCAGCTGCACATTGAGGGCGAAGCGCAGGATCGCGCCGACGACGAAGAGGAAGATTCCAAGTCCGATGCTCATAACCGAGACGATACTGACGGCGTCCTCAGCGACGGGCTCTTGCGGGCTCTCACGGGCGGTGGGGATAGGCTAATGAGTGCTCCGGATGTCCGGAATACCGCCGCTCCCGAGCGGTGACTGGGAGCCGCCTGAAAGTTCGACACCTCGACGGAATCGCCAGGATTCCGGCCAGATTCGCAGGAGAATCGCGTGACGCGCACCATCGACCTCGCCACCATTCCCGGCGACGGAATCGGCCCCGAGGTGATCGCCGAGGCGGTCGCGACCCTCCGCGAGGCGGTCGGCGGCGACGCCACGGTGCAGGTCACCGAGTACCCGTTCAGTGCGCGCCACTACCTCGAGACCGGGGAGATCCTGAGTGACGACGACCTCGCCGCGCTCGCTCGGCACGAGGTGATGTTGCTCGGCGCCGTCGGGGGTGACCCGCGCGATCCGAGGCTCGCGGGCGGGATCATCGAACGGGGACTGCTGCTCAAGCTGCGGTTCGCCTTCGACCACTACGTGAACCTGCGGCCGACTCGGCTGTTCCCCGGGGTGGTGAGCCCGTTGTCCGCTCCCGGCGACGTGGACTTCGTCGTCGTGCGGGAGGGCACCGAGGGTCCGTACGTCGGCAATGGCGGCAGCATCCGGGTCGGCACTGCGCACGAGATCGCCAACGAGGTCAGCGTCAACACGGCCTTCGGGGTGCAGCGCGTCGTGAAGTACGCGTTCGAGCTCGCCGAGAAGCGCGGCAAGAAGCTCACCCTGGTGCACAAGACCAACGTGCTCACGAACGCCGGATCGCTCTGGTCGCGCTCGGTGCAGGCCGAAGCGGCCCATCACCCGGACGTGGCCTGGGACTACCTCCACGTGGATGCCGCGACCATCTTCTTCGTGACCGACCCTGCTAGGTTCAACGTCATCGTCACGGACAACCTCTTCGGCGACATTCTCACCGATCTGGCCGGCGCGATCAGCGGCGGCATCGGACTGGCAGCCTCGGGCAACATCAACCCGGGTGGCGCCTACCCCTCGATGTTCGAGCCCGTGCACGGGTCGGCTCCCGACATCGCGGGCCAGCAAAAGGCCGACCCCACCGCGGCGATCCTCTCCACAGCTCTGCTTCTCGATCATCTCGGGATGTCGGAGGCGGCCGGGCGCGTCGAGGCGGCGGTGACGGCCGATCTCGCCGCACGCGGGTCGAGCGCTCGCACGACCTCCGAAGTCGGCGCAGCGATCCGCGCGCAGTTGAGCGCACACTAGAACTCTCGACCACGAAGGACAGCACGATGGTGAACCTCCTCCCCATGGCCACCCAGAGCCTGCTCTGGCAGACCACCCTCAACGAGAACGCGAAGTCTGACGAGGAGCGCGCCAAGATCCTGGCGAACCCCGGTTTCGGCAAGTTCTTCACCGACCACATGGTCGATGTCTGCTGGTCGGAGAACGGCGGCTGGCACCGCCCGCGGGTGCAGCCGTACGGGCCGATCTCGATCCAGCCCTCGGCGGCCGTGTTGCACTACGCGCAGGAGGTGTTCGAGGGTTTGAAGGCCTACCGGCATGCCGACGGCTCGATCTGGGGGTTCCGGCCGGAGCAGAACGCGGCCCGGATGCAGCGTTCCGCCCGTCGCCTCGCCCTGCCCGAGCTGCCCACCGAGTACTTCCTCGACTCGATCAAGCGCCTGATCTCGGTCGATGCCGCGTGGGTGCCGGATCTCGCGGAGACCAGCCTCTACCTGCGCCCCTTCATGTGGGCGAAGGAGGCCTTCCTCGGTGTGCGGGCCGCCGCCAAGGTCAACTACAACGTGATCGCCAGCCCCGCCGGGGCCTACTTCAGCGGCGGCGTCGAGCCCGTGTCGATCTGGCTCTCGACAAACTTCACGCGCGCCGGCCGCGGCGGCATGGGCGCGGCGAAGACGGGTGGCAACTACGCCTCGTCGCTGCTGCCGCAGCAGGAGGCCTACGAGAACGGCTGCGCGCAGGTGCTGTTCCTCGACGGCCAGGAGGGCACGTACATCGAGGAGCTCGGCGGCATGAACCTCGTGCTCGTCACCAAAGACAACAAGCTCATCACCCCCGACAGCGAGTCGATCCTCGAGGGCATCACGCTCGACTCGATCCTCAAACTCGGGCGCGACCGCGGCTACACCGTCGAACAGCGCCCGATCACGATCGAGGAGTGGCGCGAGGGTGCCGCGTCCGGTGAGATCGTTGAGGCCTTCGCATGCGGGACGGCCGCCGTTGTGGTCCCGATCTCCGATATCAAGTCGGCGGCGTTCGGCATCTGGATGCCTGAGCCGTCCGACGAGCGCGTCTCGCTGTCCCTGCGCCAGGAACTCACCGACATCCAGTACGGCCACGCCGAGGACCGCCACGGCTGGATGACGCGGCTCGACGCGTAGGCGCCCGGGACGCCCGTGGTGAGCAGCTGCATCCGGCTAGTGTGCCGTCGGGGGCAGCGCCGGGCAATTCGCACAGCACCGGGCACCCCGTCCCGTTCGCTGGGACTGAACAGCGGTCGCGCACCGCGCTAGGCTCGAAGTCGTGAAGGTAGCCCGCTTCAGCACCCCCGGAGACGACCCCCGGTTCGGCATCGTCGACGACGGTGAGAACGGGTCCGATCAGGAACTGATCGTGGTCGCGGGCGATCCCATGTTCGCCGGCTATCACCCGACGGGGGAGCGCGTCCCCCTGGCGAGCGTCAAGCTCCTCGCCCCGGTCATCCCGCGCTCTAAGGTGGTGTGTGTCGGTCTGAACTACGCCGAGCACCGCCAGGACATGGCCAACGTCGATGCCCCCGACAACCCGCTGATCTTCCTCAAGCCGAACACCGCGGTGGTCGGTCCCGGCGATACGATCCAGATCCCACCGGTGGAGGGCCGCATCACCCACGAGGGCGAGCTCGTCATCGTCATCGGTCGCATCGCCAAGCAGGTGAAGGCCGAGAACTGGGCGGACTACGTGTTTGGCTACACGGTCGGCAACGATGTCAGCGCGCGCGATCAGATGTTCGCCGACGGGCAGTGGGCGCGGGCGAAGGGCTACGACACCTTCGCGCCGATCGGGCCGTGGATCGAGACCGAGCTCGACCCGACGAACCTCGAGATCCAGACCTACGTCGACGGCGAGCCGCGCCGGCACGGTAACACAAGGGATTTGCTCCACAAGATTCCGGAGCTGATCGCCTACATCTCGGATGTCTGGACGATGCTACCGGGCGACATCATCATGACGGGCACGCCGTCGGGTCTCGGCGGCTTCGTCGACGGCCAGGTCATCGACATCGACATCGAGGGGATCGGGCGGCTGAGCAATCCGGCCCGCAACCGCGACGGGGTTCCGCGCCCGTGAGCCAAGCTCCTCCGTCGGGCCGCGCGCCGTCGGAGTCCGGGGATTCGCGCATGCCCTCCGCGGGGTGGCTGCCAGGGATCGCGCTCAGTGCCGTGGGCGCGGCGGCCGGATTCGGAATCCACGCGGCGTTCCCGGTCGTGCCGTGGCTGACCGCATCCATCGTCCTCGGCGTCGTCGTCGGGTGCATCCGCCCGGCCCGCCCAGCACTCGACGGGATGCTGAAGCCGGGTCTCGCGATCGCCTCGCGTCGGCTGCTGAGGCTCGGCATCGTCGTGCTCGGGCTCAAGCTGAGCCTGGTCGACATCGCGCACCTGGGGTGGATCGCGGTGCTGGCGATCATCGCGCTCGTCGGGGTCAGCTTCGTCATCACCTGGAGCATCGCGCGGGTGCTGAAACTCCCCGGCGACGAACCCGTGCTGCTCGCCGCCGGATTCTCGATCTGCGGGGTCAGCGCGGTCGGTGCTATGAGCGCGGCGCGGGGCAGCGACGCCCGAGACAGCGGAACGCCGATCGCCCTGGTGACGCTCTACGGCACGGCTGCGATCGCGGTGCTGCCGGCCCTTGCGATCCCGCTCGGGCTCCCGGCGCCGACCTTCGGGCATTGGGTGGGGGCAAGTGTCCACGACGTCGGGCAGGTCGTCGCGACGGCGGGGACGGCGGGGGCCGCGGCGCTCGCGGTGGCGATCGTGGTGAAGCTCACCCGCGTGCTGATGCTCGCCCCGATGGTCGCGATCACCTCGGTCTCGACCCGGCGGCGGATGGCGCTCACAACGGCCGTGAGCTCCTCCAGTCCGTCCGCGACACCGCGCCCGCCGATCGTGCCGCTCTTCATCGTCGGCTTCGTCGTGCTGGTGCTCGCACGCACCCTTCTTCCGATCCCGGATGCCGCCCTCGCCGCCGCCGACATCGTCCAGTCGGCCCTGCTGGCGGCTGCCCTCTTCGCGATCGGGGCGTCGCTACGGCTCGAGCGCCTGTTGCGGTCGGGGCCGCGCGCGCTGCTCGCTGGGGCGCTCAGTTGGATCGCCATCCTTGCCCTGGCGCTCCTCGTGGCGCTGCTCGCCTGATTGTGGCCGAAATCGCGCACTAGACAGTACCACTATCGATAAGCATACTATCGAGTATGAGAATCTCGGCACTGAGCGAGCAAAGCGATGTCACCGTCGCCTCGATCAAGTTCTACCTGCGGGAGGGGCTGCTGTTCGCCGGGGAGTCGTCGAGCGCGACGCAGACCGAGTACGACACCCGGCACGTGGCGCGGCTGCGGCTGATCCGCGCGCTGATCGATGTCGGAGGGCTTTCGGTCGCGGCGGCGAAGGCCGTGCTCGCGGCGATCGACGACGACGCGATGCCGATCGTCTACGCCTTCGGGATCGCCCAGCACGCGGTCACCGCGTCGCTCGCGTCATCCAGCCGCCCGAGTGACGAGTCGCTCGCCGAGGTCGCGGCGCTGAAGGCCGAACGCGGCTGGCAGACCTTCGAGGAGAACCCGGGGGAGCCGATCGTCGCGCGCGTGCTCGACGCTTTCCGGGCGATCGGGCGGCCCGACCTCGTCGAGCTGATGCCCGCGTACGCCGAGGCGGCCGAACTCGTCTCCCGCGCCGACCTGCGATCGGTGGTCGAGGTCGGCACCGACGACCGCAGCCGCATGGTCGAAACCGTCGTCGTCGGCATGGCGCTCGGCGACGGTCTGTTCACCGGGCTCCGCCGCATCGCCCAGGAGCACAACGCCAGACAGCTCGGGTTGCCGGGCTCGTCCATCGTCCGGGAACCGGGAACCGACCAGGAACCAGAAATCGACCCAAAGGGGAACGCATCATGACCACCACGAGCACCACCGCCCCGCCCGCCACTCCCGTCTCGCTCGCCGAGCTCCGCCCGGCACACTGGCACCGCCCGCTGCTGATACTGGCGATCGCGATGGGCGCCCTCGTGATGCTCAACACAATCGGCGCGATCGTCGACCCGCGGCAGGTCACCGGCACCGACGTCTGGTTCAAGCCGCTCAAGTTCGCCCTCTCGACCGGCATCTACTCCCTCGCGTTCACCTGGCTGATCGGACGCCTCCCCAGCGGCACCCGGATGTCACGCATCGCCCGCGTCGCTGGCACGATCTCGGCGATTGGCCTCGCCGTCGAGCTCGCGGTCATCAACGGCTTCGCGCTCGTCGGCCAGACCAGCCACTTCAACGTCAGCACCCCCTTCCACGCGGCGATGTGGGGGCTCATGGCGGTCTCGATCGTCATCGTCTGGTCGGCGACCTTCCTGGTCGGGGTGCTGCTGTTCCGCGCTCCGCTCGGCGATGCTGCCCGCACGCTCACCATCCGCGCCGGGGTCGTCATCGCCCTCGTCGGGATGGGGCTGGCCTTCATGATGACGGGACCCAAGCCCGACCAGTTGAGCGACTACCGTGGCATCGTCGGAGCCCACGCGGTCGGCGTCGCCGACGGCGGACCCGGCCTCCCGCTGCTCGGCTGGAGCACGGTGGGCGGCGACCTCCGCATCCCGCACTTCGTCGGGATGCACGCGCTCCAGGTGCTCCCGCTCCTCCTGCTGGCTCTCGAGCTGCTGGCCCTGCGGCTTCCCCTGTTGCGCGATCCGCGACGGCGGTTCTGTCTGATGGTCGTCGCGGTCGCCGGCTACCCGGCAGCGCTCGCCGTGATCACGGCGCAGGCGTTGAGCGGCCAGTCGATCGTGGCGCCCGCCGGGGCGATCCTTGTGGCGGGGGTGACGGTGGCGGCGCTGACCGTGCTGGCGACAGCGGCGGTGCTGCTCGCGCCCGTGGGTGCAGGGCGCACTGACGGCGGGCGACGGCCGAATCCGGTTCACTAGAGGGTGTGATCGCCATCCTCGGACTCAGCAGCGCCCTGATCTACGGGGCCTCCGACTTCTTCGGCGGTCTCGGTTCGCGGCGGATCACCCCGCTGCTGGTCAGCTTCATCAGCCAGATCGTGGCGCTGCTGATCGCGACCGTCGCGGTCTTCTCGAGCGAGATCCACTGGTCGACCTCGGCTGTGGCGCTCGGCCTGGTGGCCGGAATCGGCGGCGGGATTGGCACCTGGGCCTTCTTCACGAGCCTCGCGATCGGCCCGATGAGCGTCGTCTCGCCGGGTGTCGCGATGATCTACGCGGTCGTGCCGGCGATCGTCGGGATCGCGCTGGGGGAGCGGATCGCGCCGATCGGCTATGCAGCCCTAGTGGCCGTGGTCGTGGCCGCCGTGCTCATTGCGGTGCCGCGCCAGCGGGACGCGGTGCGCCTCACCTCCCGCGCGATCGTCTACGGCTCGATCGCCGGACTCGGCTACGCCGGGTACATCATCGCGATCGGCCGCACCCCGCGGGACTCCGGTCTGCTGCCGCTCTGGCTGGACCTGATCGTCGCGACCGTGCTCTACGCGACGGTGCTGCTGATCAACCGGATCCGGCGCGGCCCGGGCGAGTGCTCGGGGCTCCGCGATCGGACCGCCGTCGTGCAGTCGCTGCTGGCCGGCGTACTGCTCGCGGGGGGCAACATCCTGTTGGTGCTCGGTCTGCACCTCGGCGAACTCGCCGTGATGGGAGTGCTCAACGCGCTTTACCCGCTGGGCACCGTCATTCTCGCGTTCTTTCTCCTTAAGGAGCGCCTCAGCGTGCTGCAGACCTTCGGGATCGTGCTCGCCCTGTCCGCGTCCGCGGTTCTCGCCCTCGTCTAGGGCACCGCCGCGACCGCCCCGCCGGTCGCTAGGCTCGTCAGCGATGTCCATCTCCTCCATCCCCCCCACCCCCGTGCCCTTCTCCACCGCCACCGGCGCCGATATCCGCGTCCGCTTCTGCCCGTCGCCCACTGGCACGCCGCACGTCGGCATGGTCCGCACCGCGCTGTTCAACTGGGCGTACGCGCGTCATACCGGCGGGAAGATGATCTTCCGCATCGAAGACACGGATGCCGCCCGTGACAGTGAGGAGAGCTACCTGCAGCTCATCGATGCGCTGACCTGGCTCGGCATTGACTGGGACGAGGGCGTCGAGAAGGGCGGGCCGCACGGTCCGTACCGGCAGTCACAGCGCACCGAGATCTATCGCGAGCTCATCGGCCGCATGACGGATGCTGGGCTGCTCTACGAGAGCTTCGTCACCCCCGAGGAGATGGAGGCTCGCAACCTCACCAACGGTCGCGATGCCCGTCAGGGCTACGACAACTTCGAGCGCGAGCTGACCGACGAGCAGCGCGCCGAGTACCGCGCCGAGGGGCGCGCGCCGAGCTTGCGGTTGCGGGTGCCCGACACGGAGCTGTCGTTCGACGACCTCATCCGCGGTCCGATCACCTTCCCGACCGGCAGTTTCACCGACTTCGTGGTCGTGCGCCCGAACGGCGCCCCGCTGTACACCTTCGTCAACCCGGTCGACGACGCGCTGATGGGCGTCACGCACGTGCTGCGCGGGGAGGACATCCTCTCGTCGACCCCGCGGCAGATCGCCCTGTACCTGGCGCTGATCGAGCTCGGCGTGACCGACTTCGTGCCGCGGTACGCGCACATGCCGCTCGTGCTCGGTGAGGGCTCCAAGAAGCTCAGCAAGCGCGATCCCGAGTCGAACCTGTTCCACCACCGGGATCGCGGTTTCATCCCCGAGGGACTGCTCAACTATCTGGCGTTGTTGGGCTGGTCGATCGCGCCCGACCGCGACGTGTTCACGCAGGCGGAGTTCACCGAGGCGTTCGACGTCGTCGACGTTAACCCGAATCCGGCCCGCTTCGACCAGAAGAAGGCCGACTCGATCAACGGCGACCACATCCGGATGCTGGCATCCGACGATTTCGCGCAGCGGATCCTGCCCCACCTCGCGGGTATCGTCAGCGATCCGCCGACGCCCACCGAGAGGGCGATCCTGCGGGAGGCTGCGCCGCTCGTGCAGGAGCGCGTCACGGTGCTGAGCGAGGTGCGCGGGCTGCTGGAGTTCTTCTTCCAGGCCGACGACGAGATCGTCTACGAGGCCGACGCTCTGCCCTTGAACGCCGACGAGGCGCGTCTCGTGCTTTCGGCCGCGTACGCCGCGCTCGTGCAACTCGACGACTTCTCGACGGAGGCGATCGAGGCCGCTCTGCGGACCGCCCTGATCGACGGAGCGGGACTCAAGCCGCGGCTCGCGTTCGGTCCCCTGCGCACGGCCCTGAGCGGCAAGCGGATCAGTCCGCCGCTGTTCGAGTCGATGCAGATCCTCGACAAGGAGTCGACCTTGGCGCGGCTCGACCGGTTCCGCGAGGCGCTCTCCGCCTGACGCACGGTGCGGGCCGCGCCCGCCGAATCCGGATTCGGGAGCGGCCGCCGCATGTCGTATGCTGGTCGACGGCTCGCCCCGCGCATCCGGTTTGGATGACGAGGCGTTCTGACTTCGAAAAGCCGCTCTGATCAGGGATTTTCGATGGGGTATGGTGTAATTGGCAACACGACTGATTCTGGTTCAGTTGTTCTTGGTTCGAGTCCAGGTACCCCAGCTTTGATCTCGCGGGCGCCGACGCCTCGTTGCCTCTCTGGCGTCTCGCGCCACATCGTCGTCACGACGGCGTCATCGAGAACGGCTGCGAAGCCGCCGATGGGGCGGAACCCGAGCCGCGCGTAGCGGTGGTCGTTCGCCGGATTGGTGGACTCGAGGTACGCGGGCACGCCGAGCGCGTCCCACTGCCGCAGGGTCTCGGCCAGCAGGCCTTGCGCGATCCCGCGACCGCGGTGCGAAGGATGCGTGGCGAGCAGGCTGAGGTACGCGTGTGGCGGGTCGTGCGGATGGTTCGACTCGAATCGCTCCCAGAGTTCCTCGAGCGCGGCGATCGATCGCTGTGGCAGCCGATCGGCGACGCGTCGGCGGAGCGCGGCATCCTGACTCTCGGACATCTCCTCGCCGCCAGGTGGGATCCATACGGCGACGGCCGGGACCAGATCGAGGACCCCCTGATCGATCAGGAAGACGTTCGAATATCCCACCGCGCCTTCGACGTAGAAGCGCCAGAAGTCCCGCTCGAAACCCGAGCCATCCGCGGTTGCCAAGGCAACGCCCCAGACGGGATCCGTGTGGAACGCGAGCGCGATGGTGCCGACGGTGCTCTCGACATCGTTCGAGGTCGCAACCCTGATCGCTTCTGGCACGGTACTCGTCGTGTCACGACTGCGTTGCGACCGAATGTCGGTGGTGTCTGGTGGGCTGTGGGTGCGGCTGCGCCGCGGATGCTCTGGGTCGTTGACGTCACGTATGTTGCGACCTGGTCCGGGTTCGCCTATGTCGCCTTCGTCACCGATGTTCACTCGCGACGCATCGTCGGCTGGAATGTTGCTGCGACACTACGAGCGGACATCCTTCCCCTGCGGGCCTTGGACATGGCGGCATGGAATGCCGGCGGTGACCTCTCCGGCCTGACTCATCACAGCGATCACGGCTCGAACTACATGTCGCTGGTTTACACCGACAGAATCATCGAACTCGGTGCGAAACCGTCCACAGGGACGGTCGGTGATTCGTATGACAACGCCCTCGCCGAGGCCATTGACGCCCTCTACAAGACCGAGTTGATCCGCCGCCGAGGGCCCTGGCGCACCGTCGAGCAAGTCGAACTCGCGACCCTGGAATGGGTCTGGTGGTGGAACAACCAACGCCTTCACGGGGAACTCGACATGCGCACCCCAGCCGAAGTCGAGGCCGCGTACTACGCTGGCCTCGAAACCCCCGAGACGGCAACCGCCGCCCTCGGAAAACACTAGGAACAAAACCCAGGGCGATTCAGTGGTTCGAGGCGGATCGGGATGGGATGTGTTGGCTGACCGCGCACCTGCCCGCCGAAATCGGCCGGAAAGCGATGGCGCGACTGGATGCTGCGGCCGCGTCCCTGGCGGGTGGCAAGGGTGAGACACGCACCCTTGCTCAGCTGCGGGCCGATATTGCCGGGGCCCTGCTCACAGATGCCGTGACCGGTACCGTGCCGGCGGTCACCGTCACGGTGGCGGTC
>JANXTR010000023.1 GCA_025352325.1 Microbacteriaceae bacterium | reverse complement strand
CCTCTACACCAACAACGTCTACCAACGCGGACCCTCCGGCAAATGCGGCTCCTACGGCCCCATCACCTCCTTCGACACCACAGCACCCGGCAACATCTGGAGCAACAACACCTGGGACAACGGAACGCCCGTCACCGCCGCCAACTAGGCGCCGGCCCGCCGGGCGTGCCAAAGATCGCGTGCGCGCGCTGCAGGATGCAGGTTGCACAGCCCGCACACGAGCGAATTCAGGCCGAAATCATCGGTTCCTCCTGAAATCTGTGCGGCTGCGGGGTCAGTCGACAGGCGACGCGCCCGCGGCAGCCTTCGCCGCCGCCGGCAGCGCGCGCACGATCCGATCGAGCACCCGATCGTCGTGAGCCGTCGACAGGAACCAGGCCTCGAACACGCTCGGCGGCAGGTTGATTCCGGCGTCGAGCATGGCGTGGAAGAAGGCGCGGTACCGGAAGACGTCCTGCGCCTGGGCATCCGCGTAGTCGCGCACCGGATCGGCGCGGAAGGCCACCGAGAATAGGCTGCCGGCGCGCGGGATGACGTGGGCGACCCCTTCGGCATCGAAGGCGTCATGCAGGGCGGAGGCCACGACATCCGCCGCGGCGTCGACCCGCGCGTAGGCCTCGGGCGTCGCGTTCGTGAGCATGGCGATGCCCGCGGTGACGGCGAGCGGATTGCCGCTCAGGGTGCCCGCCTGGTACACCGGGCCGAGCGGGGCGAGCTGGTCCAAGATGTCGGCGCGTCCGCCCAAGGCCGCCAGCGGCAGACCGCCGCCGAGCACCTTGCCGAAGGTGACGATGTCGGGCGTCCAGCCGGCGCCGTCGGGCACGACCCGCGCGGCCTCGAGGCCCCACCAACCGGCCGGGCCGACGCGGAATCCGGTGAGCACCTCGTCCACGATCAGCAGCGCGCCGTTCTCGTGCGCGATCGTCGACAGAGCCCGGTTGAAGCCACGGACCGGAGCGAGCACGCCCGCGTTGGCGCCCGCCGCCTCGGTGATGATGGCGGCGATCTGGGCAGGATACGCGGCGAACGCCGCACGGACGGCATCCAGATCGTTGTACGGCAGCACGAGCGTGAGCGCGGCGATCGGCTCGGGGACTCCCGCGGATCCGGGCAGCCCGAGCGTCGCGAGCCCCGAGCCCGCCTGTGCCAAGAGTCCGTCGGAGTGCCCGTGGTAGTGCCCGGCGAACTTGATGAGCAGGTCACGACCGGTCGCGCCGCGCGCCAGACGGATCGCCGTCATCGTCGCCTCGGTGCCGGTGGACACGAGCCGCAGCTTGTCGATCCCGCGGGTGCCCGCCACGCACAGCCGGCTGCGCACCAACTCGGCCAACTCGGTCTCGCCCGGCGTCGACGCACCGAAGGTCAGCCCCTTCGAGGCTGCCCGCTGCACGGCCTGCACGATGGCCGGATGCGCGTGCCCGAGCAGTCCGGGGCCCCACGACATGACCAGGTCGACGTATTCGCGGCCCTCGACGTCGGTGACGGTCGCGCCGCGCGCCGAGACGAGGAATCGCGGCGTCCCGCCCACCGAACCGTACGCACGGACCGGTGAGTTGACCCCACCGGGAATGGCGGCCTTCGCACGCGCGAACGCGGCCTCATTTCCGACCGCCCGGATGCTGCCGGTGGTATTCGAGGGGACCCCGGCGTTCATGCGCGCACCCACCGCTCGGCGGCCTCGACCGCCCAGTAGGTGAGCACGGCCTCCGCGCCGGCGCGCCGAATGCCGACCAGCGTCTCGTCAATCGCCCGCTCCCGGTCGATCCAGCCGTGCGCGGCTGCGGCCTCCACCATCGCGTACTCCCCGCTGACCTGGTACGCCCAGACCGGGACGGGGCTGGATGCCGCGGCATCCGCCAGCACGTCCAGGTACGACATCGCCGGCTTGACCATGACCACGTCCGCACCCTCCTCGACGTCGAGCAACACCTCGCGGGCGCCCTCGCGACGATTTGCCGGATCGAGCTGATAGCTGCGGCGATCCCCCTGCAGCGAGGAGCCGACCGCCTCGCGGAACGGCCCGTAGAACGCCGAGGCGTACTTCGCGGCGTAGCCGAGGATCGCGGTATCGCTGTGGCCCGCGCCGTCGAGCGCGTCGCGCACAGCGCGCACCTGGCCGTCCATCATTCCGCTGAGCCCGAGAAGCGCCGACCCGGCGTCCGCCTGCGCGAGACCCATGTCGCGGTACCGCAGGAGGCTGGCGTCGTTGTCAACGAACTGATCGCCGGTCGAGCTCACCGAGAGCACCCCGCAGTGCCCGTGGTCGGTGAACTCGTCGAGGCAGAGGTCGGTCTGCACGACCAGCGCGTCGCCCACCTCTGCCACGGCGATGCGGGTCGCCACATTCAGGATGCCGTCCGGGTCGGTCGCGCCGGTGCCCGTCGCGTCCTTGTGCTCGGGCACGCCGAAGAGCATCACGCCGCCGATGCCCGCCCGCGCGGCGCGGTTCACCGCCACCCGGAACGAGTCGAGCGAGTGCTGCACGACCCCCGGCATGGACGCGATCGGCACCGGCTGGGTGATGCCCTCGCGGATGAACATGGGCAGGATCAGCTCGGCCGGGTGCACGCGCGTCTGCTGGGTGAGCCGGCGCAGCACCGGGGTCGCGCGCAGGCGGCGCGGGCGGATCACCGGGCGCACGCGGTCGGGAAGGCCGGGCACCCGGGACTCCGACGGCTCGGCGTTCATTCGGTCTCCGCGTACTCGACGAGAGCCGCAATCAGAGAGTCGGCGGAGCGCTTCTCGGCGATGACGTGGACCGGTAGCCCGGCGGCGCGGGCGTCGAAGGCGGTGCGGGGGCCGATGCACGCCACCACCGTCTCCTCGGGGAGCGGGGCGAGCTGGACGGCCAACTGCCGGGCGACGCTGCCGGAGGTGACCAGCACGGCACGTATGCGGCCGAAGGCGACATCCGCGGAGACCTCGGGCGTGACCGGCACGCCGACGGTGCGGTACGCGGTGACGAACTCGACGACGAAGCCCAGCTTCGACAGCCCGGCGACGAGGGTCGGTTCGGCGATGTCGGACTGCGGGATCAGCACCCGTCCGCGGATCTCGCTGGCCGGCCACTCCTTCACCAGACCGCGCGCGGAGTTGTCGCTCGACGGGATGAAGTCGACGCGGTACCCGGCGAGGCCGAGGGCCGCCGCCGTGGTCTCGCCGACCGCGGCGATCCGGGTGGTGTCCGGAACGCGGGTGCCCAGGCTGGTGAGCACGTCGACGGTCGTCGCGCTGGTGATGACGATCCAGTCGAACTGGCCGTCGCGCAGCTCGTGCAGGGCGTTGCCCAGCGCCGACGGGTCCTCGGCGCTGGCGAAGTTGATGAGAGGCGCAATCACCGGGACCGCGCCGAAGCGGCGCAGGGTCGCCGCGACACCGTCTCCCCACTTGCCGCCGCGCGGTACGAGCACCCGCCAGCCGCTGAGCGGTTTGGCGACGGACTGGCCAGGGGCCTCCCAGCTCACTCGGCGCCACCGGGCTCGGACGGGCCGGACTGCCGGGTGTCGCGACTCGCCGACAGCGGAGCCAGCTCGGCGGCACCGCTCGCGAGCAGTTCATCGGTGACCCGCTTCGCCAGCACGCCGATGGGGTTGCTCACATCCTCGGGATACAGCGCGTGCGAACTCGTCAGATACTCGGAGCCGTCCTCGCGGTAGACCCGGGCGTCGAGGAAGAGCAGCCCGTCGTCGTAGATCGCGTGGGCGCCGATCGGGGCCGAGCACCCCGCCTCGAGCAGGGCCAGCACGGCCCGTTCGGCCTCCGCGGTCAGTCGGGACGGCTTGTGGTCGAGCTTCGCCACGGACTTCTCGTCGCCCGTGCGCGTCTCGACGGCGAGCGCCCCCTGCGCGGGCGCCGTCGGCCAGCCGTCGATGCCGAAGTACTCGGTGATGGCGTCGAGTCGCGAGATGCGGTCGAGGCCGGCGGCCGCGAGCACCACGGCGTCGAGGCGGCGGGAGGGATCGACGGCGCCGCCCACCGAGCCGACACGGCCAAGACGCGTGTCGATGTTGCCGCGCAGCTCGACCACATCCAGGTCGCCGCGACGTGAGAGCAGCTGCGCGCGACGACGCGGCGAGCCGGTGCCGATCACCGAGCCCGCGGGCAGCTCGGCGAGGGTGAGACCGTCGCGCGCGATCAGGGCGTCCCGCGCGTCGCCGCGCTTCGGCACCGCCGCGATCGACAGACCGAGGGTCGGCGCGGTCGGGAGGTCCTTGAAGGAGTGCACCACCGCATCCACCTCGCCGGCCAACAACGCCTCGCGCAAAGCCACGGCGAAGACGCCCGCCCCGCCGAGCGCAGTGAGCGACGCCGTCGAGCGGTCGCCCTCGGACTGGATGACGACCAGCTCAGCGCCCAGTTTCGACGCGACGGTCTGCGCCTGCGCGAGGGCGAGGGCGCTGCCGCGGGTGCCGATCCTCAGGGTCACGGGGCCATCCTCACGGCAGAACCCCCGAGATGGCCGGCTTGAACCCGAGTCGCGCGTTTTCGCAGCAGCCCGGTCGGCAGACGTCGTACCAGGGACCGAGCTCGGTCACCGCGGGTCGCTCGGCCGCCGGGGTGCCGTTGACGCGCTCGAGCACGAGGTCGACGAGCCCGCGCACGTAGGCAGGGTGCGTTCCCGGTGTCGGCGTGCGGATCACGACGATCCCGTGCTCCCCGGCGGTCTCGGTGGCCTCGGTGTCGAGGTCCCAGAGCACCTCCATGTGATCGCTCACGAAACCGAGCGGAACGATGACGACCGCCTCGACGCCCTCGGCCGCGAACCCGCGGATGACGTCGTTGACGTCGGGCTCCAGCCACGGCTGCGTTGGCGGGCCCGAGCGGCTCTGGAAGACCAGCTGCCACGGGATGTCGGTGCCGGCCTCGCCGACGACGACCTCGGCGACGGCCCGGTGCTGGGTGGCGTATGCGCCGCCCTCCGCCCACTCGCGGTCGCGCGGACCGCTGCGGTCGGCATCCGCGGTCGGAATGCTGTGCGTCGAGAACAGGATCCGGATCGTGCCCTCGTCGATGCCGCGCTCCGCCAGCTCGGCGATCGCGGTGCGGAGGCCGTCGACGAACGGCTCGACAAACCCCGGGTGGTCGAAGAACTGCCGGATCTTGTCAATTTGCAGACGCCCGCCGAGGCCGGTGTCGTCGAGCGCCATCGCGAAGTCCTCGCGATACTGCCGGCAGCCGGAGTACGAGCTGTACGCGCTCGTCGCCAGTCCAATGAGCTTTGTGTACCCGCGCGCGTCGGCCTCGGCCAGCGCGTCGCGCAGGTACGGGTCCCAGTTGCGGTTGCCCCACAGCACCGGCAGATCGATACCGCGGGAGGCCAACTCGGCCTCGAGCGCGGCCTTGAGCACACGGTTCTGCTCGTTGATCGGGCTCACGCCGCCGAAGTGGCGGTAGTGGTGCGCGACCTCCTCGAGACGCTCGTCGGGGATGCCCCTCCCACGCGTCACGTTGCGGAGGAAGGGGATGACGTCATCCTGCCCCTCCGGGCCACCGAAGCCGGCCAACACGATGGCGTCATACGGGACGGGGACCTCGACGTGCTCCGGGCCGGATGCCGCGGCATCCGTGGCGGCCAGAATGCGGGCGGGGGTGCTGGTGTCGGTGCTGCCGTTGTTGTTGGTGATGGTCACTCGAGTACCTCGGGTACTTCATCGAGAGAGATGCGGCGGCCCGTGAAGAAGGGGATCTCTTCGCGCACATGCCGGCGCGCGTCGGTGTTGCGGAGGCGGCGCATCAGGTCGACCAGATCGATGGGATCGGCGGCCTCGAGGGCCAGGATCCACTCGTAGTCGCCGAGCGCGAAGGAGGCGACGGTGTTGGCCTGTACCTGCGGGTATTCGGAGCCCTTGCGGCCGTGATCGCCGAGCATGGCGCGGCGCTCCTCCTCGGGCAGCAGGTACCAGTCGTAGCTGCGCACGAAGGGGTACACGGTCACCCACTCCTTCGGCGGCAGACCGCGGAGGAAGGCAGGCGCGTGGCTGCGGCTGAACTCGGCCTCGCGGTGCACGCCCATGGCGTTCCAGGTGGGGAGCAGCGGGGCGAGCTCGGTGCTCCGCCGCAGAGTGCGCATGGCCTTCTGCAGGCCGTCGGCGGTCGGACCCGTCAACCAGATCATGAGGTCGGCGTCGGCGCGGAGGCCCGAGACGTCGTAGACGCCGCGCACGATTGCGCTGCTGAGCCCGTCGTTCTCGACCTCGTCGACGGCCTCGCGCAGCGGAGTACCTGCCGGGGCCGTCTCGGCGCCGGGCGCGCTCGGATTGCGACGCAGAACAGCCCACAGCGTGTAGGCGGGTGCGTCAGAAACTTCGGGTGCGGGAGTCGAGTCGATACTCACGCCCCTATCCTCCCCTGAGACCCGCCGGGGCGCGAATCGAGGGCGGTTCTCAGAGCAGACGCTCGGCTCAGTCGTCTCTGAAGATCGCCCAAGCGATCAGCCCGATGACGACCGCTGCGGCGGCGGCCCCGCCGATGATCCACGGCACGGGCTGCTTCGAGTACGCGCCGCGCGCGGTGTCAGCCAGCTCGCCGACCCGCTTCGGCACGTTCAGCATGTCTTCGATGGCGTCCAGCGTTGCGGCGAGCTCGTCGCGCGCCTTCACGGCCTGGAGCCTCGCGGCCTCGGTCTTGCTGTCGGTGATGTCAGTCACTCGGTTCCCCTCTTGCCGATACCCCGGATCGCGCGGTAGTCGCGCTGCAGGCTGTCGATAGATTCGGTCGGTACCGGCGGCACGCCGCGCTTGAGGATGGGGTAACCGATGAGTGTCAAGATGCCGGCGACGATCAGCAGGACCACCGAGACGAGCAGTGCAGCCAGCCAGCCCGGCATGACGGCCGAGAGCCCGAGGATCGCCGCGGTCAGCAGGGTGCCGACCATGAACAGCAGGACGATCGCGGCGATCGCGATCAGCCCGGCGCCGATGCCGAGCGCTTTGAGCTTCGCGATGACCTCGGCCTTGAGCAGCTCAACCTCACGGTGGAACAGCTCCTGAATCAGCGCCGGGATGTCGGTGACGAGCGACAGGAGCGAGCGCTTGGGGGCGGTCGGTGCAGCCATGACTCGGCCGCCGATCAGCTGGACTTCGCGGTGCCCGACTTGGCGGCCGCCGACTTCGCAGTGGAGCGCGGCTTGGCAGCCGGCTTCTTACCCGTCACCTGCGCGACGACCTTCTTCGCGCCGTTGAGCGCGAACTCCGCAGCGTCCGGTGCGTTATCTTTCACGAACGCTTCGGCGGTGTCGACCTGCTTCTGCACGCGCGGGTCGTTCCAGAGCTTCGCGGCCGACTTTTTGATCGATTCGTACCGTTCGCGACCGGCGCGAGCGCCGAGCACGTAGCCGACGCCCAGTCCCGCGAGGAAGAGGATCTTGCCTTTCATGGAACTCTCCATTCCTTGATGGCTGACCGTCTCAGCCTAGCCCTGGCATCCGGCGGCTAGTCGGGCCGATCCTCGGCCAGTAACGCCTCGGCCTCCGCCTCGGCCTGGCCGATCACCGCGGCCAGTCCGGTGCCAGCATCAGCCTCCCCTACGTAGTGCATTCCGTCAACGGCATGCGTTCGAGGTGCAGACCGTTCCCAGGTGACGGATGCCGCGTCCACGACGCGTCCGACCGGCATCCCGAGCAGTGTGGCCGCATCCGCGGGGGCCAGGTCGAGCGCGTGCGAGGCCTCCAATCCGATCACGTCGGAGTCGTACGACAGGCGGAGCGCGTGCAGTCCTCCGCTCCGCTCCGCGAGCCACGGCCACTTGACCGTGAGGTGGGTCAGGGCGCGCGCGGTGACCCCGGGAGCGCCCGCGGCGACGAGCACACCGGTGCCGCGGGGGGCGGCATCCAGCTCGGGCTGCTCGATGACGAGAGTGATGACGGTGATGCGTCGGGCAGGGGCGCTCGAGTCCGGGTCGCTGTCGCCGACACCGGATGCCGCCACCAGCACCTGGCCGACCAGTCGTTCGCCGCCGACCGTGAGCCCGTCGGACGTCACCTCGGAGACCGGGGAGTTCAGCCGTATTTCCACACCGAAGCGCTGCAGGTCGGTGGTGAGCTCGTCGACCAGGCGCACTATTCCTCCGCGGATGCCGGCGACCTGGGATCCGGCGGGCGCGGCCGCCCGCATGCCGCGGACCGCGTGCATCAGCGAGCCGTCGCGCAGGAGGGCGGCGCGCAGCCCCGGGACTGCCCGATCGAGCGGCAGCTCGTCGGCGCTCGTCGAGTGCACGCCGCGCACCACCGGGTCGACAAGCTGCTCGACGACCGCCGAGCCCATACGCCGCCGCACGAGCTCACCGATGGTCGCCGACCTCGAGCCGATGAACGAGGGGAGCAGTAGTTCGAGCTGCGCGCGCATCGCCGCCCGCAGGCCGATCGCGTCGACGACGTCGGGCGCGAGAGCCATCCCGGGGATACCAAGCACGCTAGTCGCGGGCAGGGGCTTCGCCGTGCCGTCGACCCGGTAGAGCCAGGCCGGCAACTCGGCGGGGGGCACGATGTCGTCGCCGAGGCGGAGTTGTGCGGCGAAGTCGGCCACCGTGCCACGCCGCGTCGCGAACGACTCGGCCCCCGCATCGAGATCGATGCCACCCACGGTATGTCTTGCCACCTGACCCCCGAGACGATCGGATGCCTCGAACAGGGTGACGTCGCGGCCGCCGAGGGCGAGCCGCCGAGCCGCCACCAGGCCGGCGATCCCGCCGCCGACCACGAGGACGCGAACGGTCGACGATCCGGGCGTCATTAGCCGCGCTCGTGCACGAGTTCGACGATCTTCGTGAGCACGTCGGGATCGGTCTCGGGAGGAACTCCGTGCCCGAGGTTGACGACATGGGCAGGCGCCTTCGCACCGCGCTCCAGCACGTCCAGCACGTGCGCCTCGAGGGTAGACCAGGGCGCCCCGAGCAG
Organism: Microbacteriaceae bacterium; assembly: GCA_025352325.1. Taxonomy (GTDB): domain Bacteria; phylum Actinomycetota; class Actinomycetes; order Actinomycetales; family Microbacteriaceae; genus Lysinimonas. The sequence continues at coordinate 234,859 of JANXTR010000023.1, read as the reverse complement.
CGCCGGATCGATGTTCCCCTGCAGCGGGACCCTGCCCTCGAGCCTCTCATTCGCCTCGTCGAGCGGCAGGCGCCAGTCCACGCCGACCGCGTCCGCCATCCCGGCCATCAGGTCGAGCACGGCCGCACTGTCGACGCCGAAATGGATGCGCGGCACCGTCAGTCCGCGCAGCGCGCTGAACGCCCGTTCCGAGTGCGGGGCCACGCGCCGCTGGTAGTCCCGCCGCGACAGCGACCCCACCCAGGAGTCGAAGAGCTGCGCGACGCTGGCGCCGGCCTCCACCTGGGCCCGGAGGAACATCCCGGTCACATCGGCGCACCAGTTCAGTAGCGCCGCCCAGCTGTGCGGGTCGGCGTACATCATGGTTCGGGCGCGCAGCTGGTCCTTGGACGGACCGCCCTCCACGAGGTAGGAAGCGAGCGTGTACGGGGCCCCACCGAAGGCAATCAGCGGCGTGCTGCCGAGCTCGGCCACCGTGCGGGCCACCGCCTCGCGGATCGGTTCGAGCGCGGCCGGATCGAGCGGCGGGAGCCTCAGCACGTCCGACGCCGTGCGGATCGGCTCATCGATGACCGGTCCACGCCCGGCGACGATGCGCACGTCCACCCCGGCGAGTTTCACGGGAACCACGATGTCGCTGAAGAAGATGGCGGCATCCACCCCGTGCCGACGCACCGGCTGCAGCGTGATCTCGCTGGCGATCTCGGGAGTCAGGCAGGCATCCAGCATCTCGGTGCCCACCCGTAGCGCGCGGTACTCGGGCAGTGAGCGTCCGGCCTGGCGCATGAACCACACGGGGCGCGTCTCGGGCATGTCGCCGCGGAGCGCGCGCACCAACGGGGAGCTCGCGGTCCGTCCATCCAGCAGCGGATGGGTGGGGCTCAGCGGCGAATCAAGGGGAAGCACCCCTCCAGGCTAGGCGGGAAGCCGCGCGTCACCCGAGCGTCACCCCGCTCACCGGATATTCCCGGCTGATCGGCGCTTATGATCAAGAGTGCTTTTGTGTGTCACGGCGAGCCACCGCACCACCGACTTCGCCCTTCTCGATCGCGTGTCCCGCGAGACTTCGTCGACCGCAGCCGACCTCGTGGCCTCGAGCGCGTCCGTGCGCGGCGCGGTCGTGCTCGCCACCTGCAACCGCTTCGAGGCCTACATCGACGTCGAGGACACGGCGATGGATGGCGCGGCTACGACCCCCGCCGCGGTCTCGGACCTGGTCTTCGCCGCGCTCGCCCGCTCGGTCGGCGAGGACGCCACCACTCTCCGCGGATCGGCCGAGCTCCTGCACGGCGAGCGCGCCATCTGCCACCTGTTCGCCGTGAGCTCGGGTCTCGAGTCGGTCGTCGTCGGCGAGGACGAGATCAGCGGGCAGGTGCAGCGCGCATTGACGACCGCCCGCGAGGAGCACACCAGCAGCAGCCAGCTCGAACGCGTCTTCCAGCGCGCGGCCCGCACCTCGCGCGAGGTGCGTCGCGCCACCGACCTCGGAGGCGCCGGGCGCTCGCTCGTCCGACTTGCGCTCGATCTCGCGTCGTCGCGGGTGTCCGACTGGAGCGCCGTGCGCGTGCTCGTGGTGGGAACGGGACACTACGCCGCCACCACGATCGCGGCGCTCCGCGCCCGGGGAGCGGGTGACATCGGCGTCTTCTCCGCCACCGGGCGGGCCGACATCTTCGCCGCCCGCTACGCCGTACGCGCCGAGCACGAGCTGCCGGCGGCCATCGCCGAAGCCGACATCGTGCTGACCTGCACCGCGCGGTACACGGTCACCGTCGCGGACATCCCGGTGGCACTCGAGGAGCCCGCGCCGCGCCGCCTGATCATCGACCTCGGCCTGCCGCGCAACGTGGAGCCGGGAGTCGCGGCCCTGCCCGGCGTCGAGCTGCTCGACCTGGAGCTGCTGGCGCTTCACGCCCCGCTCTCCGAGCTCGGTGCGGGTGCGCTGGAACTGGTAGCGTCCGCCGCGGCCGAGTTCGAGGCGGAGGCCGCGGCCGCACCCGGCATCGTGGCCTTCCGCGAGCACGTGTTCGCGGCGCTCGACGAGGAGCTCGCCCGCTCTCGCGTGCGCGCAGGCGACGAGCAGACCCAGCAGCGCACCGAGGAGGCGCTCCGCCACCTGGCCGGGGTCCTGGTGCACGGCCCCTCGGTGCGGGCGCGCGAGTTCGCTCTCGAGCGGCGCACCGCCGAGTTCGAGGCGGCCATCGAGACGATCTACGGGGTCACGGTCGCCCCGCAGGTGCGCGAACTGCGCGCCGACGACGCCGGCGCGTAAGCCGCCTGTCCGCGACACCGGCGCACGCGCCTGGCCCGCGCTCACGGGATGCCGCGATCTCGCGATCCCGCGATCTCGCGACACAGTGCCCCGCCCGCGAGGCGGGTTGGGGCGGGGCACCGTGTTTCGATCGGCTCCCCCGCTACTCAGCGGCGGGAGAACCGAGACCTAGTCGCGCCGGTGGCGCAGACGAGGAGTCGTGACGTTCACCGGCGGCGCGAGACGACGGTCGATGCTGCGAAGGCTCGTCGGAGTCGGGGCGCTGAGAGTGAACACGGGGGATGTCCTAGCTGGAAGAAAGAGAGCGTCTGGCGGAGGCCTGGAGGGGGCGTACCACGCCGAGCCGATGGGAGAGAACGGTGGTGAGGTGTAACTGGTGAGGTCAGGCTAGCAGTCCCCCAAAGCGGGGACCTGCCCCCCGAGTGGGGGGTAAGGAGCGCCGCCCCGCCCCTCGTGTCTCAGCACACGGGGGCGGGACGACGCCCGTCTAAGGGGCTACTCCTGCTGGGGACGGCGACGCACGTTGCGGATCGCGACGAGCACCAATCCGGAGATCAGCAGGAGGTAGCCGAACACGATCCATCCGAGAGGGGTGGATCCGGTGAGGGCAAGGGTCTTCAGGTCGCAGTTCGCGGGCGCCGAGAACGTGAAGGTCCAGTCCTGGGTCGCGCCCTGCTCGAGTCCGTACGCCGGTCCATTTGCGACGGCGTGCACCGTGACGGTCCCGGTGGCGGCGAGCTTGTACGTGCCCTGTTCGACCGTGGACCCGTTGACCGTCCAGGTGATCGCCGCAGGATCGCTCAGGTTATTGCTGAGCGTGTACGAACCACCGGCGAAGCACTGCAGCTGCACCTGGGTGGCCGAAGGATCCACCAAGGGATGCGTCGGGAGGCCACCGCATGCCTGGGCCGAGGTGAGCACCTCAATCCATCCGCCGACCGGGTAGTCGGCCGCCAACTGGTAGCCCGTGAGAGCCGCGGCCGTCACCGTGTACGTGTCGGGAGCGAGCACCACGTCACCGGCGGCATGGACGACGCCATTGATGGCGTACTGGATGCCCGTGGTCGAGGGGATGGTGATGAACGCCGTGGTCAGGTGATTCGCCCCGACGGAACCGCCGAGTTGGCCGAGGCCCCCGCCGGCCGAGCCGTCGGGCAGGCACGACTCGGAGGTGGCGACCGGCTTGACCCACTTGGCGTCCTGGAGGCAGTCGCCCGCGCTCGCGAAGGTGAAGTGCCAGCTCGGGCTGCCGTCGACGCGGTAGCCGTGCGCGGCATCAGCCGTGGCGAGCACACTGATGTCGGTGCCGTTGCTCACCTGGTGGGTCCCCGCGGTGGTCGCCTGGGAGGCACCGCCGTTGGTCGAGACCGTGTAGATGACGCCGGTCACGGCATCCAGCGTGAAGGAACCGGGCGTCTGCTGGCCGGGGTGGGCCGTGTCGCAGACCGCCGCGGTCGACCCGGCGTTCGGCACGACCGTCGTCAGGCAGGCGGGGGCTGCTGGGAAGTCGTACGAGAACGTGGTCTGACCGGAGAGCTGGAAGTGCGCGTCGGGCAGAGCCTGGATCGTGACAGTGCTCACGCCGCTGCCGAGACCGTACGTGCCGGGAAGCGTGTCGACGAAGGCGCCGGAGCCGATCTTGACCTGGAAGTGGGCTCCCGAGGTCGCGTGGATCGTGTAGCTGTTGGGGGTCGACTGGCCCGGGGTCACGGTGCTGCAGATCGCCGGAGTGAAGGTCGGCGCGACCGCGATGGAGTCGCTGACGCAATCCGACGGGGGGGCGGCGATCTCGAATGTCCACGAGGTGGTTCCGGTGAGTTTGTAGCCCGTGGTGGCGGCGATGGCCTCGATCTTGACGACCGATGCGACGGCGGCGGGGTATGTGCCAGATCCGACGGCTCTCCAGCTGTTGGTGACCGCGTCGAACAACTCGTACTGGACCCCGGGCTGATCGGCGGGGATCGTGTACCCGCCGCTGCCGGTCGTGCCGCCCGATGCGCAGGTCGCATCTGTTTTAGTCGGCTCGGCCGGCGTGACCGACGTCGCACAGTCCGTCACCGAGACGACGCCGGTGTCGAAGGTGTACTGCTCGTTGTCCGCGGCGTGAACCAGGATCTCGTACGTGTAGGAGTCCTGACCTCCCGCGAAAGGGTACGTCTGGGAGAAAGAGTCGCCGAAGGTCCCATCCGTCTTCGTCACGCCGTCGACGACGACCTTGATGGTGTTGGGGTCTGTGTCGAAGTTCGAGTAGTCGACAAGGTGCACGCTGAGGCCGGACTGACAGCTCGCGCTGATCGTGGGCGTGTGGGCGTAGGCGGGAGACGCGACGACGGCGACGAGGCCGCCGGCGAGCGCGAGAGCGCCCATCGCCGCGAGGAGTTTCTTGAACATGGGGAGATATTCCTTCAGCTGAGGTCAGGAATGTGCGCACCACAGTGCGCGCAAGGCGGGGGGACCTCCGACGGCCTCGGGGAAGGCCGGAACGGAGAGAGGGGGTAAGCCGCGGCGCGCGGGTTCGGGTACGCAACGCCGTCAGGGGGCGAGGACTTCAGGTTGGCTCGGGTGTGGGACCACCATGATTCTGCCGCGGCTGAGAGGGCAGAGCGAAGTGCGGGGGGACACATCGCCGGCGGGGCAGGGTTACGGTAGCACGTCCTCACTTATGGGGACAAGTGAACACACGATCCACCCCTGCGAAATCACCCGCTGATCGTCCGGTGCCGGGCCGAATCCGTCAGTGCACGTACTCCAACAACTCGAAACCGACGGTCCGCATGGCATCCAGCACCCGCAACCGCGCCGCGATGCCGTCGTCGCTGAACTGCACGGACACCGCGTACGCGACCGCGGTCCGAGGGCCGCGCACGACTCCGGCCTCGGAGCGCACCCCCGCGTCGGTGCCGGTCTTGTTGACCAGCAGCATCCCGTGATCAGCTCCCCGGTGCGACAGCGGATCGAGCCCGAACGCGCTCGCCACCATCGAGAGGTCGGCGTTCAGCGAAAGCCAGCCGAGCACCCGGCTGCTCGTGAGGTTGTCGACGACCTCGCCACGGGCGAGCGCCGCGAACAACCAGGCGAGTTCGGCGGTGGACCCCACCGACAGTTGCGGGGCGTCATCCGGACCGCGACTGTCGCGCACCAGATCGAGCAGCGCGGTGCGCATCAGTCCGAGGGATTCGGTGCGATCCCGCACCGCCTGCAACCCGACCTGCCGCAACAGCACGTTGGTGGCCAGATTGTCGCTGCTCGCGCCGACGAGCGTCGCGAGGTCGGCGACCGGGAGGGACGGCGCCTGCAGGTGCTGCCAGACGCCGGAGTCGCCCACCGCATCCCGCGGAGTCTTGTCGAGGATGCCGTAGCCCGAGAAGTCGCGCTCGGTGAGGCGCGCCGACACCTCGATGAGCAGCAGGATCTTGCCGATGCTCGCGGTCGGCAGCACGATCCGCTCGTCGATCGCCAGCAGTGACTCACCGCTGTCGAGATCGGTCACCGAGGCGGAGACCTGCGCCCCCTCGTAGGCGAGATGTCCGAGCGCCGTGAAGCTGTCTGCGAAGTTCGCGAGCGCGCCGGTGGACCGGTGGCGCGGGGTCCGAAGCGCGCGCAGCCGATCGTGTCGTTCACGCGTTCGGGCGACTTCGGTCACGGGACAGGCCTACCAGATGCGGACCCGCTCCGCGGGGTCCAGCCAGAGCGCGTCGCCTTCGGCGAGCGCGAAGGTGTCGGCGAACTCGTCGATGTTGCGCACGATCTGGTTGCAGCGGAACTCGTTGGGCGAGTGCGGGTCGATCGACAGCAGGCGCAGGGCCTCCTCATCGCGCAGCTTGATCTGCCAGGCCTGGGCCCAGCTGAGGAAGAACCGCTTGGCCCCGGTCATCCCGTCGATCACCGGGGGCTCCTCGCCATTCAGAGACAGCAGATAGGCCTTCCAGGCGATCGCGAGACCGCCCAGGTCGCCGATGTTCTCACCGATCGTGAGGGCGCCGTTGACGTGGTGTCCTGGCAGCTCCTTCGGCTCCAGAGCGTCGTACTGCTTGGTGAGCGCGGCCGTCCGCTGCTCGAACGCGGCGCGGTCGTCGTCGGTCCACCAGTTGGTGAGGCGCCCGTCCCCGTCGTACTGCGAGCCCTGGTCGTCGAAGCCGTGGCCGATCTCGTGGCCGATCACCGCGCCGATCGCGCCGAAGTTGGCCGCGGCATCCCGTGCTTCGTCGAAGAAGGGGTACTGCAGGATCGCCGCCGGGAACACGATCTCGTTGAACCCGGGGTTGTAGTACGCGTTGATCGTCTGCGGCGTCATGAACCACTCGTTGCGATCGATCGGCTTGCCGATCTTGCCGAGCTCGCGCTGGAACTCGAACTCGGTCGTCGCGCGCATGTTCGCCAGCAGATCGTCCGGCACGATCACCAGGCTCGAGTAGTCGCGCCACTCGGCCGGGTAGCCGATCTTGGGCGTGAACTTCGAGAGCTTGTCGAGGGCGCGCGCGCGGGTCTCCCCGGTCATCCAGTCGAGGTCGGTGATGCTGTCGCGGTACGCGTCGATCAGGTGGCTGACCAGGGCATCCATGTCGGTCTTCGCACTCGGGCTGAAGTGACGCTCGACGTAGATGCGGCCGACGGCCTCGCCCATGGAGCCCTCCACGACCGAGACGCCGCGCTTCCAGCGGGCGCGCAACTCGGGGGTGCCGGTGAGTGTCTTGCCGTAGAACTCGAAGTTGGCCTCGACGACCGCCGTGGTCAGGTACGGGGCGCTCGAGCGGATGAGCTGCCAGCGCAGCCAGTCCGTCCAGCTCTCGAGGCGGGCGGCCACCAGCAGCGAGCCGACGCCCGAGACGAAGCTCGGCTCGCGCACGACGACCTCGGCGAATGCGCCATCCGGAACGTCGAGCGCGGTCAGCCAGCCGGCCAGCGGTGCCGGCCCGCCGAGTGTCTCTACCTCGCTCCAGGGCAGCAGGTTGTATGTCGCCTGGCTGTCGCGCGTGCGCACGTTATCCCAGTGGTGGGACGCGATTTCGGTCTCCAGCGCGAAGACACGCGCGGCACGCGCGGCCGGGTCGGTGAGGCCCGCGAGGGTGAACATCCGCTCCAGGAAGGTCTGGTAGCCGGCCCGGATGTCGGCGAACTTCTCCTCGCGGAAGTACGACTCGTCCGGCAGGCCGATGCCGCCCTGCTCAAGGAAAACCAGGTAGCGCTCCGGGTCGCCCGGGTCGTTGTCGACGAAGGCCTGCAGGAAGCCGCTGGTGCCGAGCCGCTCGAAGCGGCCGAGCTCGCTGACGAGCCACGGGATGGTGTCGATCGCGTCGACCGCGGCCAGATCACCGGCGAGCACGTCCAGCCCGACGGCCTCGATGCGCTCCTCGTCGAGGAAGCTCGAGTACAGGTCGCCGACCTTGCGGGCCTCGGTGCCGGGTTCGGCGGTCTGAGATTCCTCGATGATGGCGCGGACGGCGCGCTCCGCCTCCTCGGCGAGCACGTAGAACGAGCCGTAGCGGGCTTTGTCGCTGGGGATCTCGGTGCGCGCGATCCAGCTGCCGTTGACGTGCCGGAAGAGGTCGTCCTGGGGCCGGATCGTGGCATCCAGTTCCTCGGTCTCGATTCCGGAGACGAGCGGTGCGGAGTTCGAGGGTGCGGGCGATTGCGGTGCAGACGTCATAGTGGGAGCCTAAGAGACCGTGACCCAACACATCCTGATCATCGGCGGAAACGGCATCATCAGCGGGGCCGTGACCCGGCTCGCGGTAGAACTCGGCGCCGCCGTCACCCTCGTCAACCGCGGCACGGACACCACCCGCCCTGCGATCCCCGGCGTCGAGTCGCTGGTGGGTGATGCGGGGGATGCGGCCTCGCTGCGGGCGGCCGTCGGCACCCGCGAGTTCGACGTGGTCGTCAACTTCCGCGCCTTCACGCCCGATCAGGTGCGGGCCGACGTCGAGCTCTTCGCGGGTCGGACGGGGCAGTACGTGTTCATCTCTTCCGCCTCGGCGTACCAGAAGCCGATCGCCCACCTGCCGATCGTCGAGTCGACCCCGCTGCGGAATCCCTTCTGGGAGTACTCGCGCAACAAGATCGCCTGCGAGGACCTGCTGGTCGCCGCCTACCGCGAGACCGGTTTCCCGATGACGATCGTGCGGCCGTCGCACACCTACGACGCCACGCTGATCCCCCTCGACGGCGGCTGGACGACGCTCGACCGGATCCGCCACGGCGTGCCGATCGTGGTGCACGGCGACGGGACCTCGCTCTGGACCCTGACGCACACACGCGACTTCGCGCGCGCCTTCGTCGGCCTGCTCGGCAACCCGCACGCGCTCGGCTCCGCGGTGCAGATCACCTCCGACGAGTCGCTCACCTGGGACGCGATCGCGGGACTGTTCGGCAGCGCCCTCGGCGTGGAGCCGCGGATCGTCCACGTGGCGAGCGAGACCCTCGCGGCCCACCTGCCGTACGGCGACGGTCTGCTCGGCGACAAGGCACACAGCGTGGTGTTCGACAACTCCCGCGTGAAGTCGCTCGTTCCCGGCTGGCAGGCCGTCATCCCCTTCGCGGAGGGCGTTCACGAGATCGTCGACTGGTACCTCGCTGATCCGGCGCACCAGACCGTGGATGCGGAGCTCGACGCGGCGTTCGACCGCGTGGTCGCGCAGTTCGGCTCCGGATCCACCCGGTAGCGTCGTCGTGTGAGCACAGAGTCGGTGAGCGCCGATCCCCAGCAGGCGCGTACGGCCATGCCCCCGCGTCTCACCTCGTGGCGCACCGCCGTCTTCCTGACCTTCGCCGTCAACGGCTTCGGCATGGCGGCCTGGGTCGCGCGCATACCGAGCGTTCGCGACCGGCTGGGGATCTCGGTCTCGGAGGTCGGGATCCTCATCGTGGGCGTCTCCGCGGGCTCGATCGTCGGGCTGATCGTGGCCGGCCACCTCGTGGCGTGGCTCGGCGGCCGGACGTCCCTGCGACTGGCGCTCACGCTGTCCGGAGTCGCCCTGGTCGTCATCGGCGTCGGCACCTCGCTCGCCAGCTTCGGGGTGGTGATCCTAGGACTCGCCGCCTTCGGAATCGCGAACTCCCTCTGCGACGTCGCGATGAACGTCGAGGGAGCGGGTGTCGAGCGCAGCATGGGCCGCACGATCATGCCGTGGTTCCACGCCAGCTGGAGCTTCGGCACCGTCATCGGTGCCGGGCTCGGTGCCGCGGCCGCCTTCGCCAGGATCGACCCGGTGTGGCATCTCGGAGCGGTCGCTCTCATCCAGATCGTGGTCACCCAGATCGTCGTGAGCTTCCTGCCGCGACAGGTCCCGCAGCTCGACGAGCACGGGGCGGAGACCCTCGAGCTCACTTTCGCGCAGCGGATGGGGATCTGGCTCGAGCCGCGCACGCTGCTCATCGGGCTCATCGTGCTCGGGATGGCCTTCACCGAGGGCTCCGCCAACGACTGGCTGGCGCTGGCCATGGTCGACGACCGAGGTGTGGACAACGGGCAGGCCGCCCTGCTCTTCGGCGTCTTCACGGTCTCTATGACGATCGGTCGGATCGCCGGGGTTCCGCTGATCGATCGATTCGGCCGCGTGGCGGTGCTGCGCGGATCGGCGGCCGCGGCCGCGATCGGGCTCGCCCTGCTGATCGTGGTGCCCGCCATCCCGGTCGCGGTGATCGGCATCGTGCTGTGGGGTCTCGGCGCCTCGCTTGGCTTCCCGCTCGGGATGTCGGCCGCGGGCGACGACCCGCTGCGAGCCGCCGCCCGTGTGAGCGCTGTGGCGACGATCGGCTACCTCGCATTCCTGGGCGGACCGCCCCTGATCGGCGCCGTCGGACAGCACATCGGACTGCTCAATGCGCTCTGGATTGTGCTCGGCCTGATCCTGCTGACCTTCCTCGTCGCACCCGCCGCCCGCGAGCGGTCGGGAAGGTTCGCCCGCCTTCGCTAAGGTTTCCTCATGGAGCAGCCACAGGACGCCGCAATGCTCGTGGCGCTTGGCGCCGGGCCCGGCACCCGGATCGCCGTGATCGATCGATTCGTGCACGGTGATGGCACGCTCTACCTCGCCTCCGAATCGACATCCATCGGCTCCGACGGCACCGTCGATGCCGGCCTGCTCCGCACGGAGACGTCGGCGAACGGTGCGCGACTTCTCTGCGCCGACACCTCGCCGATCGGCGTGGCGCGTCGCACCCGGACCGACATCCCGATCCCGCAGTCGTACGAGGCGGTGCTCGACGCGGCCCTGCTCGCGGACGGCGACGGGCTGATGCTGCACTCCGACACCGACTGGATCATCCTCACCCGCACCGAGGTCAGGTCGGCGCTCACCCGTCGTCAACGCTTGGCAACGAAGGCCGCGGCAGGCTCTGCCGGCACCCCTGACCGGAGCCCGCTGACCGGAGCCTTCTGACCTAGACTCGCCGCGTGCGTCTCGTCGTTGCCCGGTGTTCCGTCGACTATGCCGGCCGTCTCAGCGCGCATCTGCCGCTCGCGATCCGGCTGCTCGTCGTCAAGGCGGACGGCAGCGTGCTCGTGCACTCCGACTCCCTCAGCTACAAGCCGCTGAACTGGATGAGCCCGCCCGCCACCTTCGTCGAGGAGGAGGTCGACGAGGAGCGCGCCGCCGCCGGCGTCACCCAGCTCTGGCGCGTGACCAACGCGAAGACCGCCGACCTGCTGGTGATCTCGATCCACGAGGTGATCCACGATTCTTCGCACGAGCTTGGCATCGATCCGGGCCTGCAGAAGGACGGCGTCGAAGCCGACCTGCAGCGACTCCTAGCCGAGCAGATCGAGTTGCTCGGCGAGGGGCACACCCTTGTGCGCCGGGAGTACATGACCGCGATCGGGCCGGTCGACATCCTGGCTCGGGATGCCGCGGGCGCGAGCGTCGCCGTCGAGATCAAGCGCCGCGGAGACATCGATGGGGTCGAGCAGCTGACCCGGTACCTCGAGCTGATGAACCGCGACCCGCTGCTGGCCCCGGTCAGCGGCGTCTTCGCCGCGCAGGAGATCAAGCCGCAGGCCCGCACGCTGGCACTGGATCGCGGCATCCGCTGTGTGCCACTCGACTACGACGCCATGCGCGGCCTCGAGACGGGGCACTCCCGGTTGTTCTGACCCGGAACCTCTCTGCGAGCCCCCCGTTCCGAAATGCAGGAGGAATCTGCGCGCCGCCTCGGCCGATGCCCGAGATCCCCGGTCTTGCTATCCGGGGTCTCCTGCATTTCGGAAGGGGCAGGGACGAGAGGCTACCCCGCGGCCTGCTGTTCAGGGGCGGGCATCTGCCCAGCGCACGCCCGTAGGCTGGCGGCAAATGACCCGACCGCCGCCCTCGCCCCGGTACAGCGCCATCCTCTTCGATCTCGACGGGACGATCGTCGACTCGGCGCCCGGGATCACCTCGACACTCGCGTACACCTTCAAGCAGCTCGGGCTGCCGATCCCAACGCCCGCCGAGTTGCTGCGCTGGGTGGGACCGCCGATCCTCGACGCCTTCCGCGATTTCGCCGGCTTCGACGCCGAGCAGTCCGCCACCGCGCTCACGATCTACCGCACCAAGTACCTCGCGGAGGGCGTTTACGACGCGAGCCTCTACCCGGGCGTCGCCGAGGTACTGCACGCGATCCACGCAGCCGGCATCCCGCTGTCGCTCGCGACTTCCAAGCCCGAGACGCCCGCGCGCGCGATTCTCGAGCACTTTCACCTCATCGAACCCTTCGATCACCTGACCGGAGCGAGTGACGACGAGATCCGCAGCGCCAAGAAGGATGTCGTCGAGGAGGCCCTGCTTCGCCTCAAGGCGGGCGGTGCCGATCTCGCGCACACGGTGCTGGTCGGCGATCGCCACCACGACGTGGACGGAGCCGCCCACCACGGTGTCCCCACGATCTTTGTCACCTGGGGCTACGGATCTCCGGCCGAGGCCGCTGGAGCGTTCGCCGTCGTCGACACTCCCGAGCAGCTGCTCGAAGCGCTCGGGCTCTAGCGCGCGAGGCGCTCCACGGCTCCGTCGAAGAGGCCGGGCGCGACGCTCGACATGGGCACGATCAGGCGACGGGCGGGGGAGGTGGCCAGTCGCACGAGCGTCCCGGTGAGCCGCCGAAAGTCACGTGTCACCTCGCGCCACGCCGTCTCGTAGCGGGCCGGGTCGGCGACGACGGCAGCGTCGACCGCGGCACGCGCCTGCTCCAGCCCGATCCGGATGCCCTCCCCGGTCAGCGCGTCGACGTAGCCCGAGGCGTCCCCGACCAGCAGCACGCGGCCGGAGGTGCGCGCCCGCGTGTTCTGACGGAGCGGACCCGCGCCGCGCAGCTGCGTCGCCGGCTCGAGCCCGCGCACCCGCTCGGCCAGCTCGGGAGCGGCGGCGAGCGCGTCGTCGAACCGCACTCCCCGCTTCGCGAGCAGGGCCAGACCGACCACTCCGTCACCGGTCGGGGTGACGTAGATCTCGCCCAGCGGCGTCCAGTGCACCTCGATCAGGTCCGACCAGGGGTCGACCGCGTAGTGCCGACGGAGCCCGTAGCGGCGGCGCGGTTGCGGGGCGACCCGGTGCAGTCCGGTCAGGCGCGCGACCGTGGAGTGCAGCCCGTCTGCGGCGAGCAGCCACTCGGCTCGGATGCCGGAGGCTGTCACGCCCGACGCGTCCTGCTCGATCGCGTTGACGCGATCCGTCACGAACCGGACCCCGAGCTCCTCAGCCCGCCCGCGGAGCGCCGCGTGCAGCGTGGTGCGCCGCACCCCCAGCCCGTTTCCGGCGGCGAAGCGGTGCTGCGCGCTGCGGCGCCCGTCGCGGTAGTCGATGCCCCGCAGCGGGAAGCCGCGCGGCTGCACGCCCAGCCGGTAGAGCGCCGGGATCGCGCCGGGCATCAGCCCCTCGCCGCACGCTTTGTCGATCACGCCGACCCGCGGTTCGACGACGACCGTGTCGAGCCCCGACAGCCGTGCCTCGATCGCCGATGCGAGCCCGATCGGCCCGCCGCCGACGACGAGCACCTGCGTGCTGGCGCGCACAGGGCTCACGTGTGAACTCCCGTGCCGATCCGGGCGGCGCCCGACAGCGCGCGGTCCTCGGCAGGGATGCGGAAGCCGATGAGCAGCACTGCGTTCAGCACGGTGAACACGAGCGCCGTGACCCAGGCCGTGTGCACGAGGGGCAGGGCGATACCCTCGATCGCGACGATCAGATAGTTCGGATGCGGCAGCCGCGTCCACCGGTACGGTCCGGCTGTCACGAGCGGCAGGCCCGGCACCACGATGATGCGCGTGTTCCACTGCGTTCCCAGGGAGCGCATCACCCAGAGGCGGCCGGCCTGGCAGGCGAGCGCGATGACCAGCATCGGCCAGCCGAGGAACGGCAGGAACGGCCGCTCAAGCAGCCAGGCCTCGGCAAGCGCGCCGACCAGCATGCCGACATGCAGCGAGATCATCCAGGGCAGCTGCCGCCGGTTCGTCTCGAGGCCGCCGCGATCGAACGCCCAGCGGGCGTTGCGGGTGGAGACGATCAGCTCGTGCACGCGCTCGGCGCCCGTCAGAACGATGAGCAGCGTGAAGAGCTCGAGAGACAGTGTCGGATGCATCAGACGGCCCGGCCCACGAACTCGCCGCCCATCAGGCGGCCCAGCGCAGCAGCACGTACTCGCTCGTGACGCCCGGGCCCAGCGCGAACAGCACCCCGTTGGTCCCGACCGGCTGGTGGAGCATGTCAGCGAGCACATGCAGCACCGACGACGACGAGAGGTTGCCGACGAGGTCGAGCGACCTCCAGCTGGCCTCCAACTCGGAGTTCTCGAGGTGCAGGCCGCGCTCGAACGCATCGAGCACGCGCGGGCCGCCCGGATGCGCGATCCAGGCGCCGACGTCATCCGGAACCAGCTCGTGCTCGGCCAGCAGACCGCGGACGTCTGCGTCGATGTTCGCGTCGATCGTGTCGGTGACCGCGGCCGTCAGCACGATCCGGAACCCGGTGCCACCGATGTCCCAGCCGATCACGCTCTCGCTGTCGGGGTAGAGCGTCGCGCGGGTTCCGAGGATCTCCGGCCCGGGAAGACCCAACTCGGCCGCCCGCCGCTCGCCCGCCACGACGACGGCGGCCGCGCCATCCCCGAACAGGCCGCTCGCGATGAAGTTCGCCACCGAGTCGTCGCCGCGCTGCAGCGTGAGGGAGCAGAGCTCGACCGAGACCAGCATGGCGATCTCATCCGGATGCCCGAGCAGGTAGTCGTGTATGCGCGCCAACCCGGCAGCCCCGGCGACGCAGCCCAGGCCGAACGACGGCATCCGCTTGATGTTCTGGCGAAGCCCGAGGATCGGCACGAGCCGCGCGTCGATCGAGGGGGCGGCCATCCCGGTCACGGAGGTGAAGAGCAGGTAGTCGACCTGATCGGCGTCGAGGCCGGCCGAGGCCAGGGCGGCCGTCACGGCGCGGGCCGCAAGCGCGGTGCCCTCGCTGATCCACAGATCGTTAGCCTGCTGGAATGTCGTGAGGTCTCGGTACTGCGCGAGCGGCAGCACGGTGTGCCGGTGACCGATCCCCGAAGCGGCGTGGAAGCGGGAAAGCACCGCGCGCTTGGTGCGGTCGTCGGTGATCAGCTCGGACAGCTCAGCGGTGATCTCGGATTGGGCGTAAACATGCTCGGGCAGTGCGGGTGCGACTGCCACGATCCGGGACATGGTCCCGACGTTACGGCACTACGGCAGGTGGCGCTCCTCCGGGCCGATGTACTCAGACAACGGTCGGATGAGCGCGTTGCTCGCCACCTGCTCCATGATGTGCGCCGTCCATCCGGCCACTCGCGACGCCACGAACAGCGGCGTGAAGGTCAGGGTGTCAAAGCCCAGCAGGTTGTACGCCGGGCCGCTCGGGTAGTCGAGGTTCGGCTTGATGTTCTTCCGCTCGTTCATCGCGATCTCGAGCGTCTCGTAGAGGGCGAGCATGTCGTCGGCGTGGTGCTCCTCGATCAAGCGCCTCATCGCCGCCTCCATGGTGGGAACGCGGGAGTCGCCGTTCTTGTAGACCCGGTGACCGAATCCCATGATCTTGCGCTTCTCGACGAGCGCCTGCTCGAGCCAGGCCACGGCCGTGTCGGCCGAACCGATCTCGTCGAAGACGTGCATCACGGCCTCGTTCGCCCCGCCGTGCAGCGGCCCCTTGAGGGCGCCGATCGCCGCGACGACCGCCGAGTGCAGGTCGCTCAGGGTGCTGGTGACGACGCGGGCGGTAAAGGTGCTCGCGTTGAAGGAGTGTTCGGCGTAGAGCACCATCGAGATGCGGAACACGTCGGCGGCGATGTCGCTCGGCTCCTCACCGAAGGTCATCCAGAGGAAGTTGCGCGAGTAGTCGAGGTCGTCGCGCGGCTCGATGACGTCCTGGCCGCGGCGGCGGCGCTGGTCATAGGCGACCATGGCCGGCACGGCCGCGAGCAGGCGGACGGCCTTCGCGAGGTTGGCCTCGGGCGAGCTGTCCTCGGCCTGCGGGTCGTTGGCGCCGAGCACGCTGACCGCAGTGCGGACGACATCCATCGGATGCGCCGTCAACTCGGTGAGATCGATGGCGGCCTTCACGGAGGGCGCGAGGGCGCGCCCGGCCCGCTCCGCCGCGGCGAAGTCGGCCAGCTGCTGATCGGACGGCAACTCCCCGTGCCACAGCAGCCACGCCACCTGCTCAAAGGAGCAGCTCGCGGCGAGCTCCTGCACGGGGTAGCCGCGGTAAAGCAGTGAGTTGGTGTCGGGGTTGACCTTCGAGACCGCGGTCACGTCGACGACGACGCCCGCGAGCCCCTTCTTGATGTCAATGGTGTCGCTCATGTCCGCTCCCTCGTGTCAGCTACTGCGATTGTTGCTCAGGTCGAAGGTGAAGATGCCCTCGTCGAAGTCCGAATATCCTGCGTAGTCCACCAGCTCGTACAGCCGCGCACGGGTCTGCATCTCGCCGACCTTCGAGGTCACCGAGCCCTCGGCGATGATCGTGTCGAGCCCGCGCTCGGCGGCGCCCATGGCCAGACGCAGCAGCGACACCGGGAAGATCACGATGTTCACGCCGACATCCGCGAGCTGCTGCGTGGTGAACAGCTCGCTCTTGCCGAACTCGGTCATGTTGGCGAGGATCGGCACGTCGACCGCGGCCCGGATCGCGGCGAACTCCTCGAGGGAGCCCATGGCCTCCGGGAAGATCGCGTCGGCTCCCGCGTCCACCAGCTTCTTCGCGCGATCGATGGCCGCCTGCATGCCCTCGACTCCGCGGATGTCGGTGCGCGCCATGATCAGGAAGTTCGGGTCTCTGCGCCCCGAGACCGCCGCGCGGATCCGCTTGAGCGCGGTGTTCTCGTCGACGACCTCCTTGCCGTCGAGGTGACCGCAGCGCTTCGGGTTGACCTGATCCTCGATGTGCAGGCCCGCGAGCCCGGCATCCTCGATGATCTGGACCGTGCGTGCCACGTTCATCGGCTCGCCGAATCCGGTGTCAGCGTCGACGATCGCGGGCAGGTCGGTGACGCGGGCGATCTGCCCGGCGCGCTGCGAGACCTCGGTCAGGGTGGTGAGGCCGATGTCGGGGAGGCCGAGGTCGGCGGCGAGCACGGCACCCGAGACGTAGACGCCCTCGAAGCCCTTGTCTTGGATGAGTTGCGCGCTCAGCGGATTGAAGGCGCCCGGCATCCGGAGCAGCTCACCGCTCGCGAGTGCTGTGCGGAAGTTCGCGCGCTTCTCGTGCGCGGGGATCTTGGTCTCAAGCATGAGCGTCCCCCGGCCAAATCAAGGCTGGCGCAGGGCTTCGCGACGACTCCATGGGGCGGAACGGCAGATTCATCCAAGATCTCCTTGATTTGGTAACAACACGATTCGGCACAGCATCAGGGATACCGCGGCGGGCTAGAACAGACCGCGCGGGGGCGTCGGCAAGCCCGGCGTCCAGACGGTGAGGCCTCCGAGTTCGGCGGCGGTGAGCTCGGGCAGACGCTGGGCGAGCGCGAGGAAGCGCTCGGTCTCGCTGTGGGGCAGCACGCCCTCGGCGAGGCCGCGGAACTTGGCGAGATAGTTCTCGCGCGCGAACGGCCGAGCGCCGAACGGGTGCGCGTCGGCGACGGCGATCTCGTCGGTGATGGTCGAGCCGTCAGTGAGCGTGATCTCCACTCGACCGCCGAAGGCCTTCTCGGCCGGGTCGTTGGAGTGGTAGCGGCGAGTCCATTCGGGATCCTCGACCGTGGTGATCTTGTGCCACAGCTCGACGGTGTCGGGCCTGCCGGCGCGCTCGGGCGTGTACGAGTCGACGTGGTGCCAGGTGCCGTCCTGGAGCGCGACCGCGAAGATGTACGGCACCGAGTGGTCGAGCGTCTCGCGGCTGGCCGTCGGGTCGTACTTCTGCGGGTCGCCAGCGCCCGAACCGATGACGAAGTGGGTGTGGTGGCTGGTCGCGAGCACGATGCGGTCGATGTTCGCCGGGTCCTTCAGCTCGGGATGCTGCGCTCCGAGCTTGCGCGCGAGGTCGATCCACGCCTGCGCCTGGTACTCGGCCGAGTGCTCCTTCGTGTAGCTGTCGAGGATCGCGCGCTTGGCCTCGCCGGCCTCCGGCAGCGGCACCTCGTAGTGGCCGGACGGCCCGTCGAGTAGCCAGGCGATGACGCCGTCCTCCCCCTCCCAGATCGGCGAGGGGCTGGTCTGTCCGCGCATCGCACGGTCAACGGCCTCGATCGCCATCTTCCCGGCGAAGGCCGGGGCGTAGGCCTTCCACGTCGAGATCTCGCCCTTGCGCGACTGCCGGGTCGCGGTCGTGGTGTGGAGCGCCTGGCCGATGGCCTGGTAGATCGTCGCGACCGGCAGGCCGAGCAGCGTGCCGATCCCGGCCGCCGCGCTCGGCCCGAGGTGGGCGACGTGGTCGATTTTGTGGGCGTGCAGGCTGATCGCCTTGACGAGATCGACCTGGATCTCGTAGCCGGTGGCGATCCCGCGCACGAGCGCCGCGCCATCCATCCCGGTGTGCTGCGCCACCGCGAGGATCGGCGGGATGTTGTCGCCCGGGTGCGAGTACTCGGCCGCGAGGAAGGTGTCGTGGAAGTCGAGCTCGCGCACGGCGACCCCGTTCGCGAGGGCGGCCCACTCGGGGCTGGAGCGCACGGTCGAGCCGAACACGGTCGCGCCCGGTGCGTACGGGTGCGCCTCGGACTGCCCGCGCGCGGCGACGACCGGAGCGCGTCCGAGGGAGGCGGTCGCGACGCTCGCGTTGTCGATCACGCGGTTGATGATCATGTCGGTGACCTCGGCGGTCACGGCCACGGGGTCGGCGGCGACCTCGGCGATCTTCCAGGCGAGCTGCTCCTCGCGGGGCAGGCTCTCGTCGCTGCGATAGGTCCGCAGGGCGTGGTTCTTCATGTCAGGTGCCTTCCGTGCCGTGGGTGGTGCGGTCCGCGAGCTCGGTGCGGTCGTGCAGGGTGTCGGTGATGGTGGTGAGCGAACCGTGCAGGTGCACGGCGGTCGCGGATGCCGCGAGCTCGCCATCCCCGTCGCGCACCGCCTCGCAGATCAGGCGGTGCTCGGCGGCGGCGCGGAGCAGGCGCTCCGGGTTGTCCTGGGCGAGCCGACGGGCGCGGAACAGGTGGATGCGCACGCTCTCGAGCGCTGACCGCATCGCCGGGTTGCCGACCGCGTCCTCCATCGCCGCATCGAAGCGGGCCACGACGGCGTAGTACGCCTCGGTCCCTCCTTCGGCGAGGGTCTCGGTGGCGTGCGCGAAGCTCTCGGCGAGCTCCTGAAACACCGCGGGATCGCGTCGCCGAGCCGCGAGCCGGGCGGCCTGGAGTTCGAGGGCTTCGCGCACCTCGAACTGCTGGGCGATGCTCTCGACCGAGATGTCGGGAACGACTCCGGTGCGCCCGCGGCTGGTGTCGACGAGTCCCTCGAGAGCGAGGCGGGCGAGCGCGGCGCGCAGCGGTGTGCGCGAGATGCCGAGCCGCACCGCCAGCTCTGTCTCGCTGAGCGCGGTGCCGGGCGCGATTCTCCAGTTCAGGATGTCATCGCGAAGCGCTTCGTACGCTCGATCACTGGCCAGCACGGCGTCAGGTTACGCCTCCTCTTCGGTTCTGTATACAGAGTCATGCTGTTCGCCTCAAAATAATCGGAATCTCGGGGCTTCTGTATGCAGGGATCAGCAGTCGCAGCCGATCACGCCAGACGAGACCGTCCGCGGCCCGGTGAGCTCGTCGACCGCCCGCACCACGGGGCCGGCGTCGTCGACGACCGGGAGTCCCTCGCGCGCCCAGTACTCGAAACCGCCGATGAGTTCGCGCACCTGGTAGCCCAGGCGGCTGAACTGGAGCGCCGCCTTCGTTGAGCCGTTGCATCCGGGGCCCCAGCAGTAGACGACCACCGGGGTGTCGAGCGGGATCTCGGATGCCGCGCGGTCGCCGATCTCGCCGGTGGGCAGGTGGACAGCGCCCACAGCCCGGCCCTGATGCCAGGCCGCGTGCCCGCGGGTGTCGACCAGGACGAAGCGCTCCCCGGCAGACTGGGCGGCAGCCACATCCGAGGCGTCGGTCTCGTAGCAGAGCTTCGCGGCGAAGTGCTCGATGGCGACGGAGATGTGGGTGGCTGTGCTGGTCATGCTCCGACGCTAGCCGCGGGCCCTAGCCGGTTCGAGAGGATGACGGCCACCGCTCCCCGAAAACCTGCCATCCCCCGCAGTATCCCGTTGCCAAATCAAGGCTGACAGGATCCGGATCGCCCGATTCCCCCACGAAATCGTCGTCGATTCCCCCGCCCAGCCTTGATTTGGGCCGGCCGGTCAGCCGATACGCTCGAAACGGTGAGTGCGCAATCGGAGAGCCCCGCGAAACGGCGGCGCTTCGTCGACATCACGCCGCTGCGCGCCTCGCCCGTCTTCGCCCGACTCTGGATCGGCTCCGCGATCTCCGGGATCGGTGCCCAACTCACCCTGGTCGCGGTCGGGCTGCAGATCTACGACATCACGAAGTCGACCCTGGCGGTGTCGCTCGTCGGCGGCATCTCGCTCATCCCGATGATCATCGCCGGGCTCTGGGGCGGCGTACTCGCCGATGCCTTCGACCGGCGCGCGGTGCTCATCATCAGCGCGATCATCGGCTGGTTGACGACCCTCGGCCTGAT
This sequence comes from Microbacteriaceae bacterium, assembly GCA_025352325.1. Lineage (GTDB taxonomy): Bacteria > Actinomycetota > Actinomycetes > Actinomycetales > Microbacteriaceae > Lysinimonas. Next base: position 214,502 of record JANXTR010000023.1, on the reverse strand, counting down.
CGCAATAGCCTGGCTGGCGACGGGGTCCGCCCCGGTCTGGCCGTTCTACGTGCTCACCACCATCAACACAGTCGCCGCCACGATCACGCAGGCCACACGCGGCTCGGTGACTCCGCGCATCCTGCCCCGTGAACTGGTCGCCCCGGCGAGTGCGCTCAACGGGATCAGCATCGGCATCATGTTGACCCTCGGCCCGGCCCTGGCCGGCGTCCTGGTCGCGAGCGTCGGCTTCGCCTGGACCTACGCGGTGGATGCCGTGCTCTTCTTCGCCGGATTCCTCGGCATCTTCTCGCTCCCGAAGCTGCCGCCGCTTGAGGCGACGAGCGGTGCCGGCTGGAGGTCGCTGCGCGACGGACTGGCGTTCCTCGCGAAGGCCCCAAACATCCGGGCCGGGTTCCTCATCGATCTGCTTGCCATGGGACTCGGGCGCCCCTTCGTGATCCTGCCCGCGGTCGGCGCTCTCGTGATCGGCGGCGGGCCCGTCACCGTCGGCATCCTGACGGCGTGCGCGGCGATTGGGACGTTCCTGACCAGCCTGTTCAGCGGTCCGGTCAGTCACGTGCGGCACTACGGGCTCGCGATCGGCCGCAGCGTGATGATCTACGGCGGCTGCATCCTGCTGTTCGGTCTCGTCATCGGCGCGATGCAGACCGGATGGTTCGGCACCGTCGGGCCGACCTTCGACCGGGTCAACGTTCCGGCTCTGATCATCGCGGGTGTGGCCCTGGCCGGCACAGGCGCCTCGGACGAGGTGAGCGCCATCTTCCGCTCGACCATGATGCTCACGGCCGCGCCCGACGGGATGCGCGGTCGGCTGCAGGGCATCTTCACCGTGGCGGTGACGGGCGGCCCGCGGCTCGGTGACCTCTACATGGGCACGCTCGCCACGCTCGTCGCGCTGTGGTTCCCGCCCGTGCTCGGGGGCCTGCTGATCATCGGCGGCGTCGGGCTGGTGCTCCGGCTGCTGACGGGCTTCCGCGAGTACGACTCGGCGCATCCTTCGCCGTAGCTCGGGCCGTCCGTCCGCCCCGCGGATCGCGGCAGAACTGCGAGGTCGTACCCTTGTATGGGCACTCGGTCTCCGTCTCGGTCGAGACGAGCTGGGCGAGGTTGCCGTCGGTGCGGTTGAGGTAGTACCGCGTGGGCAGCCCGGTCTCGAAGACCATGACGGGCGAGTCGCTCTCGGGCAGTACGAGCCCGTCGAGCTCCGCGTCTGCGGCCGCCTGCCCGACAGAGTCCGACATCGGGCTCCCGGCGCACAGATGAGCGTCAGCATTCGCAGCCGATCCCGATGAACTCGAACGTAGGCTGAAGCTGATGTCCGAGCCCGATGTGCCGCTGAGAACCACCGTGCGCCACCCCGTGCGACAGCGCCTGCGCGGCTGGCTGCCATCGGCATTCGCCGGGATTGCCGCCGTCATCCTGGGCCTCGGCGTCTCCGAGCTGATCGCCGCGTTGGTTGCGCCCGCCGCGAGCCCCGTCCTCGTCGTCGGCTCGCTGATGATCGACGCTGCTCCGGGCTGGGCGAAGGAGACGGCGATCGCCCTCTTCGGCACCGGCGACAAGGCGGCGCTGCTCACCGGGCTCGGCATCGTGCTGGCTGTCGTCGCAGGAGCCGCCGGCGTGCTCGAACGCTGGAAGTCCCCGCTCGGTCGCGTCGTGATCGGCGCCGCCGGCGTCTTCGGGGTGGGCGCCGCGATCACGCGCAACGGATCCGCGGCCTTCGACATCGTGCCCGCCGCGGCCGCGACCGTCGTGGCGCTGATCACCCTCGGGGTGCTGCTGCGCGCGATGGACGAGCCGATCCGTCCCCGGCCGATCAACCCGGCGAGCCTGCGCGCCACCGGCGGGCGCCAGCCGAACAGCCTCGAACTCGCGCGCGTCGAGGAGGCGCGCAAGCGCGAGAACGCGCGACTGACGCGGCGCAGGTTCGTCGGCCTGACGAGCGGCGCCGTGGCTCTCGGCGCGCTAACTGTCGTTGGCGGTTACGCGCTCCAGGCCGGTGCTCGTGCGGCCACCGCCGCCCGGAACGCGCTCAAGCTGCCGGCTCCCGCGGTGAAGGCCGCGGCGATCCCCGCCGGCGCGGAACTCGGCATCTCGGGCATGCCCGCGCTGGTCGTCTCGAACACCGACTTCTACCGGATCGACACCGCGCTGCAGATCCCACAGCTCGACCCCACGCAGTGGAGGCTCAAGATCACCGGGATGGTCGCGAACCCGATCTCGATCACCTTCGCAGAGCTGCTGGCCCTGCCGCTCGAAGAGAGCTACACGACGCTCATGTGCGTGTCGAACGAGGTCGGCGGCAACCTGATCGGCAACGCGCGCTGGCTCGGCTACCCGATCCGCCACCTGCTTGAACGGGCGCAGCCGAAGGCCGGCGCCGACATGGTGTTCTCGCGCAGCTCGGACGGCTTCACCGCCAGCACCCCGCTGCGCGTCCTGCAGGAGGACGATCGCAACGCGATCCTGGCCGTCGGCATGAACGGCGAACCGCTCCCTCCCGAGCACGGCTACCCGGTGCGGATGGTGGTGCCCGGCCTCTACGGCTACGTGTCGGCGACGAAGTGGGTGGTCGAGTTGCAGGTCACGACGTTCTCGGCGCACTCCGCGTACTGGACGCAGCGCGGGTGGAGCGCCCGCGGCCCGGTGAAGGTGGAATCCGAGATCAACGTGCCGCAACAGGGCACAACGGTGAAGGCCGGAACCGTCGTCGTGGCGGGGATCGCCTGGCACCAGCACACCGGCATCCAGAAGGTCGAGGTGCAGGTCGACGACCAGTCGTGGATGGAAGCGGAACTGGCACCCGCCATCTCGGTCGACACCTGGATGCAGTGGAAGTACGCCTGGTCGGCACGCGCCGGCCAGCACACCCTGCGTGTGCGGGCGACGAGCGTCGACGGCGAGGTGCAGACGTCCGCGGTCACCGACACGGTGCCCAACGGCGCGACCGGCTACCACGAGGTCCAGGTCCAGGTCGGGTAGCTTGCTCTTCACGCCGGTGACGGCGAACGTTCCGCCCAGCCCGATCATGGCAAACGCCGCCGACGACCCCGAGGTTCGAGAGCGCGCCGGCGAGCGCACGAACCAGGTGCGGGCGGCTCCGGCGGTGAGCACCCAGGTGCTATCCATGACGAGGGCGAACACCACGAAGAACACGATCGACCTCGGCGGCCGCATGGTGCAGAGCGCGGTCGTTCTGCTCGCCAAGAAAGGCGTGCAGGCGACCTCCTCCTCGGAGGTGCTCGAGGCCTCAGGCGAGCCCCGCGGCTCGCTGTACCGCCAGTTCCCCGGCGGCAAGGACGAGCTGATCGCCGCCGCCGTCGACCTCGCAGGTGACGGCGCGATCGCCCTGCTTGACCGGCTCGAGGGCTGGCCGACCGCCGAGATCCTCGACGAGTTCCTCGCGATGTGACGCTCCGTGCTCAGCCGCGCAGAGCAGAGCTTCGAGGTATTCGACATGGTTGGCGAGGATCTGCGCGTGCAGTTGGCGACGGTCACCACCCGGTGATCCGCCGCGACCGCCACCCCCGCGCCAACATGCGAGAACTCTCACCGGGGAACGCCCCTCGGCTCAGGCTCGCTGGATAGCGTCGAAAGATGTCCTCCACCGCCGTGCGCGGCCCCGCGCTGCTGCACCTCGACTTCCCCTGGGGCGCCGCCCAGCCCTCGCTCGTGCGCTGGATCGTCGCCACCGTCGTCGCGCTCGGCGCCTCCATCGCCGCGTGTGCGGCGATCGCCGCCGCCGGGATCGCCCTGTTCCCATCCACGGCGGGGTACGAGCACTATCGGTTCGAGGACTACGCGAAGCTGACGACCATCGGCGTCATCGTCGCGGCGATAGGCTGGCCGATTGTCACTCTTGTCACCACCCGGGCTCGCCGCCTCTTCCTCTGGCTCGCGATCATCGTCACGATCGTCAGCTTCGCCCCCGACCTCTGGATCCTCCGAGGCGGGCAGCCGGCTCCCGCCGTCGCGGACCTCGCCGTCATGCACGTCGCCGTTGGTGTGATCACCTACCTCGCGCTGGTCGTCATCGCGCCGCAGCGGCCCGCGCTGCGCTGAGCTCTGAGAGCGCGTGCCTCCCATGCGGTGCCGCGGCGGAGAGGCGCCCGTCGTGCAGCTCGAAGGTGCGGTCAGCGAACGCGGCCATCAGCGGATCGTGCGTGCTCACGGTGGCGGCGGCACACTGCTGGTGCACCAACTCGCCGATCAGCTCCATCATCGAGATCGCGGTTCGGCTGTCGAGCTGGCCGGTGGGCTCGTCGGGCGGTGAGCATCGGAAGGAGGGCGAACGACTGGAATCGGACGGGACATCCAACCCCGACAGGATCGTCAAGCTCACCTACCTGCGCGGTCTGAGCGGGATCCCTTGTGATGTTTGCCCAGAGCTGAAGGAGAACTGACGGCGCTGTCCCGCCGCCATCGTGACGAAACGATGCGCGCGACGCCAGCCGAGAAGTGCACGAGCGGCTACCGGCGTTCCTCCTCCGCTGACCGCCGGAATAGCCACGTGGCGACCAATCCCGAGAGCATCGAGCGGTACATCGTCTGCGCTTGGGCGAACGCCGCAAGCCTGCTCGGGTTGACCGCGCGTCCACGGCGGGCCTCCGCCCACATCGAGATCGCCCGGTGATCATCGGGTGTCCAGGTGTGCTGATCAAGGGTCCGCACGGCACCCTGCGTCATGAGCGCCGTGGTTTCGATCACCAGGATCGCGCCTCCCGGGCAAACTGAACCCCACATCGCCGCGGCGACAGCCTCAGGTTCGGGCACCACGCATAGCAAGGAGGCGGCCGATACGACCTCGACCGAGGCGGTGCGCGGATGGCCAGCGCTCCCCACTTCGAACCTCGCTTCGGAGCCCTGCTGTGATGCGATCCTCCGCGCTTCACGGGTCATGCTCGTCGATGTGTCGACACCAAGAGCGTCATAGCCTCGGCTGGCAGCGCTGTCCGCGTGCGGCGGGCAGCAAGTGGGTGGCGTCGATGTGGATGTTGCGGTAGGCCGGGGTCTCTGCCAGCCATGCGAAAAGTTTGACAGGGGTCACGGCCGCACCGCGTTCGCAATCGGTTGCAAAGTCGTTGCACGCGTATCGGCTCGACGCGGGAAGGAGAGCAGGAGCGCGATCACGAACAACACCGGCATGAATGCGGCCGTCGAGGCCTGGGCGACGGTGAGGCTGCCCTGAAGGATTGCCACGAGAGTCGCGATCCAGTCGATCACCTGTACACCGATCATGATCGCTATCCACGATCGGTGGCCCAGCGGGTCGCGGATCGCGAGGATCATGCCGGCGCCGAAGCCCAACGCCCGCGCGCCGAACAGGGCGAACATCCACGACGCCCACGCCGGTACGGGGTCGAGACCGACCGCATCGGGGTAGACGGTTGGAGCGAAGAGGAAGATCGCGCCGAAGCCGATCTGGAATGCGGCAATGACGCCGAGCGTGATTCGGAGAACGAGGAGACGCATGGGAGCTGCCTTCTATCGGCCTTTCGGCGTTGCTATGGACAACCCCATACTGAGATACACAGTTCGAATTGTGAAGTAGGCACTATTTTGTAAACTAGTTACAGTATGTAAACTGACAAGTAACGAGAGGAAGCGGCGTGGGTGCACCCGACTGCCCCATCGAGCGATCGGTGCGCGTATTGGACGGCAAGTGGACGCTGCTGATCCTGCGCGAGCTGTTCGAGAGAGGCACGCGACGTTTCGGGGAATTGCGCGCCGAACTACCAGGGGTAAGCCCGAAGACTCTCGCTGAGCGCCTGCGCACGATGGAGGATCAGGGCATCGTGCACCGCGAGGTATTCCCACAGATCCCGCCCAGGGTCGAGTACTCACTGACCTCACTGGGACAAACACTGCGCCCGGTGATCGAATCGCTCCGCGCCTGGGGAACGCTCTGGGCAGATCAGGTTGAGCGCGTTGGCCTTCATCAGACTGAAAGCGGGAGTCGATCAGCGCCCGAGGTAGACAGCCAAGCCTGAATCCACCGGTGGGGTTTGGTGAGTAGGGCGGTTTGGGGTTGATCTGAGATTCTTATCCGGATGGTGCCGATTCGGCCTCGGGGCGAAGTACGCGAACGACCAGGTGTGCGGCATGCAGGTCGAGAGCGCGAACGCCCCCGCGACTCCAACATCCCATCACGAAGGCGCCATAAGCGGTCCGCTTACCCGGGGGCCGCAAAGACTGCCCAACGGATGACATCGAAATAGGTAGTGGCCGTGAGAATGCAGTCGGATCCGCGAAAGTCATCACGCATGTGCACGCTCTTGCAGATATGCAGCTAGCGACGTAGCATTCAAGTCGATAGCTACTGTTCGTCAGCTAACGCTCCGCGGAAACATGCCAGCGGCCCCCACGTCGACAGGCGCCCAGGGTCAGGGCAGGCCTGCCCGGCCTACGGGGTGGCCCCGATTGCCTCCCGAAAGTAGTCGGGTTGACGCCGCGGAGTGCCAAGCGTTTTACGAGGAGAGGCCTCATCCGGCCGCATCCCGGTCGGACCTTTCTGGGTGCCGAGATTGGAGGTGGTCATGATGAATGACAGTCACAGACCCACGCTCCTCTGGGCTCCGCTAGGTGAACTAAGACCGGGTCTTGACGGCCCAGGTACGTCCCAACGCCCACACGCGCGATGGCTGCGTCCGAGGCTTTTCATCCGAACCTCTGCGACCCGACTTTCTCTTTCCAGTAGTAAGAACCCCCGCTCGCGGGAGGGACGGCAATCATGACTTCAACATCTGGTGTGGACCCCACACCCACAGCGGCACTCGACTCCGCACATGTCGGCAACATCGAGGGCGCCTTCGGCACCATCCAAATGGGAGACACCGCACCCCGAACGAAACTGTCGGCCAAACTTCGCACCCTGATCGCGATCGTCGGGCCTGGCCTGATCGTGATGGCGGGCGACAACGACGCCGGCGCCTTCGGCACGTACACGCAAGCCGGCCAGAACTACGGCACAAGCCTGCTCTGGGTACTGCTGCTCCTGGTGCCGGTTCTGTACGTCAACCAAGAGATGGTGCTTCGGCTCGGCGCTGTGAGCGGGGTCGGCCACGCTCGCCTCATCCTGGAGCGATTCGGAAAGTTCTGGGGCGCCTTCAGCGTCATCGACCTCTTCCTGCTGAATGCGCTGACGATCGTCACCGAGTTCATCGGCATCAGCCTCGGGTTGACGTATCTCGGGATTCCGAAGATTCCCGGGGTGATCGTTGCCGCGCTGTTCGTCATCGGCGCAGTCAGCACCGGGTCGTTTCGCCGTTTCGAGCGCCTCTGCATCATCCTGATCGCCGGTTCCCTGCTCCTAGTTCCTCTGGTGATCATCGTCCACGCCCCGATTGGACAGATCGCGCATGGCTTCCTGATCCCTGGCTTCCCGCCCGGTGCGGAGCTGTCGACAGTGACCCTGCTCATCATCGGAATGGTCGGAACGACGGTTGCGCCCTGGCAGCTGTTCTTTCAGCAGTCGTACGTCATCGACAAGCGCATCACCCCCCGCTTCATGAGCTATGAGAAGGTCGACCTCTGGATCGGGATTGTCATCGTCGTCATCGGTGGGACCGCGCTGATCTCGGTGACCGCCGCCGGGTTCGCTGGCACCCAGGGGTTCGGTAACTTCACTGATGCTGGCGGTGTGGCGAGCGGTTTGACCAAGTACGTCGGCCAAGCTGCAGGGATCTTGTTCGCGCTCGCACTCGTCGACGCATCCGTAATCGGTGCTGCCGCAGTGGGACTGTCTACCTCGTATGCCATCGGGGATGTCCTGGGCCTGAAGCACTCGCTCCATCGCAAGCCCTCCGAGGCAAAGGGTTTCTACGCCGTCTTCGCGGGACTAGTCATCATCTCGGCGGTCATCGTCCTTCTTCCGGGCAGCCCGCTTGGACTCATCACTGTCGGAGTTCAGGTCCTTGCCGGTGTTCTGCTTCCGTCAGCGACCGTGTTCCTCATGCTGCTCTGCAACGACAAGGCGGTGCTTGGCCCATGGGTGAACGGCAAGGCCGTGAATCTGTTCACCGCCGCTGTCATCGCGGTGCTGGTCATCCTTTCCATCGTTCTCACCGCGAGCGTGCTGTTCCCCTCCATCGGCTCGGCGGCGATCATCGCGATCCTGATTGGGGGAGCTTTGATCGCCATCTTCGCCGGGGTAACCTTCGCCATCGTTCGTGCGCGACGCCCTCGGGCACCCGATGCCGACACCGTTGACCGTCGAGAGCGACCCACCTGGCGGATGCCGCCAATCGCTCTGTTGAGCACCCCGAAGCTCTCCAGCGGCAGGCGCCTCGGCCTCACGGTGCTGCGCGCTTATCTGCTGCTGGCAATGGTCTTGGTAGTCGTCCGCGTCGTGCAACTCGCCACCAACCAGTGAGCATCCTCCCCCCTATTCGACCGCACCGTATTCGGTGCACACTGAGACCAGCTCCCGAAAGGAGCCCAGAATGAGCACCGCAAGCTCGTCGCCGCAGTCCGTTCCTCCTCTCTACTTGTCAGCCATGCTCCGAGACGCCGTCGTCGACGTCGACGGGCGCACGATCGGTACCCTCGCCGACGTGATCGTGAGGCTCCACCCTGACCGGTACCCCTCCCTGACCGGGCTGGTGATGCGAGTCGGATCAAACACAGTCTTCGTCTCGATGGACGACATCACGGCAATCGAAACCAACCGGATCAGCCTCGGAACCGCCAAACTCGACCTGCGTCCCTTCGAACGCCGCGACGGCGAAGTTCTGCTCAAGCAGGCGGTACTGGGCCATCGCCTAATCGACGTCGACCGCGCCGTGCTGGTCCGCGCCTACGACGTCGTCATCACATCGGAACCAGACGGCTGGGTCGCAACCGGCCTGGACGTGCACCGGCGCGGCTGGCTGCGCCGGTCCCACCACGAGCAGCATCCCGTCAGAGACTGGAAATCATTCGAAGCGCTAATCGGTCACGAAGCCTCCATTCACGTGCGCTCAGGCTTTCGCCGTTTCCGCGGATTACGGCCGGCACAGATCGCCGACATCATCGAAAGTGCGTCCACCAAGGAACGCGACGACCTCTTGGAACACCTGCACCACAACCCCGACCTGGAGGCTGATGTCTTCGAGGAACTCGAAGACAACCATCAGACCCAAGTGCTCAAAGCCCGGACCACGGTGGAGATTGCCGATGTGCTGAGCCGGATGCGCACGGACGACGCCGTCGATGCCATCCTCGACCTACCACAGGACAGGCGTCGACCCGTCGTCGACGCGCTCCCTGAGCTCAAGCGCGCCGACGTGCTCCGGCTGATGCGCTACCAGGACGGCAGCGCCGGCGGTCTGATGGGAGTGGAATATCTGGCGGTTGACCAGGAGTGCACGATCAGCGAAGTCCTGCAAATCGTTCGGGAAGCTACTTCGCAGCAACCCGAAGCCCTCACAACGATTTACAGCATCGACGCCGACAAACACCTGGTTGGAACGCTGAGCCTCGTCAGCGCAATCCAGGCCAAGCCAAGCGCCCTTCTTCGGGAGGTGTCCGACCTCGAACCCGTTCACGGAGACCCCCGCGACGACATCATCGATATCGCCAACCTGATGGCCGACTACAACCTTCTCAGCCTCCCGATCCTCAACGATGACAACCAGATCATCGGCGTCATCACCGTCGACGACGCATTGGAAGCCGTCATCCCCGACGACTGGCGAAAGCGCGAACGCCACCACCACAGCACCGCGCAAGGGAACAACGAGCCATGAGCATCGGGGCTGGTGAGCTGCGAGCGGCAGACTCCCAATGACCGAGTTCGGCTCGCTGATCCTTCTCAACTTCGGCGGCGACAACGCGGGGGAAGAGGATCCGGCCGAGACACAAGCTCACCTCGTGGCAAAGGTTCTCGCTCGAGAACGCCTCAACCCAGACGTCGTGTGGAGCCCCCCTCGAACGAAAAGCCTCCCGCTCGTCAGCGGCGTCCTCGGTGCGCTGCGCCGATTGCCTCGCATCGTCAATACAGACCGCCTCCTCGACGTGCCAGCGGCGTGGCCTTCAGGCGCCTGGAGCCTTCACGCCGATGCAGACGGTGCGCTTCTGCCGGGCGATACTCACCTGGTTTTGATGGCCAGCGTCGCTATGGCTGGCTTCTATAGGAATCAGATACTGCCGCTCCTTCTGGATCGGCAGACCGTTCTCGTGATCGCGAGTCCCGAATCAACGGGCGGACTTCGACAGGTGCTCCTCGGCAACGACCGCCAAGTTCACGATGGGGAAGAGGGACCGTCAGGTCGCCCCCTCGTCTACACGTTCGACCGAAAACTCCGGCCGGTAGACCGAACCGGCACGTTCATCTAAACGCCGCTTCTTACATTCCAGTATTCCAATGGACATGCACGTCGCTCGCTGTGAATAGCGGCCGGCCCACACTCAGCATTGGTCGGAACGTGAGAGTTTGCGTGTGGATGCAAACACTCGAATCACGCCAACCGGTCGAGCTGGCGGTCGAGGTGTTCGCCCTGCTCCCGGATGCCACCAGGGTTCGCATCATCCTGGCTCTGCGGGAAGGTGAACTCGGCGTCAGCCAACTCGTCGAGATCGTTGTGAAGTCTCCAGCCGCGATGTCACAGCACCTGGCGAAGATGCGTCTCGGGAGCGGAAGACGGAGCGCACGGAGCTCGATGAGTCGCGTGTCGGGCGCGCCTAGCTGCTCACGATCGCGCGTGTCGCGCCGGGGATGTCCCACGTTTCCGGATCCTCGGCCAGGGGTTGCTTCTTGGTGCCGGGACGGACACCCCTTTTGCCCACCGACAGTCGCAGCGGCGACGCCGAGCAGCTCCCTCAACGTGAGAGGAAGTGGTTGACCCGCTTCCGGGATGCCGAACCCTTCTGGGTTGACCACCTACCTCGAAGAAGATCGACCAACGCCGCTGAGCGTTCGCTAGCGCGATGGGTCAGCCGGCCGTGAGCAAACCCCCGCACCGGCGACGACCGTCCCGTCCCTCACCCGGGCGCAGCTGTACTTCGTGGTCGGTGCTGTAGCGGCCAAGAGCGCCATGATCGAGGGCGCCGCCTGGTCGGTCAGTCGAGCCCTCGATGGCGACTTCAGCTTCCCCGTGGGCCAGCAGACGGTACCGCCCCTAACATACAACTGCGTTAATAGGAATCTCCGGATCAGCCGTTGCAGCCTCAGGCTCAGCCGGTTTCGGTATTCGCCCGGCTTTGGGGGTTCGTGCCAGGGCAGGATGCGGCCTACGGTTTCAACCAGGCAGGTGAAGACCGGGGATGGATTTGGCTAACTTGGCGTCGCTGATGACGCGGACCCGGTTTCGTGTGTGGTCGCTGCGGACTCGGGCGTTGATCGAATCTGTGGAGACCCCGGTCGATGTCCCGCGGGTGCATGCCGGCGGTCCCAACCCGGATCGTATCCTTCTGTTCGGCAGCGACATTATTGTCGGTCGCGGTGTTCTCAGCCATGAAGTTGGGTTCGCTGGGTTCCTGGCCCGTTCCATCGCTCACGGGACCGGTCGCGGCGTTGATGTCATCGTCGAGGCCCATTCGTGGTTCACGATGGAACAAGCAGTCGCCGCGGCGCGGCTGTTGGAACTCGACCGGTACGACGCCGTTGTGGTGGATCTCGGCCTGGCCGACGCGATGGCAGGCACCACGCCACGCGGATGGGCAGCCCAACTGGAAGTGCTGTTGCACATCCTTTCTCACGGGGTGCCTGCATCGTCTCGGGTGTTCTTCGTCGAGAGTCCCGACCCGACCATCGTGCCGATGTTTCGTTCCCCGCAGGGCCGCGCGGTCGCGAAAGCGTTCCTTCGGTTCAACGAGTCGTCGTTGGAAGCCATCAACGGATTCAAGAACGTCACATACCTGCCGTTCCCGGTGCAGCATGAAGAGCCCACCGACCGTCTTCACACGGCCCGAACCTTCGAGGGTTTCGCTGCCACCCTTGCCCCGGCGCTGGTGGATCACTTGGAGGCGGAGTTCATGGCCGGATCCCCCCGAAGTGAACCCATTGCCTCCGAGGTGCACCGTCAGGCGTCGCTGGATCAGCTGGCGATTTTGAACACAGCGCCCGAGCCACGATTTGACCGCATCGTCGCACAAGCACAGCGCGTCTTCGGCACCGGGTACGCGTCTTTCAACCTCATCGACCACGACCGCAGATGGAGCAAATCGCACCTCGGCCCCGGTGGGCCTGTCGGGGTCCGCGCGACCGAGTTCTGCAACACAACCATCCACAGCCACGGCGGGGTCATCACCGGCGACGCCTACGACGATCCACGATTCTGCGACAACCCATTCGTTGCAGGCGACCCACATGTGCGCTTCTACGTCGGATACCCCATCGAAGCCCCCGACGGACAACGCCTCGGCACCCTGTGCGTATACGACACACGCCCACGCCAGCTCCACGGACAAGAAGAAACCCTGCTCCGCGAACTCGCCACAAAAATCGAACGCGAACTCTGGGCCACACCCATCCAAAAGTCGCCTTGAATCACCCCAGCATGTCCAAAGACACTGATCCTTGGAAAGGATGGAGCTTTCGTTGCCGCTGGCACGTAGGTAATCGAGGCAGGCAATCCATTGGGTCCGATCTGCGACCAGGATCAAGGCGCCGGGCGGCACGCAGACGATTCCGCACCTCGTGCCCGAGGATGCGGTGCCGAAAACGGCGCCCGGTACAAGGTGAACCGGTCGGATGAGACACGACTCTTTTACGTGGCAGTCACCCGGGCGCAGAAGTACCTGTCTGTGTCATGTGCCCGGCACCACGTCATCACGGAACTCGGTGGGGTAGGGCTTAGGCACAGCAACATCCTTGCAAGCAGATTGCCGGTGACCGCCCTCAGAACGCCACTCACCGCCCCGAAACGCCGAAAGGCGCCCGATCCGAGCGCCTTTCACGAGTTACACAATCAATGGAGTGCCTGTAACACAAACACCCCACGGTGCGCGAGGCGGGACTTGAACCCGCACGCCCTTGCGAGCACTGGCACCTGAAGCCAGCGTGTCTGCCATTTCACCACTCGCGCGCAGTCATCCGCCTGCGCGGTCAACTCAGTGAGACTACCACCCCCGTCCCGCGGCGTCATACGGCGGATGCCCCTCCCGATTCTCGAAGGTTCCCCGACTAACATCATGATGTTCCCCCGCGCCTGTCCGGAGGCGGGTGCCCGTTTCGAGAGGTGGTCCCGTTGGGGATTCTCGACAACTTCGAGAAGGGACTGGAGCGCGTCGTCAACGGCGCGTTCGCCAGGACCTTCAAGAGTGGTCTGCAGCCTCTTGAGGTGACGGCGGCCCTGCGCCGCGAGCTCGACACCAAGGCGGCGGTTGTGTCGCGCGACCGCATCCTTGTTCCCAACGGCTTCGTGGTGCGCCTCGCCCCCGGCGACTATCTGCGGATGACCGACCTCGGCCCCGCGCTGATCGACGAGTTCACGCAGCTGGTGCAGCGGCACGCGACCGCGCAGCACTACGCGTTCGCCGGCGGCATCTCGATCCGGCTCGAGCGCGATCCCTTGCTCTCGGAGGGCGTGCTGCGGATCGAGTCCGTCAACGTGAAGGGCGAGGTCGCGTGGACCCCGGTGCTCGATATCGACGGCACGCGTTACCCGATCACGAAGTCGCGCACGGTCATCGGCCGGGGCTCGGATGCCGACATCACGCTCGACGACACCGGCACCTCCCGGCAGCACATCGAGATTCTCTGGGACGGCAAGCGCGGCCAGGTCAGCGACCTCGGCTCCACCAACGGCTCGAAGCTCAATGGGGAGCGGATCAGCAAGGCGCCGCTCCTGCCCGACTCGGTCATCGAGATTGGGCGCACCAAGATCGCGTTCCGGGTGCTCGCGCAGGCGGCATCCGTCGACCAGTTCGCCGATCTGCGCACCGAACGTCCCGATCGGACCGAGCGATGAGCGAGCTCACCCTCTTGGTCCTGCGGCTGGCGTTGCTCATCCTGATGTGGTTCTTCGTGTTCGTCGTCGTGTACGCGCTGCGCTCCGACCTGTTCGGACAGCGGGCACGGAAGCTGCCCGCGACGGCTGGGGCCTCGTTCCCGGCGGCGGCCGCGGTGGCGGCGCCCCTCGCGCCCGCACCGGTCGCCGCCGCGGCAACGGCTCCGATCGGAAGCCGCACGCCACAGCCCGATGCCACAACCCCCCGCCGCCTCGTCATCACGTCGGGGCCCCGCGAAGGCATGGAGATCGACCTGCCGCCCGAGCAGCTGACCATCGGCCGGTCAAGCGAGTCGGGTCTGATCATCCGCGATGACTACACCTCGACGCACCACGCGCGCCTGATGCTCTGGAACGACCAGTGGGTGGTGCAAGACCTAGACTCGACCAATGGCACGTTCCTGGCGGGGTCGCGCGTGATGCTCCCGACGCCCGTGCCCCCTGGCACGCCGGTCACGATCGGCACGACCAGCTTCGAGCTCCGGCGGTAAGCGGGTGGCTCCGACCCCCACGAGCGCGGCCGTGTCGCACGTCGGCAAGATCCGGTCAAACAACCAGGACTCCGGCTACGCGGGCGTGCACCTCTTCGTCGTCGCCGACGGGATGGGCGGTCACGCGGGCGGCGACGTCGCCTCAGCCATCGCGGCCAAGCGCATCGCTGAGGCGGATGCCGCATACCCCTCGGTGCGCGACGCCGAGTTCGCGCTGCAGCAGGCCCTGATCGCCGCGAACTCGATCCTCGCCGAGACCGTGTTCGAGCACAGCGAGCTCACCGGGATGGGCACCACAGTGAGCGGCATCCTGCGGGTGGGCGACCAGCTGGCGCTCGCCCACATCGGCGACTCGCGGGTCTACCGCCTCCGTGATGGCGAGTTCACCCAGATCACCGCCGACCACACCTTCGTGCAACGACTCGTGGACTCGGGTCGCATCACGCCCGAGGAGGCGGCCGTGCATCCGCGTCGCTCGGTGCTCATGCGCGTGCTCGGCGACGTCGACGCGGCCCCAGAGATCGACACCGCCATCTTCGACACGCGTCCGGGCGATCGCTGGATGCTGTGCTCCGACGGCCTGTCGAGCTACGTGGCCGACGACAAGATGTCGACCATCCTGGTCACCGTTCGCACCGCGCAGGGCGCCGCAGACCGCCTCGTCAAGGAGAGCCTCGACCACGGAGCCCCCGACAACGTCACCGTGGTGCTCGTCGACATCGACGACAGCGAGGGCGCCTCAGGCATCCCGCCGACCTTCGTCGGGTCTGCAGCGGTGCCGCTGAGCTTCGAGAGCGATGCCGCGCGGCGTCCGATCCGCCTGCCCACGCTGCTGCTGCATCCGCTCAAGGCGACCCCGCCCGAGGACACCCACTTTGAGCCGGAGGGCGAGGGCTACCTCGAGGAGCTGATCGAGGAGGACCGCAAGCGCGCCCGACGACGTCGGATCATCTGGCTGGTCGCGCTGGTGATCGCGATCGTGGCGATCGCCGGAGCCGTGTTCGGATTTTACAGCTGGACCCAGTCGAAGTACTACGTCGGCGACGACCACGGCCGCGTCGCCATCTATTGCGGCGTGCAGCAGAACATCGGCCCGATCTCGCTGTCGAGCGTCTGCCAGTCGACCGCGATCAGCGTCTCGTCGCTGTCGGATTTTCAGCAACAGACCGTCGAGGCGACGATCCCCGCCGACAACCTCCGCGACGCGCTGAACATCGTCGATCGGCTCTCGACGGCGGCGGGCAACTGATGACGGCCGCGGCCCGAGGCGGCGACTGAGCATGGCCGTCATCGACGCCGGTCCCCGCTCCACCTTCACCGGTACGATCCGGGTGCGCCTGCGCACGCCCGCGCGTCGCCGCAACCTGGAGCTGTTCCTGTTGCTCGGCGCCCTGGTCCTCGCGGGCGGCGCGATGGTGCTCGTCGAGCTCGGTGCGCTCGGCCGGGTAGGCGGCACGCTGCTAGTGCTGGAAGGCGGGCTCGCCGTCCTGGTGCTGCTCGGGCACGTGGCGGAGCGGGTCGTCGCACCGGACGCCGACCCCTTCGTCTTCCCGATCGCCGTGCTGCTCAACGGCGTGGGCATCGCCGAGATCTCGCGCATCGACATCGCCAAGGGCCTGGGCGGCTGGGAGGCGGCCGGGGTCCGCCAGATCGTCTGGACCGGGATCGCCCTCATCGTCGCCTTCGCGGCGCTCGTGCTCATCCGCAATCACCGCGTCCTGCAGCGATACCGCTACATCGCAATGTTCAGCGCGATCGTGCTGCTGCTGCTGCCCGTGCTGCCCGGGATCGGTCGCACCATCTCGGGCGCCCGGGTGTGGATCGCGATCGGGCCCTTCTCGTTCCAGCCCGGCGAGCTTGCCAAGATCGCGCTCGCGATCTTCTTCGCGGGGTACCTGGTGACGGCGCGCGACTCGCTGTCGATGGTCGGGAGGACCTTCCTCGGGATGCGCTTCCCGCGAGTCCGGGACCTCGGCCCAATCCTTGTCATCTGGGTGCTCGCGATGGCGGTCATCGTGTTCCAGCACGACCTCGGAACCGCCCTCCTCTACTTCGGCCTGTTCCTCGTGATGCTCTACGTGGCGACCGGACGGCTCAGCTGGGTGATCATCGGCCTGCTGCTCTTCGGCTGCGGCGCATACATCGCCGGGCGCTCACTCAACTATGTGGCCGGTCGCTTCGGCTCCTGGCTCGACGCCTTCAACCCCGCGGTCTACGAGAAGAGCGGCGGTAGCTACCAGCTCGTGCAGGGCCTGTTCGGCCTGGCGAACGGCGGCCTGGTCGGCACCGGTCTCGGCCAGGGTCGACCCGACATCGTCCCGCTCGCCGAGAGCGACTACATCGTCGCGAGCCTCGGCGAGGAGCTCGGGCTGGTCGGCCTGTTCGCCCTGCTCGCGCTCTACCTGCTCTTCGTCTCACGCGGATTTCGGATCGGGTTCACCGGCCAGGACGACTTCGGACGCCTCCTCGGCGTCGGCCTCTCGTTCGTCGTCGCGCTGCAGGTCTTCATCGTGATCGGCGGCGTGACGCGGGTGATCCCCCTGACCGGCCTGACGACCCCGTTCCTCGCGGCCGGCGGATCATCTCTGGTCGCGAACTGGATCATCGTGGCGCTGCTGCTGCGCCTCTCAGACTCCGTGCGCAACCAGCCGCACTGGGTGGTCGACACCGCGCCGATCCCGGTGATGGCCTCGTCGTCCGACCCGTCCGCCGCCCCGGCGGGAGGCGCCTCGTGAACAAGGAACTCCGCCGCGTCAGCATCGTCGTGCTGATCATGTTCCTCGCGCTGTTCGGCTCGACCACGATCATCCAGGTGTTCCAGCAGGACAACCTCAAGTCCGACGGACGCAACGTGCGCACGCTCTACGCGAGCTTCTCGGCGGAGCGCGGCAGCATCCTGGTGGCCGGTCAGCCGATCGCCACCTCGATCGCCACCAACGACAAGTACAAGTATCAGCGGCAGTACGCGAACGGCCAGCTCTATTCGGCGGTCACGGGATACTTCACGCTCAACCAGGGCAACACCGGCCTCGAGAACGCCCTCAACAACTACCTGAGCGGCACCGCGAACGAGCAGTTCCTGGCCCAGCTCAACGCGATCCTGACCGGCCAGAACCCGAAGGGAGCGTCGGTCGAGACGACGATCGATCCGGTCGTGCAGCAGGCGGCGTGGGATGCCCTGGGCAACTACCAGGGCGCGGTCGTCGCGCTGAACCCGAAGACGGGCGCCATTCTCGCGATGGTGTCGAAGCCGACTTTCGACCCGAACACCCTCGCCGTTCACAACAGCGCCCAGGTGATCTCGACGTACAAGCAGCTGCTCGTCGACTCCGGCGATCCGCTGATCAACCGCGCGATCGCTGGCTCTCTGAACCCGCCGGGGTCCACGTTCAAGCTGGTGGTTGCCTCCGCCGCATTCGAAAGCGGGCAGTACACGCCAGACAGCACCTTCCCGAATCCTGGGTCGCTGACCCTGCCGCAGAGCTCCACGGTGATCACGAATGCCGAGGGCGGCTCCTGCGGCGGCGCTGACACCGCGTCCATCGCGACAGCGCTGCGGCTCAGCTGCAACATCCCGTTCGCCCAGCTCGGGCTTGCCCTCGGCTACAACACCATCAGCGGGCAGGCAAAGAAGTACGGTTTCGACGATGACAACCTCCGCATCCCGATGAAGGTCACCCCGAGCGTGTACCCACAGACCGACAGCGACGCGCAGCAGATGATCTCGTCGTTCGGACAGGGCAACGACCGGGTCACCCCGCTCCAGATGGCCATGGTCTCGGCGGCGATCGGCAACGGCGGCAAGCTGATGACGCCGAACGTAGTGGACAACATCACGGCTCCGGATCTCTCGGTGCTGCAGAAGCTGACACCCACCCTCTACAACACGCCGATCAGCAGTGCAACAGCCACCACCATGACCCAGCTGATGGTCAACAACGTCGCCAATGGCGCAGCGAGTAATGCAAGAATCAATGGTGTCGACGTCGCGGGTAAAACCGGCACAGCTCAGAACGCGCCGGGTGCGCCATACACCCTGTGGTTCACCGGTTTCGCCCCCGCCGCAGACCCCCAGGTCGCTGTCGCGGTCGTAGTGGAGAATGGCGGAGGACGTGGACAGTCCGCCTTCGGGAACCTCCTCGCGGCACCGATCGCCAAGAAGGTCATTGAGGCGGTGCTGAACAGATGAGACCCACGAGCGGCCTCACCTTCGGTGGTCGGTACCAGCTCTCGTCGCGCATCGCGATCGGCGGCATGGGCGAGGTATGGGCGGCGACCGACCTGGTCATCGGACGCACCGTCGCCATCAAGATCCTGAAAGACGAATACCTGGGAGACCCCGGATTCCTCGAGCGCTTCCGCGCGGAGGCCCGCCACGCCGCCCTGGTCAACCACGAGGGCATCGCCAACGTCTTCGACTACGGCGAGGAGGACGGCTCCGCCTTCCTCGTGATGGAGCTCGTCCCGGGCGAGGCGCTGTCGACCGTGCTCGAGCGCGAACGCGTGCTGCCGAGCGACAAGGTGCTCGACATCGTCGCGCAGACGGCATCCGCTCTGCAGGCCGCGCACAACGCGGGGCTCGTGCACCGCGACATCAAGCCGGGCAACCTGCTGATCACGCCCGAGGGCCGTGTCAAGATTACCGACTTCGGCATCGCCCGGATCGCCGACCAGGTGCCGCTGACCGCCACCGGCCAGGTGATGGGGACGGTGCAATATCTGTCGCCCGAGCAGGCGAGCGGGCACGCAGCCTCGCCGACCACCGACATCTACTCGCTGGGGATCGTGGCCTACGAGTCCCTCGCCGGCCGCCGCCCCTTCACGGGCGAGTCTCAGGTCGCGATCGCCATGGCGCAAATCAACGAGGCGCCGCCCGAGCTACCGCTCGCGATCGCCGAACCCATGCGAAACCTGGTCTATGCCTGCATCGCCAAGCGCCCGGAGGATCGGCCCATCTCTGCCGCCCACCTGGCCCGCGCCGCCCAGGCGCTGCGGCGCGGGGACCTGCCGGGCGCACTGGCCGCGGTCCCCGGGATCGCTGGCGAGGATGCCTTTACGACGTTCACCACCCCGATCGGCACGCAGGCGACGCGGATGCTGCCGGGCGGGCCGGGTGCGGCAGCATCCGCCAGCGCGTATCCGGCGACCAGCGAGCTCCCGCCCCCGCGCCGCCGCAACGCCTGGACCTGGCCGCTGATCGCGATCGTTGCCGTGCTCGCCGTCGCCCTCATCGCGATCATCATCGTGCTGCTGGTGCGTCCGACCGGTGACGGGGGAACCACACCGAGCACCACGCCGTCCACCAGCGAGACGCCGAGCGCAAAGCCCTCGAGCCCGTCGGCGACCCCCAGCTCGGACCTCATCAATCTCAACCCGGCGGACTACGTGGGCAAGACCTACGCCCACGCGGCGGATGCCCTGCAAGCCCTGAAGTTCGGTATCGACCACCAGAACGGACCGGTGGCGTCGACTCCCACGCAGAACGGCATCGTCTCGAGCATCAACCCATATGGCAACCAGACGCCCGACAAGACGATCACCGTCTACGTCTTCCAGGACTACGTGGGGCCGCCGGCACCGACCGGCTCACCCAGCGTGGCCACTGGCAGCCACAACTCGGGCGACACCGTTGCGATCGGCTGGACCGCGTACGCGAGCTGCCCCACCGGCTTCCCGCTCGCCTCCTACAACCTGACGCTGAGCAACGCGACGTTCGCGCCGGGGTCGACCAGCCCCTTCAGCCCGAGCACGACCTCGGCGAATATCGTCCTGGGCACCAAGGGGACCCCGGCGACAGTCAGCTACACGGTCACGTGCGGAACCGGCTCCGGCGCGCTCACCTCCGGCGCGTCTCCGACCGCCACGATCACGGTGAACTGATCCCCGAGGGGTCCAGGGCGCGGATCACCGTCGCCTAACGATCCGGTCCCAGTGGGCGGCGCTCGGCTCGTGCCAAGAAGTCGTCAAGTACACTGACAACGGATTTTTTCTCGTGAGCGTGGGGATGACATGACGGTGACGGACGGGACTGCCGCCGGCATCCGGCTGCTCGCCGGGCGCTATCAGATCGGCGATCTGCTGGGCCACGGCGGCATGGCGGACGTGCACGTCGGCCTGGATGCGCGGCTCAACCGCAAGGTCGCCGTCAAGCTCCTCAAGCCATCCCTCGCCAATGACCCGGCCTTCCGCACGCGGTTCCGCCAGGAGGCGCAGGCCGCCGCCCGCATGGCGCACCCCACGATCGTCCGCGTCTTCGACGCCGGCGAAGAGACGGTGCGCGAGCCCAATGGCACCGAGGTGCAGGTGCCGTTCATCGTCATGGAGCACGTCGACGGCAAGCTCCTCAAGGATCTGGTGGCCCAGGGACCGCTCGACCCGGCCGAGGCCGTGCGGATCGTCGACGGCATCCTGACCGCGCTGGAGTACTCGCATCGCGCGGGCGTCGTGCACCGCGACATCAAGCCGGGCAACGTGATGGTCACGTCGTCCGGGCAGGTAAAGGTGATGGACTTCGGCATCGCCCGCGCGATCTCCGACTCCTCGGCCACCATTGCGCAGACCAGCGCGATCCTCGGCACCGCCCAGTACTTCTCCCCGGAGCAGGCGCGCGGCGAAGGCATCGACGTCCGCACCGATCTCTACTCCACCGGCGTCGTGCTCTACGAGCTCCTCACCGGCAAGGCGCCATTCCGGGGCGACACGGCCGTGGCCGTGGCCTACCAGCACATCAGCGAGATGCCCGTGCCGCCGAGCGCCATCAACCCCTCGGTCTCGCCCGCACTCAACGCCGTCGTCATGCACGCTCTCGCCAAGGATCGCGGCGAGCGCTTCCAGACCGCGGCCGACTTCAGGGCCGATCTGGATGTCGCGATGACCGGCAAGGTGCCCGATCGCATCCCGGGCAACGACGACGGCTTCAACGCCGCCCTGTTCGGCGTCAACCCGACCTCGACCGCCGCGTCGGAGGCCACGCTGCGTCGTCTCGCCGACGACACCGAGCGCGCGCCCCGCACCCAGAACCGTCCGCCGGTCGCCTGGATCTGGGGCGGCGTCACGATCATGGCCGTCATCATCGTCGCCACACTCGTCTGGGTCTTCACACTCGCACCGCAGCAGCTGGTGGGCACAGGGGCCGCCGTCGAGATCCCGAATGTGGCCGGGCAGACCTTCAAAGTGGGCGGGCAGAAGCTGCTCGACGCGGGTCTCAAGGTCAGCAGGCTCGACCAGTCGAGCGACAAAGTCCCCGCCGATCAGATCGTCTCGGTCGATCCCTCTGCCGGGACGCGCGTGATCCCGGGCTACGTCGTGCAGGTGACGGTCTCGTCGGGTCCGCAGCAGGTCACGCTCCCCGGGCTCATCTTCCAGCCGGAGGCCGACGCGCAGACCGCCATCGTCGCGGCAGGGCTCGTCTACGGCTCCACCGCCACCGACTTCTCAGCGAGCGTCCCCGTCGGGCAGGTCATCGGTGTGGAGGTGGCGGGCTCGACGACCCCGAACGGCGGCAATGTCCAGGTGCCGAAGGGCTCCACCGTCAACTTGGTCGTCTCGAACGGCAACGTACAAATCCCGGACGTCCGGGGCCAGTCGATCACGACCGCCCGCGACACCCTGGCCGGCTCGGCGCTCGGTCTCACCGTGAAGCTGCATCCGGTCTCCTCGTGCACCGGCCAGGCCGTCACGGCTCAGTCGCCGGGCGCGGGGCCGGCCGCGCAGAAGTCGTCGATCACCCTGACGTACTGCAACGGCTGAGTGACCTCCGCAGCTGAGCGACCGCGCGGCCCGCTCTACGCGAGCTTGACCAGCGGGCTCAGGTCTTTGGCGCGGTCGGCCGCCTCGAGCAGTCCGGTCGTCGCGAGCCAGTTGCCCAGCATCCGGTAGCCGCCCTCGGTGAGCACCGACTCCGGGTGGAACTGCACGCCGAACAGCGGCGCCTCGCGATGGCGCAGGCCCATGATGACGCCGCCCTCCGTGCGCGAGGTGACCTCGAGCTCGTCGGGGACCGTGCCGTCGACAACGGCGAGCGAGTGGTATCGCGTCGCGCGGAACGGCTGCGGCACGCCCTCGTAGAAGCCGCTGTCGTCGTGGCGGATCAGAGACGTCTTACCGTGCATGAGCTCGTCGGCGTGGGTCACCGTCGCCCCGAGGGCCTCGGCGATGGCCTGGTGGCCGAGGCAGACACCCAGCAACGGGGATCCGGCGGCGAGTGCGGCGCGGACCACGGGAATCGAGATCCCGGCCGCGGCAGGAGTGCCGGGACCGGGCGAGAGCAGCACGGCGTCATAGTCAGCGATTCGAGCCGCGACATCCGACTCGGCGATGTCGTCGTTGCGGACGACCTCGGTCTCGGCGCCCAGCTGTCGCAGGTAGCCGTTGAGGGTGTAGACGAAACTGTCGTAATTGTCGACGACGAGCACGCGGGTCATTGAGACACCGTAACGTCTTGCGGCGCGACGATCTGGTCCACCCAGGGGAAGACCCAGAACTCGAGGGCGCTTAGCACCGCAGCGAGGGCGACGACGAGGATCAGCACCCGCACCCACCAGGCGCCGGGAAGCACACGCCAGAGCGCCGCGTACATCAGGACTTCCCCGTCACGGTCGCCGCGATCTCGGCGGGCGGGCCGTCGGCGCGCGGGGTGAAGGTGTCGAAGCTGCCGTAAGCGATAATCCGCTCGGCCGTCGAGAAGAACGGGTTGCAGCTGGTGAGCGTAATCATGCGATCGGTGGGCTGCAGGCCGGCCTGCTCGGGAACCGGATCGATCACGCCGACGCCGGTGGGGTTCACGTACTGCAGGTTGCGGAACTCGTACTGGTACCAGCCATCCTGCGTCTCGACGAAGATGTGGTCGCCGACGTGCAGCTCGTTGATGTGCTCGAGGTTGCCGCCGTAGGCCTTACGGTGGGAGGCGATCGCGAAATTGCCGAGGGCACCGGGCATCTGGGTGGTCGGATAGTGGCCCAGCTCGCCCTTGTTGAGCACGTCCCGCACGCCGGTGCCCTGCGCGATCGGGCGGTAGTAGTCGGCCCCGAAGCGCGGCACGATCAGCAGGGCGAACTTCTGCGCATTCGCGATCGTCGCCGTGATCACCGGCGGAGCGTCGGGCTGCGGAGCCTTGGTCGGGCCGACCGCCGCTTTGTTCCAGGTCTGGGACTGCTGCACCGAGTGGTTGTGCAGCTGGGTGCCCACGATGATGTCGTTGAGCCACTGCTGCCAGCCGAGGAACAGGAGCACGAAGACGCCAGCCGTGATCAGGAGCTCTCCGAGCACACCCGCCACCGAGATTCGCCCTCGCGAGCGCGTCGCGGCAGTCCCGCGACGACCCTCCGCCGGCGGGGCCACCGCCTGATCCTGGCCGGGCACCGTCATGGGGATGATCCTAGATCGCCCAGCCGTGCTCCGACCCTGAGCGGCCGTGATTACGGTCCTTCCCGGGGTTCCCGGCACCCTGTCCGTTAGGATTCTGCACATGGCCCGC
Source organism: Microbacteriaceae bacterium (assembly GCA_025352325.1). Classification (GTDB taxonomy): domain Bacteria; phylum Actinomycetota; class Actinomycetes; order Actinomycetales; family Microbacteriaceae; genus Lysinimonas. The sequence goes on along the minus strand of JANXTR010000023.1, from coordinate 190,605 downwards.
CCGAACGCACGTACCAAGCCGCAAGCCGTCGAACCGCGCAGCGGTCAGCGGGGGCCGAATCCGGTGTGGTTCAAGCCCGTCATGTTCGGCTTCATGCTGCTCGGCCTGGTGTGGATCATCGTCTTCTACCTGAGCCAAACGCAGCTCCCGGTGCCGGCTCTCGGCAGCTGGAACATCCTGGTCGGCTTCGGGATCATGTTCGTCGGCTTCCTGATGACCACCCGCTGGCGCTGACAGCCTCGTCTGCCCCCACTCGAGTTACACGGCTGTGATTCATCCACACTGTGGATGAGCCTGTGCATAATCCCCGGTCGACGCCGGATTCAGGCGTAGTAGCCGGGTGACGCCACGACGCTGACCACCAGGATCACGACGATTGCGGCCACGATGCCGGCGACGGCGAGCACCTGCGTCCGCAACTGCTCCGGCCGTCGGGTCGTGAGGTAGACGCGCGCGACCGCGGCGCCGGTGGCGAAGCCGAACAGGTGATCCTGCCAGGCGATCCCCGGGGCGATGAAGCCGAACGCCAGGTTCACGACCACCACGACCAGGATCTGCGTCAGCGGCAGGCCCATCGCCTTGCGCAGCACGAGCAGCGCCCCCATCAGCGCGAAGATCGCCCCGGATGCGCCGAGCGCCGAGCTCCACTGGAGGAACCCGCCGAACCATTTCGACGAGGCGCCATCGGTGGCGACCGCGAGTTGGTAGAGCAGCACCACGCCCAGGCTGCCGCCGAGCGCCCCCGCCAGATACAGCGCGAGGAACCGCACACGTCCGAGGAAGCGCTCGAGCACCGGCCCGAACACGAAGAGCGCGTACATGTTGAAGAGCAGATGGGGGATGAAGCTGGTCGCGTGCAGAAACGCCGAGGTGATGAGCCGCCACGGCTGCTCGGCGATGAAGCGCGGGTCCAAGACCCAGGCGCTGGTGAGGGCGCCGCCGCTCAGCCACTGCGCGAGGTAGATCACGACGCACAGCGCAATCAGCGCGTAGGTTACGACCGGCGCGTTCCCCCGGGGGATGAGCCGACCGAGGTATCCGCCCTGGCTCGCCCGCACCTCGGCGCGGCCCTCGCGCACGCACTCCGGGCATTGCACGCCGACCGCGGCTTGCGTCTGGCACTGCGGGCAGATGGTTCGCCCGCAGCGCTGGCAGTGGATGAAGCTCTGCCGATCCGGATGCCGGTAGCAGAACTCGGAGTCGGTCTCGGCCTGAGGGGCGGGGGTGCTCACAGTCGGCCCGTGGTGACCCCGCGCACGATCGCGAGGATCACCAGCACGGCGATCCCGCCGAAGAGCAGCAGGTACGGGGTCGCGGCGGTCCAGCTCCGACGCGATTCGGCGCGCCGGAACAGCAGCCCCGCCGCCGCACCTCCCGCAAGGCCCCCGATGACCGCGAAGAAGCTCCCGAAGAGGATGGCGATCACCACGTTGATGGCCAGGCTGATGAGCAGCTGGTTTCGGATCGCAGGCGACGACCAGACCGAGACCAGGTAGGCGCCGAACAGGGCGAAGAGTCCGGCGAACAAGCCGTAGTACACGCCACCGACCAGCACGGTGAGGGCGGCCGCCGTCGCCGTACCGGCGAAGAACACGCTGAGGAAGCGACCGCGCGACATCGATCTCTCCATGCCAGGTGCGATGAGCAGCAGGAACACGATGTTGATGATGAACAGTGCGATGGCGAGCGGGGAGGCCAGCGCGGGGTAGACGAATGCCGAGGTCGCGTACGTCCAGATCCACTCAGCGTGCATCGTCGTCGCCTGCAGGAAGGCGAGCGGGAGATCGCCGGTGAAGAATCCAAGGATCCACAGCGCGATGGTGACCACCGCGATCGTCCAGGTCGCGATCGGGACCCGGTCACCCGGCCTCACGAACTCCATCACGACGCGCTGCCACCGCGGACGGCGGGCCGCCCGCTGCTCGGACTCGCGCTCGCGCTTCGCCTTGGCGGCCTTCGCGGCGCTCGCCTTCGCCGCACTGCCGACTGGGGTCCACTGCACCGAGCCACCGAGCTCCTGCACGCAGGTCGGGCAGCGCACGCCGGCGGGCGTGAGGATTTGGCACTCGGGGCAGATGGTGCGCCCGCAGCGCGCGCAGAGGGTCCAACTGGTGCGATCCGGATGCCGGTAGCAGACCGAGGGGTCGATCTCGGCCTCCGCGGCGGGACTCACCTAGACCTCGGTGACGTCGATGCTCGAGATCACGACCGGCTCAAGCGGCACGTCGCCGCGGTCCGTCGAAACGCCCTCGATCTCGTCGACGACGCGCTTCGAGTCGTCGTCGGCGACCTCTCCGAAGATGGTGTGCTTCGCCTGCAGCCACGGGGTCGGCACCGTGGTGATGAAGAACTGCGAGCCGTTGGTGCCAGGGCCGGCGTTCGCCATGGCGAGTATGTACGGCTCGGCGAAGGTCAGCTCGGGGTGGATCTCGTCCTTGAAGTTGTAGCCGGGGCCACCCGTGCCGCGGCCGAGCGGGTCGCCGCCCTGGAGCATGAAGTCTTTGATGATGCGGTGGAAGATGACGCCGTTGTACAGCGGCTCGTTCGTCTTCTGACCGGTCTTCGGGTCGGTCCATTCCTTCGCGCCAGTCGCCAGGCCAACGAAGTTGTCGACGGTGATCGGGGCGTGGTTGCCGAAGAGGTTGACACGGATATCGCCGTGGTTGGTGTGGAAGGTCGCGACCGCGGTGTGAAGAGCCATGCGGTCATTCTGTCATGCGGGCATTGACCCTGCTCCCAGGGACCGCCCAGGGGAATCCATCGCCGACGCGCGGGCTGCATGGCAGGATGGGCATGTTCTCAAGACACACCACGACGGAGGTCGACATGGCATTGTCACGCAAGCGTCAAAAGGAACTGAACAAGCTCAAGCGCTCGGCCGAAGAGCTGTGGGACGAGCAGCGCGACGCGCTCGAGCACGCTAGCGCCGTTCTCAAGGACGCCCGTCGCCAAGCCGCGAACTACGCCCGCGAAGAGGTCGGCCCCCGCGCCCGTGACAGCTACGACAGCCGGGTGCGTCCCGTCGTCGCCTCAGTCGCCGCGTCGGGTCGCTCCGCCGCCTCCCGCGCTGGCGAGCGCCTCTCGGATGACGTCCTCCCCGCGATCTCGGGAGCAATCGCCTCCGCCCTCGCCATGGTCGAGGTTGCGAAGGACCCGCGGATCCGCGCCGCACTCAAGCAGGCGACGTCTGCGGCCAACTCGGTCAACGAGCGGATCGGTCGCACGGTGCACATCGTCGAGCCGCCCAAGAAGTCGGGCCCTGGCAAGTACATCCTGATCAGCCTCGGCGCGGTTGCGGCACTCGGTGTCCTCTATGCCGCCTGGCAGACCCTGCGCGCCGACGATGACCTCTGGATTGAAGACCTCGGCGACCCGGGCGAGCCCGACGTCACACCGACGCCCGCCACCGACTAGAGCGGATTCACCCGGAGGGCGGGCGCGAGAAAGTCAACTGACGTGCACGTCAGGGCGGCGCTTCGGGTCGTGTTCCGCACGTCGCAGTACCTCGCGGGTGACCGGCGCGACCTCGCCCGTTCCCGTCACCAAGAAGCGGAACATATTCGAGATCGGGCTGCCCTCGGTCCACTCGAAGTAGATGTCGGGCACCACCCCGGTCACCTCGCGGATCTTCAGCAGCACCGCCGCGATGGTGTTCGGAATGTTGCCGCTGCGCACCAGGAGCACGCGGTAGCCGTGGTGCACCACGCCCTCCACGACGAGGTCCTCCTCGAAGTCGGAGGAGTCCGCCTTGTGCACCTCGAGGAAGATCACAGCCGCGCGCATCGGGATGCCGGAGTCGCGTCGTTCCTCCGCGGCCTTGAGCCGGTACTCCTGCTCCGAGCCGCCGTCCGGCTCGTTGGCGAGGATGCGGATGCCCCCGGTCTCCTCCGCGTCCCCGGTCACGTAGTCGAGGGCTACGGCATCCAGGGTCACCGAGATCGCACGCAACTGGAAGGAGCGCTGCACCCGCGACACGATCGAAACCACCAGGATGCCGAGGATGAACAGTCCGGCGATGCGCACGCCATCCGGTCGCTCGATCACGTTGACGACCGTCGTGTAGGCAAACACCGCCGACACCACGGCGAATCCGACCGTCGCCGCGCGCTGCTTCTTGTGCATGGCCGAGAGGAACACCGCCACCGACGCGGAGGTGATGAGCACGAGCACGCCGGTCGCGTACGCGCCGCCCTGAGCGTTTACGTCGGCGCGGAACACGAGGGTGATGATGACGGCGATCACTGTGAAGACGAGGACGAGCGGCCGCACCGCCGCCGCCCACTGCGGCACCATTCCGTAGCGCGGAAGGAACCGCGGCACCAGGTTGAGCAGCCCGGCCATGGCCGACGCGCCCGCGAACCACAGGATCGCGATCGTGCTGATGTCGTATGCGGTGCCAAACACCGGGCCCAGGTACTCGTGCGCGAGATACGCGAGCGCGCGACCGTTTGCGTGCCCTCCCGCCGCGAACTCCTTCTGTGGGATGAGCAGGGTAGTCGCCAGGCTCGAGGTGATCAGGAACACGCTCATAATCAGGGCTGCCGTCGTGAGCAGGTGACGGGTGCCGCGGATCCGGCCGAGCGGCTTCTGCGGGGTGTCGGTCGGGTCACCCGTCACCAGGGGCATCACCGCGACCCCGGTCTCGAAGCCCGACAGGCCGAGCGCCAGTTTCGGGAAGACGATCAGCGCGATCCCGATCATCACGAAGATGTTGCCGTGCTGCTGGTTCAGTGCCGCCCACCAGTCGGTGATCACGACGGAGTGGCCGGCCACGTGCCCGAGCGCAACCGCGACGACCACGGCGTTGAGCGCGAGGTAGACCAGGACCAGCACGAAGGAGATGTTGATGGCCTCGCGGAATCCGCGCAGGAAAACGATCGCGAGCAGGGCGACCAGCACGAGCGTGACCGTGATGTTGGAGCCGTGCAGCCAGCTCGGGACGAGCGGATTCTCGATGGCGTGCGCCGCGGCATCCGCGGCCGACAGGGTGATGGTGATCATGAAGTCGGTCGCCGCGAAGCCGAGGAGGATCAACACGAAGAGCTTTCCGCCCCACCAGGGCAGCAGCCGTTCGAGCATGGCGATCGACCCCTCGCCCTTGAAGCTCTCTCGCGCCACTCGTCGGTAGACCGGCAGCGCGCCGAAGACCGTGAGCAGGACGAGCACCACCGTCGCCAGCGGCGAGAGTAGCCCAGCGGCCACCGCGGCGATGGCCGGCTGGTAGCCCAGCGAGCTGAAGTAGTCCACGCCGGTGAGGGTCATGACCCGCCACCAGGCGCTCCTTTTGACGGGCGCCTCGGCGTACGAACCCTCGTGGGCACCGGACTCGCTGCGGAGGCCCTGCAATAGCCACGTCTTCAGGGTCACATAACCCATGGTGTCATTGATCGGTGCGAGGATTCGGCGCGGCACCGTCAGGATTCCGTGAGGATCACCCCGTGCCGAAGCGGGCGGACGGACGCTCACTGAGTGAGTCTGACTGGTCCCCTACCCCGACACGGCGCCGAGATCGTCAGGATGACGCTGTTGCCCACCCTGTCGCTGGCCGAACGCGTGACCTGGGTCGCCGCGCGCGACTGGCCGATCGTCGGCGCGCTGGTCGCGCTGGCGGCGGTGTGCGCGTTCGGTCCACGGCTCGGACCGGGAGTGCTCGATCCCCTTCTGGTGGCGGGATACCTGGGCGGCCTGCTCGTCACGCGCTGGAGCGTGCGATCGATCCGCGCCTCACTCCTGCGGCTCGAACTCGTCGTCAGGAGCTGACAGGGCCGTCAGGCGTTGGTCATTCCGTCGGCCATCTCGTCGACCGCCCCGATCGCGGCCGCCACGGCGACGATGGCCTCCGCGACATCCGCCTCATCGGTTGACCAGTTGCTGACGGAGATGCGCAGGATGTCCCGGCCCTGCCACTTGGACCCCGACATCCAGACCACGCCGTCGGCCATCAGGCGCTGAGTAACGGCCCGCGTGCGCGCGTCGGAGCCGAACGCGAGCGAGACCTGCGTGAACACCACGTCGTTGAGCACCTCGGCGCCTGGCAGCGCGGCGATGCCGTCTGCGAGGGCTCGGGCGTGCGCGGCAAGGCGCTCGACCAGCTCGATGGTCCCGCGACGGCCGAGTTGACGGAGCGCCGCCCAGACCGGGACGCCGCGCGCGCGACGCGAGAACTCGGGGACGCGTGCGAACGGGTCGCTTGGGCCGTCATCCGCCTGGATCAGGTAGGCGGGCCGGGCGCCGAAGACCTTCTCCAGCACGTCGGGGCGCGACACGATCGCGACCCCGCAGTCGTAGGGCACGTTGAGTGTCTTGTGCGCGTCGGTCGCCCAGGAGTCGGCCAGCTCGAGCCCGTCGGTCGCGGCCTTCCACTCGTCGCTGACCGCGGCCCATAGCCCGAACGCGCCGTCGACGTGCACCCACGCTCCGCTCGCGTGCGCGAGGTCGATGCACTCGCGCATCGGATCGAAGGCGCCCGAGTGCAGATTGCCCGCCTGGAGGGCCACGATCACGGGCCCGTCGATCTCGGAAAGCGCCTCAGCGAGGGCATCGGGCAGGATTCGGCCCTGGTCGTCTGCGGCGACGTTGCGCCCGTGTCCGAAGCCGAGGTAGCGCAGGGCCATGTCGACCGAGGTGTGACGCTCCTCGCCGACCAGCACGGTGATCTTCGGGGCGCCGCTCATCCCCTCGCCCTCGAGGTCCCAGCCCGCTTGATCGAGCACGAACTGCCTGCCGGCGGCGAGCCCGACGAAGTTGGCCGTCGTGCCTCCTGTCGTGAATCCGACGGCGGATGACGCGGGCAGGTGCAGCAGCTTGAGCAGCCACTGCCCGGCGACCTCCTCGGCGGCCGCGGTGGCCGGAGTCGCCAGTCGCATCGCCGCGTTCTGGTCCCACGCGCTCACCATCCAGTCGGCGCCAAGCGCGGCTGGCAGGGTGCCGCCGATCACCCAGCCGAAGAACTTGCCAGACGGCATCGCCATCAGGCCGGGCTCCGCGGTCCGCGCGAGTTCGTCGATCACCGCGCCAGGATCGATCGGGTCGTCCTGCAACGGGCCGCCGAAGGCATCCGTCAGTTGCTCGACCGTCGCGGTAGGCCCGACGTGCCGCGAGTTAACGGAGCCGAGCCAGTCGAGCACGTGCCCCTCGGCGCGGGTCAGGGCATCGCGATAGGAATCCTCAGCGGCGGGGGGCATGTCGCCAGGCTAGTCACCCGCGTCGCCGAACGGAACGCCAAACCGATCGCCGAACGCTGCGTTTTGTCGCACGCGCTCCGCCACTGCGCGTCGCGGGTGCGACGTCCGGGAGCGCGCGCGCACCGGTCGACCTGAGTGGGGAGTGGAGCCTAGGGGAATCGACATATTTGCACACTTCCCCTATTTGGTAGGGTCTTGCCCTCACCCGTGGAGGACTTAAGCCTTCAATTAAGCCGAACAGCATCGGAAAGGTCGGTCGTGGACGCTAACTTGGCCATATTCGTATGGCCAAGTTCAGTTGGGCTGTCATTGACACGCTTAGGCAGCTACCACTCAAGCGATCTTTCGCCCGTACTCTCAAGTAACGAAGGGGCTCACGCATGTCCGAACTCACGATGGTCGACCTTTTTGCCGGGGCTGGCGGACTCTCTGAAGGTCTGAGCGAGGCCGGTTTCCGGACGCTTTACGCCAACGAACTCATCCCGACCTATGCGGCGACTTTCGCCCTCAACCACCCAGAGGCCATGGTGGATAGCCGAGATATTCGAACCGTCGACGCGGCCAAAGTTCGCAAGTCGCTGGGTCTGAACAAGGGCGATCTCGATCTCATGGCTGGCGGCCCTCCGTGCCAAGGTTTCTCTATCAACGCCCCGCTCCGGTCTACCGATGATCGACGGAATCACCTCTTCAAGGAGTACCTGCGGTTTGTCGAGGAGTTCGAGCCTCGTGCCGTACTCATCGAGAACGTTCCCGGTCTCGTGTCGTTTGAGGGCGGAGCTACGCTCGCCGCGATTCTTCAGTCTCTTGAGGAGCTTGACTACCGCGCGGACGTTCAGATCCTCTACGCGCCGCACTACGGAGTCCCGCAGACACGGTGGAGGACGATCGTCTTGGCCCTCCGCGGCGGCGCGGAGGCCATCACAGCCTTCCCTGACCCGATCCGGCATGCTCCCATGCGCGTCAACTTCACCTCGCGGTTCGAGGGGCGCAACATCGTCGCGTTGCCGAAGTCGGTTGAACTGCCGTCCTTCACCTCAGTTCGTCAAGCGATCGACGATTTGCCGGTCCTTCTGAACGGTGAAGCGGGGGAGTCTGTAAAGCCCTATCGCACGGCCGCGACGAATGACTACCAGCGCGCGTTGCGGGGCGGTAGCGACGGGGTCCACAACCACGAGGCCGCTCGGCTGACCAAGATAAACCTTGATCGACTCGGGCACATCCCGCAGGGTGGCAACTGGACGGACATCCCTTTCGACCTCTTGCCGAAGGGCATGAAGGACGCGCGGCGCTCAGACCACACCAAGCGCTACGGACGGGTTCATCCTGACGGCCTCGCATCGACGATCCTGACTAAGTGCGACCCGCACTGGGGCGCATATTTCCACTACGGACAAGAGCGAGCGTTCACGGTCCGCGAAGCCGCACGGATCCAGTCCTTCCCTGACACCTACAGGTTCACAGGGTCTCGGGTGGACCAGTACGAACAGGTCGGGAACGCCGTGCCCCCGCTCTTGGCAGCCGCCGTCGGTCAGTCTGTCTCTGCCGCCCTCGGCGTCAGCCGCGCCGAACTGCGTCGGGTGGTCTGAATTGGCTGGAACGGTCTACGAGATATTCGGATACCGCGCCGGAGACCGTTCACCAGAAGCCGTCGCCGCGGCCCACAGCCTTCACTGCCCGTTTCTGGGCGAGCGTTGCGAGAAGACACTCAGCGACGGCTTGGTATCCGGAGCTTGCTCCATCAAGCCGGTGACCTCAGCACCGGTCATCTGTTGTCCGATTCGGCTTTACGCAGGCGACTATCGAATCCTTCGAGATGTGGCCGACCGCGCCTTTTCAAAGGGGCTTCCCCTAAGCCCGGGGCGCAAGGCTGTTGCCGACGCCCGACAGTCTGGCCAGCCGACCGTTGCCGTGTTTGGTAAGCGATGGGGTGGTGAGTTGCGGCTGCCGCAGAAGGACGGCATCAATTCCTATTTCGTCGACTGGATCTTGGCGCTTCTCGATGCTGAAGGAAACCTCGTCGAGTTCGTCGCAATCGAAGTTCAGACGATCGACACGACGGGCAACTACCGGGCCAGCAGAGCGGCACTTCTTACGGAAGAGCGCGACATTGTTCAATCCTCGGTCGGGCTCAACTGGGAAAACGTAAACAAGAGAATTTTGCCCCAGTTGATCTACAAGGGGCAGGTTCTTCAGCGGGAGGAACTGTGCCGCAAGGGACTCTTCTTTGTTTGCCCCACCCCCGTATACGACCGAATCATGCGTCGACTTGGAGGGGCCGACGGGCTAGTCCGCTACGCCCTTCAACCCGCGTCCATCACATTCATGGCGTACGACCTCGACATGTTTGTGCCCATCGAGGACGGGAGCGCCGTCCCGCTGAAGCAAGATACGGAACGGTCCACGACGGTCTACAAAGTTCAAGAGGCATTCAACAACGTGACCCTGCCGGACGAGAATGTCTATAAGACAGCGATCGAGACGGCGCTCGACTCGGGCTCGTCAACGTTGCTTCCGTTCATCTAGAGAGAGCGCGAGGGCTCGAGCCAAGGCGCTCCCCATCGCTGACCCGTCGTTGACGGCCACAAATCCCGAGATCGCTGGAAGACGCCGAGTCCGGCGTCGCACGTGACGCTTTCGCAGCTCGCCAGTCTTCTGGTTGACGCGCCAAACGACCACTCTTCGGGGCTTGCCACTGGCTCGGGACCAGCGTCGCAATATTCGCGCGGCGTGAACGGCAACTTCGTCTGACACCTCGACCGGAAAGAGAGCGGGCTTCAAACCCCAGTACCCCCAGAAACGACCAATCGAGCCCGACTCCAGCCACGCTTGCGGAGGTCGATTTTGATACTCCTTGTCTCCGAAGTTCGCCGACCCGTGTTTGCTGAAATAGACCGCCACGCGCTTGCTGTCAGTCGACCGCATGCCTGTGTCGTAATCGAGCCCAGTGCCCGCTAGGAGGTGCTTGCGCCGTTCGTCCTCGTCTTGGAGGTCGAGAATGCCCGTCCAATTCGTCGACAGCCATTCGCGGAATCCGGCGCCGGTCGGTGGAGCACAGAACAGGTGAAAGTGCGGTGCTCCTCGTCGTTGAAATTCGAGCTTCCAGACCGCCGCAAGCGGTTCTCCGAACTGCCGTTCGTACCTCTTGGCGAGGGAACGCAGGTGAGACTTGGCTGTCACGCCGTCGGGGGCAATCGGCAGCCAGTCCCCCGGGTAGGTCAGCGTAATCATGGCGGGCGAACGGACCCCGCCACCGAAGACCGGTTCGTAGTCCAGCGAGCACAGACGGGCAACCATTGAGGCGCGGGACTTTTTTGACCAGCCAACAATTGCTTGCCGCGGTCGGTAATTTTCACCCTTCGGTTTGGCGATAACGGACCTTCGAGAAATTTGAATCGACGCCGGGGACAGGGTGAGCGAGTAACGCGGCTGTAGGTCATTGGCAGTTCGGGACGGTAGCTCGGGAAGCTCACGCGCGGCTGCCTCCACTCTGGCGCTGCTCACAAACGAGGTTTCAAAAGTCGGGCGGGCAGTTTTGTCGCATATAACAAGCCCTTCGTCCGTGGGGCTTTCATCTTTAGAACTCATGCCCTCTCTATCGGCAGCTTCAGACGACGCCCTGCTCAGCTACCGCTTGCCGTCTTGCCTCCTCCTCCTGTGGTCGTCGTCGGCTTCCACGGTCGCGTTCGCACCGCATGGCAAAGGCGGGGCCGTAGCCCCGCCTTTCCTCAAACCAACGTCTTGAGCCGCTGGGTTCTTCTAACCTTCAAATCCCTCCGACCTGAACCCGCTGCGCGAGACCGAGAAGACCGACCAGTGACCGAGCCACTTCAGCGGGGGCAGGGCCCAAGAGCCGCGCAGAACGAACCGCAGCTCGCCTTGCTGCTGGTTGAGTCGCTTGAACGTCTCGGCTAAGCCCTCTGCCCTGTCGACGGCGAAGAAAGCATCATCGCCGGCACCGTTGCGGAGGTGGTGGAGAGCGGGAACGTTCTCGCCGCGGCCCGCCCACTCGTTAGCCCAAACCCGCCAAGCATTGCCGACGAGCGAGCCTGCTAGACCGGCGCTCACTTCGCCACCTCAACGCCGGTGATTTGGAAGCTCCACTCAGTCTTGTCGCTGGTGGCTCTGGACCATTTCCCGCCAGAAAGTCCCACGAGACGAATGGGTGTCAGCTCTTCGACTTTGTTGATTCGTTCAGCGACCTCCACCGGCGCAGACAACGTGAAGGTCTCGGTCTCCGTCTTAGAGTCGCGGACCTTGACCAAGGCCGAGACGACCCATTGAGGCAAGCCGTCGCGGTCTACCTTTTGCTTGCCGTCGGACCCCGGCCCTTCACTCTTGGGGGAGATATCGAGAAATCGAACGGAACCGAAGAGTTCAGTTGAGAGGGGCAAGTAGTACCCGTAGTTGATAGACATAATTTTCCTTTCGCAGGTCAACGGTTGATCTGCTGGGGTCTCTATCGGCTAGTCGTTTACGCGCTTCCGCATTTCGGATTCGAGCACAGCAAGAGGCACCGCCGTCGCCTGAGCTTGGGTGTGCTTGTAGACCTCGCGGGTGACGATCTCTGAACCATGCCCGGCGATATCGCGGATCATCTCGATCGGTTGGCCGAGTTTCAACAACAACGAGATCTGGAGGTGACGCGCAGCGTGACCACGGAGGTCGGGGACGGGCTTCCTTGGGTCCGTCGAGTACTTGGCAAGAAGTTGATGCCACTCACGAGAGTCGTTCTGCTGCCTGATTGGCTTCCCGGTCTTTGTCATGAACACGAGGTCATCGAGCCCCGGTAGCGGCTTCCAAGTCGGCGCATCCCTCAGCTGGTCTTGTTCCTCTTTCAGCTGACGAAAGAGCGCCGCAAGGTAGGGCGGGACGATCAACGAACGATGCCGCTTCGATTTGGTCTGCTGCTTGAGATAGAGACCAGAACCCAGCGCCGAACCACTTTCATGGCGAGCAATCTGCTGGCGAACAGTTAGCTTCAACGGCTTCGACCCCGCAAGGTGTGTGAAGGAACCGCCCCATGTCAAGCCGAGTCGTTCCGACTGTCGCAACCCCAACAGGATCGCCGTGAGCCACCGAACACGCACTTCTAGGGGTTCGTCTTCGAGCTTGGTGAGCAAGAACTCTGGGAGCCAAAGATATTTTTCGAGACCTTCGTCCTTCACCGTCGGCTTGGGAGGGGCCAGTCCCTTCATCGGGTTACGGAGGAGGAGGTTTCTCGTGACGGCTTTCGTGAGGGCCGCGTCCAACACCTTCCAGATATTGAGGCGCACCGAAGCCCCGAGCAAGGGGGACCCGTCAGCACCAACAATGCTCGGGAGCGTGGAAAGAAACAGGTGCTCGACATCATCGGGCAAGAGTCGTACGAGCGGAATCGTGCCGATGTGCGGGATCAGGTGCTTCTCGATCCGAGTGCGATAGCCACGCAAGGTCGTCGGTTGAACCCTCTCTCGATCGATGCGAGCGAGCCAGTCCAATAAATATTCAGCCGTTGTCAGGTTGATCGGTGCCGACTGCGGCGCATTGAGCGGAACCTCGGGGGTCGGGACGAGCTCCCTCGACAGATACTTGCGATAGTTCGCAGCTCGCCTGTCGATTGCTTCCTTCGCGCTGCTGCCGGTTCCCGCGATGCGCACGCGCTTACCGTTGACCACGAACGAGTGGGACGCCTGCCACTTCCCCAACGCGCTGCTGAAATAGACCGATCCCTCACCCCTGCGCCCCATGCGAAGACCTTAAGCCTTCGATTAAGCCCAAACAAGCCCATTTCGGGGGGTCAACTCGTACGAGAACCCTCTATTTGCTGGACTCTTGGGGGTGTGGTGGAGCCTAGGGGAATCGAACCCCTGACCTCCTGCTTGCAAAGCAGGCGCTCTACCAATTGAGCTAAGGCCCCGTACCTATTCGTTCGCCGCCGCTATTGCGGCGAACCCGCTGCGCGCGACGTACCTGCCGCCGCGCTTCGCTGACGCCCGGAACACTACGTGAGCCGGGCAACCAAAGAGAAGAAGTCCCGTGTGGCGACTTCTTGGTGGGGGCACCAGGACTTGAACCTGGGACCTCTTCGTTATCAGCGAAGCGCTCTAACCGCCTGAGCTATGCCCCCGCGCTGCCGCAGCCCCAAAGATCGGTCACGGCAAATCGGCCTTGCTTACAGTACCTCACCTGCGAGAGGCGAGAAAATCGCCGCCGCGCGAAGGGAACTAGTTGTTTTGGAACCCGACGAGCAGCCCGCCGGTGAATCGTACGCTGAGGTTGTACAGCAGCGAGGCGATCGCAGCCAGGACCGTGCCGACGACGATGTTCAGGATCGCGATGACGAGCGCGAACAGTCCGACCTGGCCCAGCCCAAACGAGCTGGCGATCGTGAAGTTCGGATCGCTCAGGATTTCCTGGAACGCCTTTTCGAGCGAGTGGAAGATCCCGGTCGAGTAGAGCACGACCCAGATCAGCAGGGTCGCGACGACCAGCACGATCCCGAGGCACAGCCACACCAGGAACGCCAGCTTCACGACCGACCAGAAGTCGATGTAGACGAGCTTGAGGCGGACCTGCTTCGAGGAGGTGCTCCGCGAATCCTTACGCTGAAGCTTCTCGGCGACGCTGCTCATTCGGTCTGTCCCTCTCCATCGGGCGCCTCGGCCTCGGCCTCGGTTGGAGCCTCAGTGGGGGCCTCGTCCGCGGCTTCTTCGACTTCAGCGGCGTCCAAATTCCGTTCACTGTTCTTGGCGAGGGCGATGATCTTGTCGTCGTCATCGAACCGGGCGAAAACTACGCCCATGGTGTCGCGTCCCTTGGCGGGGACCTCCGCCACCGCAGATCTTACCACCTTGCCGCTGGCAAGAACCACGAGCACCTCGTCGTCGTCCTCGACGATCAGGGCCCCGGCGAGGTCGCCTCGTTCGTCGTTCAACTTGGCCACCTTGATGCCCAGACCACCGCGTCCCTGCGGACGGTACTGGTCGACGGAGGTGCGCTTGGCGAAGCCGCCCTCGGTGACCACGAACACCGATCCGGCGTCCGCCACGACGGATGCCGACAGCAGCTGGTCTCCGTCACGGAAGTGCATCCCGATCACGCCGGCCGTCGAGCGGCCCATCGGACGCATGGTCTCGTCGTTCGCCTCGAAACGGATCGACATGCCGCGGCGCGAGACCAGCAGGACTTCGCTGTCGTTTTCGACGAGCATCGCCGAGACCAGTTCGTCGCCCTCGCGCAGGTTGATGGCGATGATGCCGCCCGTGCGGTTTGTGTCGTACTCGCTCAGCGCGGTCTTCTTGACGAGACCGCCGCGGGTGGCGAGCACCAGATAGGTCGCCGCCGTGTAGTCCCGGATGTCAAGCACCTGGGCGATCTCCTCGCCCGGCTGCAGCGCGAGCAGGTTCGCGACGTGCTGACCCTTCGCGTCGCGGCCGGCTTCCTGCAGCTCATACGCCTTCGCGCGATACACGCGTCCGGTGTTCGTGAAGAACAGCAGCCAGTGGTGCGTGGTGGTGACGAAGAAGTGCTCCACGACGTCATCCGCTCGCAACTGGGCGCCTTTGACCCCGCGACCGCCGCGGTGCTGGCTGCGGTAGTTGTCGCTGCGGGTGCGCTTCACGTAGCCGCCACGGGTGATGGTGACGACCATCTCCTCCTCGGGGATCAGGTCTTCGACGCTCATGTCGCCGCCAAAGCCGTACATAATCTCGGTGCGCCGGTCGTCGCCGAACTTCACGACGATCTCGCTGAGCTCGGTAACGACGATGCCGCGCTGCTGCGCGGGGCTCGCGAGGATCGCCTCGTAGCCGGCGATCTCGATCTCGAGTTCGGCCAGGCGGTCCTGGATCTTCTGGCGCTCCAGCGCTGCGAGCCGCCGCAGCTGCAAAGCAAGGATGGCGTCCGCCTGCTCGAGGTCGATCTCGAGCAGGGCGATCAAGCCCTGGCGCGCCTGGTCGACATCGGACGAACGGCGAATCAGCGCAATCACCTCGTCGAGCGCATCGAGCGCCTTCACGTAGCCGCGCTGGATGTGCGCGTCGGCCTCCGCCTTCGCCAGCCGGAAAGCGGTGCGGCGAACGATGACCTCGATTTGGTGCGCGATCCAGAGAGTGAGGAACGAATCGATCGGCAGCGTACGCGGCACCCCATCGACGATCGCAAGCATGTTGGCGCCGAAGTTCTCCTGCAGCTGCGTGTGCTTGTAAAGGTTGTTCAGCACGACCTTCGCGACGGCGTCGCGCTTGAGCACGATGACGAGGCGCTGGCCGGTCCGACCCGAAGTTTCGTCGCGAATGTCGGCGATGCCCGCGAGCTTGCCTTCCTTGACGAGCTCAGCGATCTTGATCGCGAGGTTGTCGGGGTTCACCTGATACGGCAGTTCCGTCACGACGAGGCAGACGCGACCCTGCAGCTCCTCGACGTTCACGACCGCGCGCATCGTGATCGATCCGCGGCCGGTGCGATAGGCATCCTGGATGCCCTTCACGCCCAGGATCTGCGCACCGGTCGGGAAGTCCGGGCCCTTGATCCGCGCGACGATCGCCTCGAGCAGCTCGTCACGCGTGGCGTCGGGATGCTCGAGCGCCCAGAGCGCTGCATCGGAGACCTCGCGCAGATTGTGCGGAGGGATGTTGGTGGCCATGCCAACGGCGATACCGACCGAGCCATTGACGAGCAGGTTCGGGAAGCGGGCCGGCAAGATCACCGGCTCCTTGGTGCGCCCGTCGTAGTTGTCTTGGAAATCGACGGTGTCCTCGTCGATATCGCGGACCATCTCCATGGCGAGGGGAGCCATCTTGGTCTCGGTGTAACGATGGGCCGCGGCACCGTCGTTGCCGGGAGAGCCGAAGTTGCCCTGGCCGAGCGCCAGAGGATACCGCAGCGACCACGGCTGGACGAGTCGCACCAGCGCGTCATACACCGAGCTGTCGCCGTGCGGGTGGAACTGACCCATCACATCGCCGATGATTCGGGTGCACTTACTGAACGCGCGATCCGGGCGGTAGCCGCCGTCGTACATTGCATAGATCACGCGCCGATGCACCGGCTTCAGCCCGTCCTCGACGCGCGGCAGGGCCCGCCCCACGATGACGCTCATCGCGTAGTCCAGATAGCTCCGCTGCATCTCGAGCTGCAGGTCTACCTGCTCGATCTTGTCGTAACGGTTGGGATCGAGGCCGGTGCCGGTGGTGTCAGTCATGAATCACTTTCGCTGGTCGGGTGGCGCGACGCGCGGTACTGCAGGGAGGATCAGATATCGAGGAAGCGGACGTCTTTCGCGTTCTGCTGGATGAACTGCCTGCGCGATTCGACATCGTCGCCCATGAGGGTCGAGAACACGCCATCGGCGACAGCCGCGTCGTCGAGAGTCACCTGGAGCAGGGTGCGGGTCTCGGGATTCATCGTCGTGTCCCACAGCTCCTGGTGGTTCATCTCGCCGAGGCCCTTGTAACGCTGCACACCGTTTTCCTTGGCGATGCGTTTGCCGCCCGAGAGGCCGGCGGCAAGAAGGGCGTCCCGCTCGCGGTCCGAGTAGACATACTCGTGCTCAGAGTTCGTCCACTTGAGGCGGTACAGCGGGGGCTGGGCGAGGTAGACGAAGCCCATCTCGATCAGCGGCCGCATGTAGCGGAACAGGAGGGTGAGCAGCAGGGTCGTGATGTGCTGACCGTCGACGTCGGCATCCGCCATCAGCACGATCTTGTGGTATCTGGCCTTGCTTCCGTCGAAGTCCTCGCCGATGCCGGTGCCGAAGGCGGTGATCATCGACTGGACCTCGGTGTTGGCGAGGGCGCGATCGAGCCGCGCCTTCTCGACGTTGAGGATCTTGCCGCGCAGGGGCAGGATCGCCTGCGTCTCGGGGTTGCGGCCCTGCACCGCGGAACCGCCTGCCGAGTCGCCCTCGACGAGGAAAACCTCGCTGTCAGCGGGGATGCGGCTGGAGCAGTCCTTGAGCTTGCCGGGCATGCCGCCGCCCTCGAGGAGTCCCTTGCGGCGGGTCTGCTCGCGCGCCTTTCGGGCGGCCATGCGCGCGGCCGCCGACTGCACCGACTTGCGAATGATGTCGCGGGCCTGGTTCGGGTTGCGGTCGAACCAGTCGTTGAGCTGGTCGCCGGTGACCTTCTGCACGAAGGACTTCGCCTCGGTGTTGCCGAGCTTGGTCTTCGTCTGGCCCTCGAACTGCGGTTCGCCGAGCTTGATCGAGATGACGGCGGTGAGGCCCTCCCGGATGTCGTCGCCGGTGAGGTTTTCGTCCTTCTCTTTGAGAAGACCCTTCTCGCGCGCGTACTTGTTGACCAGCGTGGTCAACGCGGCGCGGAAACCCTCTTCGTGCGTTCCGCCCTCGTGGGTATTGATCGTGTTCGCGTAGGTGTGCACGCTCTCGGAGTACGAGGTGGTCCACTGCATGGCGACCTCGAGTGCGATCTTGCGCTCGGTGTCCTCCGACTCGAAAGAAATGATCTCGTCGTGGATGACGTCGGTCTTCTTCGTGGCGTTCAGGTACTCGACGTAGTCGACGAGTCCGCGCTCGTAGAGAAAGACGTCGGCACGCTGGGTGCCGTCGTCTTGGCGGCTGACCTCGCGCTCGTCGGTGAGCGAGATGCGGAGGCCCTTGTTGAGGAAGGCCATCTGCTGAAAGCGGGCACGGAGCGTCTCGTATTCCCACTCGACGGTCTCGAAGATCTGATCATTCGGCCAGAACGTGATCGTGGTGCCGGTCTGGTTGGTCGTCGCGCCTTTGGCGAGCGGCGAGACGGGAACCCCGTCGTGGTACTGCTGAGTGTAAATATTGCCCTGACGACGCACCTCGACCTCGAGGGTGCTGGAAAGCGCGTTGACCACCGAGCTGCCGACGCCGTGCAAACCGCCGGAGACCGCGTAGCCGCTGCCGCCGAACTTGCCGCCCGCGTGCAGAATCGTCAGCACGACCTCGACGGTCGACTTCTTCTCGACGGGGTGGACGTCGACCGGGATGCCACGGCCGTTGTCGACGCATCGAACGCCGCCGTTGGCCAGGATCGTGACCTCGATGTGGTCGCAGTACCCGGCGAGGGCCTCGTCGACGGAGTTGTCGACGATCTCCTGGACCAGGTGGTGCAGGCCGCGCGGACCGGTCGACCCGATGTACATACCCGGGCGTTTACGCACCGCTTCCAGGCCTTCGAGCACCTGGATGTCGCCGGCGCCGTACGAGTCGTTCGGGTCTGCTGCCGAGGAGGAGGTCATCCTCCTGATTCTATCTCAGGAGGCGAGGCAAATCCGCGAAATCGGCCGCCTGGGGACATTTCGCAGCGGGCTTGACCTGATTTGCCTTGTCAGCCGTAGGTATCGCGAGGGCCGCGCCCTGGGATTGCTCTGGGGCCCCGTTTCCAGGAGGGGGTGTCGGGCCCGATGAAGCGCACCGTCTCGATTCCGGCCGCCGAGTGCTTCTCGGCGATCCGCACCGCGACGGCGGCGGTCATCGTGCGGAGCTGCTGAGCCCATGCGGTCGAGTCGCAGCGCACCGTCAGGACGCCCTCCTCGATGCCCACCGGCTCGGCGTGCGCGGCGGTCTCGGCGCCCACAATCCCGGGCCAGTCCGCGAGCAGTTCGGCGCGGGCCATGGGGGAATCCCAGCCCATCGTGGAAGTGAGGGTGCCAAGCACATCGCCGAGCCCGGCCGGCTCACGGCCGAGTCCGTACGGGACGCTCTCCCCCTCCGCCGCATTGCGGCGTCGACGACGCGCGTCGACGGTGCGCAGTGACGGGTCGCCGAAGGCGCGACGGATGCGGCGGTAGACGGAGAGGTGTTCGGGCATGTCCGATCCCGTACTCACGTCCCGTCCTCCCCAGCTGCGGTGCCACCGCCAGGCCCCTCCACGATCTCGCCGGCTCGGACGTGGACGACACGGGCAGCGAGCGGCGCCGGCACATCGTCGAACACCGCCGCCGTGATCAGCACCTGCTGATAGTCGCCGATCGCCGAGGCCAGCTGGGCTCTCCGCGCCTCGTCGAGCTCGGCGAACACATCGTCCAGAATGACGATCGGGTCGCCCACCGCGGAATCCGTCCGCAGCACGGCCGCCGAGGCCAGCTTGAGCGAGAGCGCGAACGACCAGGATTCCCCGTGGCTGGCGTATCCGCGCGCTGGCATTCCGTTCAACTCGAGGAGCAGGTCGTCTCGATGCGGCCCGACGAGGGTGAGCCCGCGTTCCAACTCGGTGCGGCGGACGCGCGCGAGCGCGTCGCGGAAACCCCGCTCAAGCTCGGCCCTCGGAACGGACGACATCACCGTGTTCTCAAGGACGGGCGCCCCGTCATCCGGCTGCGCCCCCAGGATGCTGAGCTGCAGAGCCAGTTCGGCGCGATGCTGCGGGCCGGCGATCCGCGAGTAAGCCTCGGCGACGTGCGGGCGGAGCCGCTCGGCTAGGTCCTGCCTGCCCTCAATGATCTCGCTGCCGAGACCGACGAGCCGCTCGTCCCAGAGTTCGAGCGTCGAGAGCTGGTTCTCGGCGACCCGGGCGCCACGAGCGCTCTTGAGAAGACTGTTGCGTTGCTTGAGCGCACGCTCGTAATCGGCGATCACTCCCGCGAAGCGTGGGGAGAGCTGGACTAGCAGCTGGTCGAGGAAGCGACGGCGTCCCGAGGGTTCGCCGCGCACGAGCGCCAGATCCTCGGGGGCGAACAGCACGCTCGTGATGTAGCGCGGCAGCTCGCGCGGTTTCACGGCCACCCGATTCACCTGAGCGCGGTTCGCGGAGGCCCGATTCAGCTGGACCTCGACCAGCAGCGACCGCTCAGCGTGCTCGAGCCGAGCTCGCACGATCGCCAAGTCGGAACCCTGACGGATAAGTGCCTGATCCGTGGAGACGCGGTGCGAGGCCAAGGTGCTCAGGTAGCCGATTGCCTCGACGAGGTTCGTCTTGCCTTGCCCGTTGCTGCCGACGAAAAGGTTTGGTCCCGCGATGAGCTCGACTTCGGCGGAGACGTAGTTCCGGAAGTTGGTGAGGCTCAGGTGGGAGACGATCACCTGGATCAGTGTGCCAAGAAGGTCAGACTTTGCGCACGGCGTGGCCGCCGAACTGATTGCGCAAGGCAGCGACGGCCTTCATTGCGGGAGAGTCCTTCTGACGCGACACGAAGCGCGCGAAGATCGACGCGCTGATCGTCGGCACCGGCACGGCGTGGTTGAGCGCCTCGATGATCGTCCAGCGACCCTCGCCCGAGTCGTCGACGTAGCCCTCGATGTCTTTGAACTCGGGGTCTTCCTTGAGCGCCTTCACCAGCAGCTCGAGAAGCCAGCTGCGCACGACGGTCCCGCGCTGCCAGGCCTCGAAGACGCCGGTGACGTCGTGGATGATCTCTGAACTCGCGTCGAGCAGTTCGTAGCCCTCGGCGAGCGCCTGCATTTGGGCGTACTCGATGCCGTTGTGCACCATCTTCGCGTAGTGGCCCGCGCCGACCGATCCGGCGTGGACGAATCCCTCGGCCCGCGGACCCTTCGGGCGGAGGGCATCGAAGATCGGCATGGCAAGCGCGATGTCGGCCTCGTCCCCACCGGCCATCAAGGCGTAACCGTTCTTGAGTCCCCAGACGCCGCCCGAGACCCCGCAGTCCGCAAAGCGGATGCCCTTCTCGGCAAGCTGGGTGGAGTGGATCGCGTCATCCGTGTAACGGGAGTTACCCCCGTCGATGACGAGGTCCCCTTTTTCGAGCACGCCGGCCAGGTCGGTGAGGACACCGTCCGTGATCGCCCCAGATGGGACCATCACCCAGACCACGCGCGGAGCAGGGAGCGCGTTCACCATGTCAGCGAGCGACGGCACATCGGTGACCGCGGGGTTCGGGTCATAGCCCGTGACCTCCAGGCCACCGGCGCGGAGCCGGTCGCGCATGTTGTTGCCCATCTTTCCCAGGCCGACGAGTCCGATGTGCATGACCATGCGATGAATCCCCTTTTAGCGCAGCAGCAGGTTCGGCTGCAGCAGGTACTTGTAGTTGTCAGCGCCCGGCTGTTCCTTCGACGACTGGCTCGTGATAAGCACCGGTCCCGGCTTGTTCGGGTTCTCAGTCTTGGTGAACGAGATCCGCACGAACTCCGAGCGCACCGCGCCCAGTCCGTCCAGTAGGAATGACGGCTTGAGCGAGACGACTATGTCATCGCCGTGCAGGTGGGCGTCGATCGTCTCGGAGGCCTGCGCTTGCTCGGAGCCGGCGGCCTCGAGCGTGAGCCCATCGATCGAGAAGCTGAAGCGCAGTGCGGCCTCGCGCTCAAGCACGAGCGACACACGGCGGGTAGCCTCGATGAGCTCGGCCGTGTTGATCACTGCGTAGTTGTCCACAACCTCGGGAAACAACCGCTTCACCGGCGGGAAGTTGCCCTTGATGAGTAACGACGTCACGGTCTTTTTGTCGGCACTGAACGCGATGAGCTCGCGGTCATCCGTGTGCACGATCGACACCGCGATGGTGCCACTGTGCGCGAAGGTCTTGCCGATCTCGGAGAGGGTGCGTGCCGGGATGAGCGCCGTGGTGCCCTCGGCGGATCCGGTCCCGGAATCCCAATCGATCTCGCGCACGGCGACCCGATACCGGTCCGTCGCGACGAGGGAGAGGCTGTTGTCACCGACCTCGAGCTGCACGCCCGTGATAACCGGAGTGACATCGTCTCGGGATGCCGCGACAGCGACTTGAGAGACGGCGACGGCGAAATCGTCGGCCGGCAGCACACCGGTGCGCTCGTCGACTTCGGGGAGGGTCGGGTACTCCTCGACCGGCATGCTCAGAAGCGTGAACTTCGTGGAGCCGCAACTGACGGCGATCTTGCCGTCAACGGTGGAGAAGATGACAGGAGCGTTCGGCAGTCGGCTCGCAATATCAGCGAGCAGTCGGCCGGAGACGAGCGCGGTTCCCGGTTCGTCGACTTCGGCCGCAATCTCGGTGCGTGACGAGACTTCGTAGTCGAACGACGAGAGCACGAGGGCTCCGTCGGAGGCGTCGAGGAGCACACCGCTCAGGATGGGCTGCGTGGTGCGCTGGGGCAGGAGCTTCACCGCGAATGACACGGCCTCGCTGAAGACGTCCCGATTGACTTGGAACTTCACGAAGACTCCTGTGCCATCGAATAGGTGCGGCGAACTTGCTGGGGGCGTCAATACTGTCACGCCGATCCTGGCACAGGTAGCGGCAAGGTCGAACCCGGGATCTCGGTGCCGGTGGCTATCCCCAGGGGGTTGTGGCCGAGCTGAGATGAGGGAGAAAGAGTTAATCTTCTTAACCGCTGTGGGATCTGTGGACAACTGCTATTCGCGGAGCATTGCCCTGGGAACTACAACCGTGTGAGATGTGAGATCGACGTGGAATGTCGCGACCGTTCGACCCGAGTTTCTGTCGCCGGCCGGAGCAACTTCCACAATTTGTGGTGCCTTGTTCACACCGACGTGCGGCGCGTCCTGGAAGTTATCCACAGGTTGTGCACACCTTGTGCAATCACGAAAAGAGGGCCGATTTGTCGAGCCCCCAAAAGGGGGGTGGTTGAACCGGCCTGAAGAAGTGGGAGCTGAATCAGGCTTCAGAGCTTGCTATAGCGCTGATTCTGCTTGATGCGGCTGGTGAGTTCGGTCACCTGGTTGTAGATCGAGCGGCGCTCTTTCATAAGCTCGCTGATCTTCTTGTTCGCGTACATGACCGTGGTGTGGTCGCGATTTCCAAACAGTTGGCCGATCTTGGGCAACGACAGGCTGGTCATCTCGCGGCACAGGTACATCGCGATCTGTCTTGCGGTTGCCACTGCCTGCGAGCGACTTGAGCCGTAGAGGTCATCGACCGTCAGCTTGAAGTAGTCCGCGGTGTGGTTGATGATGTCGACGGGCGCGATCACGTTGTCTTCATCGAGGGTGATCAGATCCTTCAGCACGGTCTGCACCAGTTGGAGGTCGACGGCGGTGCGGTTGAGGCTGGCGAAGGCGGTGACACGGATGAGCGTGCCCTCAAGTTCCCGGATGTTGGACGACACCTTCGTCGCCATGTACTCCAGGATGTCGTCGGGTACCTGCAGCTTCTCGCTCTGCGCCTTCTTGCGGAGGATCGCGATGCGCGTCTCGAGGTCGGGTGCCTGCACGTCGGTGATGAGGCCCCACTCGAATCGGGACCGCATGCGATCCTCGAAGCCGGTCAGGTGCTTCGGGGCGACATCGCTGGTGATCACGACCTGCTTGTTGTGATCGTGCAACGTGTTGAAGGTGTGGAAGAAGGCCTCCTGCGTCTCGACTGCTCGCTGCAGGAACTGGATGTCGTCGATCAGCAGGATGTCGATCTCGCGGTACCGAGAC
Organism: Microbacteriaceae bacterium; assembly: GCA_025352325.1. Taxonomy (GTDB): domain Bacteria; phylum Actinomycetota; class Actinomycetes; order Actinomycetales; family Microbacteriaceae; genus Lysinimonas. The sequence continues at coordinate 167,129 of JANXTR010000023.1, read as the reverse complement.
TGGAACGCGGCCGCCCGGTTGTTGGCGATCGAGTTGATGAAGTCGTTGGTGAACTCCTCGGAGCTCACATATCTGACCCGGATGCCGGGATAGAGACGTTCCGCATAGTGACCGATCGCGTGCAGTAAGTGGGTCTTGCCGAGCCCGGAGTCCCCGTAGATGAAGAGCGGGTTGTAGGCCTTCGCCGGCGCCTCGGCCACCGCGACTGCCGCGGCGTGCGCGAAACGGTTCGATCCCCCGATGACGAAGTTATCGAAGTTATATTTCGCGTTCAGGCGGGTATCGGAACGCCGGTTCTGATCGGTGCCCGTGAGACCGGCGCCGATGTTTTGGCTGGTGATGGGCGCCTGCTCGCGGAGTGACTCTTCGCGAGGGGGCGTGTCTTGCGCGACAGAAAGGCCGGCGTGCTGGATCTCGGGGTTCACGACGATCGCGAAGTTGGTGATCCCGTGATCCTGGTCGATCGTGCTGAGCGCGTTGAGGAGAGGAACGCGGATGCGCTGGTCGAGCATGCCGCGCGTGAGCTCATTGGGAACCTCGAGATAGAGAGTCCCGGCGAGGACCCCCTTCGGTTCGACGAGGTTGATGAATCCCTGTAGTTGCGGGGTGATGCGGTCGTCGGTACCGAGGAGAGTCAACACGGAGCCCCAGAGTTCTCGGGTGGGATCCGGTGTCTCGATCATGGTCTCTCTCGGTGGGGATGGTGCGGTGGAATGGTTGCCGGTGAATGCCGCGGCGACCCTCGCGCGGCTCGTGCGGGGTCGCGGATTCACCTTAGTTCGCGAGGGCGCGTCGTGACCAACGGATCCGGTGAAGGGTGTGGAGAATGGACGGTTGGCCTCGATGGTTTGACCAGGGACCTTTAACCGCCTATTTTTAGTTAGTTGACGACTGCCCTGTGGGCGGTCCCCGTTCTTCCCGGTCTACGTCACCGGGTTTTGGAGATATCACTATGAGCAAGCGCACGTTCCAGCCGAACAATCGGCGCCGCGCCAAGGTCCACGGCTTCCGTCTGCGCATGCGCACCCGCGCCGGCCGCGCGATCCTCGCCGCTCGCCGCCGCAAGGGTCGCACCGAGCTCTCCGCGTAGTCACCCGGTGCTCGCCAGGGCGAATCGTGTGGTTGATGCCGAGGACTTTCGTGCGGTCGTCCGTCGCGGCCGTCGATCAGTCACGCCTGTTGCGGTGTACTACCGCCTCGAGCGCGGCATCGACGAACCCCTCCGGATCGGGATTATCGTTGCCCGGTCGGTGGGAAACGCGGTCGATCGCAACCTCGTCCGTCGCCGCTACCGCGCTCTTGGCCGTCAGCTCGTGGAGGCAGGAGTTCACGGCAGCGACCTCGTGGTCCGGGCGCTTCCGGGGTCCGCACAGCGAAGCTGGACCGCCCTCGCCGACGACATGACCGCCGCCCTCCACGCCAGCCCGCTCGGTGCCTCCCCGATCACCACGGCCCCGATACTTGTCGGCGTGGGCGATCCTGATGTGATGGCGCGATGATGCGCATCCTGTCGTTTCTCTGGCTGCTCCCCCGCAATCTCTGCGTGGTCATCCTGCGCGTGTACCGCGCGGTTATCTCCCCTCTGTATGGCGACGTCTGCCGCTACTACCCCAGCTGCTCGGGTTACACGCTCGGCGCCATCCAGCAGCACGGGGTTATCAAGGGCGTCACACTCGGCATCTGGCGCATCGCGCGTTGCCACCCCTGGGCGAAGGGCGGGATCGATGACGTTCCCGAGCGTCGCATCCCCCGCTACCAGCTCACCCACTTCGGCTTCGTCATTCCGACGAGCCACGGAAAGGCCTGACTCGTGGACATTCCGATCCTCAATACGATCCTCTATCCCATCAAATGGGTGATCGAGGCCCTGCTGGTGGGGTGGCACACTGTGCTCACCGCCTTCGGTATGGATGCCGCGGCGGGCCTTACCTGGGTGCTCTCGATCGTGGGCCTCGTGCTCGTGGTGCGAGCCGCCCTCATCCCGATCTTCGTCCGGCAGATCAAAAGCCAGCGCAAGATGATGGAGGTTGCGCCTCAGCTCAAGAAGATCCAGGACAAGTACAAGGGCAAGAAGGACCAGTTCTCGCGCGAGGCCATGCAGCGCGAGACCATGGAGCTCTACAAGAAGGCCGGCACCAACCCGTTGTCCTCTTGCCTGCCTCTGCTGATTCAGATGCCCATCTTCTTCAGCCTGTTCTCGGTGCTCAACGAGGCGCGGAACGACCAGGCGGGGGTCGGCCTGCTGACCAAGGAGCTATCGAATCAGTTCGGGCAGGCCTACCTGTTCAGCGGTGACTTCAAGGCTCCCCTGAATCTCAGCATCCAGACCGCTTGGGCGGTCGGCAACGGGACCGTCGTCATGCTCGCCATCATCATGGTCGCGCTGATGACCGCGTCGCAGTTCTTCACGCAGCTCCAGTTGCAGTCCAAGAATCAGACGCCGGAGATGAAAGCCAGCCCGATGTACCGCCAGCAGCGCGTGCTGCTGTACATCCTGCCGGTCGTGTTCATCTTCTCGGGCGTCGCGTTCCCCATCGGCGTGATGTTCTACTGGCTGACCTCGAATGGCTGGACGCTCGTGCAGCAGTTCCTCGTCATCCGCAACCTGCCGACGCCCGGCAGCGAGGCGGCACTGGCGCGCGAGGCGCGCCTGGCTCGGAAGAACCGCGCCAGGATGACCGAGGATGCCGCGGCTCTCGAAGCCGCCGGCGTGGAGCCGGCCGAGGCCCCGAAGCCCATTACCACCCAGCGCAGCCAGCCCGTGGGCAAGAACCGAGCGAAGAAGACCGGGAGCACCAAGAAGTGAGTGACGTGACCCAGACGCAGACCAATCAGACCGACACCGGGCAGACCGACACCGACATGGCCGCCCCGGAGCTCGATACGGAGCTCGACACGGTGGACACGACGGGCGCCGCCAGAGCCAGCGCCGAGGGCGATGACGCGGTCGTTGCGGTCGTCGACGGCGAGACCCTGAGCGCCCAAGACCTCGTGGATGAGGGAGACATCGCCGCCGACTATATCGAGGAACTTCTTGACATCACTGACATCGATGGTGACATTGACATCGACGCGAAGTCTGGCCGCGCTTACGTCTCCGTGACCGCAACGGAGGGCGCGAATCTGCGTCTGCTGTCGAAGCCGGACACCGTGGCGGCCCTGCAGGAGCTGGCTCGTCTGGCAGTGCAGAACAAGACCGGACGCTTTTCGCGCCTGATTCTCGACATCGGTGGATCGCGCGATCAGCGCGCATCTGAGCTCGCCACGCTGGTGGACCGTGCAGTCGCCCGCCTTAAAGAGGGCGCCGGGTCAGCGTCCCTGCCTCCGATGTCGAGCTACGAGCGCAAAATCGTGCACGACATCGTGGCTGAGCGCGGTTTCGCCTCGGAGTCCGAGGGCGAGGGTCGCGACCGCCACACGGTCATCAGCAAGCCCGCTGGAGCGTAAGTGGGCGTCGATGTTTCACGTGAAACATCTCACACTCGCTCTGACCTTGTCGGCTCCGGTCCGTCGATGTTTCACGTGAAACATCGACGGTCAACTCGCGGTGGGATTCGCTGATGGAGACTGAGCCCGCAGCCGCGGCATCCCTGTTCGGAGATCGGATCGAGGTGGCCCGTGACTTCGCTCGTGAGCTCGGATCACGCGGGGAACGGCTCGGGCTGATCGGCCCCCTCGAGGCTGATCGCCTCTGGTCGCGCCACATCCTGAACTGCGTGCTTCCCGCCCCCCTGCTCCGTCCGGGGCTGGTGGGCGATATCGGCAGCGGCGCAGGGCTGCCCGGGCTCGTGCTCGCGATCGCTCGCCCGGATGTGTCATTCGTGCTCGTCGAGCCGATGGAGCGTCGTGTGGACTGGTTGCGCGAAGAATCCGCACGCCTCGGGCTCCTGAACGTCACGGTCGAGCGCGCGCGAGCGGAGGATGCCCCGCTGATTGAACGGCTCGACCAGGTCACCGCGCGCGCGGTCTCGGCCCTGTCGAAGCTGATCCCGATCACCGCGCCGCTGGTGAAACGTGGCGGCGAGCTGGTGTTCATGAAGGGTGCGCGGGTAGGTGACGAGGTGCTGGCTGCCGCGAAACAGATTCGCGCCGCGCACTTGCGGGACGTCGAGGTGCTCGTTCTTGGCGAGGGGATCGTGCCCGAGGTCACCCGCGTCTTTCGGGCTACAGTGGACTGATCTTCGGCACCGGCTCCGCGCCGCGTTCGCCACGCCACCGCACGCAGAACAGCGATGTTTCACGTGAAACATCCGAGAGGGATTCCGTTTCAGTGAGCACCGAGAACCGCTACGACGAGACCCCGCTCGCGCGCGAGATCGCTGATCTGGCCCGCCGCCGCCTGGCCCTCGCGGCGGAGCGCCTCCCACTCCCCGAGCGCACCCGCATCTTCACGGTCGCGAACCAGAAGGGCGGCGTCGGTAAGACCACGACCACTGTGAATCTGGCCGCGGCACTCGCGAAGGCCGGCGCGCGGGTGCTGGTGATCGACCTGGATCCGCAGGGCAACGCGTCGACCGCACTCGGCGTCGAGCACCGTGCGGAAACGCTCAGCGTCTACGACGTGCTGATCAACGACGTCCCGATGGCAGATGTCGTCCAGATCTCCCCGGAGTCCCCTGGCCTTTCCTGCATCCCGGCCACCATTCATCTGGCCGGGGCGGAGATTGAGCTCGTCTCCCTCGTCGCGCGCGAGCAGCGCCTGCGCGGCTCCCTCACGGAGTTCCTGCGCGATGCGCCCGAACTGTTCCACTACGTTTTCATCGACTGCCCGCCGTCGCTCGGACTGCTCACGATTAACGCCTTCGTCGCGGCGCGCGAGGTGCTGATCCCGATCCAGTGCGAGTACTACGCGCTCGAGGGACTGAGCCAGCTGCTCAGCAACATCAAGCTCATCGAGCGTCACCTGAATCCGGACCTCGCGGTCTCCACGATTCTGCTGACGATGTACGACTCGCGCACGAATCTGGCCAACCAGGTGGTCAATGAGGTGCGCGAGCATTTCCCCGCCGAGACGCTGCGGGCGCTGATTCCCCGCTCGGTGCGCATCTCCGAGGCGCCCAGTTACGGCCAGAGTGTGATCAGTTACGACACGAACTCGCCCGGCTCGCTGTCGTACCGCGAGGCCGCCGCCGAGATCGCGCGTCGGGGAGAGCCGGGCGCGTCGGTGGCTCCGCCCGCCGCTCCTATTGCGACCTGGGTCCCGGGTGCCGATGAGCGCGCGCCCGCCGCGCAGCACGGAACGACTCCGGCGTCGCCGGCTGCTCCGCCGGCCTCGGCGCCGACTGACGCACCAGCCGCTGTCACTGGGCCAATCACGGGCCCCGCCGCCGGGTCCACGATCGGGCCGGTCACTCCGCCCACCGAGCACGAAGGACAGTACTGATGGCCGCGGCCCCCAAGCGCACCGGACTGGGCCGCGGAATCGGCGCCCTCATCCCCACGGCGGAGGAGGGCGAGCGTCCTGTCGACGTGTTCTTCCCGGCACACAGAGCCCAGGAGACCGTGGAAGGTCTGGTCGAGGTTCCCGGCGCGCGTCTGGCCAACCTGTCCCCCGACGACATCGTCCCCAATCCGCAGCAGCCGCGGAGTGAGTTCCGCGAGCAGGAGCTCAACGAGCTGATCGTCTCGGTCCGCGAGTTCGGGGTGCTCCAGCCGATCGTGGTCCGCCCCCGTCCCGGTGCGGTCGCCGGCGAGCCGCAGTACGAGCTCATCATGGGCGAGCGGCGTCTGAGGGCGAGCAAGGCTGCGGGGCTGGCATCCATTCCCGCCGTCGTCAAGAACACCGCGGACGACGACATGCTGCGAGACGCTCTGCTCGAGAACCTCCATCGCGCCGAGCTCAATCCGCTCGAGGAGGCATCCGCCTACCAGCAGCTCCTCGCCGATTTCGGGATCACCCAGGAGCAGCTTGCCGAGCGGATCGGGCGCTCGCGTCCGCAGATCACGAACACGCTGCGCCTGCTGCGCTTGCCGGAGGGCATCCAACGCCGCGTGGCGGCCGGCGTGCTCACCGCGGGCCATGCGCGGGCGATCCTGTCGGTCGGCGACGTGCAAGCCATGGATCGCCTCGCCGACAAGATCGTCAACGAGGACCTGTCGGTGCGCGCCGCCGAGGCTGCGGCCAGTCAGGTCTCACCCGCGAAGCCGAAGACCAGCAAGCCGAGCGCCGGGAGACGCCAGCATCACCTGGACGACCTGGCCGAACGGCTCGGGGACCGCCTCAACACCCGGGTGAAGATCGCGCTCGGTGCGAGCAAGGGCACGATCACGATCGACTTCGCGACCGTCGGCGACCTCAACCGGATCATGAGCGACCTCGGCGTCGCAGGTGAATTAGGTCGCTGACCAGCACTTCTCTTGGCTAGCGCACCGAAAAGTCGCACGCGCGCCGGGGAAGCCGGGTAGGGCGCACCCGAGGATGCCGGGTGAGACGTGCCGGATGGCGAGTGCTCTGCGACGCGCGGCTACGCGTTGTCGCGGATCGCAGCCTCGGCCAGCGCCTGATAGACCCAGCCGAGGTCGTGGCCTGCCGCCTCGAGCGCCTGCGGGAGCAGGGAGGTCTCGGTGAGGCCGGGCAGCACGTTCGCCTCGAGGAACCAGGGAGTCCCGGCGCCGTCCACGATGAGGTCGACACGCGATAGGTGACGGAGGCCGAGCGCACGATGCGCGGTCAGCGCGGCCTGCGCCGCGGCATCCGCGACCTCGGGGGCGATCCGGGCCGGCACATAGAAGCGCGTCTCACCGGCGTTGTAGCGCGCCTCGAAACTGTACACGCCCGACAGCGGCTCGATCTCGACGGCCGGGAGGGCGACGGGGCCGTCTCCGGTGTCGATGATGCCGACCGCGATCTCGGTGCCGGTGATCTGCTGCTCGACGAGCGCGACATCCCCGTAGGTGTAGGCGTCGACCATGGCGCGGGGGAGGTTGGCGCGGTCCTCGACGATCGTGACGCCCTGAGCCGAGCCGCCCTGTGCCGGTTTCACGACCAGCGGTACCGGCAGCTCGTCGGCGATCGCCTCGAACACCGCGTCGGCGCCGAGCTCGCGGAAGGCGTCGCGGGGGAGGGTGATGGATCGCGGGGTGGCGACGCCCGCCCGCCCGACGATGATCTTGGCGATCGGCTTGTCCCACGCGAGGCGGGCGGCATCGGCGTGGGAGCCGACGAACGGGATGCCGAGGAATTCGAGCAGTCCGCGCAGTGCGCCGTCCTCGCCCGACGCCCCGTGCAGGGCGGGCCAGATGACGTCTGGGCGGTCTGCCCGCAACGCGGCGAGCAGTCTGGCATCCGGATCCCGCAGCTCCACCTTGACGCCGTGCTCGGCGAGGCTGTCGGCGACCCGCCGACCGGAGCGTAGCGACACGTCCCGCTCGTGCGAGATGCCGCCGGACAGAACGACGATACGTAATTGCTGATCAGACACGTTTTCAGCCGACACTCGGGGGCAGAACGCCCTGGCGCTGCACGGGCTGCACCGCGAGCGGACCGGTCTGCGCGAACTCGGTGAGGAGGCTCATCTCGCCGTTGATCACGATCGCGAGGCGGCGGATTCCCTCCCGGATGAAGTCGGGCGCCGGGAAGCAGAAGGACAGTCGCATCGCGTTGCGCCCGCCGCCATCCGCATAGAACGCGGTGCCCGGCGTGTAGGCGACGAGCTCTTTCACGGCGCGCGGCAGCATGGCTTTGGAGTCCATGTGATTCGGCAGGGTGACCCAGACGTAGAAGCCACCATTCGGCACGGTCCACGTCAGGGTCGGCAACTGCTCCTGCAGGGCGCCGAGCATCGCATCGCGCCGCTCTCGATAGACGCCTCGGAAGGTGTCGATCTGCCCCTTCCAGTCGGCGGTCGACAGGTACTGCGAGATCACGGCCTGCGAGAACGAGCTGGGTGAGAGCACGGCGGCCTCGTTCGCGAGAATGAGCTTCTCGCGAATGGCGTGGGGGGCGACCGCCCATCCGACGCGGAGGCCCGGCGCGAGGGTCTTCGAGAAGGTGCCGAGATAGATCACGCCGTCCTCGTCGACCGAGCGCATCGCCTGCGGCGGGGCCTGGTCGAAGTACAGCAGGCCGTACGGATTGTCTTCGACCACCAGGATGTCGTTGTCCCGCGCGATCTCGAGCACCTCCATGCGTCGTTCCCAGCTCAGGGTGACGCCCATCGGGTTCTGGAACGAGGGGATCGTGTAGAGGAACTTGATCGTGCGTTCCTCCTCCCGCAGACGCGCGATCGTCTCGCGCAACGACTGGGGGATCAGGCCGAACTCGTCCATGTCGACGTGCGCGATATCCGCCTGGAAGCTGCGGAACACCACCAGAGCGGTGACATAGCTGGGACCCTCGGCGATCACGACGTCGCCGGGGTCGAGGAACAGCTTGGAGACAAGCTCCAGGGCGTGCTGCGAACCGGTCGTGACGACCACGTCGTCGACGGAGGCCCGGATGCCTTCGAGAGCCATCACATCCAGGATCTGCTCCCGCAGTTTGGGCGAGCCCTGGCCCGATCCGTACTGCAGGGCCACGGAAGCCTGCTCGCGGATGGTGCGGTCGACGGCGTCGAGCATCAGCTCCTGCGGCAGGGCGGACACGAATGGCATTCCACCGGCCAACGAGACGACCTCGGGGCGGCTGGCGACGGCGAAGAGGGCTCGCACCTCGGAGACGCTGAGCCCTGCGGTGCGTTCGGCGTAGTGGGAATACCACTTGTCGAGATTGTTGCCCTGCGCCTGTTCCATATCGACCCGTTCCCTCGGATATCGCACAAGGGTATCCGCACCCGACCGGGTAATCGCCGCCCCGATCGGGCCAACCGTAGACTCGTAGCCGTGATGACGAATCCTCGAGGCGCCGGATTCGCTGTCGTAACCATTCTCGTGCTCGTCGCGGGAGCGGTCGCGGTGGCGGCTGTGGCTGCCGTCCAGCCCGCATCGGATGCCGCATCCTCGGGTCCAGCGGCGGTGGCGGGTGCCGCAGCGTCGCCCAGCCGGGCGCCCGATCTCACGACCTCGCCCGCACAGTCGGACTCGGGCCGTCCCGCGACGCCGCCCGCCGACATCGTGGCCGCGGAGGCACCGATCGGCTCGGATTGGTGCCCGGCCGGCAGCCTCTCGATCGTGATCGAGGGGGCCGACGCGGCGACGGGGCATCGGGAGGCGGTGCTTCGAGCCACGAACGTCGGCAGCTCACCCTGCGTGCTTGACGGTTACCCGGATGTCGCGGTCGCGGATGTCCACGGAGGCGAGGTCCCGCTCGAGATCGTGCACGGGAGCTCGTTCATGGCGACCGACCCGGAGCCGTCGGCCGTGATCATCTCCCCGGGAGGCGGCGCGGCCTGCGTGCTTGGGTGGGACGCCACCGACGGCCGCACGGCGATCGGCGCGGTCCACGTCGCGGCATACGCCGGCGTGCCACGGATCGCTCTGGTGGCGTCCTGGGACATGACCTCGCACACCCGCATCGCGGCGACGGCGTGGCAGCACGACTGACCGAGTGGGAGCGCGGGGAATGCGAAAGCCCCGCATCCGATCAGGACGCGGGGCTCTCGAGAGCTGGTGGCTACGCCAGAAACTCGGCCAGGTCGGCCTCGAGGGCAGGCTTCGGCTTGGCGCCGATGACGGTCTTGACGACCTCGCCGCCGCGGTAGACCTTCATGGCCGGGATCGAGGTGATCCCGTACTTCATGGCGGTCTCGGGGTTGTCGTCGACGTTGAGCTTCACGATCGAGAGCTTCTCGGAGTGCTCCGCGGCGATCTGGTCGAGGATCGGTCCGACGGCGCGACAGGGGCCGCACCATTCGGCCCAGAAGTCGACCATGATCGTCTTCTCCGAGTCGAGCACCTCGGTCTGGAACGTGGCGTCGGTCACATCCTTCGCAGTGGACATCTTTTCCTTCTTTCGTGAACGGGATGAGAGATCTGTTGACGGCAACAGCGGGGAACCACGAAGGATTCCCCGGGGGGTCTAGACGGCGGCGGCCTCGGCGGGGGTGGTGGCCAGTGCGAGCAGCTCGGGCGACAGTTCGGCGAGGTACTTCTCGGCGTCGAGCGCCGCTACGACCCCCGACCCGGCGGCCGTGGCGGCCTGCTTGTAGGTCGGGTCGATCACGTCGCCGGCCGCGAATACGCCCTCGACGTTGGTACGCGAGCTTCGGCCGTCGACCTTGATGGTGCCCTCCGCGGTCAGCTCGAGCTGGTCGTGAATGAGGTGGGTGCGCGGGTCGGCACCGATGGCCACGAACATCCCGGTCACGTCGAGGGTCTTCTCCTCGCCGGTCTCGGTGTCGAGGAGGCCGATGCCGGTGACCTTCTCGTCGCCGTAGACGTGCGCGACCTCTTTGTTCCAGAGGAATTGGATCTTCGGGTCGGCGAAGGCGCGGTCCTGCAGGGCGGCGGATGCGCGCAGCTTGTTGCGGCGGTGCACCAGGTAGACGATGTCGGCGAAGCGGGTGAGGAAGGTGGCCTCCTCGAGGGCGGAGTCGCCGCCGCCGATGACCGCGACCTTCTTCTGCTTGAAGAAGGCGCCGTCACACGTGGCGCACCACGAGACGCCGTAACCTGACAGGCGGGTTTCGTCATCGAGGCCGAGCTTGCGGTACGCAGAACCGGTCGCGTAGATGATCGTGAGCGCCTCGTGCACATCGCCGTTGCCCAGCGTGACGCGCTTGACGTCGCCCTCGAGCTCCAGCTTGGTGACGTCGTCGTAGACGATCTCGGCCCCGAACTTCTCGGCCTGCTCCTGCATCTTGACCATGAGATCCGGCCCCATGACGCCGTCGGGGAAGCCGGGGAAGTTTTCGACCTCGGTCGTCTTCATCAGCTCACCGCCGAACTCCACGGAACTCGCGATGACGAGCGGGTTCAGGTTCGCGCGGGCGGCGTAGATGGCGGCGGTGTAGCCGGCAGGACCCGACCCCACGATGATGACTTGACGCATGTCGTCAGAACTCCTTCAGATGGCCGAACCCGTGTGAAGCGGCCAGAAAACATAACGAAGTCTAGATGTGCGGCATTCCCGCTCAGGAGCGGCGCAGGAGCCTTCTCAGCGGAGGCACCAGCTCGTGCAGTTCGGGCACGCGCGCCAGCCAGAGGACCGTCAGATAGACGATCAGCGTGACGCCCCCGATGATGGCCACCGACACCAGTTCGGCGACGTGGCCCGCGTACGCGAAGCCGCTCGCCTGGCCCGCCTGGCCGAGCGGCGACAGCCCGCCCAATGCCCAGAGCACGAGCAGTCCCGTAATCGCCGCGGGGAGCGTCGCCAGGGCATAGACCCCGAAGCGCCGGATGACGCGGCGCCCGTCGATCCCGCCGAGACGTCGCCGCAGCAGCGCGCTGAGCACGAGCACTTGCACGATCCCCGCCAGCGAGGTCACGATCGCGATGCCCGCCGCGATGGCGGACTGCGGCAGCAGAAGCACGGTCAGGGTACCGGCGACGAACAGCGACGACTGTAGCAGCTGCACGAAGAACGGCGTGCGGGTGTCGCCGAGCGCGTAGAAAGTGCGCTGGATCAGGAACTGGGTGCTGAACGGCACAAGACCGACGAGGTAGGCCAGCAGGACGCCGCCGATGCCGAGGGTCTCGCGGGTGTCGTGCGAGAAGAAAGCCGCGAAAGGGAGGGCCGCGGCGGCGAGTGCGACGCCCGCTCCGGCGATGAGCAAGATAATCGTGCGCAGCGAGCCCGACAGGTCGCTGCGCACGGAGTCGAGGCGTTCGTCGCGCGCGTGCGCAGACATCCGGGTGAAGTACGGCGTCGCGATGGACACCGCCACGATCGAGTGCGGGAGCATGAAGATCAGCCAGGCGGTGCGCAGCACGGCCACCGAGGGGTCGTTGGCGCCAGCCGAGAGTGCGACCTGACTCTGCACGATACCCGCGAGCTGGGTGACCAGGATCATGCCGAAGGTCCAGGCCGCTGCCTTGCCCGCACCGCCGAGTCCGACACCCCGCCAGCGGAAGTCTGGGCGGAATCCGAGGCCGGTGCGCCGCCAGAAGGCGATCAGGATGAGGGCCTGGGCCGCCACCCCGAGTGTCGCGCTGCCGGCGAGGAGGCCGACCTTCGCGGCATCCCAGCTTGAGGGATCGCGGTGGGCCGGGTCGACCCCGAAGAGCACGGCGAACAGGACGAGCCCCGCGATCGCCACCACGTTGTTGAGCACGGGGGCCCAGGTGAAGGGCCCGAAGACGCCCCGCGCATTGAGGACCTCGCCGAGCAGGCTGTAGAGCGCGTAGAAGAAGATCTGCGGCAGGCACCAGTACGCGAGGCTCACCGCAAGGGCGACGCCATCGCCCTTCAGCGCGCTGCCGCCCTGGCCGGCGTACAGCGTCACCAGCTGCGGTGCGCACAACGTCGCCAGCAGGGTGACGCCGAGGAAGACGACGATCCCGAGCGTGACGAGCCGGTTGACGAAAGTCTGCCCGCCGTCGTGATGGTGGGCCGCGCGCACGATCTGCGGCACCAGCACGGCGCTCAGCAGACCGCCGGCGATGATCGCGTAGATGTTGTTCGGCAGCTGATTCGCGATGGCGAAGGCGTTCGCGCCCTGGTTCTGCTGGCCGATCGTCCAGGCGAGGACAGCGGCACTGACAAAGCCGAGCGCCCGGGAGACGAGCGTGCCGGAGGCGAGGGCGGCGCTCGCGCGACCCAGACCGCCGCCCGACGGCGAAGCGACGGTCGCCTCAGTCACGAGGCTGCTCGGCCAGTGCGGGCGCGGCGTCCGCGGGCGGCTTCCGCGCCGGCCGACGCTTGTAGATGTTCCGGGCGATGCCGCCGCCGAAGATGAGCACCAGCAGCACCACGATCACGGTGGTGCCGACGCCCTCCCACCCGGGCTGCAGATCGATAGTGACGTAGTCGGGTGCGCCGAGCTGGACCTGCGCGACGCTGCTGATGGTCACCGTGGTGATGACCTTGCCGTCGCTGAGCGCCTGCACTGGGATCGCAGCCTTGTTCGAGGAGCCGGGCTCGACTTTCAGGGGGACGTTCTGCTTCTGCACCTGCAGCCGAGAGTTGGTGGAGGCGACGTTCACGTAGACCGTCACCGGATACCTCAGGGCGTTACTGACCGTGACGGGAATGTTGGTCTGCCCGGCCCCCACAAAGAGGTCGCTTCCGCTCACGATCTTCACCGAATCGCGGAGCGTCACCGAGTCGGCGAGGAAGGCACCGACCTCGGTGGACCAGTCGTTGGTCCCGCGGAGCCAGGTGACGGCGAGCAGCGAGAGGAGCTGCAGCCGCCTGGGCTCGAGCACCAGGTTGGCGTCGGTCGCGGCCGTCGCGAATGCGGCCTCCAGCCTCGTGGCATCCACGATCGAGTGCAGCTGCGCGAGTCGCGTCGCGTCGTCGACCTCCTGCACGACCTGAGCGGCGGGATGCGCGCCCGCGAGAACGGCAGTCATCCCGACGGTCGTCGCGCTGGTCTGTGCCGCGAGGTCGGTGAAAAGCGCGTCCAAGTTGAGCGAGCCGAGGGGCCAGTGCCGGTCGAGAGTCGCCACCACGGTGCGCCCGGGCGATACGGCCTCCAGACCGGTGAGAGCGGAGTTCAGCCGGCTGAGCGCCGCCTCCTGCGCGCCGCTCCCGGTCTCATAGACCGCGTCGCGCACGAGGGACGAGATACCGGAATCCGCGACGATCCCCTGGAGCGAGCCGAGATTGACCGCGCCGGAGATCGAGGACGACACGTTGGTAGAGCTGAGCACCACGTTCTGATATCCGGCGGCGGTCATGGCCGCGATGTCGCCGGGCAACACGGTGTCATCGGCCGGCCACGCGATGTTCTTCAGCGTGTAGGTCCAGTCGAGCACCTCCGCAGCGGTGGTGGGGAGCGGCGGCGTGGTCGGGGATCCCGGGGTGGGTGATGCCGAGGGAGTCGGGGAGGCCGTAGCCGACGCGGACGCCGTGGGCGTCGGACTTGCGGTCACGGCGGCGCCGAAGTGGCCGGGATCGATCGCGAAATCGAACCCGATCGGCGCCTGCAGCGCGAGCGCGTCGACCCGCGCGAGCGAGGCCACGTCGGCATCGGCGTAGGCCAGCGCGAAGATCTCGTTGCTCGCTCCGTGCAGCCGCTTCAGCCAGTCGATCGCCGACTGCGGGGCGCTGGTGCCAAGCACCCGGATCGAGGCGATGATCATCGGGTCGAGGCCGATGACGGCCGGGGTGTCGTAGACCGCGTCGAGCTGCCGGGTGAGCACGCCGAGCGGGGCCGTGTAGCCGGCGAGAGTGGTCGCGTCGATGAGTCCGGATGCGGTCGGCCGCACTGTCAGGGGGACGAGCACCGCGAGCGAGACCGGGGTTCCCTCGGCGGAACGTGACGTCACACGGGACACCGGGGAGACTTCGTGCACCGCCGCGGCGCCCAGGGTTGGAACGAGCGCCAGAGCGACCGCCGCCACCAGCGAGAGAGCCGTCGCTGCGCCACGTGAACGCGGGCGCCGCCGCGGGGTCATGGGCACGGCAGGACGCCCATGTTCCGTTCCGCCGACATGCCCCCGAGTTTAGACGTGTCATCCTGGTGCCATGGAAAGCGTGGCAGACGCACTGGAGCGCCTTAATCGCCTCGCGGCCCTCCCCGAACTGGTCCTACTGGCCGAGCGCTTCGCCGCCGCGGGGTACGAGCTCTCGGTCGTCGGTGGTCCTGTGCGCGACGCCTTTCTCGGGCGTCCGGTCTCCGATCTCGACCTCACGACCGACGCGCGACCCGATCGCATCCTCGAGATCGTCGGCCCGATCGCCGATGCGGTCTGGGAGATCGGCCGCGAGTTCGGCACGATCGGCACCCGCTTCGGCCACGAGACGATCGAGATCACGACCTACCGCAGTGACGCGTACGACGGCTCCAGCCGGAAGCCGGATGTGCTCTTCGGCGACAGCCTCGAGGCCGACCTCACCCGTCGCGACTTCACGATCAACGCGATGGCCCTGCGCCTGCCCGACGCCAAGCATCCGAAACCACGTCTCGTCGACCCGACCGGCGGTGTCGACGACCTGCTTGCCTTCACGTTGCGCACGCCGAGCGCCCCCGAGGTGTCGTTCGGCGACGATCCGCTCCGGATGCTGCGTGCTGCCCGCTTCGCCGCCCAGCTTGGTTTCGTGCTCGAGCCCGCCGCACTCGCCGCCGCGCAGGGCATGGCGGAGCGACTCGCGATCGTCTCGGCGGAGCGGATCGGCGCCGAAATCGGCAAGCTGATGCTGGCCGCCGACCCGGTCGCGGGCATCCGGCTGCTCGTCGACAGCGGTGCCGCCGCCGAAGTGCTGCCCGAGGTCCCCGCGCTCCGACTGGAGATCGACGAGCACGCGCGCCACAAGGACGTCTACGAGCACAGCCTCATCGCTCTGGGCCGCGCAATCGAGCTGGAGAAGAGTCGCGGCCACGAGCCGAGCCTGATCCTGCGGCTCGCGGTGCTGCTGCACGATATCGGCAAGCCGGCCACGCGGCTGATCGAGCCGGGTGGCGTCGTCACCTTCCACCACCACGACGTGCTCGGAGCCAAGCTCGCCGCTCAGCGGTTGCGCGCGCTCCGCTTCGACAACGACACCGTCAAGGCGGTGGCCGAGTTGATCCGGCTGCACCTGCGGTTCTTCGGCTATTCGGGCGGCGCCTGGACCGACTCGGCCGTTCGCCGCTACGTCCGAGATGCAGGACCGCTCCTCGAATGGCTCCACATCCTGTCGCGCTCCGACGTCACGACGCGCAACCGTCGTAAGGCGGAGCAGCTGGAGTTCGCCTATGACGACCTCGAGGCGCGGATCGTCGCGCTTGAGGAGGAGGAAGAGCTGGCCGCCATCCGCCCCGACCTCGACGGTGAGAACATCATGCGGATCCTGGGCTTGACGCCGGGCCGCGAGGTCGGCGAGGCATATCGCTTCCTCCTCGAGGAGCGGCTGGAGCACGGCCCGCTCGCGCCCCAGGATGCCGAGGCTCGGCTGCGCGCCTGGTGGAGTGCTCGCGCCTGAGCTATAGTCGACAGGTTGCCCCCGGGCGTTCGTCCCGTGCAACACGTCAATACCCTCCTGCTGCAGATCGTCTGCAGCCGTTCTAGACCAAGGGAGGTGGGTTAGTGACGCACCAGTATGAGTTGATGGTCATCCTCGATCCGGAGATCGATGAGAGGACCGTCGCACCCAGCTTGGACAAGTTCCTCAACGTCATCCGCAACGATGGCGGCACGATCGACAACGTCGACATTTGGGGACGCCGTCGCCTGGCATACGAGATCCAGAAGAAGACCGAGGGCATCTACGCCGTCGTCAACTTCACCGCGACCTCGGACGCCACCGTCGAACTCGATCGCCAGCTGAAGCTCAGCGAAGCGGTCCTGCGCACCAAGGTGCTCCGCGCCGAGGAGGCGGTCGCTCGTGCGATCTCCGTCCGCGCAGACGACGAGAAGCGTGCCGCCCGCAAGGCCGCCGCCGCTGCGAAGTCGCCAAAGGCCGCAGCTGCTGCTGCAACTCCGGCCGCCAAGGTGTCGGCCGCCAAGGTGGAGGCCCCCAAGGCCGAAGCCCCGAAGGTTGCCGCTGCGACGGCTGAGCCCGAGGCTCCGGCCGCGGCAGAGACCGTCGAGGCGCCCGTCGCCGAGACCGTCGCGGCCGAGGCGGAATAGCTCATGGCCGGCGAGACGATCATCACGGTGGTGGGCAACCTCACCGCGGATCCCGAGCTGCGCTATACGCAGGGAGGGCTGGCCGTCGCGAACTTCACGATCGCGTCGACTCCTCGCACCTTCGACCGTGCCGCGAACGACTGGAAGGACGGCGAGGCTCTCTTCCTCCGCGCGTCCTGCTGGCGTGAGTTTGCCGAGCACGTCGCCGGCTCGCTGACGAAGGGGAGCCGTGTCGTTGCGACCGGTCGCCTGAAGCAGCGCAGCTACGAGACGAAGGAAGGCGAGAAGCGCACCAGCATCGAGTTCGAGATTGACGAGATCGGCCCGAGCCTCCGCTACGCGACCGCGCAGGTCACCCGTGCTCCCGGTGGTGGATCGGATCGCTCCGGCGGCGTGAACTCCGGTGGCGGACGTCCGCAGGCCGTTGCTGCAGACGAGCCATGGGCGGCATCCGCCCCCGCGGCGTCGGGTGGCGACGACGTGTGGAACACGCCAGGCAACTACAACGACGAGACCCCGTTTTGATCGGTTGCCCATGGGCGTGAGCCGCGGCATCCCTCAAGCGTTGACTTTCAAAGGAACAGATCATGGCAGGCAAGAGCAGCAGTAGCGGCGGCAGGGACAGCCGCAAACGCACCAACGTTAAGGGCGGCAAGAACGCCGCCCCCGCGAAGTCGATCCGCGTCGGCATCATCGATTACAAGGATGTCGCCACGCTTCGCAAGTTCATCTCGGAGCGGGGAAAGATCCGTGCTCGTCGCATCACCGGCGTCTCGGTGCAGGAGCAGCGTCTCATCGCGCGCGCGGTGAAAAACGCCCGCGAGATGGCACTCCTCCCCTACGCGGGATCGGGGCGGTAGACCATGTCAAAGGTCATTCTCACCTCCGAGGTCACCGGCCTCGGCTCGCCGGGTGACGTCGTCGACGTCAAGAACGGCTACGCCCGCAACTTCCTCCTGCCGCAGGGCTTCGCCGTGCAGTGGAGCAAGGGCGGCGAGAAGCAGATCGAGCAGATCAAGGCCGCACGCACCGCGCGCGAGTTGGCCACGCTCGAGGAGGCCCAGGCCCTCAAGGCCAAGCTGGAGTCCTCCCCCGTCAAGCTGACCGTCAAGGCCGGCCGCGAGGGTCGCCTGTTCGGCTCGGTCAAGACCGATGACATCGCGGATGCCGTCCAAAAAGCCGGCATCGGTTCGATCGACAAGCGCACCATCGAGCTGTCGGCACCCATCAAAGGCACCGGTCGCCACGAGGCGACGGTGCGTCTGCGCACCGATGTCGTGGCCGCGATCACCCTCGAGGTCGTCGCCGCCAAGTAGGCGTGTCTCACCCGTAGCGGCGTCCCGATCCTGGGGCGCCGCTACTGGCGTGTGCCCAGGAAGTCAAGCGCGGTGCGGCGTTTCGTCCACAGGTGACGCGGTTTCTCCTCAACGTTCAAGCGGCACTCTAAACATGTTTCTACACACAGCAAAACTTCGAGAAAAACGCTGGTCAGACTTGATATCTGTCTCAAAACTCGCAAGTTCTCCACAGAACTATCCACACCTTCTTCACATTTCCCCCGGCGTTTCGCGCTAGTTACCAACAGGGTTGTCCACAGGGCGTGTTGGTGGCGGTGTTCGGCGCTCCCTAACCTGGCGCAGCGTCTCCCCCACCCGACGAGGAGACAGACAGCGGCTGCCCGGGGTGTCGGCGGTCGGTGTCACTCTCAGCCCGTAGCCTGACCGCAGGAGGTCCCCCGTGTCCATCGCCCATCTGGGTCTCGCTGGGGAGTCCCGCGCGAGCAACGAGGGCTGGCAGGGCGAGCGGACTCCTCCGCACGACCTCCTCGCCGAGCAGAGCGCGATCGGCGGCATGCTGCTCAGCAAGGACGCCGTGGCGGATGTCGTCGAGACCGTCCGCGGAGTCGACTTCTACATCCCCAAGCACGAGGTCATCTTCGAGGCGGTGCTCAACCTCTATTCGCACGGGGAGCCCACCGACGTCATCGCGGTCACCGACGAGCTGACCAAGACCGCGCAGTTGCAGCGCGCGGGCGGGGCCGAATACCTCCACACCCTGACCGGGCTCGTGCCGACCGCGGCAAACGCCGGCTACTACGCGTCGATCGTCGCCGAGAAGGCCGTGCTGCGCCGCCTCGTCGAGGCGGGAACACGCATCGTGCAGATGGGCTACGCGAGCGAGGGCGAGGTGCTCGACCTCGTCAACAACGCGCAGGCTGAAATCTACGCTGTCACCGGCGGAGTCGAGGCCGAGGACTACGTGCCCCTCGTCGAGGCGATCGACACCGCGGTTGACGAGATCGAGCGCGCCCGCGGCCGCGACGGCGAGATGATCGGTGTTCCTACCGGCTTTGCCGAGCTCGACGAGCTCACCAACGGCCTGCACGGCGGGCAGCTGGTCATCGTGGCCGCCCGCCCGGGTCTCGGCAAGTCGACCCTGGCGCTCGACTTCGCCCGGGCGGCGACCGTGAAGCACAACATGCCCGCGATCTTCTTCTCGCTCGAGATGGGGCGCAGCGAGATCGCCATGCGGCTGCTTGCGGCCGAGTCATCCATCCCGATGCAGACCCTCCGCAAGGGCAACCTGGAGCAGCGCGACTGGGACAAGCTCGCGCAGGTGCGCGGGCAGATCGCGGACGCCCCGCTCTACATCGACGACAGCCCCAACATGACGCTGGTCGAGATCCGGGCCAAGTGCCGCAGGCTCAGCCAGAAGGTCGGGCTCAAGATGGTCGTCATCGACTACCTGCAGCTCATGACTTCGGGCAAGAAGGTCGAGTCCCGGCAGCAGGAGGTCAGCGAGTTCTCGCGGGCGCTCAAGCTGTTGGCCAAGGAGCTGAGCGTCCCGGTCATCGCGCTCTCGCAGCTCAACCGTGGTCCGGAGCAGCGGGCGGACAAGAAGCCGGCGCTGGCCGATCTCCGCGAGTCCGGATCGCTCGAGCAGGACGCCGACATCGTCATCCTGCTGCACCGCGAAGATGCCTACGACCGCGAGGCTCCGCCCACTGGCGAGGCCGACCTCATCGTGGCCAAGCACCGCAACGGCCGGCAGGACACCATCAAGGTCTCCTTCAGCGGCATGTACTCGCGCTTCACCGACATGGCACGCATTTAGCGCCCAGTCGCCGGACGTAGACTCTGTGCGGTTCTCCGCAGTGGAGAACGCCACGGAGAGAGCCGTCGCAGGACGCCCGGACAGGAAGGCAGATGCTCGTGCCAGCTTGGGTCGTTCCATCACTGCGTGCCGTCGCCGCCTTGATCGTCGGCTTAGCGATCACCTTCACTCCGGCGCACTCGGCCACCTTCGGTCTCGTCGCCTTCGGCCTCTATGCGGTCGTGGCGGGCGCCATCCTGCTCGCCGGATCGCTGGGCAGCCGCGGTGACCGCACGTCGCGCGGGCTGTTCCTTACGCAGGGCGTTGTCACGGTGATCGCCGGGGTGGTGGCGCTCGTGCTGCCCGGGGGCGGGGTCCACTATCTCGTGTTCGTCGTCAGCGCCTGGGCGATCGTGACCGGCGCGCTCGAGCTCGTCAGCGGCATCCGGGCGCGCACCCGACTGCCCGCGGCGCGCGACTGGATGATCCTCGGCGGGCTCACGCTTCTGCTGGCGATCGGGTTCCTCGTCGTCCCGCCCGACTACAGTCAGGCCCTCGGCGGCATCGAGCAGATCAACGGACAGCTGACCGCGTCGGTGGTCCTGGTCGGGATGTTCGGCGCGTGGGCCATCGTCGCCGGCGTGCTGCTGGGTATCTCGGCCGTCTCGGCGAACGGCGTGCGCACCACCCCCTCCCCGGTCGACAGGACGGTGGCCTCGTGAGCGCCGCGAAGAAGCCCGGCGCCGCGAGCCGCACCAACCCGAGCCGGACCGGCCCGACGCGCAAAGACAAGACGCGCCCGGTTGAGCTGATCGGCCTCTCCGCCGTGTTCGGAGTGTTCACCGGCCTCATCGTCGGGCTCGCCACCCGCGAATGGATCCTTGCCGCCATCTTCTTCGGCGTCGTGTTCATCGTGAGCCTGGTCTCGCTCGCGATGATCATGCTGGGCCAAACCCCGGATGCCGACCTCCCGACGGTCGACGACGAGACGCACTCCACGCACTGACGCGCAAAACCCGCGAGCGCGCCGCGGTGTCGCTCGAGCGCCGGAAAGGCTCGGCGCGGGTGCGACAAACGGGAGCTGCGCTATGCGGGCAGCAGACCCACGAGCTCGTCGGCCAGACCCACGTAGCGCGCGGGCGTGAGTTCAAGAAGGCGCGCCTTGGCATCCGTACCGATGTCGAGGCCCTGCACGAAGGCGCGCAGCTCGGCCGCGCCGGTGCGGTGGCCGCGAGTGAGCTCCTTGAGAAGGGCGTACGGGTCGGCGATCGAGCTGCGCCCGGCGATCACCTCGGCCCGGATCACCGTCTGGATCGCTTCGGCGAGTACCTCCCAGTTGCCGTCGAGGTCGGCGGCGAGGGCGTCGTGCCCGACGGCGATCTCGTTCAGTCCACGGGCGAGGTTGTCGAGGGCCAGCAGCGAGTGACCCACGGCGACCCCGATGTTGCGCTGGGTGGTCGAGTCGGTGAGGTCCCGCTGCATCCGGCTGGTGACGAGCGTGGCGGCGAGCGAGTCGAGCAGAGCCGACGACAGCTCGAGATTCGCCTCGGCGTTCTCGAAGCGGATCGGGTTGATCTTGTGCGGCATCGTCGACGAACCGGTGGCCCCGACCTGCGGGATCTGGGTGATGTAGCCCATCGAGATGTACGTCCACAGGTCGGTGCAGAGGTTGTGCAGGATGCGGTTGAGGTGGCTGATCCCGGAGAACAGTTCGGCCTGCCAGTCGTGCGACTCGATCTGGGTGGTGAGCGGATTCCAGGTCAGGCCGAGCGAGGTGACGAACTCCCTCGAAATGGCCGGCCAGTCGGCAGCCGGATCCGCGGCGACATGGGCCGCGAAGGTGCCGGTCGCCCCGCTGAACTTGCCGAGGATCTCGACCGCCTCGACGCGGGCGAGCACGCGCTCGAGCCGGGAGACGAAGACCGCGAACTCCTTGCCAACCGTGGTCGGGGTGGCGGGCTGGCCGTGGGTGTGCGCGAGCATCGGGGTGGCGCGCTCGTCGAGCGCGATCCTGCGCAGGCCAGCCAGCACGTCCCGGAAACGCGGGAGCCAGACCTCGTGGATGGCAGCGCGCACGGTGAGCGCGTAGCTGAGGTTGTTGATGTCCTCGCTGGTGCACGCGAAGTGGGTCAGCTCGGCGATGTCGTTGAGGCCGAGCGCGGAGAGCCGGCCGCGCACCAGGTACTCCACCGCCTTCACGTCGTGGCGGGTGGTGGCCTCAAGCGTGGCCAGTTCGTCGATCTCGAGCTGGCCGAACTCGGCCGAGAAGGTGCGCAGCGCGCGTGCCTGCTCGGGGTCGAGCGGGGTCGAACCGAACATCCCGCGCTCGGTCAGCGCGATCAGCCACTCGACCTCGACGTGCACGCGCGCGCGGTTGAGGCCTGCTTCGGAGAGGTGCTCGCCGAGGCCCTGCACGGCCGCGCGATAGCGCCCGTCGAGCGGGCTGATCGGCTGTGGGGGAAGCGGACTCATGAGACTCCCTGTCGGATTCCGGGTTCGAGCTGTCGGAAGAGGGCGACGCTCGCCCGCTCAATGGTGGCCAGGACGCTTTCGAAGAGCGCGGCATCCGAATAGTACGGATCCGGCACATCCATGGTGCCCGATCCGTCGGGTTCGAACGTCATCAGCAGCTGGACTTTGGCACGGTCGGGTTCGCTGGTCGCCCACTCGCGGAGGGTGCGCTCCTGCCCGCGGTCGAAGGCGACGACGAGATCGAGGTCGGCGAACCAGTCGGGGTCGAACTGCCGCGCGCGGTGCTTGCCGCCGTCGTAGCCGTGGGAGGTGAGGGCCGCGATCGTGCGGGGATCGGCCGGTTCGCCGACGTGCCAGTCGCCGGTCGCGGCGGACTCGACGGCGACCCGTCCCGCGTACCCGCCGTCGGTGATGAGCCGGCGGAAGATCGCCTCGGCCATCGGGGAGCGGCAGATGTTGCCCGTGCAGACGAAACAGATGCGGAACACCGAGGGGTCGGAACCGGCGTCGCTGTCCTCGAACCCGCCGATGCTCATGCCTTCATCATCCTGCACACGGGAGCCTCCTTCACAGCCGGACGATGGCATCCGATTCCCCGGATGCGCGACTCGCCGCGGCGCAGGATCGGCGGCTCCGGCACGCTCGTGCCATGCCCCCCATGGACACCGTCGCACTGCACACCGCTCTCGAACGCCAGCAGGCCGAGCTCGCGCCCATCGGCCGGGTGCTGGCCGCGCTCGCCGCCTTCCCGCCACGGCTGCGTCCCGAGGACTGGCGGGGCGAGGCCTCCGAGGCGGCTGAGCGGCTCGAGCAGCAACTGCGGCACGAACTGCGGGCCGCAGATTCCGCGGTGCACGGAGCCGAACGGGCGACCCGCGCGGCGCTGCTCGATGTGGGGCCGCTGTAGTGCGCGGCGATCCGGGGCCCGGCACGACTCCCGTCACGATGCCGACTTCTCCGCCCGCGGGGCAGCATGCGCCAACGCCCGAGCAGGGCGGCCCGCTCCTCGTCACGCCGGTGGGCAGCCTCCAGGTCGCGACCGACCGCATGCAGGCGCACCTCGAGCAGCTGAACACGCTGGCCGACCAGCTCTCGGCGGCGTCCCGGTCGCTCCTCGCCATCGACGCGTCGGTGGCATGGGACGCGGTGCCGGGTTCGCCGCCGGCCGCCCGCCGCAGCACGGCCGAGATCGGTGCCGCGATCCATGCGGGGCGTGCGGCGCACCGGGTGACGGAACACCTGGTGCACGCGCTCCGGTCCGCGATCGCCTCCTACGACGACGCGGAGGAGCAGGCCCTCTCCCGGGCCGACCGACTGGCGGCGCTGGGGGGCGCCGAGCTCGGCGTCCTGATCCGGATCGGGCTGCCCGTGATCGGGCTCCTGGGTCTCACCGCGTGGCTGGCGTCGAAGGTGCCCGACCCGGGCGGTGCGCGCTCGGCCGGAATCTCGCGATTCCTGCTGGATCATCCGGAGTTCATCACGGGCCCGCGCTTCGTCGAGGGAGTGCGAATGTTCACCTCGGGTCTCGACGAGGGCACGTCGACCTTCCTCGGCATCCCCGTGCCGGTGGCGATCCTGCTCGGGGCGACCGGGGTGACGGGAGTGCGGAGCAGTGCGCGGGGGCTGCTGACCGTCGGTCCGCTCGTCGGCCTGTTCCGCGAGACGCCGGTGACGGTCGACCGGGTGTCGACCAGGACGGTCGCGACCCCGGCCGTCGGCGCGGTGCAGCGGCTCGAGCGCGTGCCGGAGGTCGACCAGGTGCGCATCGAGAAGTACGACTCCCCCGGGCAGCCGAGCCGCTTCGTGGTGTACGTCGGTCCGACCGAGACCTTCTCGCCCGTCGCCGACCACGAGCCGTGGGATCTGACGAGCAACGTCGGCGGGGTCGGCGGCCTCGATGTGGGCGCCTACCGGGCGAGCGAGCTCGCGATGCGCGACGCCGGCGTGACCGCGGGCAGTCCTGTGCAGTTCGTGGGCTTCTCGCAGGGCGGGCTGATCGCGTCGATGCTGGCCGGCTCCGGCGACTGGAATGCCGCGGGTATCCAGACCTTCGGCGCCCCGGCGGGCAACATCCAGCTGCCAGACGGCCTCAGTGGAATGGCGGTCCGCAACACCGACGACTTCATCCCGATGCTCGCCGGGCCGCAGCTCGATCATCACGTGCTGCAGGTCGAGCGCCGGGCCTTCGCCGACGGTGTGGCCCTGCCCGACTACCACGCGGCCCCCGCGCACCAGCGCGACGCCTACATGGCGACCGCGACCGTCGTCGACCGGGCCACCTCCGCGGCCGTGCGCGAGCAGAGCGCCGCCCTCGACGCCTTCACCGGCGACTACGCGGCACAGCAAGGCGCCACGATCACGGTGACCAGCTATCACGCGGAGCGGGTGCCCGAGCCCTCGTCGCCTCTCGACCTCAAGCAGCTCGAGCTGCGGGGCGTGACGCGCGAGGTGCCCGCGACCCCCGCAGCTACTTCTGCTTTCCAGTGAACGGCCGGAGCACGACGCCGATGAGCCAGGAGAGGATGCCGAGCAGCAGTGCCCCGAGGATGCCCCAGCCGAAGTTCTCGACCGAGAGCCCGAATCCGAGCAGCCCGCTGATCCAGGCGACGAGCAGAAGGAGCAGCCCGTTGACGATGAACGAGATGAGGCCGAGCGTGAGGATGTAGATCGGCAGGGCGACGACGCGCACGATGCCGCCGATGATCCCGTTCACGACGCCGAAGATCAGCGCCACGACGAGGTACGTGACGATTGTTTCGAGCATCCCGCCTGGCGAGAACGGCTCGACCGCGAGGTGCGGCGAGAGGATGAGGGTTGTCAGCCAGAGCGCGATGGCGTTGATCAGCAGGCGGAGGAAGAGGCGTCCCATGCGCCCATTGTGGCAGGGGGTGCGAGCCAGCGGAACGGGGCGGGTCACGTCGCGACGCACGCGCCTAAACTGGTCGACGTGCCTGTGACACTCCGACCCGAGATCGCCTCGCTCGCGCCGTACCGGCAGGGCCGACCGGCGGCAGCGGACGCGTTCAAGCTGTCGTCCAACGAGAGCCCGTTTCCGGTACTGCCTGAGGTCTCCGCTGCGATCGCAGGCTCCCAACTCAACC
The DNA here is from genome assembly GCA_025352325.1 of Microbacteriaceae bacterium. Taxonomy (GTDB): domain Bacteria; phylum Actinomycetota; class Actinomycetes; order Actinomycetales; family Microbacteriaceae; genus Lysinimonas. The sequence continues at coordinate 141,870 of JANXTR010000023.1, read as the reverse complement.
GGTACCCGGATGGCGCCGCCACCGCCCTCCGCGTGCGACTGGCCGAGCGCGCCGGGGTCACTGTCGACGAGGTCCACGTGGGCGCGGGATCCGTGTCGATCCTCCACCAGCTGGTGCAGGCAGCCGCCTCGACCGGCGACGAGGTGCTCTACGCCTGGCGGTCCTTCGAGGCCTACCCCGGCATCGTCACCGTCTCGGGCGCGACAAGCGTGACCGTGCCCAACCACGCGGACGGCACCCACGACCTCGACGCCATGGCCGCGGCGGTCACCGAGCGCACCCGCATCGTCATCGTCTGTAGCCCGAACAATCCGACCAGCGCGATCGTCACCGCCCGCGACTTCGAAGCGTTCATGGCGAAGGTGCCCGACACGATCCTCGTCATCCTCGACGAGGCATATCGCGAGTTCGTCACCGACGCGCATGCCGTCGAGGGCATGCCACTGCTCGCGCGCTACCCGAACCTCGTCGTGCTCCGTACCTTCTCGAAGGCTTACGGCTTGGCCGGCCTGCGCGTCGGTTATGCCGTCGGACCTGCCTACATCCTGGATGCCGCCCGCGCCACCATGATCGCCCTCTCGGTCACCGAGCCCGCCCAGCGAGCAGCGCTTGCCGCCCTCGACATCGAGCCGCAGTTCACGGCCCAGATCGACGAGCTCGTGGCCCGTCGCTCCCTGCTGCGCGACGGTCTCATCGCCCAGGGCTGGCGCCTGCCGGAGCCGCAGGGCAACTTCGTCTGGCTGGTCACGGGCGAGGCGACGGCCGCGGCCGCGGAGCTGCTCGAGAGGCACGGGATCGTTGCGCGCGTGTTCGCGCTCGAGGGCATCCGCATCTCCGTCGGCGAAGCTGAATCTGTGGAGAAGGTCCTAGCGGCGACGGCAGAGGTTGTGGAGACCCTCCGAGAAGACGTGGGAATCGGCGGGCTAGGGTAGTGACCATGTCCTCGGACGCCACGGTTCAACTGCTGACGCCCGACGGGAAACTCGTGTCGGATGATCGGACGTCCGAGTATCTGCCCTGGATTGAGAAGCTGCCGGAATCCCGGCTCCTCGACTTCCACCGCCAGATGGTCGTCATGCGTCGCTTCGACACCGAGGCGGGAAACCTGCAGCGGCAGGGCCAGCTCGCGCTCTGGATCCCGAGCATCGGCCAGGAGGCCGCGCAAGTCGGCTCCGGCTATGCCGCCGCCCCGCAGGACCACCTCTTCCCTGCTTACCGTGAACATGTCGTCGGGCGCATCCGTGGTCTCGACCTGATGCGCATCATCGAGATGCTCCGAGGTCTGAGTCACGGCGGGTGGGTGCCGAGCGAGACGGGTAACTTCCACCTCTACACACTGGTGATCGGCTCCCAGGCGCTGCACGCGACCGGCTACGCGATGGGTATCGCGCTCGACCGTCTGCTCGACGTGTCGAACGACGGCGCGCCGACCCTGCGCGATCCGGAGAAGGATGCCGCGGTCCTCGTCTACTTCGGCGACGGTGCGAGTAGCCAGGGCGACGTCAGCGAAGCGTTTACCTTCGCCGCCAGCTACCAGACGCCGCAGGTGTTCTTCCTGCAGAACAACCACTGGGCCATCTCGGTGCCGGTGGAGCGGCAGTCGCGGACGCCGCTGTATCTGCGCGGCACGGGTTTCGGCATCCCGAGCGTGCAGATCGACGGCAACGACGTGCTCGCGAGCTACGCCGTCACCTCGGCCAACCTGCTCAGCGCACGCAGCGGAGAGGGCCCGCGACTGATCGAGGCTCTCACCTACCGGATGGGCGCGCACACGACGAGCGACGACCCGACCAAGTACCGCGAGAACGAGGAGGTCGCCTACTGGGGCGCCCGCGATCCGATCGCGCGCTACGAGGCGTACCTGCGCGGTCAGGGGGTGGGCGACGACTTCTTCGCGGAGGTCGCCCAAGAGGCCGAGGATGTCGCGGCCGACGCCCGGGCTCGCACCGTCCTGTTGCAGGACCCGCCCACCACCAAGATCTTCGAGCACGTCTACTCGGATCCGCATCCGCTCGTGGATGCGCAGCGCGACTGGCTCGCGGCCTACGAGGCGTCATTCGACACAGCCGACGGAATCGCCGACCTGGAGGGAGCGCCGTGACCGAGAACCTTCCCCTTGCGAAGGCCATCAACCTCGGTCTCGCCAAGGCGCTCGCCGCCGACCCGAAGGTCCTGCTGATGGGCGAGGACATCGCCACGCTCGGCGGCGTATTCCGCGTGACCGAGGGGTTGAAGGCGGAGTTCGGCGAGAACCGCGTCATCGACACCCCGCTCGCGGAGTCCGCGATCGTTGGCACGGCCATCGGCCTGGCGATGCGCGGCTACCGGCCGGTGTGCGAGATCCAGTTCGATGGATTTATCTTCCCCGGCTTCGACCAGATCACCTCGCAGCTGGCGAAGCTGACCTACCGCCACGAAGGGTCGCAGAGCTTCCCGATCGTCATCCGCGTGCCGTACGGCGGGCACATCGGGGCGGTGGAGCATCACCAGGAGAGCCCCGAGGCGTACTTCGCACACACCCCGGGCCTGCGGGTGGTCAGCCCGGCGACCCCGCACGACGGCTACTGGATGATCCAGCAGGCCATCGCGAGCAACGACCCGGTCATGTTCTTCGAGCCGAAGAGCCGTTACTGGCAGAAGGGCGAGGTCGATCGCGAGACCCCGCCCGGTGCGTTCCAGGCCAGCCGTGTCATCCGGATGGGCACCGAGGTCACGCTCGTCGGTCACGGCGCGATGGTCGCGGCCCTGCTGCAGGCGGCAGACATCGCGGCCTCCGAGGGCACGAGTGTCGAGGTCATCGACCTGCGCTCGCTGTCGCCGATCGACTACGCCCCGATCATCGCCTCGGTGCAGAAGACCGGACGCCTGGTCGTCGCGCAGGAGGCCCCCGGTCACGTGAGCGTCGGCTCCGAGATCGCGGCGACGGTCGCCGAGCGCGCGTTCTACTCGCTCGAGGCTCCAGTGATGCGGGTCAGCGGCTTCGACACCCCGTTCCCGCCCGCCAAGCTTGAGGGCAACTACCTCCCGGATGCCGACCGCATCCTCGAAGCCGTCGACCGCGCCCTGGCGTTCTGAGGCCGGCAATTGAGAAGCACCGAGGAGCCGTTGTGACGCAATCCGAGTTCCCGCTGCCGGATGTCGGCGAGGGCCTGACCGAGGCCGAGATCGTCTCGTGGAAGGTCAAGCCCGGCGACTCTGTGACGGTCAATCAGGTGCTGGTCGAGATCGAGACGGCGAAGTCGCTCGTCGAGCTGCCGTCGCCGTTCGCGGGCACGGTCACCGAACTGTTGGTCGGCGAGGGCGACACCGTCGAGGTCGGCACCGTCATCATCCGGGTCGACTCGGGCGGGGGGTCGCTCGAGTTGCAGGCTCCGTCCGGCGGCGAGGCCGCGCTCGGCGCGGTGGTCGAGCCCGTCGAGCCCGTCGATGCCACGGCACCGAACGTCGCAGACACCGACTCCACCATCGCGCCCGCCGAGGAATCGGGAGCCGTGCTGGTCGGGTACGGCTCCAAGAGCGGGCACGCGACCACGCGCCGCCGTCCGCAGGGGCCGATCGGCGCGAGCCTCACGGCCGCGAGCCCCACCTCGGCCGCAACACCCGCGGCCCGGCCGAGCTCGGTGCCCGCGGCATCCGCGTCGCCGATCATCGCGAAGCCGCCGATCCGCAAGTTGGCCAAGGATCTGGATGTCGACCTCGCGACCGTGACCGCCACCGGGCTGGCTGGCGAGATCACGCGCGACGACGTGATCAGGCAGGCCTCGCAGGCGAGCGTCTTCCGCAACATCCAGACGCCGGCGTGGCCGGAGGATCGCGAGGAGCGCATCCCGGTCAAGGGCGTGCGCAAGGCGATCGCGATGGCGATGGTGCAGAGCGCCTTCTCGGCGCCGCACGTGAGCGTCTTCAGCGACGTGAACGCGACACGCACGATGGAGTTCGTCAAGCGGCTCAAGAACTCGCCCGACTTCGCCGGCGTGCGTATCAGCCCGCTGCTGGTGATGGCGAAGGCCGTCATCTGGGCGGTGCGCCGCAACCCGACAGTCAACTCGAGCTGGACTGACAAGGAGATCGTGGTGCACCACTACGTGAACCTCGGGATCGCCGCTGCCACCCCGCGCGGCTTGATCGTGCCAAACATCAAGGACGCGCAGAACCTCAGCCTGCTCGAGCTCGCGCAGGCACTCGAGCAGCTGACCATCACGGCGCGCGACGGTAAGACTCAGCCCGCCGAGATGGCGAAGGGCACGGTGACGATCACCAACCTGGGTTCATACGGCATGGACACCGGCACCCCGATCCTCAACCCCGGCGAGGTCGGCATCGTCGCCCTCGGCGCGATCAAGCTGAAGCCGTGGGTCGTGGATGGCGAGGTGCGCCCCGCGTACGTCACGACCGTGGGCGCCAGCTTCGATCACCGGGTCGTGGACGGCGACGTCGCCAGTCGATTCACCGCCGACATCGCGAGCGTGCTCGAGGAACCCGCGCTGCTGCTCGATTAGCAGGCAACCGCTCCCGGCGAGAACTCCCGACCTCGCGCACTCCGCAGAGTAAGCACCGTGCGGAGTTCGCGGGGTCTGGCGCGTGAATCCGGCGGTCGGAAGGCGCGCGGGTCGGCGCAGGATGCGGCGGCTGCACCATTTTGACAATGATTATCAATAGCGGCTAACGTCGGTGTCATGTCCCGCCGTCCCGCTGCCTTGCTCGCCCTCGGAGCCGCGGTCACCGTTGTCGCCCTCACCCTCGCGGGCTGCACCACGAGGGTGGCCGACCCTCCCGGGAAGGTCCAGGTCGTCGCGTCGACCGATGTCTACGGCAGCCTGGCCACGGCGATTGGCGGCAGCTTCGTCACGGTGACCTCGATCATCGATGACCCGGCGAAGGATCCGCACGAGTACCAGGCCGACGCCCGCACGCAGCTCGCGATCTCTCGCGCGCAGATCGTGGTCGAGAACGGCGGCGGCTACGACGACTTCGTGGACACCATGCTGTCCGCCTCGGGCAATACGAAGGCGACAGTCGTCAACGCGGTGACGCTGAGCGGGTACGACGCGAAGGCGGCCGGCTTCAACGAGCACGTGTTCTACGACTATCCGACGGTGGGCAAGGTGATCGACGCGTTGGCCGCCGAGTTCATCACGGCAGACCCGAGCCACTCGGCGACGTACGCCGACCGCGGCGGCAAGCTCCGCATCCAGCTCAACACGCTCGAGAACAGCGAGAAGAACCTGGCGGCGACCACGACCGGTGTCGGAGCGGCGATCACCGAGCCGGTGCCGAACTATGTTCTGCAGGCGCTCGGCATGAAGATCGTCACGCCTACCGCCTTCAGCGAGGCCATCGAGCAGAGCACCGACGCCCCCGCGACCGTGCTCGAGCAGACGTTAGCGACCCTGCGGAACGGTGATGCAAAGGTGCTGGTCTACAACGTGCAGACCAGCGGACCGCAGACGGATGCCGTGCTCGCCGCTGCGAAGAAGGCGGCCGTGCCCGCCGTGCCGGTCTCCGAGACACTGCCCTCTGGTTTCACCTACATCGAGTGGCAGAAGGGCGTGCTCGCCACGATCGCCCAGGCGCTGGCGACGTGACGGCGATGCCGGCACCGGCCACGACTCCCACGACCGCTCCCGTGCTCTCACTCCGCGGCGCTCAGCTCACGCTGGGCGGCCGGACGCTCTGGCGCGACCTCGACCTCGACGTCGCGCCGGGTGAGTTCATCGCCGTGCTCGGGGCCAACGGATCGGGCAAGACGAGTCTGCTGAAGACGGTGCTGGGGCAGCATCCGCTCAGCGCCGGAACCGCGACACTGCTCGGCGAACCCGTGCACCACGGGGACCGCAGGATCGGCTACGTGCCCCAGCAGCGCCTGGCCGACGAGGGTGCTCCGATGCGCGGCCGCGACCTCGTCGGGCTCGGCGTCGACGGTCACCGCTGGGGCATCGCGCTCCCGAGCCGCGCTCGCCGCGCGCGCATCGACGAGCTGCTCGATGCCGTCGGCGCCCGCCACTATGCGAATGCGCCCATCTCGAGCCTGTCCGGCGGCGAGCAGCAGCGGCTGCGCATCGGGCAGGCGCTCGCCGGCGACCCGGCTCTGCTGCTCTGCGACGAACCCCTGCTCTCGCTCGACCTCAAGGCGCAGGGGGTCGTCAGCCGTCTCATCGACGAGAACCGTCGCGCCCGCGGCTTCGGTGTGCTCTTCGTCACCCACGACATCAACCCGATCCTCGAGGTCGTCGACCGGGTTCTCTACCTCGCCGGCCGGCGGTTCCGGATCGGGACCCCCGACGAGGTGCTGCGCTCGGACGTGCTCAGCGAGCTCTACCAGTCGCCGGTGGACGTCATCCGCGCTCGCGGCCGCGTCGTGATCGTCGGCACGCCTGACCAGTCGCACGCGCACGGCCACGAGCACGATCACTCAAAGGACCTGCCGTGATCGCGGCTGTGCTTCCTGTGGCCACGCCCGACTGGTGGTTGCAGCTCTTCAACTTCTCCGACTACGGTCAGCTGCTCGTCCTGCTGCAGAACTCGATCCTGGCCGGCGCGCTGCTCGGGGTCGTCGGCGGGCTGATCGGCGTGTTCGTCATGTCGCGCGACCTGGCGTTCGCAGTGCATGGGATCAGCGAGCTGTCCTTCGCCGGCGCTGCGGCTGGCCTGCTCCTCGGAGTGGGGGTCGTCGAGGGATCGATCGTCGGATCGATCGTCGCAGCCGCGCTGATCGGACTGCTCGGCTCACGTGCGCGCGACCGCAACTCCATCACGGCGGTGCTGATGCCCTTCGGGCTCGGGCTCGGCATCCTGTGCCTCGCCCTTTACCCGGGCCGCACGAGCAACAAGTTCGGCCTCCTGACCGGCCAGATCGTCGCCGTCGACGACCCGAAGCTCACCTCGCTCGCCCTGATCTCGCTGATCGTCGTGGTGGGGCTGCTCGTCGTGTGGCGCCCATTGACGTTCGCGAGCGTGGATGCCAACGTCGCCGCGGCGCGCGGCGTGCCGGTCCGCGCGCTCTCACTCGTCTTCATGCTGCTGCTCGGGCTGGCCGTCGCGGTCAGCGTGCAGGTGGTCGGAGCCCTGCTCGTGCTTTCGGTCCTGGTCACACCGGCGGCAGCGGCTCTGCGCATCTCGCGCTCGCCGATCGTCGTGCCGGTGTTGAGCACCGTGTTCGCCGTGGTGTCGCTGGTGGGCGGCATCCTGCTCGCTCTCGGATCCAGCGTGCCGATCAGCCCGTACGTCACGACGATCTCGTTCCTGATCTACGTAGTGTGTCGGGTGGCGTCGAGCCGGCAGGCTCGCCGGGCGAGCAGCCGTCGACGTATCGTGGGCTCGGGAGAGGTGGGCTGACGTGGTCGTGAAACGCAACACCTGGCAGCGCGAAGCCGTGCGCGAGGCGCTCGGCACGACCGAAGGCTTCGTGAGCGCCCAGACCCTGCACGCGCATCTGCGCGAGGCAGGCTCCTCCGTCGGGCTGGCGACCGTCTACCGCGCGCTCGCGGACCTCGCCACCGAGGGCGACGCGGATGCCCTGCAGCAGGAGGGCGAGAGCCTCTATCGAGCGTGCACCCCCGGCTCGCATCACCACCACCTCATCTGCCGTCAGTGCGGGCGCACCGTCGAGATCTCAGCGGATCCCGTCGAGCAGTGGGCGAAGGATGTCGCGGCCGCGAACGGGTTCACGCAGCCCGAGCACGTCGTCGACGTGTTCGGGCTCTGCGCCGAGTGCTCGGCGCGGATGAGCTGAGCGGAGACTCCGATCGACCAGTCCCGGCGCGGGGCTAGCGCGAGATGAGGGATTCCCAATACTGTGAGCTACCCCTGAGCCCCTGGAGTAATCACTTTGCGCGGTCGCCGTCTCCTCGTCTCGCTGGTCACGGCCACGATCGCGGCATTGCTGCTCGGTCAGGTGGTCACCGTCGGGGCGGCCAACGCCGCATCCGGCGCCATGGTCGATGAGGACTCCTGCACGCAGCACGAGCTGACGGCGAACGACGACGGGTCGAGCGATCAGGTCGATCTTCCGTTCGCCATCAATTTCTACGGACACATCCGCAACAAGGTGTGGGTCAACAACAACGGCAACATCACTTTCAACGGCGGGCTGACTACGTACACGCCGTTCGGGCTAGCTGACACGCAGGAGGCGATCATCGCCCCGTTCTTCGCCGACGTCGACACGCGCGGGTCCGGTTCCGACACGGTCAAATGGGGCTGGGGAGACCTCGCATACGACAACCACCGGGCCTTCTGCGTGACGTGGAAGAACGTCGGCTACTACTCCGCGGGGACGGACAAGCTCAACTCGTTCCAGTTGCTACTGGTCGATCGCTCGGACATCAGTTCCGGGGCCTTCGACATCGTCTTCAACTACGGCCAGGTCCAATGGGAGACGGGCTCCGCCAGCGGAGGCGTCGATGGGCTCGGAGGCAGCTCGGCCGTCGCAGGGTTCGCCTCGGGCGACGGGGTCGCCGCCGGATCGATCCAGTTGCCGGGATCCGCCATTCCCGGCTCCTTCCTCGACTCCTCCCCGACCGCCCTGGTCAAGGGCAAGCTGGGATCGAACATCCCGGGGCGGTACGTGTTCACCGTCCGAGGCGACGGGGTGATCGGCTCGCAGTACGTGGCGATGGGCGATTCCTTCCAGTCCGGTGAAGGGGCGTACAACTACGACCAGTTCACCGCCGACGGGAACAACAAGTGCCACCGCTCGTACGACGCATATCCCCAGTTGCTCGTCAAGGATCAGGTGGTGCACCTCGAGTTGAACTTCCGGGCGTGCTCGGGAGCGGTCATGGCCGACCTGGATCAGTACCACGATGACGGAAAACCGCCGTATGACGACGGGATCTCCCAATACGGCGCCCTGGGTCTCGACACGAAGCTGGTGACGATCGGCATCGTCGGAAACGACCTCGATTTCGCCGGCACCGTGAACCACTGCGTCATCACCGGGATCGTGTCACCGACCACTCCCTGGGTCCCGGCCTGCCAGATCATCTTCGGCGGCGGAGTCGACGACAAGCTCGCGAGCCTCGATCACGGAACCATCGGGAAGGCCCTGGCGGCCGTCTACAAGAAGATCAAGAAGCTGGCGCCCTATGCGCGGGTGATCGCCGTCTCGTACCCGAAGTTCTTCCCGGCAGGCGGCTCACTGTTCTGCCCGACCGGCATCATCCGCTATGGCGATCAACTGTGGATCAACGATTCGATCAAGAAGGCCGATTCCCTGATCGGCAACATCGCCAAAGCGAACGGCGTCGAGTACGTCAACATGGCGACCGTGACCAAGGACCACGAGATCTGCAGCTCGGTCCCGGCGCAGAACGGAGTGCTGCTCGACGCGAACCACGATCCGCTCTCCGAGTCGTATCACCCGAATGTGCTCGGCCACCGGTTCATGGCCGACCGCATCGAGAACTATCTGGACGGTCCCGTCGTTCCGACGTTCAACATCCAGCCGCTGCAGACTCTCTCCCAATACGTCGCCGTCACAGGCCGGGCGCTCGACGTGGCCGTGAACTGGCCCGGGAGCGACGTCGTCACGAGCCTGGTCTCGCCGAGTGGGGTTCGCTACACGCGCTCGGATCCGCAGGGTGCGCAGGACGATGTCACTCCGACCTCGGAGATCTGGCGCGTCGAATCCCCGGAGCCCGGCACCTGGACTCTGGAGTTCTACGGGGCGCAGATCGCAGCCGGCGGGGAACCGGTGACGGTCGACACGCTCGATGAGCACGCCCCCAACGTGTCGCCGATCGCCTCCTTCACGAGCGCGGGAGCCGGACGCACCTACACCTTCGACGCCTCGGGATCCTCCGATGTCGATGGATCGATCCCGAACTACGCCTGGGACTTCGGAGATGGGACGGCGGCGACCGGCAAGGTCGTTCAGCACACTTTCCCCGCCGACGCGCAGTTCCAGGTGATGCTCGCCGTGACGGACGACCAGGGAGACAGCGGGTTCACCGCGAGCTCGAAAATCGTCGACACACGCAATCTGCAGCCCGCAGCCGTCCAGCGGTTCGCCTCCTCGGCAGCGTTGACCAACACGGTCACCCTCGGCGCACCTCTGGAGGTGGATGGCGACTTCGAGTGCAACTCCGCCAGCCGGGTGACGGGTGATCTGGTCGTCACCGGCAATGCGCACCTGACCAACACCTGCCGCATCGACGGTTCGGTCTGGGTGGGTGGAAGCGCGACGCTCGACTCCGCCCCGAAGGTCGTCGGCAACTTCACGGCGAACGGCTCGGTGCGATTCCAGTCGACGGCGACGATCGGTGGGTCGATCGCGACTGGCGGTTCGTTCGTCGTCACCGATGGGAAATCCCTCGCAAGCCTCACGGCGAATCACATCGTCGGCGGCACGATCACGACCAACGCATCGCTTCCCGTCATCGCGGCGAGCCCCGCGGTGACGACCACCTTCGAGGCGGCAGCGACGGGATCGACCCCGATCACCTGGACGAAGTGGATGAATCAGACCGCCACTGCGAACGCCGCGCCCAGCTGGTCGCAGGGTCTCACGGCGAGCCCTGGATGCACGATGGCGTCCTGGAGCTCGAGCGTGAACGGGTCGATGGTCGCGGTTCAGACCGCCACCGTGGTGGACGCCCGTTCCCAGACCTCGGGATGCGCAACCGTCACGCTGCAGGGGATGACCGTTCGACTCTCCGCCGACTTCACTCTCGTTGCCGACAGCATCGCCGCAGTGAATGGGATCCAGTTCCGCTCGACCGATGGCGCCGCCCACCGGGTCCGGATCATCGTGCCGGGCACGGTGGCGTCCTGCGCCACCGGGAAGTTGATCTCGATCCCCAACGGCGCAGCCGCCGACTCCGCCATCTCGGTCAACGTCTTCGCGCCGGGGAAGATCTCCCTGAATGGTCCGGTCGCGCTCAAGGGAACGGTCATCGGCGGCTGCTGGGCCGGCAGCGGCTCGGTCGGGGTCGCACCATGACGACGCAAGCGCCGCCGGGCGGCAGCAGACTGAGACTCCTGAACCTGCTGTGGATCGCCGTGGTTGCGGTCTTCGTCGACCTGGTGGCGATCCTGGTCGCGAAAATCGCTCGGTGCGGTGTGAGCGGGTGCAGCGGCGGAGGCTTCGGGGTCTCCTCGGATCCGGGTGTGGTTGTCGTCGCGATCATCGTGGCGGGACTCGTCACGGGAGCCCTGCTGGTTGTCGTGCCATGGCATCGCCGGCGCGGGGTACGGGTCGCCGTCGGGCTGGTCGGAGCCGTGGCCTCCTGGGCGGTCGTGGGGCTGCAATACGCCACCTGAACGACATCGGCGTTGTCGGGAAGCCGCGGATCGGGTATCCTCAAAAGGTTGCGTATTCGTGCGCTTCTTGTGCGCCGCCAGGTGCTCCTCGGAAAACCTGGTATCGGCGTGCCGACAAGTGACCTTGGGTGAGGCGTTCGCCTCACGGTAATCAGAAAAGGAAGAAAATCATGGCAGCAGTGTGCCAGGTGACTGGAGCCGTTCCCGGCTTCGGGCACAACATCTCGCACTCGCACCGCCGGACGAAGCGTCGCTTCGACCCGAACGTGCAGAGAAAGACCTATTACGTCCCGTCGCTCCGTCGTAGCGTCACCCTGAATGTGTCCGCCAAGGGCATCAAGGTGATCGACGTCCGCGGCATCGAGTCCGTCGTCAAGGACATCCTGGCGCGTGGGGTGAAGATCTAATGGCCAAGAAGGCACAGGACATCCGTCCGATCATCAAGCTCCGCTCTACCGCGGGCACCGGGTACACCTACGTGACCCGCAAGAACCGTCGCAACGATCCCGACCGCATCGTTCTGAAGAAGTACGACCCGGTCGTTCGTAAGCACGTCGAATTCCGCGAGGAGCGCTAAACATGGCCAAGAAGAGCAAGATCGCGCGCAACAACCAGCGCGCCGTCATCGTCGAGCGGTACGCCGCGAAGCGTCTGGAACTGAAGAAGGCGCTCGTCGACCCGGCTGGCACCGACGCATCCCGCGAGGCGGCCCGCCTCGGCCTGCAGAAGCTGCCGCGCAACGCCTCGCCGGTGCGCCTGCGCAGCCGTGACGCGATCGACGGCCGCCCCCGTGGTGTCCTCACGAAGTTCGGCGTCTCGCGCGTCCGCTTCCGTGACATGGCCCACCGCGGCGAGCTGCCGGGCATCACCAAGTCTTCTTGGTGATCACTCAGCACCCGTGAGAAGAGGCGCCGGAGAGATCCGGCGCCTCTTCTTCGTTATCGCAACGAAATCTGCGAGTTTTCCCCGGATGAGGCTCACCGCGCCGTAATCGCCGGAAATGACGGTGTTTCCTGCTAGTTTCGGGGGCGGTTCAGGGGATTCGCTACTCGGGGCCGCTCATGCCACACGAAAACGCACTAGGTCCGAGGAGGACACCCATGGCTGACAAGTCACTCAACAAGAACGATCTCGTGGCCGCGGTTGCTGCCGAGTCAGGCCTGAGCCAGGCCGCCGTCTCCGGCGTCGTCGACGCCCTCTTCGGCGTCCTCGCCAAGTCCCTCGGCGAGGGCACCAAGGTCAGCATCCCGGGCTGGCTCGCCGTCGAGCGCACGCACCGCGCTGCTCGCGATGGCCGCAACCCCGCCACCGGCGAGACGATCCACATCGCCGCTGGCTACGGCGTCAAGCTGTCCGCCGGCAGCAAGCTGAAGGCCGCCGCCAAGGCGTAGTCCTTCCCGCTCCACACGCACCACACGTAAGGGCATCGACCAGCGACGGTCGGTGCCCTTCGGCGTTCCCCGCCCTGGTCTCAGCAAGCTCGCTTAGGCTCGGAGGGTGCAGCGCATCGCGAGGGTGAGTGGACCGGCGGTCCTGCTGCTGGTCGCATTCCTCGCGCTGCTGGCGGCGCTCTCGTTCGGTGGTGGCGCGAACCCGGGCATCGCCCTCGATCCGGGCGCCGTCGTGCGCTACGGCGTGCCGATCGCCAAACTCGTGGTCGACCTGTCGATCGCTCTTTCGCTCGGATCGCTGGCCCTCGTGATCTTCGCGCTCAGCTCCCGCGAGAAGGAGTTCGCGCGAGCCCTCGACATTGCCGCCGCGGGTTCCGCGGTGTGGACGGTCGCGGCCGCTGCGTCCAGCATCCTGGTCTTCTCCAGCATCGCCAGCACGCCGCCCAGTCTCGATGAGGCGTTCGGGCAGTCGCTCGGCAACTTCCTCACCACGTATCCGGTCGGTCGCGCCTGGCTGACCACCACCCTGATCGGCGCGGCGCTGACCGTGCTGTGCTTCGCGGTACGCAATGTAACGGCGCTCGGCTTCGTCACCGTTTTTGCGATCATCGGCCTCATCCCGCTCTCCGAGCAGGGGCACGCCGGCGACAACGCCACTCACAATGCGGCGATCACAGCGATCTGGCTGCACGTTCTGTTCGCGAGTTTCTGGCTCGGCGGGCTGTTGACGCTCGTACTCCTGCGGCGGGTGCTAACGCCCGAGCGGATGGCGGCGATCCTCCCGCGCTATTCGACGATCGCGCTCATCGCCTTCCTGATCGTGGCGGCATCGGGCACGGTGAGCGCCGTCATCCGGGTCGGGTCCCTGCCCAACCTGCTCACGCCCTACGGGGTGCTCGTGCTCGTGAAGATCACGGCGCTTGGCGCGCTCGGCCTCTTCGGCCTGTTCTACCGGCGCGCGATCATCTCGCGGCTCACCCACGACAACGCGCGCAAGCTGTTCTGGATCCTCGCGACCGCCGAACTGGCCTTCATGGGCCTTGCCGAGGGCGTCGCCTCCGCGCTCGCAGTATCGGCTCCGCCGGTCGACGCGGTGTCGGCGTCCACGATCGAGAACATCACGCCGGCTGAGTATCTCACCGGCACGCCGCTTCCGCCCGAACTCACGCCCGCGCGCTTCCTCGCCTCGTTCAATCTCGACCTGCTGTGGGCGATTCTGTGCTTCTTCGCCCTGTTCTTCTACCTGGCAGGCGTGTGGCGGCTGAGGCGTCGCGGCGACCGCTGGCCCTGGTACCGCACGGCGCTGTGGGTGTCGGGCATCGTGGTTCTGTTCTGGACAACCAACGGGGCACTCAACGTCTACGAGCAGTTCCTGTTCAGCATGCACATGCTCGAGCACATGCTGCTGACGATGGTGATCCCGGTGCTGCTGGTGCTCGGGGCTCCGGTGACGCTGGCGTTGCGCACTGTCCAGAGGAGGGATGACGGCTCCCGCGGCGCCCGCGAATGGATCCTGTTGCTCGTGCACTCGCGGGTCGCCGGCGTGCTGACGCATCCGCTCGTCGCCGCCGGACTCTTCGCCGCCTCGCTCTGGGTGTTCTACTACTCCCCGCTGTTCCGCTGGGCGACGTTCGATCACGTCGGCCACGAGTGGATGATCTTCCACTTCCTCATCGTCGGCTACCTGTTCGTCTCCACTCTCGTCGGCGTCGACCCGATCGGAAACCAGGCGCCCTACCCGCTGCGGCTCATCCTGCTGCTCGCGACGATGGCGTTGCACGCCTTCTTCGGTCTGGCGTTGATTTCGAACGCGGGACTCTTCCTCAGCGACTGGTACGGCGCGATGGGCAGGCAGTGGGGCGCGAGCCCGCTCGACGACCAGCGCGCGGCGGGCGGGATCGCGTGGAGCGTCGGCGAGATCCCGACCGTGAGCCTGGCGATCATCGTCGCGATTCTGTGGAGCCGCAGCGACGGCCGCGAGGCGAAGCGCCGCGATCGCGCCGCCGACCGCGACGGCGACGCCGACCTCGAGGCCTACAACGCGATGCTGGCGGAGCGGTCGAGGCCTTGAACCTTCTCAACCAGTACCTTTTGGACGGACGGACGGACGGACGGACGGACGGATCGCGGCGGGCGACCGGTCTGTAGCCCGGGAGTTGAGATGACCTGATTCTCGCGTCAGCGCAGCGTCACGCTGATCGCGTCGTTCTTTCCGAACGTGATGTCGCCCGACAGCTGGAACGGCACATCCTGGTCGAACTCCGAACTCGTGCCGTCGAAGAGGGAGATCACCGTCACGACGAGGTGCGCGGTGCCGGGAGTCGCCGGGATCACCCAGCTGCCGAAGTCGGCGCCCGGCATGATCGAGATCTGCGGCTGCGCCACGATTGACCACTTCGGCGTCGACGAGACCCGGTTGTCGACCGCTTGGCCGAAGGAGCATCCGCTGGGGTAGAGCACCGTCTGCGTCGCGCACTTCCGCAGCTGATCGGTGATGTGTGACGAGACCGTCGCGACGAACGCCGAGTTCGCCTGAGTGTTGACGGTCGCCGTGAGGTTCTGTCCGACGGTGTCGGCGAGCACGGCATCCGGCTCCGCGGTCAGGTAACGGCTGGTGTGCGCGAAGGAGTACGCGCCGGGCACGAGCACCGCGTAGTCGAGCGGCGCGTCGGCGGCGCGGCCGGACACCTGGTCGACCCCGTTCACGGTGAAGCGCGGATCGTGCTCCACGCGCAGCGAAACCGTCGCCATCGGGCTGACGC
Organism: Microbacteriaceae bacterium; assembly: GCA_025352325.1. Classification (GTDB taxonomy): domain Bacteria; phylum Actinomycetota; class Actinomycetes; order Actinomycetales; family Microbacteriaceae; genus Lysinimonas. The sequence continues at coordinate 126,455 of JANXTR010000023.1, read as the reverse complement.
GGAAGCCCCACTCCGGGAACAGCCCGAATCGGGTGCCGATCCGCTCGACCTGGAAGGTCGTGCTGCCCGAGCCGTGGGGCGTCGTCCAGTCGTAGCTGACCAGGTGCCTGCCGCCGCGCTCCTCGTCGCCGGTCTGGCGGAGGTCGCCGAGCCCGGTCAGCGTTCCATCGCGCAGCAGCGCGACGCTGGGCGCGTCGGCTCCGGAGGCCTTCGTGTTGCTGGCGCTCGCGCGCACCCCCGGGATCGTCAACGCGTCGGCGACGTCGCCGCGAGCCACGGCATCCAGGTAGACCCGCACGAAGGAGCCGGCCCCGAAGACCGTGACGTTCAGCGCCGCGACCGCTCCGGTGCCCGCGGCGAGCGAGATTCCCAGAGCGATCAGCCAGGGGAGGAGGGCACGCCGCATGACCAGAATCCTACGGAGCCACAATGATCGATACGTGACTTTCCCCTCCGACTCGACCCGACGCTGGGGGGGCGTCGACCGTGCCGCTCGTGGTGCTGGGAGTCGGCTTCCTGGTCGCGTACTCGTTGTCGGTGCTGGTGGACCCGCTGCCGGCCTGGCTGGCCGTGCTGATCCCGATCGTGCTCGCGGTGACGTGGGCCGCCTACCTCGCCGACTACCTCGTGCGGCTCGCGCTGACCCCGCATGGCGGGCGACTGCGCTACGTCGCCACCCACGTCATCGAAATGCTGTCGAGCGTCTTCCCGCTGTTCCGCGCGCTCCGGCTGGTGGTCATCGCGCGCACCCTGCCGTACTTTCGGAGCCGGACCGGAGCTGCGGTGCGGCTCGAAGTCACCTTCTTCGCCGCTGCCTACGCAGCGACCTTCGTCTACTTCCTCGCGCTCGCCGAACTGCAGGCCGAACGGGGAGCTGCGGGAGCGAACATCACGAGCTTCGGCCAGGCGGTGTGGTGGGCCTGTGTGACCCTGGCAACGGTTGGCTACGGCGACACCTTCCCGGTGACAGTGTTCGGGCGGGTGATCGCCGTGACGCTCATGGCGGGCGGCGTCGCGATCATCGGCACGGCATCCGCCATCGTGTTCTCGTTCATCAACGAGCAGATCGCGATCCGACATCAAGATGCGCCAGGCGATCGCGGCGAACCGCTCGACTGACGCTTAAGGTGAGGGGATGCCCCGGCACCCGCTCTCGCCCGAGCAGGACGCCGTGTTCGGCGCCATCGAGAACACCCGTTCGCACATCTTCGTGACCGGCCGTGCGGGCACCGGCAAGTCGACGCTGCTCGAGCACCTCTCCTGGAACACCTCCAAGAACCTCGTCATCGCTGCGCCGACCGGGGTCGCCGCACTCAATGTCGGCGGTCAGACCATCCACTCGCTGTTCCGGCTTCCGATCGGCGTCATCGCCGACCACGCCATCGACCAGGGCCCGGAGGTGCGCAAACTCCTGAATGCCATCGACACCCTGGTGATCGACGAGGTCTCGATGGTGAACGCCGACCTGATGGATGCCATTGACCGCTCCCTGCGGCAGGCCCGCGCCCGCAAGGACGAGGCCTTCGGCGGCGTCCAGCTGGTGCTATTCGGCGACCCGTTCCAGTTGGCGCCGGTGCCCGGCGACCCCGAGGAGCGTGCGTACTTCGCCGACCGCTATCGCTCGATGTGGTTCTTCGACGCGCAAGTGTGGGACGAGGCCGATCTGACGATCTACGAGCTGGCGACCATCCACCGCCAGCACGAACTCGAGTTCAAGAAGCTGCTCACCGCGGTGCGGCACGGGGTCGTGACCGCCGACATGGCGCGACGGCTGAACGAGGTCGGCGCTCGCCCGGCGCCCTCCGACGGCGCGATCACTCTCGCCACCACGAATGCCACCGTGACCCGCATCAACGCGGCGGCCCTGGCCAAGCTGCCCGGGCGCGCGCTCTCGGCAGTCGCCGAGGTGAGCGGCGAGTTCGGCGGGCGCACCTTCCCGGCCGACGAGAAGCTCGAGCTGAAGGTCGGCGCGCAGGTGATGTTCCTGCGCAACGACACCGGCGGCGACGGCCGGTGGGTGAACGGGACCATCGGCGAAGTCGTGAAGATTGCCGACACCGTGACCGTGGACGTCGACGGCGAACGCCACGAGGTGCGCCCGGTCACCTGGGAGCGCTACCGCTACCGCTACATCGCCGCCACGAAGACCCTGCACAAGGACGTCGTCGCCGAGTTCACGCAGTTCCCACTGCGACTGGCCTGGGCCGTCACCATTCACAAGTCGCAGGGCAAGAGCTACGAGCGCGCCATCGTCGACCTCGGCGAACGCAGCTTCGCCCCCGGCCAGACCTACGTGGCCCTGAGTCGGATCACGGAACTCGACGGGCTGTACCTCACGCGTGCGCTGCGGCCGAGCGACATCATCGTCGACGAGAACGTCACCCGCTTCATGAGCAAGGCGACCGCGCTGCCGGGGATCGCCGCGGCATCCGCCCGATAGCTCACGGACCTGCCAGGTCACGGTTCGGTCTCGCGGGTTGATGAGGGCCTGTCGCCTTCGCTACGGTGACGTCTCACGTCGAGTCGAAAGGAGGCCGAATTTCATGATGATCCACATGACGACGAACACCGCATTCCGCGGATTCGCACGCACGGCCTGCTTCGCCGGCGCTGTCGCGTAGTCCTTCGACTACCGACGCCGGCGAAGCAGTCCCGGGTCTCCGGTTGACGCTCGCCCGCTTCTTCGGTTATCCCTCGTCCGACAGACGACACGCGCTCCTCGCTCGGTGTCGTCGGCGGAGCCCATCTGGTTCCGCCGCCCCTCCCGGACACCACCCACCACTCGTGGGCGCGCGTCTGTCTGCGCCGAACCCGTGCCCATCCGGCACCGGTGCCGGCACGAACGAAGGACACACACCGTGAACACCACCCTCGGAGCTCGCGTGAGCTCCGAACGTCATCCTGTCCCGTATCCGCTCGCGACCCACCCGTCGTCGACTCGTCTCACCGTCTCGCGCAGTTCACTCGCGGACCGGCTGGCGCTGCGACTCGGTCTCGCCCTCGTGATCTGGGGTCGCCGCCACATCGAGCGGACTCCGGACCGCATCGAGGTGCGCGACCGCGCTGTGGCCGGCTTCGCGACGGAACTGGCCCGTCGCGAGCGCGAGCTCGACGCGCGACGCCGGCTCCTGCTCCAGTTGCCGCGGCGATGACCGCCCATCGGGCACTGGCTCCGAGCGCACCCCACGAACGACCCGCCGTCTCCGGACCGCGGGTCGTTCCGCGTTCCGGGGATGGGCTAGGCGTGTGTGTGGAGGTTGTGTACGCAGTTCAGGGTGAGTGTCAGATTCGGGCTCGGTTGAGGCGAAATTTGAGATTCATCCTGTATTGCGCACACGAGTGCGCCAGTACATTGCGTGTGCGACTGGGCGAGAGACGGCCGCGACGCGAGTCGGACGTGGCGATGGACCCGGTTGCGTCGACCGCGACTCAGTGATTGTGGCCGCCGAAGTCGAACGTGGTGGTGGTGGTGGTGGTGGTCCCGGTCGTGCCGGGCGCGCGAGTCGCCTGGCCGGCCTCGGTCGCGGCGAGAGCCGGGGTCGTGAGGGCGGCGATGACGAGGGCTCCGGCGAAGACCGCCGCGAGGTATCGACCCGCGTGTGCGGGAGGAGCGTCGAACGAGGTGGGAGCGGATGCGGCATCCGGTCCCGCATCGAAACTGACGTTAGCGGCGAGTGCGGCCGCGGCGCGGCGCAGCAGCGCGGTGAGTCCGAGCGCGATCAGGAGGTCGAACAGGCTCGCTATCAGCATGGGGAAGAGCTGCGCGGTGCTGGTGAGGGGGCCGAAGGAGTCGGCTCCGGCGACGACGAGCAGCAGCGCCCAGCCGATGACGGGAACGAGCGCGCCGGAGCGGGCGAGCATCGGCAGCGGCGGGGTCGGCCGCACGAAGGCGATGACTCCCCAGACGAACTCGGCCGCGCCGACGAGCAGCAGCACGAGTGCGACCGGGAGCGGTGAGCCGATCACGAGTGCCAAGTGCAGCAGGCCGGCCCCGAGCGCGAGGAATCCCAGCCAGGTGCGCAGAACGGCGGACATGGTCGACTCCTCTCGGTCAGGTCGACGATACCTAGCGTTCGGCGCTGCCTGCCACCGCGATAGCTCGGTCGCTCAGCCCGAAGATGGGCCGCCCGACCGATGGGGACCGCGGATGCGTCGAGCGTGAGACCGAGCTGCGTCACCGCAACGCCGAGACGATGGCGGCGCGTACGGCGGAACCGAAGAAAGCAGTGGAGCGGATGACAGTGGAGCGGATGACGGGAATCGAACCCGCGCTATCAGCTTGGGAAGCTGAAGTTCTGCCATTGAACTACATCCGCGCGCCGGAGCTCGCAGCTCCGCCGAAAGCCTAACAGGGGCCGCAGAGCGCGTGTCCCGTGTCCCCATGCGCACCTTCACGGGGCGCGCCCACTTCATCTGCAACCAGCCCGGCTGGGAGGAGGTCGCCGACGCGACTTTCGACTGGCTCGAGGCGGGTCGGGAAGTAGCGCAGCGATAGTCTCGCTGCATGCTCCTCAGCGATCGCGACATCCGGGCCGAACTCGACGCCGGTCGCATCGGACTCGACCCGCTGGATCGCGAGATGATCCAGCCGTCGAGCATCGATGTGCGGCTCGACCGCTTCTTCCGGCTGTTCGACAACCACAAGTATCCGTTCATCGACCCCGCCGAGGACCAGCCCGGTCTCACCCACCTGATCGAGACGAAGCAGGACGAGCCGTTCATTCTTCACCCGGGCGAGTTCGTGCTCGGCTCGACCTACGAACTGGTCTCGCTGCCCGATGACATCGCTGCGCGCCTGGAGGGCAAGAGCTCGCTTGGGCGGCTCGGCCTGCTGACGCACTCGACGGCGGGCTTCGTCGACCCGGGTTTCTCGGGTCACGTGACGCTCGAACTCTCGAACGTTGCCACCCTGCCAATCAAACTCTGGCCCGGGATGAAGATCGGTCAGCTCTGCTTCATCCGCACAAGCTCGCCGGTCGACAACCCCTATGGCTCGGGCCCGTACGGCAACCGCTACCAGGGGCAGCGCGGACCGACCGCCTCGCGCTCGTTCCAGAACTTCCACCGCACCGATGTGACGGTCAGCGACGCGGGTTCGCCCGGCGCGTAGTCGCAGAGCTACGGATGCCGCGGCGCGAGTTCGCTGCCCGCCACGCCGCGCGGGGCCCGGCTGACGGTCCGCGTGCGGACGCGTCCACCACTCGCGACGTGTCCCGGCGCGACCGTGCGGCCGGCGTCGCGTCGCACCGCGCGGCGACGCAGCAGGGCGATCGTTCCGAACACGATGACGATCAGCGGGGCGAGCGGCGCCGCGAATGGGATCAGCAGCGTCGATTCCAGGATGATCGCGAGCGCCTCGATGCCGACGAGCGAGATCGCGGCGACGTAGATGACGGCGACGGCGGTGCCGAGCTTCACCTGCACGGTCTCGTTCGCGTGCCGAGCCCGGGCGACGCCCCGAGACACGACGGTCACGCGCCCCGCGCTCATGCCCCGAGCTCCGTCCACTCGGCGAGCTGTAGCACGAGCCAGGGGCTGAACGCGAAGGGGGCGGCCTCGACGGCTTCGCGCAGTTCCTCGGGGCGGATCCAGGCCCACTCGGCCACCTCGTCGGCGGCCGGCCGCGGGTCGACCGAGACCATCGCGCAGAACACCGGGCACACCTCGTTCTCGACGATGCCGGATGCATCCACCGCCCGGTAGTGGAAGTCGGGCAGCACCGGCTCGAGCGGCCCGAGCGTGAGCCCCAGTTCTCGCTCGGCGCGGCGGTGGATCGCGGCATCCATCGTCTCGTCGGGGGCCGGGTGCCCGCAGAACGAGTTCGTCCAGACTCCCGGCCAGGTCAGCTTGCCAAGCGCTCGGCGGGTCAGCAGCACGCGGCCATCGGCGGAGAACACGTGACACGAGAAGGCGAGGTGAAGCGGGGTGTTCGCGGTGTGGACGGTGGCCTTCGCCGCCGTGCCGGTGGGGGTGCCCGCCTTGTCGACGAGCACGACCAACTCGGCAGCGTCCGGGTCCTGGCTGTGAGCCGGAATCGTTTCAGAGGTCTGCGACATGGGAGCGGTTAGTCTGCCTGATATGGAAGCTGCAGGGCTGCGCGCGGTCGCTGAGGAGCGACAGACGCAGGTCGACGCCGTTTTGGCGCGCTTCTTCAGCCTAGCCAAGAAGCGCGCGGAGCCCCTGGGTGCCGAGTATGTGCAGTTGTGGACTGAACTCGAACTCAACTCGATGGGCGGGAAGCGCTTTCGACCGCGGATGGTGTTCGCCGCGTATCAGGCGCTCGGCGGCGAGGATATGCAGGCCGCCGCCTACGTCGGAGCCGCCTTCGAGCTGCTGCACACCGCCCTCATCGTGCATGACGACGTGATCGACAACGACTTCGTGCGGCGGGGCGCCCCCAACATTTCCGGCAGCTACCGCGATCGCGCGCGTGCGGCAGGCGCGAGCGAGGCGGATGCAGAGCACCGCGGCATCAGCGCGGCCGTCATTGCGGGCGACCTGGCCCTGTTCAACGCGTACCGGCTGATCGACCGCAGTGGCGTAGGCGACGAGACCCGCGAGCGGCTGCTCGAGGTGATGGATGACGCGCTCTTCGCGAGCGCCGCCGGCGAGCTCATCGACGTCGACTTCTCGTGGCTGCCCGAGGTACCCCGCGTCGACGACATCCTCGCGATGGAGCGGTTGAAGACCGCCGTCTACTCCTTCGAGTGCCCGCTGCAGGCCGGTGCGATCCTGGCGGGGGCGAGTGAGGAGACGGTCGCGACGCTCGGCGACTTCGGGCGCGAGATCGGAATCGCGTACCAGCTGGTGGACGATCTGCTCGGCGTCTTCGGCACCTCCGCCGACACTGGCAAGACCACCATCGGCGACCTCCGCGAGGGCAAACGCACCGTGCTGATCGCCTACGCGAGCGCTGCCGACGGGTGGGACGAGCACTCCTCGCTCTTCGGCGACCCGGGGCTGTGTGAGGAGGACGCCGAACGCCTGCGCGGCTACCTCGTCGACTGCGGCGCGAAGGCCTTCGCCAAGGGCCTTGCACGCTACTACGCGAACCGGGCGCTGACCCGGCTGCTCGAGCCGCATGTGCCGGCCGCGCTGCGCGCCGAGCTGCACCCGGTGGCCGACGACGTGCTCGGCCGGGTCAAGTAGTGGCGCCCGGGCGGAAGGCCGGCTCGGCGAGGGGCCCCGCGAAGGTGGATGACGGCGGCCCGCGTCTTGACCTCTACGGTTCGGTCGCCGAGCAGACGGCGAGCCTCGTCATCCGCCGCTACTCGACTTCGTTCGGTCTGGCGGCACGGCTGCTCGGGCCCGCCGTCCGGCAGCCGGTGGAAAATATTTACGCGCTCGTGCGAGTGGCGGACGAGATCGTCGACGGGGGCGTGGAGGAGGCGGGACTGGATCCGGTGGTCGCGGCCCGGCTGCTCGACGAGTTTGAGCGCGACACCGAGCGAACCATCGAAGAGGGTTACAGCGCGAACCTGGTCGTGCACGCCTTTGCGGCGACGGCCCGCGCCACCGGGTTCGGCGCTGAGCTCACGGCGCCCTTCTTCGCCTCGATGCGTGCTGACCTCACCGCCACCGAGCACAACCAGGCCAGCTTCGAGGCCTACGTCTACGGATCGGCCGAGGTCGTCGGGCTGATGTGCCTGCGGGTCTTCGTGCGCGACACCGACCGCGTGTACACGGCCGCCGAACTCGCCACCCTCGAAACCGGCGCGCGGGCTTTGGGCTCGGCCTTCCAGAAGGTCAACTTCTTGCGCGACCTCGCGGCCGACGTGCAGACGCTCGGTCGCTCCTACTTCCCGGGCATCGACGTCAGCGACTTCCGCGAAGACCAGAAGAACGCGCTGCTCGACGAGATCGACGCCGAGCTGGAACTTGCTGGGCGCTCGGTTCCTCTGCTGCCGAGCAGCTCACGACGGGCGGTGGCGACGGCGCAGGGCATGTTCGCCGAGTTGTCGCGTCGGCTGCGTGCTGCGCCCGCGGCATCGCTTCTCACCACCCGGGTCCGGGTTCCGGATCCGATCAAACTGCGGATCGCGCTGCGCTCATGGAATTCGGCCGCCTGGAAAACCAAGGGGGACGGCCGATGAGTCGAGCCATTGTGATCGGGGGCGGAATCGCCGGACTGGCGACCGCAGCACTTCTGGCGCGCGACGGCCACGAGGTCGTGCTGCTGGAGAAGAACCCCGAGCTCGGCGGGCGAGCGGGCTCCTGGGAGCGCGACGGATTCCGCTTCGACACCGGGCCGTCGTGGTACCTCATGCCGGAGGTCTTCGACCACTTCTTCAAGCTGCTGGGCACGACGGCGTCCGAGCAGCTCGAGCTGGTGCAGCTCGACCCCGGTTATCGCGTGTACGGCGAAGGGTATGCGTCGCCGATCGACGTTGCCGCGAATGCCACAGACAACATCGCGCTGTTCGAGAGCGTCGAACGTGGGGCCGGCCCCCGCCTCGCGCAGTACCTCGAGAACGCGCGCGAAATCTACGACCTCGCGGTGCAGAAGTTTCTGTACTCGACGTTCCAGAAGCTTGGGCCGGTGTTCACGCGTGACGTCGTGCGCAAGGGCGCGCGGTTGAGCTCCCTGCTGCTCACGCCTCTCTCGCGGCTGACGGCGCGCACGGTGAGGGACCGTCGCCTCCGGCAGATCCTCGGCTACCCGGCGGTCTTCCTCGGCTCTTCGCCGGATCGCGCGCCGAGCATGTACTCGCTGATGAGCCACCTCGATCTGGCCGACGGCGTGCTGTATCCGATGGGCGGGTTCACTCAGCTGATCGCCGCGATCGCCGGGCTGGCGCGGGCCGAGGGCGTCGAGGTGCGCACCGGTGCGACGGTCCGACGCATCCTGGTCGAGGGCGGGGCCGCGGTCGGTGTCCAGTTGGAGGATGAGCACGGCGAGATCGAGAAACTCCGCGCCGACCTCGTCGTCTCGGCCGCCGACCTCCACCACAGCGAGACCGTGCTGCTTGAACATGCCGCCGATCGTACATACCCAGAGAAGTACTGGGACTCGAAGGTCGCCGGCCCGAGCGCGCTGCTGCTGTACCTGGGTGTGTCGGGCGAGCTGCCACAGCTCGAGCACCACACCCTCCTGTTCTCGAAGGACTGGAAGGGCAACTTCGACGCAATCTTCGGATCGCGCACCCACGTCCCCGACATCCCCTCGCTGTACGTCTGCAAGCCCAGCGGCGTCGACCCCGAGGTCGCGCCGGAGGGGACGCAGAACGTGTTCGTGCTCGTGCCGTTGCCCGCAGATCCCGGGCTCGGGCACGGGGGGATCGACGGCGGTGGCGACCCCGCGATCGAAGCCCTCACCGACCGGGTGATCGCGCAGATCGCGGACTGGGCCGGTATCCCGGATCTCGCGGAACGCATCGTGCTGCGCCGCAGCGTCGGGCCGGCGGACTTTGTCGACGAGCTCAACTCTTGGAAGGGCAGCGCGCTCGGGCCTGCACACACCCTGCGGCAGAGCGCCTTCTTCCGCGCGGGCAACATGAGCAAGCGGGTGCGCGGCCTGTACTACGCGGGGTCGTCGACGATCCCCGGAATCGGGCTGCCGATGTGCCTGATCAGCGCGGAGCTGGTGATCAAGCGGCTGCGCGGCGACGTGTCGGCGGGGCCGCTACCGGAGCCCCTGTGAGCGAGGCAACTTGAGCGCGCTGTACCTGATCGGGCTGCTGGTCGGGCTCGCCGGCATGGTCGTGCTCGACCTGCGATACCAACTGTTCTTCCGCCGGGCCCCCCGACGGGCTGCCATCGTGACGGTGGTGGGAGTCGCCTTCTTTCTGGTGTGGGATGCCGTGGGTGTCGGTCTGCACATCTTCTTCCGCGGCGACCCCGCCCTGTTGACCGGCGTGCAGCTGGCACCCGAGATCCCCGTCGAGGAGCTCTTCTTCCTCCTGCTGCTCTGCTACCTGACGATGAACGTCTTCGGCGCACTCTCCCGACGGTCGAGTAGCCGACGAAGTCGGCGTATCGAGACCTCATGACCTACCTTCTGCTCAACGCCGCCTTCCTCGCGGTCGTGCTCCTGGTCGCCGTCGCGGCGGCGTTCGTTCACCGCGCACCGCGCTGGCGGATCGTCGGTCTCACCGCGATCCCGCTCGTCGTCCTCACCGCGGTCTTCGACAACATCCTGGTCGGCACCCGCATCGTGGCCTACGACCCGACCCGGATCAGCGGCGCGCTCCTCGGGTTCGCCCCCCTCGAGGACTTCAGCTACGTGATCGCGGCCGTCGTCCTGTTGCCCTGCCTGTGGACCCTGCTCGGTCGACCGCAGACCCCCCGCTCGCGTGACTCGAGGGCGACCCCGTGATCCGCTACCTGTTCCTCACCAGCCGGCCGCTGAGCTGGGTCAACACGGCGTTCCCGTTCGCCGCCGCGTACCTCGTCGGGACCGGCAGGATCGATGCCACCCTGATCGTCGGCACGGTCTTCTTCCTGATCCCGTACAACCTCGCGATGTACGGGATCAACGACGTGTTCGACTACGAATCCGACCTGCACAACCCGCGCAAGGGCGGCGTGGAGGGCGCGCTGCTGCCGCCCGAGTACCACCGGGCGACGCTGTGGGTGAGCATCCTGCTGCCGATCCCGTTCGTGGTCTACCTGGTGGTCGTGGGCAGCTGGTTCAGCGACCTAATCCTGCTGATCAGCCTGTTTGCGGTGGCGGCGTACTCGGTGAAGGGGCTGCGCTTCAAGGAGCGGCCCTTCCTCGATTCGCTCACCTCGAGCACGCACTTCGTCAGCCCCGCCGTCGTCGGTCTGGCGCTCGCCGCGGTCGTGTCGCCGACGGTGACGCCGAGCTGGCCGCTGATTGCGCTGCTGATCGCCTACTTCCTCTGGGGCGCGGCATCGCATGCGTTCGGCGCGGTGCAGGACATCCAGGCCGACCGGGAGGGCGGCATCGGTTCGGTGGCGACGGTCATCGGTGCACGCGCGACCGTGCGGATCTCGCTCGTGCTTTACCTGCTCGCTGGCGTGCTGCTGCTTTTCACCAGCTGGCCGGGTCCGCTGGCGGCCCTGCTCGCGCTGCCGTACGCCGCGAACGTGGTGCCCTGGTGGTCCGTCACCGAGGCGGATGCCGCATCCGCCAATCGGGGATGGCGTCGCTTCCTGTGGCTGAACTTCGTCACCGGATTCCTGGTCACGATGCTGCTGATCGCCTCGACGCTGCTGCGCGGCTGATCTACCCCTTCACCGCCCGCGGCGGCGCCTTCACCGGGATGATCAACGCGAGCCCGATGAGGAGCACGATCATGATCCCGATGATGCCCCAGTACTGCTGGCCGGTGATCGCGGTGAAGATGCTGATGGCCGCAGGAGCGAGGAAGGTCGCGGCCCGCCCTGTGGTCGCGTAGAGCCCGAAGACCTCTCCTTCGCGTCCGGCCGGAACGATCCGGGTGAGGAAGGTCCGGCTCGCAGACTGCGCAGGCCCGACGAAGAGGCACAGCATCAGGCCGAACACCCAGAAGATCGTCTGTCCGCCTGCGTGCAAGATGAAGACCGCTGATCCGCTGATGACCAGACCGACGAGAGCGGCGATGATCACCGGCTTGGGGCCGATGCGGTCGTCGAGTGTGCCGACGAGGACCGTGGAAAGCCCGGCTACGACGTTCGCCGCGATCGCGAAGATGATCACCTCTCCTGCCGAGAATCCGAAAGTTCCGGCGGCCAGAACTCCACCGAATGTGAAGACGCCGGTCAGGCCGTCGCGGAACACCGCGCTCGCCAGCAGGAAGTAGACAGTGTGGCGGCTCTCCTTCCATAACGATCGGATGTCGTGTGCGAGAACCACATAGCCCTGGAAGAAGTTGACACGCTCGCGTTGCACCGAAGCAGGGGCTTCGTACTCCGGGACGGCAAGAAGCACGGGTAGTGCGAAGACGGCAAACCACAGCGCAGCGATCAGCATAGAAACCCGTACCGATTGCCCATTGGCACTTGTCACTCCGAACAGCCCAACGTCCGGATGGATGAAACCGAAGTACAGGATCAAGAGCAGCACGATGCCCCCGAAGTATCCCGATGCCCAGCCGAGTCCACTCACTCGGCCGATGTTCTTCGGTGTCGACACCTGTACGAGCATCGCGTTGTAATTGACGGCCGCGATTTCGTAGAAGAGAGTGCCGATCGCGAGGAGCGCTAGACCGAGAAGGAGAAACTCTGGCTTCGGTTCAACAAAGTAGAGAGCCGCGACACAGGCGACGACTACGGCGGTTTCTATCCCTAGCCAGAACTTCCGTCGGCCTGAGCCGTCCGCCTTCTGGCCGGTCACGGGTGCGATCGCCGCAACCAGGACGCCCGAGATCGTCAGTGCGATGAACAAGGCGGTAGTGACGTGCGCCGTGCCGCCGAATCCCTTCGTGCTCGTCAGGTAGACCGTGAAGACGAAGGTGGTGACGACCGCATTGAAGGCGGCGGACCCCCAGTCCCACGACGCCCAGGCGATGACCTGGCGACGTGGAATCACCCGATCCGCCTGCAGCTCGAGGCCGGCCACGAGTGGCGGCGTTCCGACGAGGCCCGGTCCGTACTGATCGGTCATGGCTGGACGTTACCGGATCACGCGATCGGTGAGGCAGACCGGGGACGAACTCATCTAGTACTCGGAGTGGGGATTGAGAGACAACTGCGTCAACCGATGCCCTTTTCTCGCTTCCATCACGCTGGCTTGCTTTCTCGAAGCAATTAAATCGTCGGCACCCGTCCAGGAGAATTTCCAGCATGCCGACGCAACATGGCGCGACCCCTCGCGCTCTCGGATCGATCGCAGTTGTCATCAGCCTCGTAGCCGCCGCCCTCGTGGTCCCCATCGTCTCGGGCGTGGTCCCGACGGCTGCCGCTGCCGGGACCCCGGATGTCCAGCTGACGCGCGCGGTCGCCGCAAGTTCGCTCTACGGCGTGGACGTGCCCGTCACGCTCACGGCCCACCAGAACAGCACCCCTGACCAGGACGCCTTCAACCTGACTTTCACCGACATCATCCCGCCGCACACCTCGTTCGGTTCGGGCGCGATCGTCCCGAGCCAGACGATCGCCCTGCCGGACGGGAGCACCGAGCTGGTGTGGCCCAACGTGGCCGACCTGCTCGACAACGTCAGCTATGCGCTGAGCTACCAACTGCACTACGACCCCGCCTTCTTCGACGTGCCTCAGACCATCGGCGGCACCGCCGACGCCTACGTCAACACCGAAGCCACCACGGTCCCCAAGGTGTCGGCGACCGGGGTCGCCAGCGGCTTCACCGGCAGCGGGGAGGCGACCAGCGCCACCACCCTCGTCCCCTTCCTGGTGACGAAGTCGGAGCCGAGCGTCGAGGGCGAACTCCTGCGCGGCGTGCACGACCACATCACGACCTACACGATAACCGTCACGAACAACGCCGTGAAGCCGACGAACAGCCTCCGCGTCAGTGATTTTCTGGCCGCGGGGCTCGAGTTCCTGGGCTGCACGGCGGGTGACACCAGCGCGACAGGAACGGAGGAGTACCCGGGGTCCGGGCGCATCCCGACGATTGCCGCGGTCCCGAACTGCAACGCCGGCTTCACGGCCGAGACGAAGACGGTCGACCCCGACGGGGCAGGTCCGTTGACCTCGGGCGTCTACACCGAGGTCGCCTGGACCGGTCTCGGAACGCTTCCTGTCAAGGGGGTGCTCACGCTGAGCTACGCGGCGGCGATCCCGATGCACGAGAACGTCGTCGCTCCGGGTGTGAGCGCGGTCGGCAACCTCGACAACAACACAGGCGCGACGACGACCGACGAGGAGTCCCTCGTCAACTACGTCGGCGTCACCGGCTTCTACGACGCCGCGGACGTGACGGTCCAGGCGAAGACCGCCGTCACCGCCGAGGACGTCCTCATTCACAAGACGGTCGACAAGAATACGATCCACGACGGCCAGACGAGCACCTGGAGCCTCGATATCCAGTCGTCGGAATACACCAGCTCGACGGCGGGGATCACCGTCACCGACACCATCCCGGACGGGCTCGACTACCTCGCCGGCAGCGCAACGCCCGCGATGATCGGCGCCCCGGTGACGAATCCCAACGGTACGCTCACCGCGAGCTGGCTGTTGCCCGGATTCACGGCGGTCAACTCCGACACGACGATCAGCTACCAGACGACGACACGGGCCGCCTACCGCGCCAGCGGCGCCGCCGTCTCGTCGAACGACAGCTGGGACAACACCGTGCACCTCGCCGCGGCCGCCCAGGTCATCGACTCGACGGGCACACCCCAACTCGAGAACGTGATCGACGACTCTCATGCCACCCAGACCGCACCGGGCGTCGACATGAAGAAGGAGGTCGCATCCCCCGCCGACCTCAGCGGAGGATGCACGAACGCGCTCACCTGGAACGACACCACTGCAGGTGACTTCCACCCCGGCGACACCGTCTGCTACCGGCTCACCGTCAGCTACCCGGCTCTTGTCCGCACCCTGGGCACGACGATGACCGACTACCTGCCCGCCGGGATGGGCTTCGTCAGCGCCGTTCCGACCGCGGCCAGCGACGTCAGCGGTCTCACGTTCACTCAGCCCTCCGCGGGCGTATTGAAGTGGGTGGACGGCGGTCCGTTCATTGGCGAGGGTTCGACGTTCCAGGTGATAGTAACGACCACGATCGCCGACCCCCTCGCGGTCGTCGCCTCCGACATCACCTCGAACCTCTTCAAGCTGCGTTACCGCAACACTGACAACACCACCTTCCAGTTGCGCGACCTCGCCGACATCGTCTGGAACGAGCCGGCGCTGGTGATCGACAAGAAGATCACCTCGATCAACGGCGTCACGATCACGCCGACCGCGCAAAAGAACGTGCAGGCTGGCGACTCGATGGGCTACACGGTGACCGTCAGCAACGCGGGCAAGCAGCGGGCAGACAACGTCTCCGTGCGCGACCTGCTCCCCGCTGGCTGGGACTGCGCAAGTGTCACCGATCTTGGTGGCGGCACGTGCTCGGCGGGAGCCATCGACTGGACGATCCCGAGCGTCGTGGCCGCATCGTCTGCGACACCGTCCGTGCCGGGGACCGCCTCCGTGAGCTACGCGGGCACCACCCCGGCCGGCTCGGCGCCGGGCGATCTCTACATCAACACAGTCGGCGTACGCAAGTACGACGGCGCGACGAACTCCGGTGGCATTTTCGGCTACGTTCCCAAGAACAACATCGACCCCACCCTCGAGTCGTCGGCGAACGTGCCTGCGGCCTCGGCCAACGCGACGGCAGAGGCGGATGTCTCCCTGCCCGCCGTCGTCAAGACCCTCGCCACCGGTGTGACCGAGGCCGGTAACAACGCGGCGAACCAGGCCACGATCGGCGAGACCGCGACATATTCCGTCACCACGACGATCCCGCAGGGCACCACCATGTACGCCTCGCCCACGATCACGGACGCGATCGCCGCGACCCTGGCGATTCAGGGCACCCCGACCTTCAGCATCAACGGCGGCCCCGCGCAGAACGCCACAGTCAGTGGCCAGAACATCACCGCGCCGCTCACCACCTCACCGGCGACCAGCTACTGAGATCAACAACACGGCATCCGTCGCCTCGTACCTCGGCGTCGCGGCCGCCGATCAGGTCTTCGGCGTCAACTACACGACGTACACCGACGTCATCCCCGACACCGTGAATGTCGAGCTCGATCTGGCATCGATCGGCGACCGGATCTGGTTCGACGTGAACGGCGATGGCATACAGGATGCCGGCGAGCCCGGCCTCGCGAACGTGGGCATCACCGTGCTGTTCGCGGGTGCTGACAACACCTTCGGAACCGCCGACGACGAGACCGTCACCACGACGACCGACTCCGCGGGGGCGTGGCTGGTCTCCCACCTGCCGGGCGGGAAGTTCCGCGTCGCGGTCGGCGCCGGTATCCCCGCCGGAATGGCCCCGAGCTATGACCTCGACAACGGCACAGTCGCGCCGAACGGCGTATGGCAGGGCGCACTCGCCGAGAACGGCGTGAAGCGCGACGTGGACTTCGGCTACACCGGCACCGGCTCGATCGGGGATCTGGTCTGGTTCGACCGCAACAAGGACGGCGTGCGCAACGCCGGGGAGCCTGGCCTATCCGATGCCACCGTGACCGTGGTCTGGGGCGGACCGGATGGCTCGCTCGCGACCTCCGCCGACAACATCACGTACACGACTACCACCAACGCTACCGGCGGCTACACGGTCGCCAAGCTTCCGGCCGGACCGTATTCGGTCGCCGTGACCGGCCTGCCCATCGGCTACGCCGTGGTCTCCGACCCCGACGGCGTGCTCGACGGTACCCACACGACCACGCTCACCGCGGGCCAGAACCGCACGACGGAGGACTTCGGCTACGCGGGTACCTCCGCGATCGGCGACCTGGTCTGGCTCGACCGCAACGGCGACGGCGTGCGTGACCTCGCCACCGAACCCGGCGTCTCCGGCGCTCAGGCGACCGTCGTCTGGTTCGGCCCGGATGGCATCCAAGGCACCGCCGACGATGGCACCTTCGCGACGACCACCTCGACCGCCGGCGGGTATTCGGTCGGCAACCTGCTGGCCGGAAGCTACCGGGTGACCGTGGTGAGCGGCATCCCGAACGCGCTCAACTCGTACGACGCCGACGGCAACCACGACTCGACCGCCGTCTTCGCCGTGCCGAACAACACGACCGTGACGTCCGCGGACTTCGGGTATCACGTCACCACCGTGATCGGCGACACCGTGTGGTGGGACCGCAACGGCAACGGCGTGCAGGATGCCGGCGAACCAGGCATTCCGGACGTCGGCGTGAAGGTGACCTACTTCGGTGCCGACGGCGTGCTCGGCGGCGGCGATGACACGGTCGAGACAGTCACGACCGACTCGGCAGGCCACTGGAGTGTGACCAACCTGCCCAACGGCAACTACCGCGCCCAGGTCGTCAGTGGCATCGCGACTGGCTTCGCGCCGACGTTCGACTCCGACGGCATCGGCACCCCGAACCAGAGCCTTTTCGCCCTCGCGAACTCGAATCTCGCGCAGGACTTCGGCTACCGCGGCACCGGCGCGATCGGCGACGTCGTCTGGCTCGATCAAAACGGCGACGGCGTCCGGCAGTCCGGCGAGCCCGGCCTGGGCGGCGTGAAGGTCACGTTGATCTGGTTCGGTGCGGACGGCGTGCTCGGCGGCGGCGACGACCTCACCCTCACCACGACGACCGCGGCGGACGGCAGCTACGGCTTTGGCTCGCTCCCGGCGGGCAGCTTCACGGTCACGGTCGACACGACGACGCTGGCGTCCGACAGCACGGCGACGTACGACCTCGATGGCGGGCGCGACTCGACCACGGCGGTCTCGCTGGCATCGGGCCAAGTGCGAACCGACGCCGACTTCGGCTACCGCGGCGACGCGTCGATCGGCGACACCGTCTGGCACGACCGCAACGCGAACGGCGTGGTCGACGCAGGCTCTGGCGGCACCGGCGAGTCCGGGATCTCGGGGGTGACCGTCACGGCGCATTCGAACGGTTCGGATGCCACGGCAGGCACCATCGATGACGTCACCATCACCGCCATCACCGACGCCTCCGGCTACTACGAGTTCCCCGGTCTGACCGCCGGGCCGTGGACGGTCACGGTCTCGACCGCTACCCTCCCGGCCGGCATGCAGTATGTGTCTGAGGAGGACGGCGTGCTCGACGGCGTCGATGTCGTCACCCTGAACACGAGCACCAGCCACCAGACCGCCGACTTCGGCGTCCGCGGCTCGGGCACGATCGGTGACACCGTCTTCCTCGACACGAACGGCAACGGGACCCAGGATACTGGCGAGCCGGGCATCCCGAACCAGGCGGTTCAACTCCGCTGGGCCGGTGTCGACGGCGTGCTCGGCTCCGCCGATGACGAGCTGTGGAACGTCACGACCGCGTCCGACGGCACCTGGAGCGTCGGCAACTTGCCCGCAGGCACCTTCCGCGTCACCGTGGTCGGCGGGATCGTCGGCCAGGCCGCGAACACCGGCGACCCGGACGGCGGGGGCGACTCCACCGCGATCCTCGCCCTGGCCGGCGGCGCGAGCAACCTTGCGCAGGACTTCGGCTACCGCGGCGGCAACCAGCTCGGCGACACCGTGTGGTGGGATCTGGACGCCAACGGCACGCAGGACGGGAGCGATCCCGGGCTTCCCGGCGTGATCATGACGGCCACCTGGTTCGGGCCAGACGGGGTCTCGGGCGGCTCGGATGACCTCATCCAGACGACCACCACCGACGCCTCCGGCCACTACGGATTCCCGAGCCTGCCCAACGGGGTCTACCGGGTGACCGTGGGCGCGGGCATACCGGCCGGGTTGGTCTCGAGCGTCGACCCCGACACAGGTGCCCCTGACGGCACCGCCACGGTGACGCTGACGGGCGCGACCGTGAACCTCGACCAGGACTTCGGCCACGTCGGCGACGGCACCCTCGGTGACACCGTCTGGCTTGACCGCAACGGCGACGGAGTGGTCGATCGCCCGAACGGCTCACCCAGCTTCGAGCCGGGCATCCCGAACGTCGCGGTCACGCTGGTCTGGGCCGGGCGTGACGGTCTGCTCGGCACGGCCGACGATCACAGCTGGACGACGACCACCAACTCCACGGGTGCGTATCTCTTCGAGCACCTGCCGGCGGGCGCCTTCCGGATCACCCTGACAAACCTGCCTGCGGGCCTGACGGTCACGGCCGACCCGGACGGCGGCACCGCCGACGAGGCCGACGTGACGCTTGCCGCGCAGCAGAGCAAGCTCGACCAGGACTTCGGCTACCTCGGTGGCCCGAGCGTCGGCGACACCGTCTACATCGACGTCAACGGCAACGGAGTTCAGGATGCCGGCGAGCCCGGCCTCGGCGGCATCAAGGTGACGGTGCGTCAGGCCGGTGCGGATGGCATTCTCAACACGGTCGACGACGTCATCACGCTCGTCACCACCGACGCCTCCGGCAAATACTTGGTCGGCGGTCTCCCGGTGGGAGCCGTGCAGGTGTCCTACGATCCAACCGCGCTCCCCGGTGGCTATCTCCCCGGCAGCAACCGCGACGCCACCACGGCACCCAGCTCCGTGCTCACGCTCTCGGCGACCGATCACATCCTCGATGTGGACTTCGGGGTCGTCGGCAGCGCGACGCTGAGCGGCATCGTCTACCACGACGCGAACGGCGACGGTCACCAGGATGCCGGCGAGACCGGCTTCTCGGGGATCACCGTGAACGTGGTGTGGGCTGGCCCGAACGGCCCCGTGACGGTGCCGGTGGTTACGGACTCGATGGGTGCCTGGTCGCAGACGAAGCTCCCGGCTGGCTCCTACACGGTCACGCTCGACGCCTCGACGGTGCCGGCCGGATTCCGCGTGACCACTGGCTCCTCCCAGCTGGTGACGCTCGCGATCGGCGGCACGGCGTCCGTGTCGATCGGGCTGACCTCCCTGCCCCTGCCGATGACCGGCACCCCGCTGTTCCCCGGGCTGATGCTGATGCTGCTGCTGCTGCTGCTGGGTGTCGGGATCTCGATCGGCCGACGGCTCGACCCGGCACGCGCTCCGTCTCCGCGAGGCTGATCGGCGGCTATTGAGTCGGGTCCACTCAAGTTTTACTCGCGCGGGCTTGACAAGCTATCCACAGGCTGGAAAACTTGACTCTGTTCGACTCAAGTCGGGCATCCGATCTTTCAAGGAGCAGAACTTCACATGGCTCGAGCAGTAGGTATCGACCTCGGAACCACGAACTCGGTGGTCGCCGTCCTCGAGGGTGGCGAACCCACCGTCATCGCGAACGCAGAAGGTTTGCGGACGACCCCATCGGTCGTCGCCTTCACCAAAGACGGAGAGGTGCTGGTCGGCGAGACCGCCAAGCGTCAGGCCGTCACCAACGTCGACCGCACCATCGCGTCAGTCAAGCGCCACATGGGCACCACCTGGACGCAGGAGGTCGACAGCAAGAAGTACACGCCGCAGGAGATCTCGGCGCGCATCCTGGGCAAGCTCAAGCGCGACGCCGAGCAGTACCTGGGCGAGGACGTGACGGATGCCGTCATTACCGTCCCCGCGTACTTCAACGACGCCGAGCGCCAGGCCACCAAGGAGGCGGGCGAGATCGCCGGCCTCAACGTGCTGCGCATCATCAACGAGCCGACCGCGGCTGCCCTCGCCTACGGCCTGGACCGCGGCAAGGAAGACGAGCTCATCCTCGTCTTCGACCTCGGCGGCGGCACCTTCGACGTTTCCCTGCTCGAGGTGGGCAAGGATGACGACTTCTCCACTATCCAGGTCCGCTCGACCGCCGGCGACAACCGCCTCGGCGGCGACGACTGGGACCAGCGCGTCGTCGACTACCTGATCAAGAAGTTCAAGGACACCACCGGTGTCGACGTGTCCGGTGACAAGATCGCGAAGCAGCGTCTCAAGGAGGGCGCGGAGCAGGCCAAGAAGGAGCTCTCGAGCTCCATGAGCGCCAGCATCCAGCTGCCGTACCTCTCGCTCACCGAGAACGGTCCGGCCAACCTCGACGAGACCATCACGCGCGCGCAGTTCGAGCAGATGACTGGCGACCTCCTCGACCGCACCAAGAAGCCGTTCGAGGACGTCATCAAGGAGGCCGGGGTCAAGGTCGGCGACATCGCGCACGTGGTGCTCGTCGGTGGTTCGACCCGCATGCCCGCCGTCTACGAGCTCGTCAAGAAGCTCACCGGGGGCAAGGACCCGAACAAGGGCGTCAACCCGGATGAGGTGGTCGCCGTCGGTGCCGCCCTCCAGGCTGGCGTGCTGAAAGGGGAGCGGAAGGACATTCTGCTCATCGATGTCACCCCCCTGAGCCTCGGCATCGAGACCAAGGGCGGCATCATGACCAAGCTGATCGAGCGCAACACGGCCATCCCGACCAAGCGGAGTGAGACCTTCACGACCGCGGACGACAACCAGCCGTCCGTCGCGATCCAGGTGTTCCAGGGCGAGCGCGAGTTCACCCGGGATAACAAGGCGCTCGGCACCTTTGAGCTGACCGGTATTGCTCCCGCGCCCCGTGGCATCCCGCAGATCGAGGTCACCTTCGACCTGGACGCCAACGGCATCGTGCACGTCGGCGCCAAGGACAAGGGCACCGGCAAGGAGCAGTCGATGACCATCACGGGTGGCTCGTCGCTGCCCAAGGAGGACATCGAGCGCATGGTGCGCGAGGCCGAGGAGCACGCCGCGGAGGACAAGTCGCGTCGCGAGGCCGCCGAGGTGCGCAACAACGCCGAGCAGCTCGCTTACTCGATCGACAAGTTGATCAAGGAGAACGAGGACAAGCTCCCGGAAGACGTGAAGACCGAGGTCCAGGCCGACGTCGACGCGCTCAAGACGGCGCTGCAGTCCGAGGACGAGGCCGCCGTCAAGGTGGCGTTCGACAAGCTCAACGCGAGCCAGACCAAGCTCGGCGAGGCGATCTACAACGCGCCGACCACCGAGGGCGAGTCCACCGACGGCACAGAGGCCACTCCCGAGTCGGGTGACGAGGACATCGTCGACGCCGAGATCGTGGACGACGACGAGTCGAAGGATGACCCATCCGCGGCCAAGGACGACGCCAAGGGGTCGAAGAAGTAGCCATGGCATCCCAGTCGAAAGAACCGAAGGACCCGAACGACCCGAACGAAGCCGAGGAGCCGGTCGTCCGCAACAAGCGCAAGATCGACCCGAAGACCGGCGAGGCACGCGACGCGGGCATCGAGGGTCTCATCCAAGCCGAGGGTCCCGACGTGGAACTGAGCGACGAAGATGCGGCGCTGCTGGCCGAGGCCGAGCACGACCTGGTCGCCGAGTACCGCGACCGTGCCGCCCGCGCGGAAGCGGAGTTGAAGAACTTCCGCACCCGCGTGGAGCGGGACCGCGTTGCCAACCGCGACGCGGTCATCGCCGAGGTCATCCGCACGCTGCTTCCGGCGATCGACGACCTCGATCGCGCCGAGGCGCACGACGACCTCACCGAGGGCAGCCCGCTGGCGATCGTCGCGCAGAAGCTCCGCGCGGGCTTCGAGCGCTACGGCCTGCGTCGCGTCGGCGAGGTTGGCGAGGCATTCGATCCCCAGGTGCACGAGGCCATCGTGCAACTGCCGACTCCCGGTGTGACGATCAACACCGTCGCGGACGTCATCGAGCCGGGCTACGCGCTCGGCGAGCGTCTCATCCGCGCGGCGAAGGTCGCCGTCTCCGTTCCCGAGTAAGTCGGGGAGCCGGAGCGCATGGCCAGTCAGGACTGGTTCGACAAGGACTTCTACGCCGTGCTCGGCGCGAAGAAGGACGTGTCGGACGCGGAGCTCAAGAAGATATACCGCAAGCTCGCGCGGCAGTTCCACCCCGACTCCAACTCCGGGGATGCGAAGGCTGAGGCGCGCTTCAAGGAGATCAGCGAGGCGTATTCGGTGCTCTCCGACACGGAGCAGCGCTCCGAGTACGACCAAATGCGCGCGATGGGCAGCGGGGCGCGTTTCACGGCGCCCGGCGCGGCGGGCGGCAATGCCGGCTTCGAGGACGTCTTCGGCGGTCTCTTCACCGGCGGTCGCACCCGCCAGAGCTATTCGACCGGCGGGTTCGACGACCTGCTGGGCGGGATGTTCGGCGGCGGCCGCAGCGCGGGTTTCGGCACCGCGAGCGGCGGCTACCAGGGCTTCGGCGGTCCGACGCGCGGCCCCGACGCGACTGCCAACACGACCCTCGACTTCCTCACCGCGATCCGCGGCGAGACGGTCAGCCTGCAGATGCAAGGCGGTCGCGAGACGAAGGTCAAGATCCCGGCGGGTGTGGCGGACGGGCAGAAGATCCGGCTGAAGGGCAAGGGCGCGCCCAGCCCAGACGGCGGCGAGCCCGGCGACTTGGTGCTCACGGTGGCGGTGCGCAAGCATCCGATCTTCGAGCGCGACGGCCTCAACCTGCGCGTCGACGTGCCGATCACCTTCGCGGAAGCCGCGCTTGGTGCCGCCATCGAGGTTCCGACGCTGGACGGCGCGCCCGTCAAGCTGCGCGTCGCCGCGGGCACCCCGTCCGGACGTGTGCTGCGCGTCAAGGGACGCGGCGTCTCGACCCCGAAGGGCACGGGCGATCTGCTCGCCGAGGTCGTGGTCTCGGTGCCGAGCCACTTGACGCCGGCGGCCAAGGAGGCGCTCGAGGCGTTCACCGCGTTGCTGCCCGACGAGAACCCGCGCGATGACCTGCTCTCCCGGAGCGGGCGCTGATGGACGAGAACAGCCCGCTGTTCGCGATCGCGGTCGCCGCCGAGCTGAGCGGGATGCATCCGCAGACGCTGCGCCAGTACGACCGGCTCGGCATGGTGAGCCCGCGGCGCACGGCGGGGCAGTCGCGCCGCTACACGATGCGCGATGTCGTGCAGCTGCGGGAGATCGCGCGGCTGAGCGCTGAGGGGCTCAACCTCGAGGGGATCCGCCGCATCCTGGAGCTCGAAAATCAGGTCGCAGCTCTCGCGCACCGGGTCTCCGAGCTCGAGTCTGCGCTGGCGGACGAGCTGCTCAACCGGCCGGGCCGCCGCGTATTCGCGGCGGGAGCCGAGGGCGACGTCGTATCGCTTCGCGCCGGCGAGCGCGCCAAGAAGGCCAACCAACTCGTGGTCTGGCGGCCGTTCGGGCCGCGCGGCTGACGGTCGAGATGACCTTCGCCTTCGCCGAGCTCCGCCGCTGGCCGGACCTCGAGACCCAAGAGCTCCAGGCGTGGGATGCCGCAGACGCCCTCATGCTCGACGAGGCGGCGCCCCTGATCGAGGGAACGCCGGTCGTCGTCGTTGGCGATGCCTACGGGGCGCTCACCCTCGGCGCTCTTGCGGCGGGGGCTAGCGGGGTGCGGGTGCACCAGGATCCGCTGCTCGGTGAGCTTGCCCTGGCGGCGAACGGCAGGAGCGCCGGGTCGATCGAGTCGCCATACCGGTCGATGGCGCTGGAGCCGGAGCTGTTCACGGGTGCCGCTCTCGTGCTCCTGCGACTCCCGCGCTCGCTCGACGAGCTCGAGGAGACCGCCCGGATGATCGCCGCGCACGCTTCCCCGGAGGTCGTCGTGATTGCCGGCGGGCGCCTCAAGCACATGACGGTGACGATGAACGAGGTGCTGTCGCGGCACTTCGCCCGGCTCGACGTGTCGCACGCGCGTCAGAAGTCGCGATTGCTCATCGCTCGCGAACCGATCGTCGCGCCGCCGGTCGCACCCCGCCACCACTGGCATGAGGACATCGGCCTGGCCGTCGTAGCGACCGGCGGGGTGTTCGCCGGCGCCTCGCTCGACCTCGGCACGCGGTCGCTCGTTGAGGTGCTCGACCAGCTGCCGCCGTATCGCCGCGCGATCGACCTCGGCTGCGGCACGGGCATCCTTGCCGCCCTGCTCGCGAAACGGGATCCGACTGCCCGTGTGCTGGCGAGCGACCAGTCCGCCGCGGCGGCGGCGTCTGCGCGCTTGACGATGGCGGCCAACGGGCTCGAAGTCGAGGTCGTGCGCGACGACGGCTTGTCGCTCGAGGAGGACGGGTCGGCGGATCTCATCCTGCTGAATCCGCCCTTCCACACCGGTGCGGCGGTCCACTCCGGTCTCGCGCCGAAACTGTTCGCCGACGCCGCCCGCGTGCTCCGGCCGGGCGGCGAGCTGTGGACCGTCTGGAACTCGCATCTCGGCTACCGCGCCCAGCTCGAGCGTCTGGTCGGCCCGACCCGGCAGATCGCTCGCGGCCCCAAGTTCACCGTGACGGCGTCTACTCGCGCCTGACCGGCTTCATCCGGGATCATCAACGACATCAACGTTTGAGAGAGGCAGTTCGCATGGCGAACATGCAGGGGGCCCCGACCTCGGGGCAGCAGGAGGAGCAGAAGACTGCCCTCGAGCAGTACGGCATCAACCTCACCGAGATCGCGAAGAGCGGCAAGCTCGACCCGGTCATCGGTCGTGACGCCGAGATCCGGCGCATCAGCCAGGTGCTGACGCGCCGCACCAAGAACAACCCCGTGCTCATCGGTGAACCCGGCGTCGGCAAGACCGCCGTGGTCGAGGGTCTCGCCCAGCGCATCGTGGCCGGCGACGTCGCCGACTCGCTGCGCGACAAGCAGCTCATCTCGCTTGACCTGGCCGCCCTGGTGGCCGGTGCCAAGTACCGCGGCGAGTTCGAGGAGCGGCTGAAGGCCGTCCTCAAGGAGATCACGGACTCCGACGGCCAGGTCATCACGTTCATCGACGAACTGCACACGCTCATGGGCGCGGGCGGTGGCGAGGGCTCGGTGGCGGCCGCGAACATGCTGAAGCCGATGCTCGCGCGCGGCGAACTGCGCCTGATCGGCGCGACAACGCTCAACGAGTACCGCGAATACATCGAGAAGGATGCTGCGCTCGAGCGCCGCTTCCAGCAGGTCTACGTCGGCGAACCGACGGTCGAGGACACCGTGGCGATCCTGCGCGGCCTCAAGGAGCGCTACGAGGCCCACCACAAGGTGACGATCGCCGACAGCGCCCTGGTGGCCGCGGCATCCCTCAGCAATCGCTACATCACGGGTCGCCAGCTGCCGGACAAGGCGATCGACCTGGTCGACGAGGCGGCAAGCCGGCTCAAGATGGAGATCGACAGCTCGCCGGTCGAGATCGATGAGCTCAAGCGCGCCGTCGACAGGCTCAAGATCGAGGAGCTCGCGCTGAAGAAGGAGAAGGATCAGGCGTCGAAGGATCGCCTCGAGAAGCTCCGCGCCGACATGCACGCCAAAGAGTCGCAGCTCGATGAGCTGCAGACCCGCTGGCAGGCCGAGAAGGCGACGCTGCACTCCGTCGGCGACTTGAAGAGCCGACTGAACGACGCCCGCATCGAGCTCGACAAGTCGATGCGCGAGCAGCGGTACCAGGATGCCTCGAAGCTCAACTACGAGGTCATCCCGGGCATCGAGAAGGCGCTCGCCGCGGCCGAGGCCGTCGAACAGTCCGGGCCGCGGATGGTCAGCGACCAGGTGACCGACGAGGACATCGCGGCCGTCGTCGCGGCCTGGACCGGCATCCCGGTCGCGAAGCTCCGGCAGGGCGAGACCGAGAAGCTGCTGCACCTCGAGAACGAGCTCGGCAAGCGCCTCATCGGGCAGCGGGATGCCACCCGCGCCGTCAGCGAGGCGGTGCGTCGCACGCGCGCCGGCATCTCCGATCCCGACCGGCCGACGGGCTCGTTCATGTTTCTCGGGCCGACCGGCGTCGGCAAGACCGAGCTCGCCAAGGCGCTCGCCGCCTACCTGTTCGACGACGAGAAGGCCCTCGTGCGCATCGACATGAGCGAGTACGGCGAGAAGTTCTCCGTTTCGCGTCTCGTCGGTGCTCCTCCCGGTTACGTCGGCTACGAGCAGGGCGGCCAGCTGACCGAGGCGGTGCGTCGCCGTCCGTACTCGGTGATCCTGCTCGACGAGATCGAGAAGGCGCACCCGGAGGTCTTCGACGTGCTGCTGCAGGTGCTTGACGACGGGCGCCTGACCGACGGCCAGGGGCGCACGGTCAACTTCCGAAACACCATCCTGATCCTGACCTCCAACCTGGGCAGCCAGTACCTCGTCGACCCGGGCCTGAGTTGGGACCAGAAGGTGCAAGCCGTCAACGAGCTCGTGCGTCAGGCGTTCAAGCCGGAGTTCGTGAACCGGCTCGACGACATCGTGGTGTTCTCGCAGCTCACCGAGGCCGACCTCGGCCAGATTGTGTCCCTCTACATCGACCGCCTCGAGAAGCGGCTCGGCGAGCGTCGCCTTCAGCTCGCGGTGACCCCCAACGCACGGGCCTGGCTCGCCGAGCGCGGCTACGACCCGATCTACGGCGCGCGTCCGCTGCGGCGGCTCATGCAGCACGAGATCGACGACAAGCTGGCGCGCGCGCTGCTCGCCGGCGAGGTGCGCGACGGCGACACCGTCATGGTGGACCTCGACGGTGACTCCCTGAGCGTCGCCCGCTTCGCGGCGGGCGATCTGGCGCCACCTGTGGGGGACGAGCGATGACGGGGACGGTCGCTGGGGTGTTCCCGGAGCGCCGCACCGCCGTCCTCACGGGGGCGGGCTCGGTGCGCGGGATCGGGCGGGCGACAGCCGAGCGGCTCGCGGCATCCGGTTGGTCGATCGCGGTCCTCGACCTCGATGGCGCCGCCGCCGAGGAGGCGGCCAGGCTGCTCACCGAGACGCACGGCATCGAGGCGATCGGCGTGCGGGTCGACGTGGCAGACGAGGCCTCCGTGGATGCCGCGATCACCCGCGTCGAGGGAGCCTTGCCTCCCCTCGTGGCACTCGTCAATCTCGCTGGCGTCTCCTCGCCGACTCCTTTTCTCGAGGCCACCGTCGCGGAGTGGGATCGTGTGCACGCCGTCAATCTCCGCGGGGCCTTCATCGTGACGCAGCGAGTCGTGCCCGGCATGATCGAGCGACGCCTGGGCCGGATCGTGAGTCTCTCGTCGGTCTCCGCGCAGCGAGGAGGCGGCAGCTATTCGAAGGTCGCGTACAGCTCGTCGAAGGCCGCAGTGCTCGGTTTCACGCGCGCACTCGCTCGCGAGGTCGGAGAGTTCGGGATCACCGTGAACGCTGTCGCTCCGGGGCCGATCGACACCGACATCATGGGCGGCACGCTCGACGAGGCTCGCAAGCAGGCCCTCGCGCAGGGCATCCTGGTCGGCCGCATCGGTACCCCCGACGAGGTCGGTGCCCTGATCGCGTTCCTGGTCGGCCCGGACGCCGGATTCATCACCGCGGCCACGTACGACATCAACGGCGGGCTCCAGGTCTCCTGAGGTGCGTACCGCCGTGCTCGACGACGACCCGACCGGATCGCAGGCCGTCCACGGCGTGACGGTCGTGCTCCCCAGCGAGCCCGACTTCGCCGACGTGCTCGCCGATCCCGACGCGTGTTGCTTCGTGCTGACGAATACGCGGAGCATGTCCGAGCCGGATGCCGTGGCCCTCACGCACGACGTGGCGACCCGGCTGTTCCGACTCGAGCTCGATGGCGAGCCGCTCGATGTCGTCAGCCGCGGGGACTCCACGCTGCGCGGACACGTGCTCGCCGAGGTGCGGGCGATCGATGCCGCGCGGCGCGAGGTGCTCGGCTCCGGATTCGACGGGATGCTGCTGGTGCCCGCCTTCTTCGAGGCGGGCCGGTACACGGCGGGCGACATCCACTACGCCACGGTCGGCGGCGTGCCGATCCCGGTCGGTGAGACCGAGTTCGCGCGGGATGCGAGCTTCGGATACACCTCTTCGGACCTGCGTGACTTCGTTGTCGAGAAGAGCGCGGGCGCGATCCCGCGAGGTCGTGTGCTCAGCGTCGGGCTGCACGACATCCGTAGCGGCGGGGTCGAGCGCGTGGCCGAGATCCTCCGCGGTGCGAGCGAGCTGATGCCCATCGTCGTCAACGCCGACGGCTACGACGACCTCGACGTGGTCGAGCGCGCCCTCCGGCTGGTCGAGGCCGAGGGCCTCCGCTTCGTCAGCCGCAGCGGCCCGTCGTTCGTCCGGGCACTGATCGGCTCCGGCGAGAGTCCGGCGCTGACTGCCGCCGACGTGGCGCCGCGCCCCGGCCACGGGCTCGTGGTCGTCGGCTCGCACGTCGCTCAGACCGCGCGCCAGCTCGCGCGGCTCACCGAACGGTTCCCGTTGACGCACGTCGAGCTCGATGTCCCCACGCTGCTTGGGGACGCCTCCGGCCGCACGGTGGCCGAGGCGGCGGCGCGCGTGCGCGCGGCGCTCCCGCGGGAGGACGTGCTGCTGACGACCTCCCGATCACTGGTGCGAGACGCGGACCCCAGCCGCAGCCTCGAGATCGCGGCGGCGGTCTCGGATGCCGTGGTCGCGATCGTGCGCGAGGCTCTTGCCGCGCATCCCTCCTGGGTGCTTGCCAAGGGCGGAATCACCTCGCACGACGTCGCCGTGCGAGGACTGGGCCTCCAGCGCGCCACCGTGCTCGGGCAGTTCTTCCCCGGGATGGTGTCGGCGCTGCGCATCGACGCGGCCGATGACGAGGCGGCACTCGGTATCCGCTACGTCGTCTTCGCCGGAAACGTGGGCGACGACGACGCGCTGGCGGATGTCGTGGCGCGGCTGCGCTGAGTCCGACCGCCGTCGAGTCCGCCCTCTGCTCAGTCGCGTGAGACGTCGTCGCGCGCCAGCAGCGCCTCCTTGACCTTCTTGCGCAGCACCTTGCCGATCAGCGACTTCGGCAACTCGTCCACGAGATAGACCCGCTTCGGCACCTTATACGCGGCCATATTCTCGCGGGCGAACGCCCGCAAGCCGGCCTCGTCGACGGTCTTTCCCGGCGCCTGGACGACCGCGGCGATCACGTGCTCACCGTCGCGGGCGCTCGGCAGGCCGACGATCGCCACGTCCGCGACTCCGTCGAAGCCGCGCAGGACGTCTTCGACCTCGGTGGGCGAGACGTTGAAGCCGCCGGTGATGACGAGCTCCTTCATCCGGTCGACGATCGTGATGAAGCCGTCGTCGTCGATCGTGGCGATGTCACCGGTGCGGTACCAGCCGTCGACGAACACCTCGGCGGTGGCCTCGGGCTTCTTCCAGTACCCGCTCATGACCTGCGGGCCCTTGGCCAGCAGCTCGCCCGGCTCTCCGGCCGGCATGTCTTTCGTCGGGTCGTCGGGGCTGACGATCCGGATGTCGGTGCCCGGCAGCGGGAGGCCGATCGTCCCCTGCTTGCGGCCGTCGCCCACCGGGTTCGCGACCAGCACCGGACTGCACTCGCTCAGGCCGTAGCCCTCCACCAGGTAGCCCTTGGTCAACTGCTCCCACGGGGTGATCACGGACTGCGAGAGGGGCATCGCCCCCGAGATGGCGATCTCGATGCCTTCGAGGGAGACACCCTTCGCCTTGGCAGCCGTGGTCAGCCGCTCGTAGATCGGCGGCACGGCGGGCAGGAAGGTGGGCGGGCGCTTCTTGATGACCGGCAGAACGAGATCCGGGTCGAAGCGCGGGAAGAGCACGAGGCGCGCGCCCATGCTCATCGCGAAGGTGAGACACAGCGTGAGGCCGTAGGCGTGGAAGAGCGGGAGAACGGCGTGCACGCTCGCGGTTCCCCGCGGGATGGTCGGCACCCAGGCGCGCGCCTGCGCGGCGTTGACGCCGAGGTTCAGGTGGGTGAGGGTGGCGCCCTTGGGGCTGCCCGTGGTGCCGCTGGTGTATTGGATGACCGCGACATCCGCCGCCGTCGGCCCCGCCACCGAGGGCTTGATGGCCGTCTCGTCGACGAGCTCCTCCCACGGGGTCGTGCCGGAGACCTTCGCGGTCAGCTCGCCCCGCTGCTTGCGGGCGGGTGGGATCGGCAGCTTGAGGGCGAACCGCAAGCGGAACGGCATCGCGCGCGTCATGTCCACCGAGACGATGTGGTCGATGACGATGTCGCTCGGGAACTCCTGCAGCGTAGCGACGACCTTGTCCCAGGTGATGACGACCTTGGCGCCGTGCTCCTCGAACTGGTGGCGCAGCTCCCGCGGGGTGTAGAGCGGGTTGTGCTCGATGACGATCGCGCCGACGCGCAGGATCGCATAGAACGCCACGACGTGCTGCGGGCAGTTCGGCATGATCAGCGCGATCGGGTCGCCCTTGCGCACCCCCAGCTTGCGCAGGCCCTCTGCGGCACGGTTGATCTGCTCGCCGAGTTCGGCGTAGCTGGTCTCGCGACCGAAGAACTCGAGGGCCACGCTGTCGCCGAACTCGGTGACCGAGGCCTGGATGAGGTCGGCCAGCGATCCGGTCGGCAACTCGATGTCGTCGGGCACACCTTCCGCGTAAGACTTGATCCAGGGGCGAGGTGCAGCAGCGTCGGTCACCGTGCCAGCCTAAGCTCCGACGTCGCGAGCGGGCGGCTGCGGCGGGCTACGTGGTCACGGGAGCGGGCTCGCTCTCCTCGATCGACCCGTGGACCGCTACCATCACGACGGCCTTGACGATGTCGACCGGAGCCAACGTCGACGACCTCGCCACCCGCAGTAACGCCAGCTCCCTGCGCATCTGGGCCGATGTTCGCAGCCGTGCCGCGTCGACCATCGAGTTCACCCAGAGAAACACCGACTTCGCTCAGGGCAACGTCGCCACAACCACCTGTCGGCCACGCACGGCGACTAGCGGGCGAGCTCCTCGCGGATGACGGCCACGAAGGCATCGACATCGTCCTCTGTGGTGTCGAATGCGCACATCCAGCGCACCTGGCCGAGCGCTCGATCCCAGTCGTAGAAGCGAACGCGCTCGCGGATGCGGTCGGCCGCGTCGTTCGGCAGGATCGCGAACACGGCGTTGGCCTGCGTGGCCTGCGTGAACGAGAGCCCGCTGATCGAGCCCGTCGAGATTCCCGCCTCGAGCGCCGACCTCAGCCGCGCGGCCATCGCGTTCGCGTACCCGGCCGAGCGCAGCCCGAGCCCGGTCGAGAAGAGCGTAAGCAGCTGCGCGCTCAGGAAGCGCATCTTCGAGGAGAGCTGCATGCTCGTCTTGCGCAGGTACACCATCCCGTCGACGCGCTCCGGGTTGAGCACGACAATGGCCTCGGCGCCCAGCAGCCCGTTCTTGGTGCCGCCGAAGCTCAGGATGTCGACACCGGCGTCGGTCGTGAACGCGCGGAAGGGCACGCCCAGGGCCGCGGCCGCGTTCCAGATGCGGGCGCCATCCATGTGGAGCGCCATGCCGTGCTCGTGTGCCCAGTCGGCGATCGCGCGGACCTCGGCCGGTGTGTAGAGCGTGCCGAGTTCGGTCGTCTGCGTGATACTTACCGCGAGCGGCTGCGTGCGGTGCTCGTCGCCCCAGCCCCAGGCCTCCGTGGCGATCAGCTCGGGGGTGAGCTTGCCGTCGGGAGTGGGGATCGTGTACAGCTTCAGGCCGGCCATCTTCTCGGGGGCACCGCCCTCGTCCGTGTGGATGTGCGCGGTGCTGGTGGCGACGACGGCGCCCCAGCGCGGCAGCAGGCTCGTCAGCGCGACCACGTTGGCCCCGGTGCCGTTGAACACCGGGAAGACCTCCGCGGCGGGTCCGAACTCCGTGCGCATCACGTCGTGCAGGCGCTCGGTGTAGACATCCTCGCCGTACGAGATCTGGTGCCCGCCGTTCGCGTCCGCGAGGGCGGTGAGCACCTCGGGGTGGACGCCGGCGTAGTTGTCGGAGGCGAAGCTGCGATAGTTGTGGTCGTGCAAGGAAGTCACGGTTTAGTCTCTCAGGCTTCGACGTTCACGCGGTCGCAGCCGTGATCCCCTGGGTGCTCGCGATCACGTCTGTCATCTTCTTGGCCAGCGCCTCGTAGAACATCGACAGTGGGAACTCGTCGTCGAGCACCGCGTCGGTGTAGACCTTCGGCGGTCCGGCGAGGATCTCGCCCGATAGTCCGCGGGCCCAGTTCGACGCCGGGTTCGGCGTCAGGGTCGCCCGTACGAGCTCGTACGCGGCGAGCCAGTGGGCCGTCTTCGGGCGGTCGATGCTCTTCCAGTACAGCTCGTTGATGGCATCCGAGAGCGCGATCACGACTGCGGGAGCCTCCGCCCAGTCGATCGTGAGCTGGGTGTCCGTCCAGTGCAGCACGCCGTGCTGGTGCATCCAGGCGAACAGCAGCTGACCGCCCAAGCCGTCGTAGTTGCGCACGCGGGATCCGCTCAGCGGGAAGCGGAAGATGCGGTCGAACACGATCGCGTGCATGGTCGCGGTGGCCATCCGTGCGAGCTCGACGTCGTCCTCGAGCGACATTGTTGCGCACTCGCGGAAGGTGGTCAGGTCGCAGCGCAGCTCCTCAAGCGAGTAGAGGAAGAACGGCATCCGCTGCTTGATCATGAACGGGTCGAATGGCAGGTCACCGCGCATGTGGCTGCGGTCGTGGATGAGGTCCCACATGACGAAGGTCTTCTCGGTGAGGTCTTGATCGTTCATCAGGTCCTCGTCGATGGGCTCAAGGTCGAGCCTGGTGATCTTCGCGGCGGCGGCCACCACGCGACGGAAGCGCGCGGCTTCGCGATCCTGGAAGATCGCGCCCCAGCTGAAGCTCGGGATCTCGCGCATCGCGACCGTCTCGGGGAACAGCACCGCCGAGTTGGTGTCGTAGCCGGGCGTGAAGTCGACGAAGCGGAGCGAGACGAACAGCTTGTTGCCGTAGCGCTCCTCGAGCCGGGCGATGAACTCGGGCCAGATGACCTCGACGATGAGCGCCTCGACGTGGCGGTCTGTCGAGCCGTTCTGCGTGTACATCGGGAAGACCACCAGGTGTCGCAGCCCATCGACGCGGGTGCGCTCCGGGTGGAAGGCGACCAGCGAGTCGTAGAAGTCGGGGATGCCGAAGCCCTCGGCTTCCCAGCGCGCGAAGTCCGCGTCGAGAGCGGCGAGGTACTCGGCCTCGTGGGCGAACGCCGGTGCCAAATCAAGGGTGGCGCGCCTGATGCGCGCCACCGACTCCCGTGATTCGGGGTGAGCCGCGGCATCCGGGATGCTGCCGTCCTTGATTTGGACGGCCTGCAGCGCGATCGCGGCGGACTTCAGGTCGAGCCAGGCGGCGGAGGTCTCGATGGAGGAGGCGTCGGCCCGAGGGTCCTCGACAACCTCGGGTTCTCCGACGATGGAATTGCTCGTGCGAATGGGCGTGATCGATTCGGTGCTGAATAACGACATGGCGCGCCTCCTTTCCTTGCCTTCCAGGCTACGGACGCCTCTGGAGCGAAGCATGCCGATCTACGCACGGAACCCGCGTGGATCGGCGGATGGCGCGTCGTTTCTTGCGTGCGCGGCGCGCGTGACGATCGATGACGCGCGTCCGGATGCGGCTAGAGGGAGTGCGCCGCCAGCCACGCCCGCAGATCGGAGGTGAACTGCTCGGCCCGCTCGACGCTCGGCAGGTGCGCCGAATCCGCGAACCGCAGCCCCTCAGCATCCGGCAGCCCCTCGATCAGGAGCTCGTAGCCCAGCTTCGACTCGGTCACGTCGAGCTCGCCCACGACGACCAGCGCGGGTGCCGTGATCTCGTGCAACCGCGACACGGCCGGCGGGTCGAGCGGCTGGTCGAGTCCGGCGAAGTCCCAGTGCGCGGCGCCGACGTTGAGCTCGATGGCGCGCCGCAGGAAGGCCGGGTCCACGTCGTCGATGTCGCGACTCGGGCCGATGTCCCAGTACGCGATCTCGATGTGGATGAGCGTCTCGACGTCACCGGCCGACGCGGCCGCCTCCATCTGCGCGAGCATCTGAAGTTCCAGCTCGGTCGCACCGTCCTGGTCCTGCCCGCCTGGTGTCGACCCGATGGTGACGAGACCTGTCACGCGGTCGGGCTCGTCGAGTGCGGCATCCAGCGCGATGCGCCCCCCGCGCGAGCAGCCGACGAAGGTCGCCCGGTCGACCTCGAGAGCGTCAAGCACGGCGATGAGGTCGTGGCGGTCGGCGAACTCGATGTCCTCACCTGGGGACTCGCCGTAGCCGCGGGTGTCGTAGCGGATCACGTAGTGATCGCGCGCGAGGTCGTCGAACTGCGGATCCCACATGGCGCGGGTCGCGACCCCGGCGTGGACGAACAGGATCGCCGGCGAGGCGGGATCGCCCGCGACGTCGTAGCTCAGCTGGGCTCCCGGGACCTCGACGATCGGCACCCTTCCACGGTAGCCCTAGCCTGGAGAGATGGTGGGAGTGCTGATCGGCTTCGCGATCATCGTCGCGGTCATCGGGGTCGGCTATCTGGTCGGCCGGTTCCAACTGCTCGGCCCGCACGCCGACCACGTCCTCAGCCGGCTCGCCTTCTTCGTGCTCTCGCCTGCGCTACTCTTCACGGTTCTAGCCAAGGCGGATGTCGCGCACCTGTTCTCGGCGCTGCTCCCGATCTCGGCGATCGCCGCCGGCGTCGACATTGCCGCATTTCTCGTGGTGGCGCTGCTGGTGTGGCGGCGGAGCCTGCCGGAGGCGACGGTCGGCGCATTGGCATCCGGTTACGTCAACGCCAACAACATTGGCCTCCCGGTCTCTGTCTACGTGCTCGGCGATGCCTCGAGCTCGGCTCCGGTGATCCTCCTGCAGCTGATCGTCCTGGCGCCGATCGCGCTCACGATCCTCGACGTATCGACGAGCGGGACGCTCTCGCTGAAGCGCATCCTGCTGCAGCCGGTGCGGAATCCGCTCATCATCGGATCGCTGCTCGGCGTGATCGTGGCCGTCACCCACGTGAAGATCCCGGTGCCGGTCATGGCACCCTTCAGCCTGATCGGCGGTGCGGCGGTGCCGGTGATCCTCATGAGCTTCGGGATGTCGCTGCACGGCAGCCGCGTCCTGGCGCCCGGGACGAACCGCAAGGACGTGATCCTCGCCAGCTCGTTGAAGCTCGCAGCGATGCCGGCCATCGCCTGGGTGCTCGGTACCTTCGTCTGGCATCTGGAGGGCCATCGACTGTTCGTCGTGGTGGTGCTCGCAGCGTTGCCTACGGCGCAGAACGTCTTCAACTACGCCCAGCGTTACGACCGTGGCGTCACCATGGCCCGCGACACCGTGCTGATCACGACGGCCCTGTCGATCGTGGCACTGGTGATCATCGCGGCGCTGTTGGCGCCGGGGTAGCGGCTACGTCGCTCGGAGACGAGCCCGGCGGCCCGCAGCACGCTCAGATGCCGCCGCGCTGCTGCCTAAAAGATCATCGGCCGGTCGTCGTCGTCGACGTCCAGGTCAAGCTCGACAACCACCGGCACGTGGTCGCTGGGCGCGTCGCCCTTGCGCTCGTCGCGGTGGATGGATGCCGCGACCACCCGGTCGGCGAAGGCGTGGTTGCCCAGCACGAAGTCGATCCGCATGCCCTCGTTGCGCGGGAAGCGCAGCTGCTTGTAATCCCAGAAGGTGAAACCCTCGGGCACCAGGGGGCGGACGACGTCGGTCAGTCCGAGGGTCTCGAACTGCCGGAATGCTGCGCGCTCGGGCTCGGAGATGTGCGTGGAGACGCCGGCGAGGAAGGTCGGGTCACCGACATCCGAGTCGAGAGGCGCGATGTTGAAGTCGCCGGTGAGGGCGATCGGGGAATCCGGATGCGCGTCCATCCAGCTTTTCGTCGACGAGGCCAGTGCGGCCAGCCAGTCGAGCTTGTAGTCGTAGTGCGGATCGACGAGCGCCCGCCCGTTGGGGATGTAGAGGCTCCAGACCCGCACCCCGTTGACGGTCGCGCCCATGGCGCGAGCCTCGAGCGGCAGGTCGGGCCCTTCCACGCCCTTGAGGAAGCCGGGCACGCCGTCGAAGCCGATCTGCACGTCCTCCAGGGGCGAGCGGCTGGCGATCGCGACCCCGTTCCACTGGTTGAGACCGTGCAGTTGCACCTCGTAACCGGCCTCACCGAACTCGTCGATCGGGAACTGCGCCTGGGTGCACTTGATCTCTTGCATGGCGAGCACGTCGATGTCTTCGCGGACCAGCCAATCCACGATCCGACCGACCCGGCTGCGGACGGAGTTCACGTTCCAGGTCGCGATGCGCATGAGACCCAAACTATCGCGAGCCCCGGCACCCGCCGCCGTACGGACCGTTCGACGGCGCCGGCCGACCGCCCCGGCCGACCCTGTCCACCCCCGAACGGGAGACTGCCGCCCGGCCGCGTGCGCCCGTAACGTCAAAGGCGGTGACCCCCGACACTGACGACCCCGACGCACCCGACCGCATCGCCCGACCTTCTGGTCGCGCCATCCTGCTCGGTATCTTTGGTGTCCTCTTCGCCGGGGCTGCGGTGGCCGTCGCCGGGTTCCTCGCGGGCGGCACCGACTTCTCGCGCAGCGCGCCGGATGCGGTCGGCGTCAACACGCAGAGCAGTCAACTCGGCACCTTCCCACTGCACGACGAGAAGCCGATGAAGCGCATCGGCAAGGGTATGCCGGGGTCGGAGGCCGTCGAGCCGACGCCGACGCCCTCGGCGACGCCCAGCCCGACGCCCACGCCCTAATGTGTTGCTTGTGACCGACTCGCGCGCCCAGCTGATCGACTTCATCAAGAACGAGGCCGTCTTTCACGGAGACTTCGTGCTCACCAGTGGCAAGAAGGCGACGTACTACATCGACCTCCGCAAGGTCTCGCTCGACCACCGCGTTGCCCCGCTCATCGGTCAGGTGATGACCGACATCATCGATCGGATCCCCGACGTGGATGCCGTGGGCGGCCTGACCATGGGCGCCGACCCGGTCGCGACCGCCGTGCTGCACCAGGCCGCCGCGCGCGGTCGGAGCTATGACGCCTTCGTCGTTCGCAAGGAGCCGAAGGACCACGGCCGCGGCAAGCAGGTCGAGGGCCCGGACCTCGCGGGCAAGCGCGTGGTCGTGCTCGAGGACACCTCCACCACGGGTGGCTCGCCGCTCAAGGCGGCCGAGGCCCTGGAGAAGGTGGGAGCGATCGTCGTCGGCGTGGCCGTCGTGGTGGACCGGGACACTGGCGCCCAGCAGGTCATCGAGGCCGCTGGCTACCCCTACTTCGCCGCCATCGGGCTGGCCGATCTCGGGTTGGCTCCGCAGTGACCGACGGGGACTCCGGGTCCCTTCCCCTGTCACCGGAGCCGAACCGCCCCGACGCGACTCCGGCTGCGCCGTCGCCCGGCGCCGCCGAACCGCTCGACGCGCTGTTCGGCGAGTCCCGGTTCGAGCAGTATCAGGACGGCATCGCGGCCGCACCCGCCCGCCGTCCCGCACCAAAGGGCACCCGGGTCGCCCCGCGCCCGCACGGCGTCACGCGTTCGCAAAAGGTCATGATCGGCATCGCGGGTGTCGTCGTCGCCGCACTCGCCCTGGTCGCCCTGTTCCTCCTGGGCACCAAGCTGCCGACGCTGCTCGCGGGCGCCGACGCGACGCCGACTCCCACTGCCACGAGGACCCCCACTGCCACGAGGACCCCCACTGCCACGAGGACCCCCACTCCGACGCCCACCGCCACGGCGGCGCCCGTCGGGTCGGCCGCGGCGGGCGTCCACGGGTGGAACGAGTTGCGGGGCGGCGAGTGCCTCGACCCGTACACGAACCCGTGGGCGGAGAAGTTCACGGTCGTGGACTGCGCAGTCGCGCATCCGGCCCAGATGGTGTTCCGTGGCGCCTTCGATCCGGCGACCGTCCCGATCTTCCCGGGGGTGGCGGCGCTGCAGGCGCAGATCTCGCTGCTGTGCGCAGCGCCCGGCGTGCTCAACCTGGCGGCCGCCGTGCAGTACTCCGACGCGCAGGTGCAGGCCGCTTTCCCGGTCACCCAGGAGGAGTGGACGGCGGGGCAGCACGACTACTTCTGCTTCATCAGCCGCGCCGGGGGGCAACCGCTGACCGGCAGCGTCGCGGTGCCGAAGGCTCCCTAGGGCCGCCGGACACCCAAACGCCCAAACACCCAAACGCCTGAACACCGGACGCCTGACCGCAGGATCCCGCCGCTTAGAGCACGTCGCCCGTTAGCTCATCGCCGAGCATTTCCGTCTCGACCGGCTCGCGGTTCAGCAGCTGGTACACCCCGTCGAGGATCTCGTCCGGCCGGAACGGGTAGCGCTCGATCTCCGACTGGTCGCTGATCCCGGTGAGCACCAGCACTGTGTGCAGACCCGCCTCGATGCCGGCGACGATGTCGGTGTCCATGCGGTCGCCGATCATCGCGGTGTTCTCGCTGTGCGCACCGATCTTGTTCATCGCCGAGCGGAACATCATCGGGTTCGGCTTGCCGACGACATACGGCTCCTTGCCGGTCGCCTTCGTGATGAGGGCCGAGATCGCGCCCGTGGCGGGCATCGGGCCGTCGGCGCTCGGGCCGGTGGCATCCGGATTCGTGGCGATGAAGCGGGCACCCTCGTTGATGAGGCGGATCGCCTTGGTGATCGCCTCGAAGGAGTAGTTGCGGGTCTCGCCGACCACCACATAGTCGGGATCGGTATCCGTCAGCGTGAAGCCCGCCTCGTGCAGCGCGGTGGTGATGCCCGCTTCGCCGATGACGAAGGCCGAGCCGCCGGGCATCTGCGAGGCGCAGAAGTCGGCGGTGGCGAGGGCGCTGGTCCACAGCGACTCCTCGGGGACATCGAGACCGGATGCCCGCAGCCGCGCCGCCAGATCGCGCGGGGTGAAGATCGAGTTGTTGGTCAGCACGAGGAACGGGGTGCCCGCGTCCCGCCACTGCTGAATCAGCTCGACCGCCCCCGGCAGAGCCTGATTCTCGTGGACGAGCACGCCGTCCATGTCGGTTAGCCAGCACTCCACGTCGCCGCGATCGCTCATTTTGGCGCCTCAGTCATGGGACGAGCGTAGCGAGGGGTGGCTGACGACGACCGCGTCCGGCAGGCGGGCGCGCATGACGGCCACGGCAGCCGGACTCTCGTCGACCAGCAGGTAGCGGCGACCGAGCGCCTGCGCCACCGCGCCGGTCGTGCCGGATCCTGCGAAGAAGTCGAGCACCCGATCACCGGGAGCGCTCGACGCCTGCACGATGCGTCGGAGCACCCCCTCGGGCTTCTGGGTGGCGTAGCCGGTGCGCTCGCGGCCGTTCGTCGAGACGATGGTGTGCCACCAGACGTCGGTGGGCAGCTTGCCCCTGGCGACCTTCTCGGGCGTGACGAGCCCGGGAGCCATGTACGGCTCACGGTCGACGGCTTCCGAGTCGAAGTAGTAGTTCGCGGGATTCTTCACGTACACCAGGATCGTGTCGTGCTTGGACGGCCAGCGCTTGGTGCTCTTGGCACCGTAGTCGTAGGCCCAGATGAGCTCGTTGAGGAAGCTGTCGCGCCCGAACAGCGCGTCGAGCGCCACCTTCGCGTAGTGCGCCTCGCGGTAGTCGAGATGGAGGTAAAGGGTCCCGCGATCGTCGAGTAGGCGCCAGGCCTCGATGAGACGCGGCTCAAGAAAGGCCCAGTAGTCCTCGAATCGGTCGTCGTAGCGGAAGAGCGTTCCCTTCACCGTGTCATAGCTGGCGCCCTGGAATCCCTGACGGGCACCGTCCGCGTTACGCGTGGTGGTGATGCTCTGCCGACTCTGCGTGCGTCCGGTGTTGAAGGGCGGATCGAGGTAGATGAGTCGGATGCAGCCGTCGGGCAGCAGCGCAGTGACCGCCAGGTTGTCGCCAAGCACGATCGTGTCGGGCCCCTCGGGGAGCCAGGCGAAGGCTTCGGTCACAGGTAGTCGCGCCAGTTCGCGACGAACGCGCGCAGGGCATCCTGGATCTCGGGACCGCTGAGCACGGCTAGATCAGCCGCAGCGAGTCACCGGCGTAGTACGTGTCTTGCATCAGCCGCTTGTGGGTGCGCTGGAGGCGGGGGTCGTTGCTCGCGGGATTGCTCACCATGCTCCTCGGCTCGGTTGTCGCTCAGTCTATGACCGGCATTCGACGTCTGGGCGAACCCGAAAGCCTGCCTGGGATCGATCGTTACTGTGAGAACTGTGGAGGATGCGAGCGGCGACGACATCGAACCCGAGCCGACCCTCGCCGTGGGCGTCGGGCCATGGCCGGGAGGGCGTGAGGCCCGGCCGAAGGACCCGCGGTACGACCCCGAACTGCTCGAGCACGGCGACGCGCGCAACGTGGTCGACCGCTTCCGCTACTGGACGGTCGAGGCGATCGTCGCCGAGCTCGACACCCGTCGAAACGGATTCTCGGTCGCCATCGAGAACTGGCAGCACGACATGAACATCGGCTCGATCGTGCGGACGGCGAACGCGTTCCTCGCCGAGACCGTGCATATCGTCGGCCGCCGCCGCTGGAATAGGCGCGGCGCGATGGTGACCGACCGGTATCAGCACATCCTCCACCACGAGACGATCGACGCGTTGGTGGCCTTCGCGCGGGCCGAGGGCCGCCCGATTGTCGCGGTGGACAACGTGCCCGGGTCGGTCGAGGTCAGCCGATTCGCGTTCCCGGAGCGGTGCATCCTGTTGTTCGGCCAGGAGGGACCGGGCCTCACGGCCGAGGCGCTCGCCGCCGCGGATGCCGTGGTCGAGATCCGCCAGTTCGGTTCGACCCGCTCGATCAATGCTGGCGCGGCTGCCGCGATCGTCATGCACGAGTGGATCCGGGTTCATCCGGGTGACACGATCGGGTGACGGGTGACAGAACACCCACCCCAAAAGGAGAACATCCTCACAAGGGGGTGACAACGACTGCCTGTCGTTGTGCGGGGCGCCTGAGCGAGGCACGCTGATCGGATTCGGGAACGCGCAGACCGGAGCGCCCAGCCAGTACGACCGTCACCTCTATATCGAGACCACCGGCAAGCTCGACTTCGGCACATACAGCGGTGGTCTCCAGGTGATCTCGACCCCGGCACGGTGACCGACGGGAAGTGGCATCACGTCGTCGTCACGATGTCCGCCGCTACGGGGATGAAGCATTACCTCGACGGCGCGCTGGTCGCCTCCAACGCGGCGTACGCCGCGGCCGAGAGCTCGACGGGATACTGGCGGGTCGGCTAGGACAACCTCAACGGGTGGCCGAACAACAAATCGCGTTACTTCTTCACCGGCCAGCTGCGCTACGCGGCCGCGTACTCCGTTGTGCTCACGGCCACGCAGGTGCAGAACCACTGGGCGGCGGGGCAGTGATGTGCGACATCGGCGACGGCGAGCTAGTCGAGCTGTTGGCGGCCTACTAGTTCCTGCAAGCGCAGAACCTGCGGATGACTTCCGGGCTGTCGCGCCCCCTGTCGGGATCGGGTCCGCCGACCTGCGCGTGCTGCTGCACCTCGTCTGGTACCGGCCCGTTCGTTAGACTGGGGTGCAATCCCTCCGCACCCGACTCTGCAGTTCACATCAGGGAGCCTGACTATGCCCGCCGTCGTTCTGATCGGCGCCCAATGGGGCGATGAAGGCAAGGGCAAGGCCACCGACCTGCTCGGCAGTCGGGTCGACTACGTCGTCAAGTTCAACGGCGGCAACAACGCTGGCCACACCGTCGTCATCGGCAACGAGAAGTACGCGTTGCACCTGCTGCCGTCCGGCATCCTGACGCCCGGCGTCACCCCGGTCATCGCGAACGGCGTCGTCGTCGACGTCGAGGTGCTCTTCCACGAACTCAACGCGCTCTTGGCCCGCGGGCTCGACGTGTCGAAGCTGCTCATCAGCGCGAACGCGCACGTCATCACGCAATACCACCGCACGATGGACAAGGTCACCGAGCGCTTCCTCGGCAGGCGCAACATCGGCACGACCGGCCGCGGCATCGGTCCGGCGTACGCCGACAAGATCAACCGAGTCGGCATCCGGATCCAAGACATCTTCGACGAGAACATCCTGCGTCAGAAGGTCGAGGGCGCGCTCGACCAGAAGAACCATCTACTGGTGAAGGTCTACAACCGGCGCGCGATCGCGGCATCCGAGATCGTCAATGAGCTGCTGGGCTACGCCGAACGGCTGCGGCCGATGGTGGCCGACACCGGGCTGATCCTCAACCAGGCACTCGACGCTGGCAAGACCGTGCTCTTCGAGGGGGGTCAGGCGACGATGCTGGATGTCGACCACGGCACGTATCCGTTCGTCACCTCCTCGAACGCCACGAGCGGCGGTGCCGCGACCGGCTCGGGTGTCGCGCCGAACCGGTTCGACCGCGTCATCGGCATCGTGAAGGCGTACACGACGCGCGTGGGCTCCGGCCCGTTCCCGACCGAGTTGTTCGACGAGTGGGGCGAGTTCCTGCGGGCCAACGGCTTCGAGTTCGGCACCACAACGGGCCGCCCGCGCCGCTGCGGCTGGTACGACGCTCCGATCGCCCGGTACTCGGCGCGTGTCAACGGCATCACCGACTTCGTGCTCACCAAGCTCGATGTGCTGACCGGGCTCGAGAAGATCCAGGTCTGCGTGGCGTATGACATCGACGGCGTGCGGGTCGACGAGGTGCCAGTGAACCAGACCGACTTCCACCACGCCGTGCCGATCTACCAGGAGTTCCCGGGCTGGACCGAGGACATCACGGGCGCGACCTCGTTCGACGAGCTGCCGAAGAACGCGCGGGACTACGTGCTCGCCGTCGAGGCCATGAGCGGATCGCGCATCTCGGCGATCGGCGTCGGCCCGGGCCGCGACGCGATCGTCGTGCGGCACGACCTGCTGGGCTGAGCGGCGCCCCGCCCCGAAGCCAGTAGCCGGCCACACCCACGAGACAACCGGCGTGCCGAAGCCGCGGGCGACGACCAAACCGATCCCCACCGCCGCCAGGCCGCCGAAGATCAAGACCGGCATCGACCACTCGGCGGTGTCCGGGCACTCGGCCTGGATGACGTACGCCCCGCCCGACGCGCAGAACCCGCCGAGCCCCAATACGACGCTCGAGCCGATCGCGACCAGGGCGAAGCAGAAGGTGAAGAGCAGCCAGGAGGCCGCCGACCCGAGGTAGCGGAACGCGGGAACGGTGAGCTTCATGGCCGCACGCTTGCGGATGCCGGGTTGGGCAACGGATGCAAGTATGGACGCGTGACCGCCACCCGTCCGCCCCGCGAGACCGTGACGGGGCGGTTCATCCGCCTCGAGCCGTACCGGGCCGAGCACCTGCCCGGACTCTGGACCGCGCTCGGGCGACCCGAGGTGTTCGAGGGGGGCTACGGCGGCGGGCCGGCGGGGCTGCCGACCGATGAGGCGGCGTTCCGGGCGTGGGCCCCGCGGTACTTCCCGCACCGCGCGGGCAACACCTACGTGATGATCGTGCAGGGCGGACCGCACGACGGCGAGGTGGTCGGGGCATCCAGCCTCGCGGACTTCGATGAGGTGCGGGAGCACGCGCACATCGGCTGGACGGCATTCGATCCGCGCGTCTGGGGGACGCAGGTGAACCCGGAGGCGAAGCTGCTGATGCTCGGCGTCGCCTTCGATCACGGGTATGGACGCGTCAAACTGCAGGCGGACGAGCGCAACTCGCGCTCACGGGCGGCGATCGCCAAGCTCGGCGCGACGTTCGAGGGCATCGTGCGGCGCGACGTGCTGCGCGCGGACGGCACCTGGCGCGACACCGCTGTCTTCTCGGTGCTCGTCGACGAGTGGACCGCGGTGAAAGCCGCGCTCGAGGCTCGACTCGTGCCGTGGGGCGACCGTCCTGTGCTGTTCCGGAGCATCTAGGCTCGGGGCATGAGCGCGGAACCTTGGGATGTGGACGAGGCGGCGGAGGCCCAGGCCGAGCTGGCCGCGATCCGTCTGAGCATCGACAACATCGACGCGGCCCTCGTGCACATGCTCGCCGAGCGGTTCAAGTTCACGCAGAAGGTCGGCAGACTGAAGGCCTCGAGCGGGATGCCCGCCTCCGATCCGGAGCGCGAGCGCGTGCAGATCGCGCGCCTCCGCGCCATCGCTATGGAGGCGCAGCTCGATCCCGCATTCGCCGAGAAGTGGTTCAACTTCGTAGTGGCCGAGGTCATCCACCACCACGAGCAGCTGGCCACCGGCGTGGTGTCGACGCAGCCGGACCAGCACTCCGCGTGAGCTGGGATCCGCATGCCCTGCCCTCGGCGTCGGGGCGAACGGTCGTCGTCACCGGTGGCAACGCGGGCATCGGCTATTTCACCGCTGAGCAGCTGGCCGGCGCAGGTGCGCGGGTGATCCTGGCCTCGCGCTCGGCCGAGAGGGCGCAGCGTGCCATGGACTCGATCCACGAGCGAATGCCGGAGGCCGATCTCGCGTTCGTGCGGCTCGATCTCGCCTC
The DNA here is from genome assembly GCA_025352325.1 of Microbacteriaceae bacterium. Taxonomy (GTDB): domain Bacteria; phylum Actinomycetota; class Actinomycetes; order Actinomycetales; family Microbacteriaceae; genus Lysinimonas. Next base: position 81,881 of record JANXTR010000023.1, on the reverse strand, counting down.
CCTCGAGTCCGTCGCCCGAGCCGCTGACGAGCTCGCGACCCTCGCGCCGATCGACGTGCTCATCAACAACGCCGGCATCGTGAATCCGAGCGCCCGTCGCCGCACCACGGAGGACGGCCTCGAACTCCTCGTCGGCGCCAACGCCCTGGGTCACTTCGCCCTCACCGCGCAGCTCTGGCCGGCACTGGCACCGGATGCGCGTGTGATCGGCCTGGGCAGCATGGCGACCCGGATGGTGCGGCTCGCGGCGGGCGAGGGGACGGGTGACATCCTCAGCGAGCGCCGGTACCGACCGTTCCGCGCCTACGGTCTGTCGAAGCACGCGGTGCACGCGTGCATCTTCGAACTCGACCGTCGGATCCGCGCGGTGGGTTCCTCGCGGATGTCGCTACTCACGCATCCGGGATTCTCGGTCGACGGTCTCTCCGAGCGTCGCCCGGGTATCAACGAGCTGTCGCGATCGCGGCGGCTGCGGGACGGCGCGCTTGCGTTCGTGGCCCAGGGCAAGCAGCAGGGCGCCTGGCCCACCGTGCGCGCCGCGCTGGACCCGCAGGCGGAGAGCGGACTCTTCTTCGGCCCCGATCGCACGCTCACCGGTGCGCCGATCGTGATGGCGCCGGTGCTCTCGAGCGCCGATCCGGGGTTCGGCGCGCGGTTCTGGGAGCTCTCGGAGGAGCTCACCGGAGTGCAGTTCCCGATCTGAGGCCCCCAACCCGAGGGGGTTCTGCGCCCTGCGGCTGCGGATCGGGTGACGGGTGTGGTTGAGTCGGGGCACCTCGGTGGATCAGGGCACCGTTGGGCCATCACGACGGGAGTGTCCTCATGAGCGAATCGCTTGCGCGCGTCACGGCCTGCGCTGACCCTGCGTCCGTGTCCAAGATGACGAGCCTCGTCATGGCGTTCTCCGAACTTCGCAAGCAGAATGCGCGCGCGATCGGCGCCTTGTCCGCCGGCTACGGGATCAGCCCCACCGACCTCCGCGCGCTGTCGTTCATGTCGCTCAGCGATGGGGCGACCCCCAAGTCGGTGGCCGAGCACCTGGGGATGACGACCGGCTCGCTGACGACCCTCGCCGACCGACTCGGCGCCGCGGGATTCATGGAGCGCACAGCGAATCCGCGCGACCGCCGCAGCGTGCTGCTGCGGCTCACCCCTCGCGGGGTCGAGGTCATGGTCGAGGTCAACGTGCTGTATGTGCGCGCCTTCTCGAAGGCGTTCGACGAGGACGACATCCCGTTGATGAAGGAGGCCTTCCTCGGTCTCGCGAACGAGCTCGGGCGTCTCGTCGACTGACGAGGCCCGTCGAGTGACGACGCGGCCCCCCAATCGCGGGCTACTCCGAGATGCGTCCGCCACCCGGTGCGCGGTGGATGCCGCTGCCGCTGAGATCCGCCGCGTATCCGACGACCGCGCCGAAGTGTTCCACCATGGTGGCGCGGGACGCGGTGCGCAGCTCCTTGAGGCTGATCGTGAAGAGGTCCTGCACCTCGAGATCCGCCCCGGCGCCGTCCGCGCCGCGGTCGGTGACTCCGATGCGCGCGACCGGGTAGTTGCGCCCCTCGCAGAGGCGGAGGAACTTCACGTCCTCCTCGCGCGGGACCGCGACGATCACGCGGGCGCCGGACTCGCTGAACAGCGCGGTGAGCGGGTCGATCTGGTCGCGCTCGAGCAGCTCGTCCAGCCAGATGCGGGCCCCGATGCCGAAGCGCAGGGACGCGTCGACGACCGCGGTGGCGAGGCCGCCGTCCGAGAGATCGTGGGCCGCGTTGAGCAGGCCCTCGTGAGCGGCCGCCGACAGCAGCTCGGCGAGGTCGTGTTCGCGCGTCAGGTGCGGCTTCGGTGGCTTCCCGCCGAGATGCCCGTGGATGACGCCCGCCCACGCTGAGCCGTCGAGCTCGAGGTGCGTGCTCCCGAGCAGGTAGAGGTTGTCGCCGGAGTCCTGCCAGCCCGAGGGGACGCGGCGCCCGACATCGTCGATCACGCCCATGACGGCGACGACCGGCGTCGGGTGGATCGGCACGTCGCCGGTCTGGTTGTAGAAGCTGACGTTGCCGCCGGTCACCGGGATGCCCAGCTCGAGGCAGCCGTCGGCGAGGCCCTCGACGGCGCGCGAGAACTGCCACATGACCTCGGGGTTCTCGGGGGATCCGAAGTTGAGGCAGTCGCTGACGGCGACCGGGGTCGCGCCGGTGACGGCGACGTTGCGGTAAGCCTCGGCGAGCGCGAGCTGGGCTCCGACGTACGGGTCGAGGTAGGCGTAGCGTCCGTTCGCGTCGGTGGCGAGGGCGACCCCGAGACCGGACTCCTCGTCGACGCGGATCATGCCCGCGTCATCCGGGTAGCTGAGGGCGGTGTTGCCCATGACATACCGGTCGTACTGGCTGGTGACCCAGCTCTTGTCGGCCAGGTTGGCGCTGCCGATCAGGGTCAGCAGCTGCTCCCGCAGCGTCGCCCCGTCGCTCGGCCGCAGGAACTTCTCGGCGCTGTCGGCGTTGAGCGCATCCATCCACGTCGGGTAACTGAGCGGCCGGTTGTACACGGGGCCGTCGACGGCGACGGTGCGCGGATCGACGTCGACGATCGTCTCGCCGTGCCAGGTGATGATGAGTCGGCCGGTCTCGGTGACCTCGCCCAGCACGCTGGTCTCGACATCCCACTTGCGCGTGACCGCCAGGAAGCCCTCGAGCTTGTCGGGCTCCACGATCGCCATCATGCGCTCCTGGCTCTCCGACATGAGGATCTCCTCGGCCGTGAGCGTCGGATCGCGCAGCAGCACCTCGTCGAGCGAGACCTGCATACCGCCGTCGCCGTTGCTGGCGAGCTCGCTGGTCGCGCACGAGATGCCGGCCGCGCCGAGATCCTGGATGCCCTTCACCAGGTCACCGGCGAACAGCTCGAGGCAGCACTCGATGAGCACCTTCTCGGCGAAGGGGTCACCCACCTGCACGGCGGGGCGCTTGGTCGGTCCGCCGGCGCTGAAGGTGTCCGAGGCGAGGATGGATGCCCCGCCGATCCCGTCGCCGCCGGTGCGAGCCCCGAAGAGCACCACCTTGTTGCCGGCGCCCTTGGCGTTGGCGAGGTGCAGATCCTCGTGCCGCAGCACGCCGACCGCCAGCGCGTTCACCAGCGGGTTCGCCTGGTAGATCGGATCGAACCAGGTCTCGCCGCCGATGTTCGGGAGCCCCAGGCAGTTGGCGTAGAAGCTGATGCCGCTCACGACCCCGGGGAGAACACGAGCCGTGTCGGGGTGGTCGATCGCACCGAAGCGCAGCGCATCCATCACCGCCACCGGACGGGCACCCATCGAGATGATGTCGCGCACGATGCCGCCCACGCCGGTCGCGGCGCCCTGGAACGGCTCGATGTAGCTCGGGTGGTTGTGGCTCTCGATCTTGAAGGTGACAGCCCAGCCCTCGCCGATGTCGACGACGCCGGCGTTCTCGCCCATGCCGACCATGAGGTTCTTGGTCATCTCGGGGCTGACCTTCTCGCCGAACTGGCGCAGCCACACCTTGGAACTCTTGTACGAGCAGTGCTCGCTCCACATGACGGAGTACATGGCGAGTTCGCCGCTGGTGGGGCGACGGCCGAGGATGTCGCGGATGCTCTGGTATTCGTCGGCCTTGAGCCCGAGCGCCGCGTACGGCTGCTCCTTCTCGGGGGTGGCTTCTGCAGTGGCTACGGAATCGACGAGCGCATTCATCACTTAGATCGTATCCGCGTAGCGTTGAGCGGATAATCCCGTTCGATCTCCGCTCCTGGCTCGCCTTCGCGATCGCCGCGGTCGCCGCCCTCCTGGTCGGCATCGTGCTCACGCAGCTCGCGATCGCGCCCGCACGTCGTCGCGCTCCTCCGCGCGCCCCGATCACGCCCAGCCCGAGGGTCTGTTCAGCGGCAGCCCCGAGGCCGAGGAGCGCGCCCGCGACTTCACGAGCTCGATGCCGATCGTCCGATCGTCCGATCGTCCGACCGACCGACGCGGACCGCACGGGGACCGACCGCGTGGACGGCCTCGCGGGCCAGGCGCGGGCGAGTGCGCGAAGCGGCGCCAAGCGCTCGAACAGGGCCGATATACGGCAGCTAGCGCCGTTTGGGTGCCGCCGGCGAACTCTCGAGTGCACGACGGATGCGATCCAAGGTGTGTTCGGGAGTGATCAGTAGCCCCCGCGAGCGCACACGGATCACGCAGAATCCCGCCTCGATGGCTCGGTCGAAACGCGTGATATCCCTCTCGTACTGCGATGTCGAGGTCCGGTGCTGGTCTCCGTCGTACTCCACGATCGTGAGCAACTCCGGCCAGACGAGGTCGAACCAGCCGATATGACGGCCACGCGCGTCCGCGACTGCCGCGCCGCACGTCGGCTCGGAAAGGCCCCCACGATAGATCAGGAGCCTGAGGAGGGTCTCCGGCCGGGACTCCGCACCTTCTCGGACGAGCTCCGCCGCGCGGCGTGCCCGGCGAACGCCGCGGCCCGAGGCCGAGTGGGCGGCGTCCCGAAGCGCGGCAAGCGTCAGGAATGGCCGCTCTTCGAGCGGGTCCAGTACGTGCGGCGTGAGGACGAAGTGGTCCCCCACTGCGACCAGATCGTCGAGATCGAGAATCGTCGCCAACTCCAGGAATGTGGCCGCGGGATCCGAGCACGGGACTCCCCGACGACGGGCCGTCTTGCCAGCCGCCCCGTCGTGCCCGTGCACGCCTCTGCCCCGGACTCGAGTGAGACCGCTGCCCGCCATGACGTGCAGCTGTTCGGCGACGGATTTCGGCAACGGCGCGTCCCAGAGTGAGGCCGCAGTGACGTGGCTAAAGCGGTCGCCCGATCGGAGCAAGGGTGCGTACAGCTGGAAGGGCGCGGCCGGGATCCCGAGCGGGTGACGGACCCCGCGAAACGGACGGTCAAGATCGCCGCCGCGGAGCCGACCAGCCCCCACGTCTGCGCTGAGCGCCGCGGAGACCCGGAACGGCTCGCTGGAGAAGGGTGGCGGGAGGGCGATGTGCTTCGGCATACATCAAAGGATGCGGGGGCCGGCACGGTCGGGCGCGTCCCATCCACAGCTAGCGAGCCCACCGCGTGGTTGCCCACGTCGAAACGGCGCCAACTGCTTCAACTCGAGCCGCGTGGCGCAGTTAGCGCCGTTTCGGCAATGCCAGCGGGCAATGCCCGCGGGCAATGTGGGCGGGAGATGCCGTGGGGCGAGCGGGAGATGTCGTTGGGCGGACGGGCTCGCGGGCTACGCGCGGGCGAGCGCGCTCTGCAGCACGCTCGTGAAGAAGGTGATTCCGTCGGTGCCACTGCGCATGGCATCCGGGGTGTCCGGGCCGAAGCCGGGCTCGATGGCGTGCTCCGGGTGCGGCATCAGCCCGACCACGTTGCCGCCCGCGTTTGTCAGTCCCGCGATGTCGTCGAGGGAGCCGTTGGGGTTCACGTCCAGGTAACGGAAGGCGACCTGCCCCTCGCCCTCGATGCGCTTGAGGGTCTCGGCATCCACGATGAAACCCCCCTCGGCGTTCTTCAGTGGGATGGTGATCTCTTGTCCGACGGTGAATCCGTTGGTCCAGGCGGTCGATGCGTTCTCGACCCGCAGCCGCTGGTCGCGGCAGACGAAGTCGCCGTGGTTGTTGCGGATGAGTCCGCCCGGGAGCAGGTGCGCCTCGACGAGGATCTGGAACCCGTTGCAGATACCGAGCACCGGCAGCCCAGCGTTGGCGGCCGCGATGACCTCGGTCATGATTGGCGAGCGAGCCGCGATGGCGCCACAGCGCAGGTAGTCGCCGTAGCTGAAACCCCCGGGCAGCACGATCGCGTCGACGCCCTCGAGATCGTGCGAACCGTGCCAGAGCGAGACCGCCTCGGCGCCAGCGCGACGGACGGCGCGCTGCGCGTCGCGATCGTCGAGTGATCCGGGGAAGGTGACGACGCCGACCTTCACGCGGGGGCGCTTTCCAAGACGGTCTTCTCGAGGACGTAGACGCGGACGACATCCTCGATCACGCTGTTGCTCAGCATGTCGTCGGCAAGCTGCTGCGCCTCGGCCAGGATCGCCTCGGTCACCGCGCCGTCGACGGTGAGCTCGAAGCGCTTGCCGATGCGCACGGCGCTGAACTCCGACTTGCCGAGGCGGGTGAGGGCTCCGGTGACGGCCTTGCCTGCCGGGTCGAGCAGCTCGGATTTCGGCATGACCTCGACGACGATGGTGGGCACGGTCGACTCCCTGTGAGTTCGTCGGTGGGTGGGAACAGGTCTTAGTCTACCGAGCGGGTGCGGGTGGCACGGGCGGCGTTCCCCGCGATTAGCAGGGCGTTCGGCTCGTCGACGGCGTCGACCCAGGCCCGCGCCTGCTCCGGAGTCTTGCCGAACCACACGTGCCGGGCGACCAGCCGCGCACGACGCACCTCGTCGTCGAGCTGCAGATACCACGACTCGTCCAGCAGCTCGGCGACCTCCGGCCAGAGCAGCAGGTAGCTGCCCTCGACATAGACGGTCCGCATGCCGCGGCCGATGGTGATGGCGCCCGGCACCGGCTCCTCGATCGCGCGGTCGAAGCCGGGCGCGAGCACCGGGTCCGAACCGCCGTCCGCGGCCTCGCGACGCAGTTCGCGCAGGACGGCAGCCAACCCGTCCACGTCAAACGTGTCCGGCGCACCCATCCGCTCGCGGCGGCCCAGCTCGACGAGCCGGGCTTGCGGCAGGTGGAACCCGTCCATCGGCAGCACGACCGCCGCGGGGTCGCCGGAAGCCAGGCTCTCGGCGAGGGTCGACTTGCCGACGCCGGGCGGACCGACGATCCCGATCAGTCGGCGTCTCCGTGGGCCTGTCATGCGAGCGCGGCCGTGATCCCCTCGGCGAGGCGCTGATAGCCAGCCGCGTTCGGGTGGAATCCGTCGGAGGCGACCGCCTGCCCGTCGAATCCGGGCGAGGTGAGGGCGCCGTGCTTGCGGGCGACCCGGGCAGAGGTGCGCGTCAACCCGCGCGCGTGAAATCCGAGGGCCCACCGGAGCGGATTCGGCAGAACCGCGAATCGGGCGAACTCGGGCGGCGCGACGACGAGGAGCCGGGCATCCGGAGACCCGTCCTGCAGTCGCTCGAGCAGGGCTCCGAGGCTCCGTGCGAACTCGCCCGGTGGCCGCAGGCGCAGCGCGTCGTTCCAGCCGACCAGCACGATGGCGACGTCGAAGTGCACGGCGACAGCGGCGGTGGCGAAGCCGTCGAGCACCTGCGCGGATGTCGCCCCGCTGCGTCCGACCGCGCGCCAGGCCACGCCGCTCGCGCAGGCCCGGGTGCCGGCTAGGAGTCGCGCGACCCGACCCGGGACCGCGTCATCCAGCACTCCGACTCCCGTGCCCATCGCAGTCGAGTCGCCGACGACCAGGAGGCGCAGCGGGCGCGGGAGCGCTCTCGCGGGGACCTCGAGGGCGCCGCCAACGGCGGCGCCCTCCGCGAATGCGCCGTGGATCAGCCCGTCCTTCGCGCCGTGCGCCTCAGGCAGCCGCGGCACGTCTGTGCGCAACCGCGCCGCCTGGCGCAGCACGATCGGGGCGAGGAGCAGGGCGGGAATGCGGCTCACGGCGCGAGTCTACGACGCGACCCCGACGAAGCCGAGGGCGCCTGACTCGCGCCAGGCGTGCTGCCAGTCTGCTCCGCCGGTCTGCGCCGGCGGTCTGAATCGCTAGCCCGAATCGCTAGCCCACGACGGGCAGCGGATCCGAAAGGGCCAACGACCACACCGCGACCCCGCGCAGCCCGAGCGACGCGGCCAGCTGCTCGCGCAGGGCGAGGGATCGCGCATCCGCCCACCAGAAGACCTGTCCGTCGGGCAGGGTCGCCGTCCACTCGCCGCGTCGCTCGTCGAAGCGCGGCGTGACCCCCGCGGCCGCGACCAGCCGTCGGGCACGGATGTCACCGACCGTGTGTGCGCCGTCCGACGCCCAGCGGTACCCGTAGCCAGCCGCACCGAGGTCGACCTGCCCCGGCTTCGCGAGGATCAGCACCGCCCGCAGCACCTTCCGCTGCCAGCTGAGCTCGCCGACCGGCCCCGGATTGCCCGGGTTGAAGGTACCGTGCTGGTCGTATGCCATCACGGTGATGTTGTCGAGCGAGGCCAGTAGGCCGGGGATGTCATAGCCGAGATGCCGGTAGCCCTCGGGCGTCGTCGACGGTTGGATCGCGGCATCCAGATGGATCCAGGGGCCGACCGCCGCCCGGAGCGCGGTCGCGAAGGCGGTGAGGTGCGGGGCCTCCGCCGGACTCAACGACTCGAGGTCGAACATCACCCCGTCGAAGCCGGAGCCGGCTACGACCGCGGCGAGCGAGGCGGCGCCCGCGGTGCGGTTCGCGGCGGTGCCCAACATCGAGGCGGCGACGTCGTCGCTGAACCCGACCCCGTCCTGGTAGTTGAGCAGCAGCACCTCGGCCTTCTTGCCGAGGGCGTGCGCGTGGGCGAGCTGCTTGAGCACGTCGGCGGAGGGCGGGGTCACCGAGGCGCCGTCAGCGCCGATGTCGATCCCCGAGATCGCCACCCAGCTCAGGGTGGCGGAGCTGGCGTCGACGTTCGCCGTGTCGGCCCAGGAGGGCTGGAACCCCGTGAGGATCGGGTGGCTGGGCGGCGCGCTGTTCGGCGTGGGCGCGATAGCGCGTTTGTAGAGACCGTGCTGACCGCGCCCGATCGCGGAGCACCCCACGAGCGCGACCGCGAGGGCCGCGGCGGTGAGCGCGGCGAGCACGGGGCGGATGCGCATCCGTCCATCATGCGCCCCTGCCCCCGCGGGTGAACCCTCAGACCGTGGCGGACTCCACCCGGATCACATTGCCCCACGGGTCGTCGACGGCTACCGTCTTCCCGTCGTCATGGGTCTCCAGACCGTAGTGCGCCATCCGCTCGCCAAGAGCGCCGAGGTCGTCAGCGGTCGGCACCACGATGTCGACCTGTCCCAGCCCGAGTGTGCGCTGACGGCGACCGGCCCCGCGGCTGTTCCAGACGTTCATGGCCATGTGGTGGTGGTACTTGCCAGCGCTCACGAAGAGGGCCTGGCCGGGCATCTCGATCGTCGATTCCCAGCCGAGCCGGTCGACGTAGAACGCGCGCGCGCCCGCGATGTCGCCGACTGAGAGGTGCACGTGGCCGACCCGGGCGTTGCCCCATCCGGCGTGGTCGGCACCCTCCTCGGTGAGGTTCTCCTGCAGGAAGACGTTCGGGTCGAGGTACAGCGTCGACATCTCGATCTGCCCGTGAGCCCAGCTCCAGGCGCTGCGGTCGCGGTCCCAGTACAGCTCGACGCCGTTGCCCTCGGGGTCGTCGAAGTAGAACGCCTTGCTCACCAGGTGGTCGCTCGATCCTGTGAACGATCCGGGTCGCAGCCGCGCCACCGAGTAAATCGCCGCGGCCAGGGCGGCCTCGCTGTCGAACAGGATCGCCGTGTGGAACAGTCCCGCCTCGCGCGGCGCCGCGTGCCGAAGCTCGGGCGTCTGCACGAGCGTCATCACGTCGCGGTCGCCGGTCGCACTGCGGCGGCCCAGGGTCACGCGGTGTCCCGCGGCGCTCAGCAGGTCGAGCCCGACGCCGTCACGGTAGTACGCAGTCATTGCGTCGAGGTCGGCGACGTTGAGGGTCACGGCACCCATAACGGTGTCTGCGGCGAGTTGTTCGATCATGATTGCCCTAATGTAGTTGAGAGTTCAAATATTCCGCGAGCGTTCGCTGACGATCTGGAGAGAGATGCCGTGGCTGAGCACCTGAGTGCGGCGGGCAATCGCGCGTGGCGGGCCGTCGCCCTCACCAGCCACCTGCTCTCCGCCGAGCTGGAGCGTCAGACTCAGGCCGACGCGGCCATGCCGCACGCCTACTTCGTCCTCCTCGCGGCGCTCTACGAGGCGCCGGGTTATCGTTTGCGTGCCGGAGCGCTCGCCGACTACGCCCTCATCAGTCCGAGCCGCCTGAGTCATGCCGTTCGGAGCATGGAAGCATCCGGTTGGGTCGCCCGCCGGCGCGCCGAAGGCGATGGGCGCGGCCAGCAGGTCGAGCTGACCGATGCTGGCGTCGACGTCGTGCGCCGACTCGCGCCCCGTCAGCAGACCGCGGTGCGAGTTCCGCTGCTGGGCGGGCTGAGCGACGCCGAGGCCGGGGCGCTGGCCGAGCTGCTCGAGCCGCTGAACGCGCGGCTCAGGCGCTCGGGCCCGGGCCCGCACGTCTGACGGCTCTGGCCGGTGCACGATGTCTGATGAAACCGGTCATGGCGTCGCCCTCGACCTTGGGTGCCCGATTCCTCCGACACCGTGCACGCTACGGCAGCGGCCAGAGCACCTTCTCGTAGCAGAGCGAGAGCGGCGAATCTGCGTAGTAGCCGAACAGCGGAATCGAGGTGTAGCCCTCCCGTTCGTAGAACCGCACGGCATCCTGCTGCTGATCGCCGGTCTCGAGCACGACGCGCTCCCATCCGCGACCGCGCGCCTCGCGCTCGAGGGCGGTGAGGACCGCCGTCGAGATGCCGGTGCCGCGGCGCTCGGGAATCACGTACATCCGCTTGATCTCGCCGTGCACGTCGTCGAGCGTGCGCAGTCCGCCGCAGCCCACCGGCGTCTCGTTGCCGTCCGCGGACACATCGAACGCCACCAGGAACATCGAGATGTCGGCCGCCGTCGGCTTGGGCCCGGGCTCGGAGTCCGGAGTCCCGTAGCGCACCGAGATCTCGTTCTGCTGCGCGGCGCGCAGTGTCTCGCCGGCCGGGTCGTCCCACGGCATGGCGCGGACGACGAGGCTCACGAGGTGAGCCGCTCGATCAGCTCCTCGTACCGCGCGGCGGTCCTCTCCACGATGTCGTCCGGAAGCGACGGCGGAGTGCCGACCCTGTTCCAGTTCGCCGAGAGCCAGTTGCGCACGATCTGCTTGTCGAAGCTGTCCAGCCGATCAATGCCGCCTGCGGCATATGTCGCGGCATCCCAGTAGCGGCTGGAGTCGCTCGTCAGCACCTCGTCGGCCAAGGTGAGCTCGCCGGATTCCGGGTCGTCGCCGAACTCGAACTTAGTGTCGGCCAGGATCAGACCGCGCTCGTCGGCGATCGCCGACGCCGTCGCGAAGACGCGCAGGGAAGCATCCCGGATCTCGGTCGCCTTCTCCGCGCCGACCAGCTCGACGGTGCGCTCGAAGCTGATGTTCTCGTCGTGCTCGCCGAGCGCCGCTTTGAACGCGGGCGTGTAGATCGGCTCCGGCAGCCGGTCGCCGTTCGAGAGGCCAGCTGGCAGCGGGATGCCGCATACGCTCTGCAACGCCTGATACTCGAGCCAGCCCGATCCGACCAGATAGCCGCGCACCACAGCTTCGATGGGGTGCATGTGCAACTCGTGCACGAGCATCGAACGCTCGGCGAGCCCAGGCGGGAGGTGCGATGCCAGCGAGGGATGCGCGGCGGCGAGGTGATTGCGCATGCCCAGCCGTCCGAACCACCAGAGACTGAGTTGGGTGAGCAGGGCGCCCTTGCCGGGGACGCCCGGCTCCAGGATGTGGTCAAACGCGCTCACGCGATCCGAGGCCACGACGAGCACGCGACCGGGCGCGGACGCCGTCTCGTACAGGTCGCGCACCTTGCCCGAGTAGACGTGCGTCCAGCCGAGAGCCTCCAGGCGGGTGTCTCCCCGGGGAACCCCGCCGGGCTGAGTGATCACCATTCGTGCCTCATCGTGCTACCCGTTCTGCGATGTCGGTGCGGTACTGCGAGCCGTCCAGGTGGATGCGGCCGAGAGCCTCGTAAGCGGCCTTGCGGGCCGCGGGGAAGCCGGCGCCCTGCGCGACGACCCCGAGCACGCGCCCGCCGGTCGCCACGAACCCGCCGTCGGAGCCGTGCGCCGTCGCCGCGTGCAGCACGGTGACCCCGGTGACCTCGGATGCCGCGTCCAGCCCGGTGATCGCCCGGCCCGTGATCGGCGACTCGGGGTAGCCCTCGCTGGCCAGGACCACGACCACCGCGACGTCGGACGAGAAGCTCGGGTACGGCATCCGCCCCAGCGTTCCGGTCGCGGCCGCCAGCAGCAGAGACGACAGCGGCGTGAGCAGTCGCGGCAGCACGACCTGGGTCTCAGGGTCGCCGAAGCGCGCGTTGAATTCGATGACGCGCACCCCGTGCTGGGTGACGATGAGGCCGCAGTACAGCAGGCCGATGAACGGCGTGCCCTCGGCCTCGAGGGTGCGGACGGTCGGCAAGGCGACGGTGTCGAGGATCTCGTCGACGAAGCTCGCCTCCGAGCCCCAGCGGTCGTTGAGCCAGGGAAGCGGCGAGTACGCGCCCATGCCGCCGGTGTTCGGTCCGGTGTCGCCGTCACCCGCGCGCTTGTAGTCCTGCGCGGGGCTGAGCGGCACGACGTCGTGGCCGTCGGAGAGGAAGAACAGCGAGACCTCCTGGCCGTCGAGGAACTCCTCGACGAGCACGTCACCCTGCTGCAGGTAAAACTCGGCATGCGCGAGCGCGGCGGCGCGGTCGTCGGTGACCAGCACGCCCTTGCCCGCCGCGAGCCCGTCGGCTTTCACCACGTGCGGCGCCCCCAGCGCGTCCAGCGCCGACTCGACCTCGGCGACGGTGGAGCCACGGTGCGCGCGGCCGGTGGGGACATTGGCGGCATCCATGATTCGCTTCGCGAAGGCCTTCGAACCCTCGAGAGCCGCTGCCGCCTTGCCCGGACCGAAGACGGGGATGCCCTTCGCTCGCAGCACGTCGGCGACGCCCGCGACGAGGGGGGCCTCGGGCCCGATGACGACGAGCTCGATCCCGTTGTCGGCAGCGTACTCGGCGACCAGTTTGCCGTTGGAGGCGTCGAGGCCGACCGTTTCGACGGTTCCCCCCACCTGAGCGGATGCCGCGATCCCCGCGTTGCCCGGAGCACTCACGAGCTCGTGCCCGGCGTTCTCGCGCAGCAGTGCCACGATGATCGCGTGCTCCCGGGCGCCGGAGCCGAGGACGAGGATTCTCACGGACACAGGCTACCGGCGGTAGCGTGACGCCATGGACGAGGTTCGGGCGCATCTGACGGAGAACGCCGCGTGAGCGTGCGCCGAAAGATCGACCCGCTCGCCGGATCCGCCGCGGTCGACGCGGTGCTCGCCGGAGCCGACGACCGTGCCACCGAGGCGCTCGCCGTGCGCTACCTGCTCGAGGTGCTCGCCTCCGACTTCGAGGGGCACACTGTCGAGGTGCGCGTGCCGCCGTGGGGCGCGGTGCAGGCGATCGAGGGGCCGCGTCACACGCGCGGGACCCCGCCGAACGTCATCGAGACGGATGCCGCGACCTGGATCGCCCTCGCCACCGGCTCGTTGCCGTGGCCCGAGGCGGTGTCGGCGGCGCGCGCCTCGGCATCCGGCCAGCGTGCGGACCTCCGCGAGGTGCTACCCCTCGCGTGGCGGGTGCCGCCCGCCTGAGCCCGCTGACACGCCGCCGATTCGTGTCGAATGGCTGGTGGGCCGTCGACGGCGAGCCATCCCGCACGAATCAGCGGGATTTCGATCCATTTCGGCGTCGCCCGAGAGGACTGCTCCCTCTGACGTGGCGCAGAATGGGGGTGTGAGCGAACCCCGCACGAGCGACTCGACCGCAGAGGTCCGCCTGCGCCGCGCGCCGCGCCTGCCGGTGTTCCTCCTGGCGGGCGCGATCGTTGGAGCGATCGTCACCCTGATCATCACGAGTCTCTCGGATGCCGACCCGAAGGTCGGTTTCGCCGCCAGCTACGGCTACTTCTGCCTCTACGGCGTTCCGGCCGGCATCGTGCTCGGGGCGATCGTCGGGCTCGCGCTGGATCGGCGCTCCGTACGCCGCGCCCGCACCGTGACGGCCGAGCTCGAGCGGGTCGAGACGCCCGAGCAACCCGAGCATCCCGACGCCCCGCAGCAGCTCGAGTAGCAGCAGCGCCCCGCTCCCTGTGCAGGAGCCGCTCCCCGCACTACCTTCGGGGAATGGACGAAATGGCCGAGGGCGTGACATGGACGTTCGAGGTAGACGCCGACTACCGCGCGAAGGTCGTCGTACGACTCTGCTGGTTCGCTATGGGCCGGATGCTGTCCACCTTCGTGGCGCTGCTGGCGCTGGAGGCGCTGGGCTTGGCGCTCCTGATCCGGACCACCTGGGTGGTGGCGGTGATGCCCGTGCCGCTGGCCGTGATTCTTGTGATCTCGGTTTTCCTCTCGATCCGACAGCGCACGCGGCGAGTCTTGCCGGTCGGGACGGTGTTGTCCTCACGGTTCGACTCGCACTCGTTAGTTATCGCAGACGGTCTGGTGACGAGTTCCATTTCGTACTCGCTCATTCGGAGCATCGAAGGCAGTCGCGGGTTCGCGATCATCCGGACAACGCGGTCGCCCCGGATACCGGTTTTCTTCCCGATCCAGCTGTTCCCGTTCGATGAGATCCGGAAGGCTTCGGCGAGGTTCGCCAGCGCCACGCTCAGCTCAGCTGATTCGCCTCGACCCAGGCCAGGTACTCCGGGGTGACCGTGCCGGTCACGTAGTCGCCAGTGAAGCAGCTCATCTCAAGCGAAGCGATGTCGGAGCCCTCGATGATCGCGGCCTCCATGTCGGCGACCTCCTGGTAGATCAGGTAGTCGGCACCGAGTTCGGTCGCGATCTCGGGGATCTTGCGGCCGGAGGCGACCAGCTCCGCGCGGCTCGGCATGTTGATCCCGTACACGTGCGGGTAGCGCACGGGCGGCGCGGCCGAGGTGAAGGTGACCGAGTTGGCGCCGGCCTGGCGGGCCATGTCGACGATCTCGCGCGAGGTGGTGCCGCGCACGATCGAGTCGTCGACGATCAGCACGTTCTTGCCGCGGAACTCGGACCCCATTGCGTTCAGCTTCTGCTTCACGCTCTTGGTGCGCTGCTCCTGGCCGGGCATGATGAACGTCCGTCCGACGTAGCGGTTCTTGTAGAAGCCCTCGCGGTACTCGATGCCGAGCTTCTGCGCGACCTGCATGGCGGCCGGGCGCGACGAATCCGGGATCGGCATGACCACGTCGATCGAGCCGCTCGGCACGTACTTCGCGATGGTGTCGGCCAGCCGGTCGCCGAGCCGGAGGCGCGCCTCGTAGACCGAGATCCCGTTCATGATGGAGTCGGGGCGGGCCAGGTACACGTACTCGAAGGAGCACGGGATCAGCACCGGGTTCTTCGCGCACTGCCGGGAGAACATCTCGCCGTTCCGGGCGATGTAGACCGCCTCGCCGGGCGCGACATCGCGCACCACGTCGTAGCCGCCGCTCTCGAGCACGAGGGACTCGCTCGCCACGATCCACTCGGTGCCGACGAGTCCGCTGGTGCGCTTGCCCAGGATGAGGGGCCGGATGCCGAAAGGGTCCCGGAAGGCGAGCAGCCCCTGCCCGGCGATCAGGGCGATCGCGGCGTAGGAGCCCTCGACCCGCTCGTGGAGCGTCGAGATCGCATCGAACACCTGATCCGGGTCCAGGTCGGTGCCGCGCACCTGTGCCTGCAGCTCGTGGGCGAGCACGTTGACGAGCAGCTCGGTGTCGGAGTTCGTGTTGAGGTGCCGACGGTCGATGTGGAACAGCTCCTCGGCGAGCTCGCGCGTGTTCGTGAGGTTGCCGTTGTGCACGAGCACGATGCCGTACGGCGCGTTCACGTAGAACGGCTGCGCCTCCTGCTCCTTATTCGCGTCGCCGCGGGTGGCGTAGCGCACGTGGCCGAGACCCATCGTGCCGAGCAGGGAGCGCATGTCACGGGTGCGGTACGCCTCGCGCACCTGGCCCTTGGCCTTCTCCATGTGGATGATGCTGCCGTCCGATGTGGCAATGCCCGTCGAGTCCTGGCCGCGGTGCTGAAGAAGCGCGAGTGCGTCGTAGACCTGTTGGTTGACGGGACTCGAGGAGACAATGCCGACGATGCCGCACATGCCGCGGGGCTCCCAAGATGAGAAAGATGGGGCGCACTCGACCGAGTACGCCCCATCTTCCCATATGGATTGCGACCGCACCTGGCCCTAGTGCGCCGCGACCGGCTCGTTCTGCGACCCGACGACCGTGATCGGTGCCGAGTGCAAGAGCGACAGCCCGTGAGCGCGGCGACAGAACAGCAGTGCCGCGATCACCAGGTCTCCGAGGAAGTAGGCGTCTTCGCGGGACTCCCAGTGGGGGCGTCCCTCCGATCCGGCGTACACGCGGCCAGGCCAGCGCCCCGGTACCCTAGGCCCGTGATGGGTGCCTCGAACAGCTACGCAGCGGCCGGTGTCGACACGGCGGCGGGCGACCGCGCGGTCGAGCTGATGAAGGCCGCGGTCTCGCGCACGCACGGCGCCGAGGTGCTCGGCGGCGTGGGCGGGTTCGCCGGCCTGTTCGATGTCTCGTTCCTGCGCGACTTCACGAAGCCCCTACTGGCGACCAGCACGGATGGCGTGGGCACCAAGATCGCGATCGCCCAGGCGTTGGACAAGCACGACACCATCGGCCAGGACCTGGTCGGCATGGTGGTCGACGACATCGTGGTGGTCGGCGCGCGTCCGTTGTTCATGACCGACTACATCGCCTGCGGCAAGGTGGTCCCCGAGCGGATCGCCACCATCGTGGGCGGGATCGCGACGGCCTGCGCCGCCACCGGCACCGCGCTCGTCGGCGGCGAGACGGCCGAGCATCCGGGGCTGCTGGCCCCCGACGACTACGACCTGGCCGGCGCGGCGGTGGGCGCCGTTGAGGCGGATGCCGTGCTCGGCCCGGAGCGCGTCAAGCACGGTGACGTGGTGGTCGCCATCGCCTCGAGCGGGCTGCACAGCAACGGCTTCTCGCTGGTGCGCCACATCCTCGCGGATCGCGGCGTCGGCTATACGCAGAGCTCGGACGAGCTCGGTGGCGTGGTCGGCGAGGTGTTGCTCGAGCCGACGCGGCTCTACACGGCTCCCCTGTTGCGCGTGCTCGACGAGCTGCCCGGCTCGGTCCACGCGCTCAGCCACATCACCGGCGGCGGGATCGCCGCCAATCTGGCGCGCGTGCTGCCGCGCGGGGCCTGGGTCGAGCTCGACCGCTCCACCTGGAGCCCGCAGCCGGTGTTCCGCGTGCTGGCCGACATGGGCGGCATCGCGCTCGAGGACACCGAGGGCACCTGGAACCTGGGCGTCGGGATGATCGCCATCGTCGCGCAGGGCGCGGCCAGTGGCGTGACGCACGCGCTCACTGCGGCCGGACTGCCCGCGTGGGTCGCCGGACGGGTGACGCTCGGCGAGCACGACCTCACCGGCTTCGAGCAGGGTGCCAAGGGCGTCGATGGCGGAGCGGTCAGGCTCGTCGGAGCGTTCGCGAACTAGCGTCGACCACGGCCCGAAGGGCGCCGAACTCGGCTGGCGAGCGGAGCGAGCCGTTCGGCGAGAGGGATCAGGCGCTCTTGGACCGGTCTTCTTCGTCGTCGAGTTCGTCGGCATGGAACGCCGAGTATTCGGGCCACTTCTCGAGGTCTTCCTCAAGTCGCGGATCACCCGGTTCCCCGGGGGAGAGCTCCTGCTGGAGTGCCCCGTAGTTGGTGTCCGGGGAGAAATACTTCAGGTCGCGAGCGACCTTAGTGTGCTTCGCTTTTTGACGGCCGCGCCCCATGCGTGACCCCCTCATTGATCAGAGTGCGGAACAGGTTAAAGACTGCGCGAAAGTCTATCACGCAGCATCCGGCCATCAGGATGCGGAGCCGCCGATCGGGGGACGCGCAGCCGGGTGTCCCCCGATCGGTCGGCGGGCATCCGGGTAACGTTGTCGCGTGACCGAGCGCACAACCGACACCTCCGTAGTCGTGATCGGCGCGGGTCAAGCGGGACTCGCCGTGGCCTACTACCTGCGTCGGCTGGGGCTGGACGCCGGTAACGATTTCGTGCTGCTCGACCGCGGTCCCGGCGCGGGTGGTGCCTGGCAGTTCCGCTGGGAGGCGCTGAAACTGGGGTACGCGCACCGCGTGAATGACCTGCCCGGCATGGAGGAGCTCAGCGTCAGTTTCGACACCGCAGATCGGCAGGCGCCCGCCAAAGAGGTCGTGGCCGACTTCTATCGCCGCTACGAGCAGCACTTCGGCCTGCAGGTGGTGCGCCCGGCGAACGTCACCCGGGTGGAGGCGACGCTCGACGGTTTCGTCGTGCGCTTCCGCGGCGACTACGGCGAGCGCGAGGTCTCCACCCGGCTGCTTGTGAACGCGACGGGCACCTGGGGGGCGCCGTTCGTTCCCTGGTATCCGGGCATGAACGACTTCCGGGGCAGGCAGCTGCACACGGTCGAGTACGGCGACGCGGCCGAGTTCGCCGGCAAGGACGTCGTCGTGGTCGGCGGCGGCACGAGCGCGATCGGCTTCCTCATGGAGCTCGAGAACGTCGCGGGCTCGATCACCTGGGTCGCCCGGCGGCCGATCGAGTTCCTCGAGGACCAGGAGCTCAACATCGAGTCCGGCGTCAGCGCGGTGGCCCTCCAGGACGCGGCGGCGCGCGAAGGTCGCGCCCTGCCCAGCATCGTCTCGACTACGGGCGTGCCCCGCTCCCGCCGCATCCAGGCTGCCATCGACCGCGGACTGCTCCACGCCGGCCCGATGTTCTCCTCGATCGAAGCGGACGGCGTGCGCTGGCCCGACGGCCGCTTCCAGCACGCCGACGCGATCATCTGGGCCACCGGATTCCGCCCGGAACTGCGGCACCTCGCCCCCCTCAAACTGCGGGAGAAGGAGGGCGGCATCGGAGTCGGCGGCGGCGCGGCCTGGCGCAACGCGCGCGTCTTCTTCGCGGGCTACGGGCCCACCGCGTCCACGATCGGCGCGAACCGCGCGGGCCGCACGATCGCCCGCCAGGTGGTCGCCGCGCTCAGCTCGCTCGATCAGCGGTAGCGGGACGCGGCGGCGGGATGCTGCGCACTCTCGCCGTCGAGGGGTGCCGCTCCCTCCGGTAGCTGGTGGTTCCGCTCGAGCCCGTCACCGTCACCACCGGACCCAACGGGAGCGGTAAGTCGAGCCACTACCGCGCGCACGCCTGCATCCCTCGCAGCTCGCCGAGCGGGAGGCGCTGGTGCACAGGCTCGAGAAGCAGCAGGGAGAGACCGTGCTCGTCGGGCAGGGTCTTCTCGACGCACCCGCCTGGCACTGGCCCGCTCGGTAGCGGCGGGCCACCGCGGGCTACGGACGCGGCATCCTGTTCTGCGCGAGGGATGCGGCGTGCAGCGGCGCGGTCTCCCATCGTGCGGCGAACGTTCCGGCGGGTGGGTCGAAGGTCAGATGGAGGCGGTGCGGGGTCTCGACGAAGATCACGTCGATGCGCGGGACACCGCCGTTCATCTCGCCGTCTTCCACCGCATCGCCGTCCACCCCGCCGGAGACCGCGAACGCGTCGGTGACGGTCCAGGAGCCCCGGCCCACCGGCAGCACCAGCGTGTCCTCGCCCTCAACGAGGGAGAGTGTCCAGTCGTCGCCCTCGCCGCTCAGACGCACCTCGGTGAGCGATGCCGCGTCGTTGCCGTGGGCGGCGGCGAAGGATCCGGTGACCACCTCGCCGTCGGGCACCGGAGCCAACTGCGCCGCAGACAGCCGTGCGGCCAGCTCGGCGTCCGCGGTCGGGGTCGACGCGCGGTCGATGGCGGGCAGCAGCTCCGCCCACGCGGCGTCGAGCACCGCCTGCATGTCGGGGCTCTGGCTCGTGATGGCGACGACGACGTCCTGCTCGGGCAGGATCACGCAGAACTGCCCGTAGGCGCCGTCGCCGCGATAGCCGTGCCTGGCCATCCAGAACTGGAAGCCGTAGCCCTGCTGCCAGTCCGAGTTCTCCCAGGCCGAGTTGTCGATGTGCGAGCGCGTGGCCTCGGCGACCCACGCCGGCGAGAGAAGAGGCTCGCCGTCCCAGACGCCGTTCTGCAGGTAGAGCTGCCCGAGCTTGGCAATGGCCTCCGTCGGGGCGTGGAACCCACTGAATCCGAGTTGGCGGCCCGAGAGGTCGCGCTGCCAGCCGACCTCCCCGATGCCGAGCTTGTCGAGCAGGCGGGGTCGCAGGTACTCCGTCAGCGACTGCCCGCTCGCCTTCTGCACGATCGCCCCGATCGTGAAGGTGCACGGCTGGTTGTAGCAGAACAGGGTTCCCGGCTCCTCGTCGGGCGGAATCATCAGGAAGCCGCGGACGAGGTCGATCGGATCGATCGCGTACGCGCGTTCCACCGTCTCCTCGCGGTGGCCGCTGGCCATGGCCAGGAGATGGCGCACCGTGATCCTGCGGCTCCGCTCGTCGGTGATCTCGTGCGCGAACTCGGGGAAGTGGCTGATGATCGTGTCGTCGAGGGACAGCAGCCCCTCGGCTACGGCGAATCCAACGGCTGTCGAGGTGAAGCTCTTGCTCAGCGAATACAGCAGGTGTACCCGGTCGCGGTCGTACGGCCCCCACCACCCCTCGGCCAGCACGCGTCCGTGCCGCAGGATCAGGAGACTGTGCGGTTCGACCCCGGGCGTCTGCTCGAGCGCGGTGACGAAGGCGTCGATCCCCCTCGCGTCGATCCCCTCAGCGGACGGGGTACTCCTGGGCAGCGCCGTCGCCGGCGTGAGCTGTTCGTCGATCACCTCTGCACCCTACGACGAACCGAGCCTCAGCCGAACCCGCCCGCCACCGCGAAGCCGAGCACGGCCGCGCCGACGCCGAGCAGTAGGTTGGCGAGCACGCTGCCGAGGGCGGTGCGCCACCGTCCGGCAAGGGCCAGCTGCACGGTCTCGACGCTGAAGGTGCTGAACGTGGTGAGCCCGCCGGCGAAGCCGCTGAGCACGATGAGTCGCGCATCCGAGCCGATCGCCCCCGACTGCACGAGCCCGATCACGACCCCGCCGATCAGCGAGCCGATCGCGTTGACGAGCAGCACGGCCCACGGCAGACGCGCCCGGCCGAGGACGGTGGATGCCGCGTACCGCAGCAGGGCGCCGAGCGCACCGGCGAGCATCGCGACGCCGATCACGAGCGCGCTCACTCGTCCACCGCCCGAGCAGGAGCCGAGCGAGACCCGATCCGCAGCCCCAGCAGCGCGGCTCCCAGCCCGAGCGCGAGCGACACCAGCAGGTACACGAGCGCGAGCAGCGGCATCCCGGCGCGGGTGAGGGTCAGCAGCGACACGATCAGGGCCGAGAAAGTCGTGAACGAGCCGAGGACGCCCGTGCCCAGACCGGCACGCAGCCAGGCGGGTGCGTTCGGCCAGACCCAGGCGACGAGGACGGCGAGCACGAACGATCCGACCAGGTTGATGAGCAGGGTCGACCACGGGAACGCGGCGTCCGAGTGCGGCAGTGCGGCGTCGATCGCCAGGCGCAGCCCGCTGCCGAGAAGGCCGCCCAGCAGGACCGCAAGAAGCGTCATCCCTTGTCGGAGGGTTTCGCGGGAGCCTTCGGCGTGGCCTTGGTCGCGATCAACGTCGCGCCGCCGGTCTTGATCGCCCCGGTCCGGGTCGAGACCGACCCCGCGCCGCCCGTCGGCGAGTCGCCCTTGACGATCACCCCGTTGCGCGCGGCGGTGCGGGTGCGGGCGTCCGCGCGGGCCTGCTTCGCGGCTGCGGCCTTGGCCGGCGCGATCGCCCGGCGCTGAACGGGCCGCCGCAACTCGCCGCGACGATCCTGCCCGGGCAGCGGCCGCGAGCGGCGGCCGTAGATCATGTCCGAGGAGTCGAGCAGCCACGGGACGAGCGCGACCATGACCCCGTGCGTGAGCATCAGCTTGTGACGGATGCGTCGGGCCTTGTGGTTGTGGAGGAGGTACTCCCACCAGTGCCCCACGATGAATTGCGGGGTGTAGACCGTGACGATCTCGGAGCCGTTGGTCTCGCGGCAGGCCTTGATGTACTTGATCAGCGGCACGCTGATGTCGCGGTAGGGCGAGCCCAGGATCCGCAGCGGGATCTTGATATTGTGCTCGACCCACTGGCGCTCGAGCTCCGCGGTGGCCGCGTCGTCGATCGAGACGTGGACCGCCTCGATGCTTTCGTGGCGGGCGGCGATCGCGTAGTCGAGAGCCTTGAGCACGGGCTTGTTGATCTTGCCGACCAGGACGATCGCGTGGTCGCGCTCCGCACCGAAGCGGGTGGTGGCATCTGCCTCGATCTCGGTGTCGACGTCGCGGTAGTAGCGGTTCACGCCGAGCATCAGCGTGTAGAGGATCGGCATGATCACGAAGACCAGCCAGGCGCCGTGGGTGAACTTGGTCACGGTGACGATCACGAGCACGGTGAAGGTCATGAACGCGCCGAAGCTGTTGATCACCAGATAGGTGCGCACCTGAGCGCGTTTGAGCTCGCCCGTGCCCTCGCGCAGCAGCCGTCTCCAGTGCCGGATCATGCCGGTCTGGCCGAGGGTGAAGGAGACGAAGACACCGATGATGTAGAGCTGGATCAGCGAGGTGATGTTCGCGTGGTAGACCACCAGGATCACGATCGCGGTCGCGGCGAGGGCGATGACGCCGTTCGAGTAGATGAGGCGGTCGCCGCGGGTGGCCAGGGACTTCGGCGCGTAGCGGTCGGTGGCGAGCACTGAGCCGAGCAGCGGGAATCCGTTGAAGGCGGTGTTCGCCGCGAGCAGCAGCACCGCGGCCGTCGCAGCCTGGATGACGAAGAAGGGCAGGGAGTTGTTGCCGAACACCGCGGCGGCGATCTGCGCGATCACGCTGCGCTGCGGAGCGGTGGCGCAATCCTGGAAGCCCACCAGGTTGCAGGTGTCCTCGACGTAGTGGACACCCGAGATCAGGGCCACCGAGATGAGGCCGACGAACAGGATGATCGCGATGCCGCCCATGGCGACGAGCGTCTTCTGCGCGTTCTGGATCTTGGGGCGGCGGAAGGCCTGGACACCGTTGCTGATCGCCTCGACACCGGTGAGGGCGGAGCATCCGCTCGAGAACGCCCGGAGCAGCAGCAGGATGACGGCGGCCTGTGCGACCGACTGACCCTTGACGGCGAAGCCGGCGGTCTCGGCGACGGGGGCGTCGCCGAACGCGGTGCGGAACAGAGCGACGCCGATCATGACGGCGATGCTGCCGACGAAGAGGTAGGTGGGCACGGCGAAGGCTTTGCTCGACTCGCGCACGCCTCGGAGGTTCGCCGCGGCCAGCAGGATGACGAAGATCACGGCCATCTCGACCCGGAAGCCGTTGAGGAACGGCAGCGCCGAGATGATGTTGTCGACGCCCGAGGCGACCGACACGGCCACCGTCATGATGTAGTCCACCAGCAGGGCGGATGCGACGACCAGGCCGGCCTTCTCGCCCAGATTCTTGCTGGCGACCTCGTAATCGCCCCCGCCACTGGGGTACGCCTTGATCAGCAGGCGGTAGGAGATGACGACCACCATCATCAGCAGCACGACCGCCGCCGCGACGAAGGGGGTGAAGGCCAGGAACGACAGCCCGCCGATGAGCAGGATCAGCAGGAGCTCCTGCGGGGCGTACGCCACCGAGGAGAGCGGGTCGCTGGCGAAGATCGGAAGTGCCAGGTGCTTGGGGAGCAGCTGTCCCTCGAGCTTGTCGGAGGGGAGCGGGTTTCCGATGAGCCAGCGCTTGGGCGACCTGGGCTCTTCGCCAGACCGGGCGTCGTCAATCACGAGGGCTGAGCGTACACCGCACGATCAACCTGTGCATTTCCCACGCGGATGAGGCGAAGGGGGTCGATTTCCCAGCGTTCACGGGAATCGTTTCAGGCTCGAAGGGCCGCCGTGATCTCGCGCCGCAGCTCGGTCAACCGCGACGTCAGGAGCCCGACCACGGAGGGTTCCAGGCGCCCATTCGCGACCTCCGTGCGGAGGTCGGTGCGCAGCTGCTGGCGGAAGTCGTTGATCGCTGCCTCGGCGACGCGCACGGCGACCCGGGCCTGCACGCGAGCGTCGTCGGCCCGCGGTTCCCCCTGAAGGCCATCGGCGGGCGGGACGTGATCGCGCGACACTTCGGCGCGGGCCTCGGCCCTGGCATCCCGAGCAGCCGCGACGAGATCCGCTCGCAGCGTCTTCATCGCGTCGGTGACGGACGTGCGCACCTCGTTCGCGAGGCGCCGCACAGAGTCGCTCAGCTCGTCCTCGACGCCGCCGAGTCCATCCTCCTCGAGCTTGGCGAGGCGCGGGTAGATGGTGCCGGCGCTTGGGACGTATGTCCCCCCGAAGCGGTCGGTGAGCGCCTGGATGAGTTCGTATCCGTGCATGGGTCGCGCGGCGAGCAGGCTCAGCAGGTAGAGCCGCAGGTGGCCGTGCGCGAAGACGGACGGGGTCATACGGCGCCCGTCGGCTCGTTGCGCGACGCGATGCGTGTCTACGCGCAGCGCAAGCTCTCGTAGTTCCGTAGGGTCGGCACCTGCCGGAAGCGGTCGCGCACGATCGCGACGATCGTGGCGGGCGCGGCCAACGGTGTGATCGCCCGTAGGGCGAGAAGGACGATCATGGGGTCGCCTCCTCGCCCTTCGGCGCGGTCCCGACCGGCCCGACCGGCTCCACCAGCGGTGCCGCGACTTCCTCCGGGATCCGGAACAGCGGCATCGCGACGCCGACCATCGGCCCGATCAGCAGGGCGAAGGCGACCGTGCCGACCCCGAACTGGCCGCCGAGGAGCACCCCGGCCAGAAGCACGACGACTTCGATTCCGGTGCGCACGATCCAGATTGGCCATCCCGTGCGGCGGTGCAGCCCCGTCATCAGCCCGTCCCGCGGGCCCGGCCCGAGCCGCGCGCCGATGTAAAGGCCGGTCGCGACGGCGACGAGGGACAGCCCGCCGACGAAGACGAGCGCCTGGATCCACGGCACGGTCTGCTGCGGGATGACGTTCAGCCCGAGCTGGGCGCTGGTTCCGATCAGCAGCACGTTGGCGACGGTTCCGACGCCGACCCGGACCCGGATCGGGATCCACAGCAGCAGCACGAGAGCGCCCAGGATGTTGGTGACCAGTCCGAACGGCAGTCCGGTGCGGTGCGCGATGCCCTGCGAAAGCACGTCCCAGGGGGCGACACCGATGCCGGCGCGCACCATGAGCGCCAGTCCGATCCCGTAGAGGAAGAGGCCGACCACCAGTTGGCCGATGCGGCGGCCCCAGATGGCGCGGGGCCCGGCCAACACGGGGAGCGGCTTCGGCTCGAGGGCGGAGATGGTCATGAGGCATAGCCAATGCCACAATTGGACCTCTGTGAAGATGCCAATACAGCTAGTGTGGCCTCATGGTGAATCTCTCGGCCCGAGCATTGGCCTCACTACTCGGGGGATGGCGCGGCATGTCCGCGAGCTCCGCCTACTCCGCGCTGGCCGACCGCATCCGGCTCCTGGTGCTCGACGGTCGGCTGGCGCTGGGCACGCGGCTCCCGGCGGAGCGCGAACTCGCCGCCCAGCTCGGCCTCAGCCGCACGACGATCTCGGCCGCGTACGCCGAGCTTCGCGACTCCGGCTACCTCGAGAGCCTCCGCGGCTCGGGCAGTGTCGCCCGCCTGCCGAACCGCGGTGCGGTGCCGCTCGAGTCGATCGCGCCGCCCGAGTTCCTGGATTTCAGCAAGGCGACCATGCCGGCCGTTCCCGCGGTCGCGGCGGCGGCCGAGCGCGCGGCGGCGCTGCTCCCCTCCTACCTGGGCGAATCCGGCTTCGATCCGATCGGGCTGCGCGCCCTGCGGCAGGGGTTGGCGGATCGATTCACGGCACGGGGGCTTCCGACGGATGCCGACGAGCTCATGATCACCGTCGGTGCCCAGCACGCCATCGGACTGTTGGCCCGCACGCTGCTGTCGCGCGGTGATCGGGCTCTCGTGGAGAGCCCGACCTACCCGCACGCCTCCGAGGCACTGCGCCACAACGGTGCCCGGCTCGTCCCGGTGGCCGTCACCACCGACGAGGGCTGGGACGAGCCGAGCCTCGAGCAGGCCTTCCAGCGCACGAGCCCGACGCTCGGCTACCTGATGCCCGACCACCACAACCCGACGGGGCGCTCGATGTCCCCGGAGCTCCGCGAGCGCACTGCCGCGCTCGCTGCCGCGCAGGGCACGACGTTGCTTGTCGACGAGACGATGGGCGAACTCGGCTTCACCGACCTCTCCCTCGACGCGCCGCTCACGCCGCCCTTCGCCGTCCACGGACGCGCGGTCACCATCGGCTCTGTCGGCAAGTCCGTCTGGGGCGGCCTGCGGATCGGGTGGATCCGTGCCGACCGCGAGCTCATCCAGCGCGTCGCCCGGCTGCGCTACTCCAGCGACCTGGGCACGCCGATCCTCGACCAGCTGGTGGTGCTCGAACTGCTCGGCGAGTACGACAGGATCCTCGCCGACCGCCGCGCGTACCTGCGGGCCAGCCGCGACCACCTGCTCGCGCGGCTCCGCGAGCGCCTCCCCGAGTGGACCCTCCCCGAACCCGAGGGTGGCCTCACCCTCTGGATCAACCTGGGTTCACCGGTCAGCTCGCAGCTCGCGCTCGCCGCGCGGAACGAGGGGCTCGTGATCGCGGCCGGTCCGCGATTCGGGATGAATGGTGTGTTCGAGCGATTCCTCCGCGTGCCGTTCAGCCACCCGCCCGAGCTCATCGACCGGGCCGTCGATGCTCTAGCCGCCGCGTGGAGCGGAGTGGGGCGGCATCCGATCGGCCTCGGCCAGGAGGACCTCGCCGAGGTGGTGTGACGCGTCGCGGTGTTTCTCGTCTGGGAGCCCGCTGAGCGCGAGCGGGGTTCATCCCCTGGGAGTACCGACCCCCAGAATCGCCTTGGGATACTGACTGAACGACCTGGGGAGATTTCCACGTGCATCTGTTGTCCGTATTCAGCCTGCGCAACCGCGCACTCATCGCCCTCATCACGATCGTGGTGGCGGTCTTCGGCTACTTCACGCTCACCCAGTTCAAGCAGGAGCTGCTGCCGCCCCTCTCGTTGCCGTCGGTCTACATCGTCACGACATACCCAGGAGCCTCACCGACTGTCGTGAGCAAAGACGTCTCGACCCCGATCGAAAGCGCCATCCAGGGCATCGAGAACCTGGATTCGACGACCGCCACCAGCAACACCGGCGCCTCCACCGTCACGGCGTCGTTCACATACGGCACCAACATCGCGACCTCTGAGCAGAAGGTCCAGCTCGCGCTCGACCGGCTCTCAAAAAGCCTACCGAGCGGCGTCACGCCCCAGGTGATCACTTTCAGCCTCAGCGAGTTCCCGGTCATTCAGCTCGCTGTCACCAGTGATCTGGATCCCCACGCCCTCGCCTCGAAGCTCTCCAGTCTCACCGTCACGAACCTCAAGCAGCTGGATGGCGTCAGCGACGTCACCCTGCTGGGCGCGGCCTCGCAGCGGGTCACCATCACGCCGAACACCGACACGCTCACGACGGACGGGCTCAGCATCCAGTCGGTCAAGACGGCGCTCGCGGCCAACGGCACGCTGCTGGCGAGCGGCGCCATCACCGAGAACGGCAAGACGCTGACCGTGCAGTCGGGCCAGCAGCTGGCCTCGACTGACGACATCGCCGCCCTGCCCGTGCTCGGTGGCCGTCTCGCGACCCCGCCGACCATCGCCGACCTCGCCACCGTCGCCGTCGTCGACGATCCGGTGAGCGGTTACTCCAGCGTGAACGGCAAGCCGGCCGTCAGCCTCAACATCACGAAGACAGCGGCCGGCAACACGGTGGCCGTCTCGAAGATCGTGCGCGACGACATCCCGGCGCTCGAGAAGCAACTCGGCGGCAACACCAAGTTCACGGTCGTCTCCGATCAGGCGCCCTCGATCACTACCTCGATCAACAGCCTCGCCGTGGAGGGCGGGCTCGGCCTGATTTTCGCGGTGATCGTGATCTTCATCTTCCTGTTCTCGGTGCGCTCCACCCTGGTCACGGCGATCTCGATCCCGGTCTCGGTGTTCATCACCTTCCTCGGGATGACGGCCGCCAGTTACACGCTCAACGTGATCACCCTGGCCGCACTCACGATCGCGATCGGACGCGTGGTCGACGACTCCATCGTGGTGATCGAGAACATCAAAAGACACATCTCTCTCGGCGAGGAGAAACTCGTCGCGATCAAGGCGGCGGTCCGCGAGGTCGCGGTCGCGGTCACGGCGTCGACGGTCACCACGGTCGCGGTGTTCCTGCCGGTCGCCTTCGTGGGCGACATCACGGGTGAGCTGTTCCGTCCCTTCGCGCTGACCGTGACGATGGCCCTGTTGTCGTCGCTGTTCGTGGCGCTCACGATCGTGCCGGTGCTCGCCTACTGGTTCCTCGGCAACAAGAAGTCGATGCACAAGCATGCCGGGGGCGAGCCGACTGCGGATGCCGTAGCGCACGCCGCCCCGAGGAGCGTGGCCTACGACGAGCTCGAGACCCCGACCCGCCTGCAGAAGGTCTATCTGCCGGTCATCCGCTGGACGCTCAGGTTCCCCGCCATCGTGCTCGTCCTGGCGCTGCTGATCCTCGCCGGCAGCGGGCTCGCGGCGCGCGGGCTGAAGACCAACTTCATCGGCAACAGCGGGCAGAACACGCTCACTGTCACGCAGACGCTCCCGCTCGGCACCAGCCTCGACGCGCAGCACATCGCCTCCGAGGTCGTCGAGCAGAAGCTCGAGAGCATCGACGGCGTGAAGACCGTGCTGCTGACCATCGGATCCGGTGGCAGCTCCCTGCGCGCCGCGTTCTCCGGCGGTGGGTCGAGCACCTTCTCGCTCACCACCGACCCGAACGCCGACCAGGCGAAGCTCCAGGACCAGATCACGAAAGAGCTCAAGACCATCACGGGTCAGGGCGACATCAAGGTGCAGGCCGCGTCGGGCGGCTTCGCGTCGTCGAACATCGCGATCGACATCACCGCGGGAAGCGACGCCGACCTCCGCAAGGCGAGCGACGACATCCTGGCCAAGGTCTCGAAGCTCAGCGTCGTCTCGCAGGCGACCAGCAACCTCTCCTCCTCGCTCCCGTACCTCGCGGTGAAAATCGATCGCGCGAAGGCGGCGGCCGATGGTCTCACCGAGCAGCAGGTGGGCGGCATCGTCACGCAGGCGATGAACCCGAGCGCGACCGGCACGATCGTCCTCGACGAGAAGACCCTGTCGATCTACGTCGCCAACCCCGCGAAGCCGACCACGCAGGCCGAGCTCGAGGCATTCTCGATCCCGACGCTGAAAGGCTCGGTACCGCTCACCGACCTTGCCACGGTCTCAACCGTCAACGGGCCCTCGAGCATCACGACGATCAAGGGGCTGCGCAGCGCGACCCTGACAGTGGTTCCGGGCACGGACAACACGGGCAACGCGTCGGCGGTCGTGCAGTCCGAGGTGAACAAGGTGAAACTGCCGGCCAGCGCGATCGTGTCGCTCGGCGGGGTCACCTCGCAGCAGGCCAGCTCGTTCCAGCAGCTCGGACTCGCCCTGCTCGCCGCGATCCTGATCGTCTACGTCGTGATGGTGGCGACGTTCAAGAGCCTGCGCCAGCCGCTGCTGCTGCTCGTGTCGATCCCGTTCGCGGCGACCGGGGCGATCGCGCTGCAACTGATCTCGGGCGTCCCGCTCGGGGTCGCCTCGATCATCGGCGTGCTCATGCTCGTCGGCATCGTGGTCACGAACGCCATCGTGCTCGTCGACCTGATCAACCAGTACCGAGCCCGCGGAATGAAGGTGGGCGAGGCGATCGTCCACGGTGCGTCCCGACGACTGCGCCCCATCCTGATGACAGCGCTCGCCACCATCGGCGCGCTGCTTCCGCTCGGACTCGGCCTCACCGGCCACGGCGGATTCATCTCGCAGCCGCTCGCGATCATCGTCATCGGTGGCCTGGTGTCGTCGACCCTGTTGACGCTCCTCGTGCTGCCGGTGCTCTACTACCTGGTTGAGGGCGCGGCCGAGCGTCGCGCCGGGTACCCGAAGCTGCCGCCGTCGATCGTGACGCGAGTGCTGGCGATCGTGGGCGGAGTCGTGCTGGCTGTCGGCGTGGCGCTCACCGTGAACGTCGCCGTCGCTGGCCTTGCGCGCACCTCGATGGAGGGTCGCCTCGGCGGGCTCGGATTGGCTCTCGGGCTGCTGCTGATGCTCGCGGCGCTGGTCGTCTGGCTGGTGCGCAGCGCGCGCAACCGGCGCGCACATCCGATCGTCGCCACGCCGCAGGAGCCGACCCTGGCCAAAACGGTCTTCGTCGACTAACGTGGGAAGGTCGGCTCACGACACTTCACGGGCGGCGTCTTTCAGAGACGCGATCCCCCGTTAGCACCACTGTTCAGTCGTGCGGGCCGGATCATCAGCGCATCCGTTGATGAGGAATCCATTCAGGAAAACGGCCCCGGTCAGTATCGCCCGGGTTCTCGTGGCGTGTGCCCTCCGTGAGTTTTTGTGTGACGGGCGTCGCGCTGCGCACTCTGTACAGAACACCGGAAAGTTCATATCACCATGCCCATCAACAAGAAGAGCGCGCCTGTGCGCGCCTCCCGCCCCGCCGCCAAGTCCGGCAGCGTCAGCCCCAAGCACCGTGGCTACCGCCCGGATGACGCTCCCGCGACGAGCGACCGCGAGCCCAAGAAGCGCTGGAACGCCGACGAGCGCGCCGCCCGCGGCCACTCGGAGCAGCGTCCGCGCGGCGCCGGTCAGACCTACGGCGCCCCGAGCGCCGGTGGCAACTCGGCCCGCGTCGGTCGTGAGCGCGTCGAGCGCTCCGCCGACGGCCGCCCGAACTGGGAGCCGAAGCGCGCATACGACGGCCGCCCGACCCACGGAGCCGCCCCGCGCGGTGCCGACCGCGACGAGCGCGGCAACCGCCCGCAGCGCGGCAACGACGACCGTCCGGCCCGCACGTACGGCAACGACCGTCCGGCCCGCAACTACGGCGACCGCGACGCACGTCCCGCTTCCCGCTCGTACGATGACCGTCCGGCTCGCAGCTACGGCAATGACCGCGATGCGCGTCCAGCCCGCTCGAACGACGAGCGTCCCGCCAGCACCTGGGACCGCGACAGCCGTCCGGCCCGCAGCACCGATGACCGCGATGCGCGTCCCGCCAAGACCTGGGACCGTCCGGCTCGCAGCGACGACCGCGATGCGCGTCCCGCCCGCACCTTCGACCGTGATGCTCGTCCGGCCGCGCGCTCGTACGACGACCGCCCGGCGCGCAGCTACGACCGCGACAGCCGTCCGGCCCGCAGCAGCGACTCACGCGCTGACGACCGTCCGGCCCGTTCATACTCCAATGACCGTCCGGCCCGCACCTACGACCGCGACAGCCGTCCGGCCGCTCGCTCGTTCGACAACGATCGTCCGGCCAAGAGCTGGGACAACGACCGCGCCCCGCACCGGGACCGCGACGCCGTCCCGCGCGTGCAGCACGACGACGTCGTGCTCGAGCGTCTGACCGCTCAGGCCGTCACGGCCGGCGAGGTGGACGGCATCACCTTCGGCGCTCTCGGCCTCGGCCAGAACATCGTCCGCGTGCTTGCCGAGCTCGGAGCGGCCACGCCGTTCCCGATCCAGGCGGCCACGATCCCGGATGTGCTCGCGGGTAAGGACGTGCTCGGCCGCGGCCGCACCGGCTCCGGCAAGACCATCGCCTTCGGTGCCCCGCTGGTCGAGCGCCTGCTCGCCCTGAGCGCCGGTGCTGACAAGGGTGCCCGCCGTGAGTTCGGCCGCGCCCCGCGCGCGCTGATCCTCGCGCCGACCCGCGAGCTGGCCCTGCAGATCGACCGTACCGTGCAGCCCATCGCCCAGAGCGTTGGCCTGTTCACCACGCAGATCTACGGCGGCGTCCCGTACGCCCGTCAGCTCGGTGCGCTGCAGCGCGGTGTCGACATCGTGATCGGCACCCCCGGTCGCGTCGGCGACCTCGCCGCGCAGGGCAAGCTCGACCTCTCGAAGACCATCATCACGGTGCTCGACGAGGCTGACCACATGTGCGAGCTCGGGTTCGCCGAGCCCGTGCAGGAGATCCTGGACCGCACGGCCCCGGGCGGCCAGAAGCTGCTGTTCTCCGCGACCCTCGACAAGGGAGTGGCCGACATCGTCGCGCGCTACCTCGTCGACCCCGCGGTCTTCGAGGTGTCCGGTGAGGACCAGGCCAGCTCGACCATCGATCACCAGGTGCTCCTGCTCGACCAGCGCGACAAGCAGCAGGTGCTTATCGAGCTCGCGTCGGGTCCCGGCAAGAAGCTGGTCTTCGCGCGCACCCGTGCGTTCGCGGAGCAGCTCGCCGACCTCCTGGACGAGAACGGCATCCGTGCCGAGAGCATCCACGGCGATCTCAACCAGTCGCGTCGCACCCGCGCCCTCGAGAAGTTCACGAGCGGCCGCGTCGACGTGATGGTGGCCACGGATGTCGCGGCACGCGGCATCCACGTCGATGACATCGCCCTGGTGATCCAGGCCGACGCGCCCGACGAGTACAAGGCGTACCTTCACCGCTCGGGTCGGACTGGCCGCGCCGGCAAGGAGGGCACGGTCGTGACCCTCGTGCCGCGCAGCCGTCGCCGTCGCACCGAGGAGCTGCTGGCTCGCGCCGAGATCACGGCCAACTGGACCAGCGTCGTCCCCGGTGATGCGTTCATCGAGGAGCTCGCCGCACGCTAGTCGCCGCGGCTCACGACGGATCAGAGAGGCGCCGAGCTCGGTTGGAGCTCGGCGTCTCTGCTGTGCGCCGGAGGCCGCGCGACTTAACCTGCGACCCCGTGCGTGCACGCTGTCGGATCGGATGGATCGTCGTCGCGCCAGGCAGCATGGCGCCGCCATATCTCCGACATCGTGCACGCGCCGCGCGAGAATGGGCGGATGCTGATCCGTCCGTTCCAGGAGTCCGACGCCGGGGTCGCCCTCGGGCGGCTCTGTGGCCTGACGCGGCCGTGGAACGACCCGCACCTCGACGTCGTGCGGAAGTTGGCGGTGCGACCGGAGCTGTTCCTGGTCGGCGTCGAGTCGGGCGCGGAGGCGGGCGTCGAGCGCGATGGCTGGCTACGAAGGTCACCGCGGCTGCGTCAATGATCTGGCGGCAGGGTGACCCGACGCCCGAGACGGGCGTCGGCGCTGGCGTCGCTGCGACGGCCAGAAATGGCCCCCGCTCATAGCTCCAGCGCGCAGGTGCGCGGAGACAACACGGAGGCGCTCGCGTTCGACGCGGCGATCGGCTGTCGCGTCGACGACGCGGTGAGCCTGGGCAAGCGGCTGATCGCCGACTGAGGCCAAGAGAAGGAAATCGCCGACGGCTGAGAACGTCGGCGAGCGACCACGGTTCAGGTCCGTAGAAGGGCGCGTCGCCCGCTTCCCCCCAGAAGCGAGCGACGCCACGGGATATCTCCCCCCGGAGCTCCCTTGTTGCCGAGACCCAAACTATCCGGCTTCCTCTCGTCCCCAACAGCACGTTTTCGGGGGCCGCCCGAGCGGGGGACACCGGCCCCCGTCCCGTCATCCCCTGCCCGTACTGTTGACGGCATGGTCTCCCCCGCTTCCCCCGCGCTCGAGATCCTGCATCGGGTCTTCGGGTACGAGTCGTTCCGCGGTCAGCAGGCGGCGATCGTCGAGCGTGTGATCGAGGGCGGCGACGCTCTCGTGCTCATGCCGACCGGCGGCGGCAAGTCGCTCTGCTACCAGATCCCCGCGCTCGTCCGGAACGGCACGGGTGTCGTGGTGTCCCCGCTGATCGCGCTCATGCAAGACCAGGTGGATGCCCTCTCCGCTGTCGGAGTGCGGGCCGCGTTCCTCAACTCCACGCAAGACGCCGAGGAGCGTCGCCGCGTGGAGGGCGCCCTGCTCGCGGGGGAGCTTGATCTTGTGTACCTCGCCCCGGAGCGCCTCAAGCTGAGTTCGACCCTCGACCTCCTCGACCGTTCCCCGATCTCCTTGTTCGCCATCGATGAGGCCCACTGCGTGGCGCAGTGGGGGCACGACTTCCGGCCGGATTACCTGGCGCTGTCCGTCCTGCACGAGCGGTGGCCGTCCGTGCCGCGCATCGCGCTCACGGCGACCGCCACCGATCAGACGCGCAACGAGATCGCCGCGCGATTGGACCTGGGCGACGCGGAACTATACGTCGCGAGCTTCGATCGGCCCAACATCCAGTACCGCATCGAGCCCAAGGACCAGCCGTTGCGACAGCTGCTGCAGCTGATCCGCACCGAGCACCCCGGCGACGCGGGCATCGTCTACTGTCTGTCACGCGCCTCGGTCGAGAAGACCGCGGCCGCGCTCGTGGCCGAGGGGATCTCGGCGCTGCCGTACCACGCGGGGCTCGACGCGGCCACGCGGGCGCGCAACCAGTCGCGGTTCCTGCGCGAGGACGGCATCGTGATGGTCGCCACGATTGCGTTCGGCATGGGCATCGACAAGCCCGACGTGCGCTTCGTCGCCCACCTCGATCTGCCCAAGAGCGTCGAGGGCTACTACCAGGAGACCGGGCGCGCCGGTCGTGACGGCCTCCCGTCGACCGCGTGGCTGGCCTACGGCCTGCAAGACGTGGTGCAGCAGCGTCGCATGATCGACGAGAACGAGGGCGACCTCGCGCATCGCCGCAAGCTCTCGGCCCACCTTGACGCGATGCTGGCGCTCTGCGAGACCGTCGAGTGCCGCCGCGTACAGCTGCTGGGCTACTTCGGCCAGCCCTCGGTCGCCTGCGGCAACTGCGACACCTGCCTGTCGCCGCCCGAGGCTTGGGACGGCACGGTCCCTGCGCAGAAGCTGCTCTCGACCGTGGTGCGGCTGTGGCGCGAGCGCCACCAGCGCTTCGGTGCCGGGCACCTCATCGACATCCTGCTCGGTCGCGAGACCGACCGCGTGCGCACGCAGTCGCACACCGAGCTGAAGACGTTCGGCATCGGCACAGAGCTCGGCGAGCAGGAGTGGCGCGGCGTCGTCCGGCAGCTGCTGGCGCAGGGCCTGCTTGGGGTCGCGGCCGACGGTTACGGCACCCTGGTGATCACGGACGCCTCGGCCTCCGTGCTCGACGGATCCCGCGTCGTGATGCTGCGGCGCGAAACGGTCAAGCCGACCCGGGCCGCCAAGTCGAAGGCCGGATCGGAGCTCCCGGAGGAAGCGCAGCCGCTGTTCGAACGCCTGCGGGAGTGGCGTGCCGGGGTCGCCCGCGAGCAGGGCGTGCCCGCCTACATCGTCTTCGGCGACGCGACGCTTCGCGGCATCGCACTCACGAAGCCGTCGTCTCTCGAGCAGCTCGGCACGGTCTCGGGTGTCGGCGAGAAGAAGCTCGAGAGCTACGGCGAGGGCGTGCTGGAGGTCGTCTCAGAAGCCTTGGTGGTCGAGTAGCGCCGCAGGCGCGTTTCGAGACCGAGGTTCGAGCGTAGGGGTCTCGATACGGCGCTGTGCGGCTACTCGACCGGCAAGACGGCGGGCTCGTCCTCCTTGCGCCCCGACCCCAGCGAGATCGTCGCCAGCAGCCCGAGCGTCAGGAACCCGGCCGCCGAGAACGCGGAGAGTTTCGTCGCCTCGCTGAATGCCTCCTCGGCGAGCTTGCCGACGGCCGGCGATTGCTTCACCAGCGCGGGGATCGCCGCCCCCGCCGAGTCCACGACGGTGTTCACGAGCTGCGTCTGCGTCGCGGCGGGGATCGACGAGGGCAGCCTGTCGGCGAACTGCGTGCCGAGGGTGCTGAACAGGATCGTGCCGAGGATCGCGATCCCGAGCGCCGAGCCGACCTGCCGAGCCGTGGACTGCGTGCCCGAGGCGGCCCCGCTCTGCTCGACCGGGACATCCACGAGCACCACTCCAGTCAGCTGCGCCGTCGCCAGCCCGACCCCCATCCCGTAGACGAAGAGCCCGGCCACGATGGCGCCCCACGGGGTGTCGGTCGAGATGACGAGCCCGGTGATGACGAGCCCAATGATCTCCAGGGCGATGCCGGCGCGCACGACCCAGACCGGCGCGATCCGTCCGCTGAACGCGCCCGCGAATCCGGATGCCGCGAACGAGCCGATCGCGAGGGCGAGCAGCACGAACCCGGTCTGCAGGGCGTCGTAGCCGAGCACATTCTGCAGCCACAGCGGGAGCGACAGGATGATTCCGAACTCCCCGAGCGCCACCACCATCGCGGCCAGGTTGCCGTTGCGGAACGACGCGATCCGAAACAGCGAGAACGCGATCAGAGTGCTCATGCCGATGCGCTGCCGATGCAGTCCCCAGGCGACGAACGCGACGATCGAGATCAGCGCGAGCGCGAAGGCGAACGGGATCGGCGAGACGTCGAGCTTCCAGAACGACGGGGGAGTGTCGCTCAGCCACCAGCCGTATGTGCGCCCCTCGATAAGTCCGAAGACGAGCGAGGCGAACAGGACGACCGAGATCGCGGCGCCCACCAGATCCACTCGCCCGGCCTGCGGGGCCTTCGATTCAGCGACGAACAGCAGGGCACTGATGATGAGCAGGATGCCGAGGGGCACGTTGATCCCGAAGGCCCAGCGCCACGAGAAGTAGGTGGTGAGCCAGCCGCCCAGCAGCGGACCGACGGCCGCCATCCCGCCGATCGTCGAGCCCCAGACGGCGAACGCGATGCCGCGCTCACGCCCGCGGAAGGTCGCGTTGATCAGCGACAGCGTGGTGGGCAGCAGCATCGCGCCGCCGATGCCCTGCGCGACCCGAGCCCCGATGAGGAAGTCGCCGGTGGGGGCGAGGGCAGCCGCGATGCTGGCCAGCCCGAAGAGGGCGAGGCCGATGATCAGCAGTCGGCGGCGGCCGATCCGGTCGGCGAGCGTGCCCCAGACAAGCAGCAGCGAGGCGAAGACCAACGTGTAGCTCTCCTGCACCCACTGCACCTGCGTCGAGGTGATGTCGAGCTCTTTGACGATCGACGGGATGGCGACGTTGACGATCGTCGAGTCCACGATGATCAGGGCGACGGCGATACTGATGACGATGAGGCCGATCCAGCGGCGCCGGGCGGAGGCGGGCATGCGTGCGGCGGTGGTCATACGAACTCCCGAATTAGTCAGCCGGCTGATCTTTAGAAACTAGCACTAGCCTCGAATGCGTGAGCGACGGGATGCGCGACTGGCCGACGGGCCGACTGCTGTCCACGGCATCCCGCCTGGTCGAGCATGCCTGGCTCGAGGCGCTGACCGCCCTGGGGCTCAGCCACGCCGGCCTGATCGTGCTGCACCTGGTCGACGGCGGCCCGGCCACACAGGTCGAACTCGCGGGGCTCGCCCGGGTCGAGGCGCAGACGATGTCGCGCACGATCGAACGGCTCGAACGCGAGGGCTTCATCGAGCGGCACCCGGATGCGGCCGACCGCCGCCGCCGGGTGGTGGAACGCACAGCATCCGGAGCCGCGGTCTTCGCGCGCGCCAGGAGCATCGAGGCGGAGCTCTTCCCCGAGGTTGACGACCTGCCGGGCCTCCGGGACGCCCTCCTCGACATCATCGGCTCCTCGGGCGGGGGCCGCTGGGCCGACGGCCGGTAGTTTTTCTCCATGACCTTCGGGGCGGCCGCGAGCGGCCTGTAGCCGAACCCCACACAGCCCATCTGCAGGTTTTGTAGGGTTCCACCAACGACCGAGGCCGCTCGGGCGACCCCCATCGTGACCATGCGCAACGACTCAGTGACACATCACTGACGGGCGTAACGTGCTGAACACGAGTCTTCAGGAGTTCGCCATGACCGACACCATCAAACTTTCCGCCGCATCCGGCGCCGCATCCTCCTCCGTCCCGCAGGACGGCATGCGGGTGGATCCGACCGCGCTCGCCGAGGTGCTCTTTGCCCGCTGGGGCGAGGCCCGCAAGCATTCCCGGGAGCTGCTGAAGCGCGAGGAGTTCCACTACGTCCCCGGCGCGACGATGGCCGAGCACCGGCTGCGGGCATCCGGTCAGCTGAAGCGCCTCGCCGAGGAGGGCGTCGTGCACCGCGCGTTCCCGAAGTCGCTCGGCGGCGAAGAGGATCACGGCGGCAACATCGCCTCCTTCGAGGAGCTCGTCATCGGCGACCCGTCGATGCAGATCAAGTCCGGTGTGCAGTGGGGGCTCTTCGGCGCCGCCGTCATGCACCTCGGCACCCAGCGCGCCCACGCGCAGTTTCTGCCCGGCATCATGAGCCTCGCGACGCCCGGCGCGTTCGCGATGACCGAGACCGGACACGGTTCGGATGTCGCCGCGATCGGCACCACGGCCACCTTCGACAAGGCCGCGGACGAGTTCGTCATCGACACTCCGTTCCGCGCCGCCTGGAAGGACTACCTCGGCAATGCCGCGAAGGACGGCCAGGCGGCCGTCGTCTTCGCGCAGCTCATCGTCGGTGGCATCAACCACGGCGTGCACGCCTTCTTCGTCCCGATCCGCGACGGCGTCGACTTCCTGCCGGGTGTCGGCGGCGAGGACGACGGGCTCAAGGGCGGACTGAACGGCATCGACAATGGTCGCCTGCACTTCACCGGCGTCCGCATTCCGCGCACCAATCTGCTCAACCGCTACGGCGATGTGGACGAAAACGGCCTGTACAGCTCGCCGATCGCCAGCCCCGGCCGCCGCTTCTTCACCATGGTCGGCACGCTCGTGCAAGGTCGAGTCTCGCTGGATGGCGCCGCGACCGTGGCGTCCAAGCTCGCCCTGACGATCGCTATCCGCTACGCCGCCGAGCGTCGCCAGTTCGCCGATGGGATCGGCGATGGCGAGGTCGTGCTGCTCGACTACCAGCGCCACCAACGTCGGCTCCTGCCGCGCCTGGCGACGACGTACGCGATGTCGTTCGCGCACGACCAGCTGCTCGAGAAGTTCCACGGGGTGTTCTCGGGCGAGCACGACACTGACGAGGACCGGCAGGATCTCGAGACCCTGGCCGCCTCGCTCAAGCCCTTCAGCACCTGGTCGGCGCTCGACACGATCCAGGCGGCTCGCGAGGCCTGCGGCGGCGCCGGCTTCCTGGCCGAGAACCGATTCACCCAGCTGCACGCCGACCTCGACATCTACACGACCTTCGAGGGCGACAACAACGTGCTGCTGCAGCTCGTCGCGAAGCGCCTGCTCACCGACTACGCCCGTCGTCTGGCCAAGCCGGATGCCGCCGCCATCGCCGCCTATGCGGGCCAGCAGGCCGGCCAGGTCGTGAGCCGCAGCGGCCTCCGCGCGCTCGGTCAGAAGATTGGCGACTTCGGCTCGACGGCCCGCTCGATCGGCAACGTGCGTGGCCAAGCCGCCCAGCGCCAGCTGCTCACGGATCGCGTCGAGACCATGGTCGCGGCCGTCGCGGGCCGGCTCAAGAACGCCGGCTCCCTCGCGCCCGAGGCTGCCGCGAAGCTCTTCAACGACAACCAGAACGAGCTGATCGAGGCCGCATACGCGCACGCGGAACTGCTCGAGTGGGAGGCGTTCTCGGAGCGGCTCGGCACCATCGAGCACGCGGGCAACAAGCAGGTGCTCACCTGGCTGCGAGACCTGTTCGGCTTCACGCTGATCGAGAAGCACCTCGCCTGGTACCTCATCAACGGGCGCCTCTCGGCCTCGCGTGCGGAGGCCATCACCGACTACATTGACGATCGGCTGCTACCGCGTCTGCGGCCGCATGCGGTCGCGCTGACGGATGCCTTCCAGTTCGCGCCGGAGCACCTGCGGGCGCCGATCGCCTCAGGTGCCGAGCGCGAACGGCAGGATGAGGCGCGCGCGTACTACGCCGAGCAGCGCAAGAACGGCACGGCTCCGGTCGAGGAGAAGGCGCTGGCCAAGCAAAAAGCCAAGCGCTCGGGCTCGTAACGCCGACGATCGATCCATGTCCGTCGCATTGTGGGTCACCGCCGTCATCACCCTCCTCAGCGCGGGGGTGAGCTTCGGGTTCTCCGTGGCCGCCGTCCGCCGGGGATCGGGGCAGGGCCGCACCTCGGCGCTCTACACGCTCGCGCGGAACTCTGCACTGCTCGTGGTGGCCGTCGTGGCCCTCACGCGGGTTCCGCTGGCCGACAGCGGGACGTGGATGACGGCGGCCGTCGCCCTGCCGAGCGGGGCTCTCGCCGGCTCGGGCTTGGCCTTGGGCGCTGGCGCCCGCGCCAGCTCGGGCTCGGGCTCGGGCTCGGTGGGCCACTCGAGCCTGGTCGGCACCTCGGGTTTGGTCGAACCCTCGATGGCGGCGGCGGCGGCGGGAGGCTGCGTAATTTCCCCGAGGCTGCGGATCGCGCTCGCGCCGGGGTCGAGCGACCTGGTCGTGCGCTTCGTGCGGCTGGTCCGCGTCGATCGCTGAGCGGGCCCGCTCAGCGTGCCGGACCCGGGCGAGCGCTACTTGTTGGCGGCGCGGGTCACGGCGTCGGTGTTGTTGCTGCGTTCATTGCTGGCCTTCTTGTTCTGCTTGTCGACGCGCTTCTCTTTGAGGCTCTTCGTCGCGGCGGTCTTCGGGGTGTTCTTGCGGGCGGATTTTTCGGCCATGGGGTGCTCCTGCCATTGGGAGAGTCACGGTGACCCTGTGCTCTGAGACTACGCCCGGCGGCGCCGGATACCCGGGTGCGTTCGGCCCGGGCGAGCAGCAATCCCCTCCCGGGCGAGCAGCGCGGCCGACGGCCTCCTGCCCGCTGAGCAGCCCGGAGGACTACCGCGATATCCGGCGAGCAGTTCTCTCAGGGCGACGTTGTAACAACGAGGAGGGTGCCCTGGGTGCAGGTGAGCCGTTCGATGGTCTCGATCGAGACCGGCAGTTGACTGCCCTGGAGCCGTCCGTGGCCGGTGCGGGCGCCATGGTCGCGTTCGGTGGTCGTGCCGCGGACGCGGGAACCCCGTCGCCCGGCTGCCCGAGCCCTGCACGGATCGCATCGGCCGCGTCAATCGACACGGAACCGTCGGCGATCGGTGCGGTCACCGAGTCCAGCCAGGGGTGAGACTGCGGGAGCCCACCCACGCGAATAGCCCGCGCCACGTCGCGCGAGGTGCCTCCCGTGGTGGCCTGGATGAGCTTCTGGGGGTGCGGTGGCCAAGTCTCTGGGCGAGCCTGTCGTGCCCGAGTTTTGGGGCGGAGCGGCGCAGAAGTTCGCCGGCGAGCGTCGCCGAGTGTGCCCGCGCGAGGCGTTCGTGCTGGGCCGACCGCCCGATCGACTCGAGCAACACACCATCCGACATCGAAGCGAGCCCGTTGAAGCGGATCGCCTCGAGGGTACGCGTCGCCGTGGTCAACACAGTGAGCGCGGTATCGGAGAAGGCCATTCCCCCATTCTTCGGCATCGAACGTATGTTCGAAAGTACCAGATCTCTGCGATTCCGGGCCTGCGGAGGAGAGGCCGTTAGTGCGTCAGCGCCAGCCCGATCGTCGCCAGCACGACGGTGAGCGGCGCCGCCACGAGCCCGAGCAGCAGGTACCGCGACCAGCGCACCTCCACGCCGAGTGTCTGCAGCCGTGAGTGCCAGAGGAGCGTCGCGAGGGACGCCCACGGCGTGATCAGCGGTCCGGCGTTGACCCCGATCAGCAGCGCCGCAAGGCGCACAGGCGACCCCGCAACCGGCTCGAGCGCCAGGTAGGCGGGCAGGTTGTCGACGACGTTGGCGCCCAGCATCCCGCTGAGGGACAGTCGCAGCAGCGGGCCGAGATCGTTCCCGGACCCGGCGACCTGAGCGAGCACGACGGTCAACCCGAGCGAGTGGCCGGCCTCCACCACAAGGAAGAGGCCGCACGCGAAGATCACCAGTTGCCAGGGCAGCAGCCCGAAACGCAGGGCGCTGCGGCGGCGGAACGAGAACACGGCGGCGAGCAGTACGGCGGCCGCGCTCGCGGGGATCCACACCGGCAGCCCCGTCACGAGCAGGGGGAGCAGCACGATCAGGATCGCCGAGCTGAACCAGAACAGCACCGGGTCAGCGGGCGCCGTCGCCGGCTTTGGTTCGAAACGCGCGGCGAACGAGCGCCGGTAGATCAGGAACAGGATGACGCATGGCACCACGATCGCGATGATCGCCGGAACCGCCATGAGGGCCACGAATCGCGCGGGGTCCGCGAAGCCGAGCGCATGCAGGGCGAGCAGGTTCGTGAGGTTCGACACCGGCAAGATCAGCGAGGCCGTGTTGGCGAGCCAGACGGTCGTGAGCGCGAACGGGAGCGGCGGCAGCCCGTTCGCCCGCGCGACCAGCACGACCACCGGGGTGAGGAGCACGGCGGTGGTGTCGAGGCTCAGGAAGGCGGTACTGACGACCGCGATGAGAACCACGAAGATCCAGAGCAGCCAGGCGCGGCCACGGGCTGCTCGGGCGGTGCGCTCCGCCACGGCGGCGAAGACGCCGGCCTCGGCCGCCAGCTCGGCCACCACGGTGATCGCGACAGCGAAGAGCAGGATCGGCCAGACGCGGTCACCGACGGCCGCGGCCTCCGCGGGGGGCAGCATGCCGGTCGCGATCGCGAGGAACCCGAGAACGAGCAGGATCGCTCCGAGGATCGCCAGACGCATGACACCATTCTGCGGGTCGCGCACGCGGCATTCAGGCGGCCGGGGCTGATACTGTCCGGGCGTGGATCAGGATCAGCAGCCGGATGTCGCGGCGCGCGCCGGGGGCGCGAACGTGTCGCCGACCGACGCGAGCCCGCGTCGGCGGTCGCGTTCCGCGCTGGTGTTCGCCCGCGACATCCTGTTCATCCTGCTGGCGGCGATCGTGATCTCGTTCCTGGTCAAGACCCTCCTGGTGCGCTCGTTTTACATTCCCTCGGAGTCGATGGAGAACACGCTCATGGTCAACGACCGGGTGCTCGTCAACGAGCTGGAGCCGCGACTGACCCCGGTGGCGCGCGGCGACGTGATCGTGTTCACCGATCCCGGCGGATGGCTGAACGAGCAGCCGGCGACGCCTCGACCCGCCGGCCTGCCCGGCTTGATCGAGGACGCCCTGGACTTCATCGGGCTCACCCCCTCAGCCAGCAGCGATCACCTCATCAAGCGGGTGATCGGTCTGCCGGGCGACCATATCGCCTGCTGCACGGCCGACGGGCGCATGACGGTGAACGGCATCCCGATCGATGAGCCTTATGTGCACCTGCCCGCGGGTGTCACACGCGCGTCGTACGTCGACTTCGACGTCACCGTGCCGGCCGGTGAGCTCTGGATGATGGGCGACAACCGCAACAACTCCGAGGATTCGCGCTACCACCAGTCGCTGCCGACGAAGGGATTCGTGCCGATATCGGATGTCGTCGGCAAGGCCTTTGTGATCACCTGGCCTGTCGATCGGTGGACCTGGCTCGGCAACTACCCCCTGACCTTCGACGGGGTCGACGCGAGCAATCCGCGCTGACGGCCCGCGCCCCGGACCTACCGCAGCTTCGCGGGTCGCTGCGCGATCGGCGCCAGCGCGGAGACGAGCATCGACGCAGTGATCGCCCCCGCCGCCATGATCGCGGCGAGAACCACGATCTGGAAGCGTCCCGCCTCGAGCGGCGACACCCCGCCGAAGATCGCGCCGACGAATGCGCCCGGCAGTGTGACGAGCCCGGTCGTCCGGGTCTGGTCGGTGGTCGGGATGAGCGCCGAATAGATCGCCTGCTTCGCGAGTGCGAGGGTCGACTGCCGCGGGGTCGCACCGATCGCGAGCCAGCCCTCCACATCGTCCCAGCGGTCATCGACCGATTCGAGCAGACGCCGGCCGCCGATCGTGGCGATCGACATCGAGTTGCCGATGACGATGCCGCCGATCGCCAGGGCGTAGCGAGCCGTGAAATCGATGGCGCCGGTCGCGAAGACGAT
The DNA here is from genome assembly GCA_025352325.1 of Microbacteriaceae bacterium. Classification (GTDB taxonomy): domain Bacteria; phylum Actinomycetota; class Actinomycetes; order Actinomycetales; family Microbacteriaceae; genus Lysinimonas. The sequence continues at coordinate 38,355 of JANXTR010000023.1, read as the reverse complement.
GCCGAGCGTGACGAGCACCCCGGCTCCCATGGCGAGCACGACCATCCCGAGATGAGGGCGGCTCCAGCCGATGCGCCGGGTCGCCGTGATCGTCGCGACCGAGAACATCACGAGCAAGGCCAGGCTGACCCAAGCCGGATTCGTGATCACCCCGCTCAGGATCACGCTGATGATCGCGAGCTGCACCAGGCCGCGCAGGATCGCCCCGAGCGGCGCGACCGGGTGCGGAGCCCGGACCGCGGTCAGGACACCGAACGTCACCGCCATGAGCACGGCGACGGCGAGGAGGGTCCGGATCAGGGTGAGGGCGTCGATGATTCCGAGGCTATCCGGCGGCGGCGCGCAAGGGCGGCGATCACGATGGGAACGACCGAGATGACCACGATGCCGACGCCGATCAGTTCGACGTTGTGCGCGACCACGGGGATCTGGCCCAGGAAGTATCCGGCGAGCCCGAGGAGCGTGGCCCACAGGATGCCGCCCAGCGCGTTCCAGATCGTGAAGGTGCGGTGCCGCAGCGTCGAGGCCCCGATTGCCGGGGCGATGAAGGTGCGGACCACCGGCACGAAGCGTGCGAGCACGATCGCTCCGCGCCCCCAGCGGAAGAAGAAGTGGTCCGCCTCCTCGAGGTAGCGGGTTTTGAAGACCCGGGCATCCGGCCGGAACAGCCGACGACCGCGACGTCTCCCGATCTCGAACCCGATCTGGTCACCGGTGATCGCGGCGGCAGCGGCGACCAGCATGACCAGCCACACCGGCACGTTCAGCACCGGAGCGAGCAGCGCAACCGTGAAGATCAGGCTGTCACCGGGGAGGAACGGGAAGAGCAGCCCGGTCTCGATGATGAGGAAGGCGGCCATGACCACGAGCGCCCAGGGGCCGAGACCCTGCAGGAACGAGCTGAGGTTGAGGCTCACGGAGCCACCGACAGGTCGGCGTCGCGGCCGTCGGCGAGCAGCGCGTCGTTCGCGATCCCGGCGTCGTGTGCCCGGCGCTGGCGGCGCTGGCGGATCGACAGCACGGTCAACCAGGAGAAGGCCTCGCGGCGGGTGGTGAAGATCGAGTGGATTGACAGGGTGCGTTCGCTGGCGAACCAGCCGATGAAGGTGGTCGCGAGGGCGATCGCGAAGATGACGGCGGTGACGATCAGGGGCACGCCAAAGTTGTCGGTCAGGTTGTCGGTGAGGTTGTCGCTCATCAGCGTGCCGACCACGCTGATGAGCACGACGGCGAGCCAGTACACCGCGGGCAGGTAGCGCCGCACCACGAACTGGGCGATCAGCGATCCGATCAGCAGCGCGCCCATGACGATCGAGGTGACGGTCAGGCCGAAACCGAGCGAGACGTTGAGGATGTCGGCGAATGTCTCGCCGACGGTGGTCGCGAGCACTTTGATGATCCAGAAGGCGGCGGTTACCTCCGGGACCTTGTTGAGCATCGTGCGGACGGTCGGCATGGGGATCGAGTTGGTCACGGGGTCTCCAGAAAAGTCGTGGCGGGGACGGGCCACCAACCGCCGTCTAAGGATTCGCTGAGAGAGATCCGGTCGGTCGGATGGTGTGAGGGAGCACGAACCGATTCCAGGCGTCGAGGACGAACGGCGCGACGCCGATCGACCACAGGATCGACGCGAGAGCGTCGCTGGCGTAGTGAACACCATCGATCACTAGGGACGTGCCCACGAGGGCGACGAGTGCCACCCCAAGAACGACCACCAGGGGACGGAGCCGGTGGTTTCGGGTGAGCAGGATCACTGTCACAACCAGCGCCGTGACGAACACCATGTGTCCGCTGGGGTAGGACGCATCCGTCGGCTGCACCGCGAAAGGGTGCGGCAGCATCGCCGCGTCGGGCCGGGGCCGGGCCACGAGAGCCTTCACCAGCGCGCTCGGGATCCAGGTCGCGGCGATCACGATTCCGAAGGTGACGCCGAGGCGCAGGTCGCGGGAGCGGAGCCAGATCGCGGCGGCGAGCAGAATCGTGATCACGATCGCGGGCGCTGGGCTGAAGACGGCGTAGACGCCCGACGTGATCGCGCCGATCGCCCCGGTGTGCCAGGCGTTCAGAGCCACCGATAGGTGCATCTCGTTGCCGCTGAAGGCCGGGGTCCGCGCGACGAAGAAGCCGAAGACGACTACGACCGCCACCGCCCCAACTCCGACCACCCATGTCGCGGCCGGCGCGGCGACCGGGGTGAGGAACGCGTGTCGTCGGTGATTCGACGCCGCGACGGCGGGAGAAGAGGCATCGTTCCCTGAGATCATCCTTAAAGATAACCACGGCGCCGCCAAGAAGACTCTGAGATTCGACAGGGGCTGCTCAGCGCCATACGATTGAAAGGTTAGGTAAGGCTTACCAAAGGAGCAGGGTGTCCCCGACCGTCCTCATCTTCGGATTCCTGGCCGGAGCGACCATCCTGCTCGGCCTGCCGGTCGCCCGGCTGCGGCACCCCTCGCCGACGCTGCGGATCGCGCTCAACGCCGGCGCGGTCGGCGTGCTGCTGTTCCTGGTCTGGGACGTGCTGAGTGCCGCGTGGGAGCCGATCGACACCGGTCTGACCGCGCGTCCACTCGCCGGCTCGCTCTGGCTGTTCGCCGCCCTCTTCGTGGTGGGTCTCGGCGTCGGACTCGTCGGGCTCGCGCAGTTCGAGCGCCGCTGGCTGCGCCGCAGCGGCCGCACCGAGCTGCCACCGCGCCGTCTTGCCCTGCTCATCGCGATCGGGATCGGGCTCCACAACTTCGCCGAGGGCCTGGCCATCGGCCAGTCGGCGAGCTCCGGGCAACTGGCGCTCGCCGGCGTGCTCGTGATCGGCTTCGCGCTCCACAACGCGACGGAGGGCTTCGGGATCGTCTCCCCGTTGACCGGCGACGAGAACCGCCCGTCCTGGAGGTTCTTGCTGCTCCTCGGGCTGATCGGCGGGGGCCCCACCTTCCTCGGCACCCTTGTCGGCTCCCTCTTCGTCAGCGAGGCGCTGTCCGTGCTGTTCCTCTCGCTCGCCGCCGGCTCGATCATCTACGTGATCATTCAGTTGCTGGGCGTGCTGGCGCGGGCGAAGCGCACCGAACTGGTCACGGCGGGCATCCTGGTCGGCATGATCGCCGGATTCGCGACCGACGCGATCCTGACCGCTGGCGGCGCCTGAGCACCCGCGGCACCGAAGCTGGGACTTCTGGGAGCCATCTGGGATCGGTCGGAGAACGATCAGCCCTGACGGGGATCGACCCCGGTCGAGGAGGCTCCCATGTGGGTCGCGGTTGTCGTCGTGATCGGGGCGCTCGTTGTGCTCGCGGTCGTGCTGTGCGTCGGAGTCGCGCTCTTGGCCGAGGTCGCCCGCTCAGTGGACGTGGACGCTGACGAGGGCGACGACGGCCCGGGATCCGACTCGATGGCGGCGTCGAACTCGCGCAGAGCCAGCTCGTTGTACTCCTCGGCGTCCAGTTCGGCCGGGCGCACCCGGCCGTCGAGGTAGTCCCGCATCCCCTGTGCGAGCGCGTCCACCGTCTGATCGACGACGTGCAGCTGGCCCTCGGGGAGGGCGTCCGAGACGGAGCCGAACCGGACGGTCACGATCGGGAGGCCGGCCACCGCCGCTTCCAGCAGCACCATGGGCTGGCCTTCGTAGTCGCTCGAGAGGACGAAACAGTCGGCCCGCGCCAGCAGCGGGTACGGGTTCGCCAGCGCGCCCGTCATGATGACCGCGTCGCCAAGTCCGAGGCGCTCGACGTGGGCCTCGAGTTGCACACGGAGCGGGCCGTCGCCGACCAGCAGGAGTCGCGTCTGCGGATGCCCCGCGTGCACGATCGCGAAGGCGTCGAGCAGGCGGGTCTGATTCTTCTCCGGGCTCAGCCGGCCCACGGTGATGAACCAGCGCGCGTCGCGCTCGGAGGCCAGCCGACCCGCCCAGGCGGGGATGGAAGCGACGCCGGTCTCGGCATCCACCTCCGCCGCCGCCTCGTCGAGCGGCTGCAGGAGCCGCGCTCGTGATCCGACCTCGTCGATGATGTTGCGGGCGGATAGGAAGCGCTCGGGCGGGACCCGGTAGCGTTCGGCGAGTTGGTCGGCGTTCGCGGAGGAGAGCTCGCTCGAGACCGAGACCAGGGCGTCGAAGCGCGGGTAGAGCGAGAAGACGGCAGGGAGGGAGCGCCGCATCCGGCGACGTCCCGAGACCGGGCGATCGACCTCGGCCTCCATGTCGTTGTGCAGCCAGATCGCGCGGCGCTCCGCCGGTGCGTGCAGAACGAGCTCGGCCCAGAACCGGCTGTAGCCGCTGAAGTCGATGACGACGTCGAAACTCGCATCGCCGACGCAGCGCTGCCACTCGTCGGCCCACAGGCGCTGCTCCCAGCCCGGCTCGCGGTGCGCGGGCCGCAGCCGACCGAGCACGCGCATGAAACCCTCGGTCGTGAGTCGTGACGTGAGTCCGCCCATCCGATGGAGCTGTCGCACCCGCGGGTCGATCCGCCCCGCGTTGACCCGCTGATCCCGGCTGCGCGGGCGGGCGATCAGCGCGGAGACGTCGAAGCGCTCGTGGTCGAGGTGCGCGAGCAGGTTCAGGGCGGAGGTCGTGATCCCGTTGGAGCGCATGCCGCCGAGGTAGACGAGCACTCGGCGCCGCGCGGGAGTGGGTGAGGCCCCGGCTATTGCGGCGGCGGGTGAGGCCGCGGTCCTGGCGGCGGCATGCACCATCGGCGCGCGACGGAAGACGGCGTCGATGACCCGCTCCGAGGCGTGACCGTCGTCTTGCGCCGTGAAGTCCGCTCGCCAGCGGGCGGCGAGCTGCTCGCGTGCCCCGTGAGGGGCGAGGATTGCGTCGGCCAGCGCCTCCACCGTGCTGACGACCTCGCCGGGGAGCTCATCGGGCGAGAAGTACGTGCCACGGTCGCGGGAGTAGTCCGCGGCATCCGGCGTGAAGAAGACGACCCGTCGACCCGTCGCCAGGAAGTCGATGAAGATCGAGGAGTAGTCGGTGATGAGGGTGTCGGTGAGCCCCAGCACGAGGTTCGTCGGCATCTCGTTCGAGATCAGCACGCCGCCGCCGGCGTGTCCCGCGACCGCCTCGTGCACGGCCTGATGCGCTTTCAACGCCACGAGGAAGCCGTCGCCCAGGCGTCGTTGCAGGTGCGCGACGGTGGCGAGCAGCTCCTCCGCGTCATCCCGCGGATTCGAGAAGCTCGCGCCCTTCCAGGTCGGGGCGTAGGTGACGAGTCGGCGCTCGGCGAGGTCGATGCCTGAGTTCTGCAGCATCCGGATACCGTCGGCCGTCGCCTCCGCATTGAGGTGTTGGCGGTCGGTGCGCGGGTAGCCGAGCTCGAGAATCCGTCCGGGGAACACGCCGTCGAGCCGGTAAGCCTCCCGATACATCCGGGTCATGTGCGCGTTCTGGCTGAGCAGGACGTCGGATGACAGGAAGTTGCGGAGCGTGTTCGCCGCCTCATATGCCCCGTCCGGCATGTCATATCCCATGCGCTTCAGAGGCGTTCCGTGCCAGGTGTTGACGACCGTCTGGCCGGGCCTCTTGTGAAACTCCGGCGGGAAGGTCGCGTTAGTGATCAGGTACTGGCTGCGTGCGAGCGCCACGATGTAGCCGGAGGAGCGAGGTCGCACGAATCGCACGCGCGGGTGCCCGGCGAACTCGGCCCGGAACGCGCGACCGAACTCGGGCGTCAGGGCCCAGATATGCCGCAGGCGCGCGAACTCGGGGTCGTCGAGCAGCCGCCGAAACAGCGCCTCCGGGTTGTCGAGTGCGCCGTTGCCCGCGAACGACTCGTAGAGCACCGTGCCTGGGATCACCGAACGCGAGCGGGCGGCTCCACGTCGTTCGAGCTCCGCGGCACGCCGCGCATGGCGCGCGGCACGACGAGCGAGACCACGGAAGAGCACCACCCGAGTCTACGAAAGGTAACGCCCAGAATCCTCTAAGACGGCATCGCAAGGAGCCGGATGTCGCGGCTCACCCGCGCACGAACTCCAGGATCTCGCTCCTGTGCAGGCGCACGGAGCTCGCCTGATGGAATCCGGCGAGCTTCAGGGCCGCGATGTCGGCGTCGTCCACCGCTCCCGGCAGCGCGTACTCGATCACCCAGACGCGGGAAACCCCGTCGAGCCGCCCAAGTGCGCGCGCCTCGGGAAGCGTGTACGTCTGGTCATACCAGCTGGAGCTTGCGGCGAACGGGGTCTTCAGGGTGATGTCGCGCAACCCGACGAAGCCTGCCGGATAGGTATTCAATGCGAGCCGGGTGCGGCGCGAGGGACGAACGGTGTCATCGAATACGACCGCATCGCCGGGGTGGCCGAGCACGGTCATCTCCGCGCTGATCACCGCCCAGTCGCTGAAGTTCTTGGCGTAGGGCGTGCGCTGCGCGGCCCAGACGGGCGCGATCAAAGCCAGGACGACGAGCAACGCTATGCCGGCCACGGCCCCGGGAGCGAGCAGGCGACGCCGCAGCGACCTGGAGATCAGGGCGTCAAGTGGGGCGGCGGCGAGCAGCGCCACCGCGGGGGCGCACATCGCGAGGTAGCGCGGCGTGAACACGGCGACCACGGCACTGCTCGCGAGTAGGGCGACGATCGGGACGAGCATCCACGCCAGGGGCAGCAGTGAAGTCCCGGCGCTCGCGCTCGCACTCGCACTCGCACTCGTCGAGCCATACCGACCCCGCACCCACTCATGCACGGCGAGCCCGGCGCCCAGCGCCACGAGTGGCCAGACAGCGAGAGCCACCCCGGGGTTCTCGAACCATGGCGTCACCAGGATCGCGGTCGCATCAAAGGCCTGCCGCGTGCCGAGGTAGGCGATCTGATCGCGCTCCAGGAACGCGAACAGCAGCAAAGGAGATACCGCAGCCATCGACGCGCCGACCGTGACGAGCGCGTCACGGAGCAGGCCACTTCGCACGAGCAGCAGCACCAGCAGGTGCGCCGCCGCGACGAGGGCGACCCACAGGAAGAGCAGCGTGCCGAACACGAGTAGGGCACCGTACGCCACCCAGAGACGGCGTCGGGGTGTGGGCGCCTGCAACTGGATCGTCACCAGCAGAGTCAGACCGACGGCGACGGCCGCCGTGAACGCGTAGGAGCGGGCTTCACTGCCGACGTCGGTCAACCGGGGGAGCACCATCGCGATCACGCCCGCGAGGATGCCGAATCGCAGCCCGCGCAGACGCTGCCCCAGCACGACGGTGCCCGTAACCGCGAGTCCAATCGCGACGGCACTCGGGAACCGCAGCGCGAACGGCGAGGTGCCGGCGAGCCCGATCCAGACGTGGAGTCCGAGGTAGTAGAGCGCGTGAACGGCGTCGATGTTTTGCACCATCATCGCGAGCGAGGGCAGCGACCGCTGCGCCGAGAGTAGGCTCGCCGCCTCGTCGCCCCAGAGGGAGGCGATGCCGGACCCGGTCGCCGACACCGCAACAGCCAGGATTCCCAGCCCGACCGCCACCACAAGATCCCGATGTGCGCGGAGCGGCCGCGCGCGTGTGAGCCGACGGACGGCTGAGGCGCGCAGCAGGGCGGTAGACACAAGACTATTTCACCCCCCGCCGCCTCAGAATGGTCTAAGGACCCCAGCCGGCTCCCAGCTTCGCGCGCCGCCCGGCGCACGCGCGGGCGACGACAAGCGCAAACTCAGCGCCGTCGCGCGCGCGGCAGGCGCAGCAGCATCACGGTGCCGTCGGGGCCAGTGCGCTCGACGGAGGCCGTGCCACCCGCCCGCTCCACCGTGTCCTTCACCAGGGCGAGCCCGATGCCGAAGCCGGTGGTCATGCCCGTCGTGCCGGCGCCCCCGCCGTTCTCCCCGCGCGCGAACCGCTCGAACACTCGGGAGGGTTCCAGTCCGGTGATGCCGGGCCCCTCGTCGCCCACCCGGAGCTCGGCCGATCCCCGCTCGACGCTGAGTGCGACGGTGATCGTCGAACCCGCAGGTGAGAAGCGCAGGGCGTTGTCGAGCAATGCGACGATGCAGCGGTGGATGGCGGCCGCCGGAACCTGCACGCTGACCGGGGTCGGCGCCATCAGGGCGATGCTCACCCCTCGCTCGGCGGACAGGACGCTCATTGAGTCAACGGCCAGCTGGGCCACCGGGATCACCTCCACGGGTTCCGCGGCGATCGGCGCCGCCCCCTCCTCGGCGGTGACGAGCAGGTCGTTGACGATCTGGATGAGGGTGCCGGTGTCGCGCCGCAGCTCCGCGACCGTCGTGGTGGCCTGGTCGTCGCCGGGGAGTCCGCGTTGCAGGTACTGGAGCCGGGCATCGAGAACGGCCAGGGGCGTCCGCAACTCGTGGCTCGCGTTGGACACGAAGTCGCGCTGCAGGCGCAACGCCACCCCGAGCGGGCGGATCGCGCGTCGGGTGGCGAACCAGCTCAAAAGCCCGGCGAGGGCGATCGCGGCGAGGCCGATTCCGATCGCGACGACCAGGATGTCGAGGCCGCCGATATCGATCGTGCTCTCGTGGCGCCGCGCGTGGAGCAGCTGCGAGGGCTTGAGGTGCGCGAACACGAACGTGAACGCGACAACCACCACGAGCAGAACGAGCACACTCGAGGCCAGCGCGAGCTGCAGGCCCACGTTGCGCGAGGCGCGGCGGAGTGCCGCGGCATCCGGATCGGAGCTTCCGGTGGCACGCGAAGCTCCGTCGGTTGACGCGGCTCGCGTTTGAGGGCTCATAGTGCCCCCAGTCTGTATCCCTGCCCTCGTACCGTGGTGATGATGTCGACGTCGGTCTTGCGGCGCACGTAGTGCACGTAGGTGTCCACGGTGCCGGGCTGGTCGCCCGCGTCGAACACTTCGCCGAGGATCTGCTCGCGCGTGAAGGTGCGTGAAGGGTTGACGGCCAGCAGGCGCAGCAGCTCGTTCTCGCGCACGGTCAGGATGGCGCGCCCTTCATACGGCGAGTAGATCGCACGGCTTTCGGGGTAAAACTCCCAGGAGCCGATGCGCACGTACGGTCCTTCGCCGGAGAACACGCGGCGGATCGCGCGCAGCCGGGCAAATAGCTCATCGAACTCGAAGGGCTTCACGAGGTAGTCGTTGGCGCCGGCATCCAGGCCCCGCACCTTGTCTTGGATGGTGCCGAGCGCCGTCAGAACGAGCATCGGTGTGGCGACACCGCGTTTGCGCAGCGCCTCGATGATGCCGAGTCCGTCGGTGCCGGGCAGGCGTCGGTCGACGACCATGACCTCGAACTCGGCGCTCGTCGCGGCGCGAAATCCGCCCTCGCCGGTGTTCTCGAGGGTGACGTCGTAGACCTCCTCGAGCACATCGCGCATGACCGGCCCGAGCTGCGGGTCGTCCTCGATGAGCAGCAGGCGCGGGCGGGTGTCGGCCATGACGGAATCTCCCTGGTCGGAGCGGGTGAGCGGCTTACTCTCGAGCCGGTCACCCCAGAATCCTCTAAGAATGGATGCTGAGGGGCTCGGGTAGCGGCAAGTCTGCGCGTGCCGCACGACGCTGCACCACCACGACTCCGATCGCGATGAGCGCGACCCCGACCCCCGTGATCGTCGGATACCCGAGATCCAGCCCTCCGCGCGCCGGCGGAAGCGCGAGCCAGTCCGCGATCGAGGCACCGAGCGGCCGGGTCAGCACGTAGGCCCACCAGAAGGCAGCGGTCGCGGGCAGCCCGACGCGGAAAAGCACGACTGGCACGGCGAACAGTCCCGCGAACAGGAACGCCGAACCGAGGTAGCCTAGGCCGAGAGTCGTCGCCGTGAGATCGCCGAACGCGGTGCCGAGCGCGAACGTCGCGATGACGGTCGCCCAGTAGAAGAGCTCGCGACGCTGGATGTCGACGGAATGCACCGAGAGGGTGCCCTCCGTCCGGTGCCAGGCGACGAAGACCACGGCGAGCACGACCGCGAACAGCGGGGTCGAGATTGCGTACGGGATCCCGATGACGAGGTGGGTGACATCCGCGATCATGGTGCCGAATACGGCGACGGATAGCACGAACGCCCAGTACCTCCACGGCACGTAGCGACGTGCGGTCAGCTGCAGCACGGCGACGGCGACGAAGCCGACCGCGGCCAGGAGCACGACGGGCACCGGGTCGAAGGTTTTGACGAGGAAGTCGGATGCCACCTCGCCGACCCCGGTGGTCAGCAGCTTGAGCGCCCAGAACAGTGCGGTCGGATCGGGGACGCGCTGCGGTGTCGGGGCGGACGGTGCAGGGGCGATCGGTGCGCGCGCGGGAGCATCGGGCATTCGATCACCCTGACGAGATCCCTCTCAGATGTCTCTGAGAATGTCCGCGCTCAGCCGCGCTCGAGGGCGATGTCGTCGGTCGCGGTGTCGTCCGCGTCGCCGTTCACGGCGCCGGCCGGTCCGCGCAGGCCGGGGATGCGCTTGGCCGGCACCGGCAGCCGCACGAGCAGCGCTCCGGGGTCGACGCCGAAGCGCCCGGTGCGGGTCTCGCCGGTCGGATCACCGTCGAGCTCGGAGAGCACCGGCTTGTCGAGCTCGAACTCGAACTCGCGGCCGGACCACTGCTTCAGCGAGCCGATCCCATTGCGCATACCAGTCGCGACATCGATCGCGACGCCCACCCAGCCGGTGACGATGTTTGGCCGCAGCACGACGAGGTCGAGACGCCCGTCGTCGAGCTCGGCGCCGGGAGCCAGCTCGATGCCCGCCACGACCGAGCTGCAATTGCAGGCGAGCACCATCAGGGCGTCTTGGCTGACCTCGTTCTGTCCATCGACGGTGATCGACGCCCCGAACGAGCCTCCAATCAGGTTCATTCCTGCGGCGGCCACGTAGGCGGCCCAGCCGACCTTCTTCTTGAGGTCCTCGTCTGTGTTGTCCATGATGGTCGCGTCGAGGCCCACGCCGCCCATGACGACGAAGGTGCGCTCCACACCGTCGTCGAAGGTCGCGAGGCCGACGTCGATCGCGTGGTTCTGACCTCGGAACGCCACCTGCAGGGCGTCGTCCAGGTTGTCGATCGGGATGCCGAGGTTGCGAGCCAGCAGATTGCCGGTTCCGCTCGGCAACAGTCCGTAGGGGATCGACGTGCCGCGCAGCACCCCCGCGACCGCGCGGACGGTCCCGTCGCCGCCCATCGCGCAGACCAGGTCGGGCTTCTTCGCGATCGCCTCCTCCGCGGCGGCAGCCCCCGAGTCGTCCTTGCTCGTCTCGAACCACCGCGGAGCATTCCATCCGGCGCCCTGGGCGAACTCGTCGACCTGCGCCCGAGTCGCCTCGGGATCGTCGAACTTGCTCGGGTTGATCACAACGGCGACGGTGCGGGTCGGGTCGGTCATGGTTCATTCGAGCACTCGGAGGTGCGCGGGATCAACTTCGGCCTCGGCTCGCTGGTGATTTTCAGCGGCGCTCGATGGTCGACCCGCGGATCACGAGCCGCACCGGTTGATAGTGGATGCCCTGCTCGGTGACCTCGCCGTCGATCGCCTCGAAGATGCGCTGCGCGGCCGTTCGTCCGAGCTCCTGCATGTTCGCGTCGATCGTGGTGAGTGCGGGGCGGGAGTTGGTGGCCAGGATCTCCCAGTTGTCGAAGCCGATGACGACGACATCGTCGGGCACGGCCCGGCGGAGGTCGCGGAGCGTGTCGATGGCGCCGCGCGCGATCTGGTCGGAGCCGCACACGATCCCGTCGATCTCGGGGTGCTTCGTCAGGAGCATCGCGGCGGCGTCGCGGCCCCAGTGCTCCGACCACTCCGAGTACATGACCTCCCCGACCAGCTCGAGGCCGGCGTCGTCGAGAGCTCCGAGCGCACCCTCCACCCGGTCCCGCGCCGCGACGTAGGAGCGATCGCCGCTGATGTAGGCGATACGCGAGCGACCGCAGGCGATCAGATGTTCGACCGAGAGCCGCCCGCCCGCGCGGTTGTCGGGGGTCAGCGAGAGGTCGCTCGGGTCGTCGGAGGGCGCGTAGACGTAGACGACCGGAACTGGCAACTCATGACCGAGCGAGGGTCTCGGGTCGGTCTGCCTGCCGACCACGATGATCCCGTCGACCCGGCGTTCCAGGAGTGCGTTCAGGTGGTGGCGCTCGCGCACGGCGTCGCCGCGCGCGTCGCAGAGGAACACGTCGACCCGGCCGGCGCCGAACGCGTCCTCGGCGCCTATCAGGATCGGCAGGACGAAACGACCCTCGAGGTCGCTGGTGAGGAGTCCCACGGTGCGCGTCCGGTTCTCGACGAGGCTGCGGGCCAACTGGTTCGGGGTGAAGCTGATCTCCTCGGCGGCGGCGATCACCCGTTGGCGTGTCGCAGGGGCGACCTCGCTGCGGCCGTTCAGGGCCTTCGACGCCGTGGCCAGGGACACGCCCGCACGCTGAGCGACGTCGCTCAGCGTGGCGACACGGCGCTCGGCACGGCCCTCTCGCTGTACCATGAAATGCCTTTCTCTTGAGCGCTCACACTACTTCACTTGGCGACTTGACACCCAGGACTGGCAGGCTCTACTCTGACCGAAAGCGGTTTCGGAAAGTTTCAAAGAGGCGCGATGTTTTCCCCACAGTACCGGGCCATCTCGGCCCGCTCAACGCAGAGCACAAAGGAGAAGCACCCTCGTGAAGAGTCCCCACCGCATCACCCGTCGAGTGCGGAAGATCACGGCATTCGTCGCGGCAGGCGCACTGATGATCGCCATGGCCGCGTGCAGCAGCGGAGGCGGCAGCACCTCCGACAACAGTCTCGCCGGCGCGGGCAAGACCGGAACCGACAACGGTTCGACCCTGACCCTCTGGACCCGCGCTCCACTGGAGAAGCAGGCGAAGCTCCTGGTCGCCGCGTACAACTCGAGCCACAAGAACCAGGTCAAGCTGACCGTCGTTCCCAATGACGACTACGTCGCCAAGGTGGGGGCTGCTGCCGGATCGAAGAGCCTGCCCGACCTGTTCGCCGCCGACATCGTCTACGTCCCGAACTGGTCGAAGGCCGGCCTCTTCCAGGACCTCACCTCGAAGATCAACGCCCTACCGTACAAGGACGCGATCAACAAGGGGCACCTGAAAGCCGGAACCCTCGACGGCAAGGAGCACGTGCTGCCGTTCGTGCTCGATCTCTCGATGCTGTTCTGGAACAAAGAACTGTTCAAGAAGGCCGGACTCGATCCCGACACCGCCCCGGCGACCCTCGCCGAGTACGCCGCGGACGCCAAGAAGATCCAGGCGCTCAACATCCCTGACACCTACGGCACCGCGACCGGACTCAACTGCGGCGGCTGCCTGGTGTTCACCTGGTTCCCGACGATCTGGGCATCCGGGGATCAGGTGATGAACGAGGCGGGCACGAAGGCCCTCCTCGCCAGTGCGAATGCCAAGGCCGAGTATGCGATCTGGCGCGACCTCTGGAACTCCGGCGCGGTGCTGCCGTCCTCAAAGGACGAGGCGGGCCCGACGTGGACGGCTGGCTTCACCCAGGGGAAGGTCGGCCTGATGTTCTACCCGGCAACGCTCCTCTCCTCGACCACCTTTGACGCCGGTGTCGCCGGCATCCCGGGGATCAAGAGCGGCGCATCCACCTTCGTCGGCGGCGATGGGATCGGCATTTCGAAGGACTCGAAACACTCCGCGCAGGCCTGGAACTTCATGACCTGGCTGATGTCGAAGGACGCGCAGGTCGGCGTGCTCGCCAAGGACGGCGACGTCGTCTCGCGTTCCGACCTGGCGAACAACCAGTACTCGGAAAAGGACCCGCGCGTGGTGACCATCAACAAGGTCGCCGGGGAGGGCGAGACCCCGGTCGCGCTCAACTTCCAGCAGGCCTTCAACGCGAGCGACAGCCCGTGGCTGAGTCTGGTCCGCAACGCGGTGCTGGGTGACGGCGGGGGCGTGGCAAAAGACAATGACGCGGTGACCGCGGTCCTCGCGCAGTAACCATCCATGTCGGCCGGCGGCGCTGCGCGCGTCGCCGGCCGACGCATCCCGAGAGGCACACTATGAGCGTCATTGCGGACGCCCCGACGAAACGGGGCAGTCGGTTCTCGACCACCCGATCCCGGCGCAGCGCTCTGCAGGGCTGGGCCTACGCGGCACCGACAGCGATCTTCGTTCTCGTCCTCTTCGTCATCCCACTGCTGCTGGTCTTCCAGATGTCGGGGTCGAACTGGCCCCTTCTGAGCGGCAACCAGGGGGTCAACTTCCCGAGCAACTACCAGAAGGCGGTGACGAACCGCTTCTTCGTGGATTCCATCGTCTTCACCCTGAAGTACACGGTGCTCGCCACGGTGCTTCTGATCGGCCTCGGGCTGGGGCTCGCCCTGCTCGTGCAGGAGTCGAGTCGCTGGAAGGGCTTCCTGCGCACCGCCTTCCTGATCCCCAGCGCCCTGGGCCTGGCCTCCGCCTCTCTTCTCTTCTACGTGCTGTATTCGCCGTTCGCCGGGCCCTTCGCCGAGCTCATGAAGTCCTGGGGCTTCACGTTCCTGGGCACCCCGAACGGAGCGCTGTTCTCGACCGTTTTCCTCATCGTGTGGCGCTTCGCCGGTTTCTACATGCTGCTCATACTCGTCGGGTTGCAGGGGATCCCGGACGAGGTGTACGAGGCCGCGCGCATTGACGGCGCCTCGCGTCGGCAGACCTTCACCTGGGTGACGCTTCCCCTGCTCAAGCCCACGCTGGCTCTCGCCACCGTGCTCTGCGTGACCGGCTCGCTGCTCGCGTTCGAGCAGTTTTACATCCTGACCAAGGGCGGGCCAGACAACTCGACGATCACCGTCGTGCAGCTCATCTACAACGTGGCGTTCCAAGGGCAGAACGACCTGGGGATCGCCGCGGCCATCTCGGTGATCGTGCTCGTTGCGCTGGTCATCATCAACATCGCGCAAATCCGCTCGTTCCGTCGAGCGCCGGAGGAATCATGACCATCGCCTCGCGCCGACAGGACCGGCGGATGCTCTCGATCGGCAGCCTCCTGCTGCGCACCCCGTACTGGGTGCTGACCGGAGGCCTTGCCCTCATCTTCCTCTACCCGCTGATCTGGACGGCGGTCTCCTCGGTCGCACCGAAAGCCGGGACGAGCCAGGTGAACGGCTGGGGTTTTGGCAACTACGTCACGCTCGGCAACTACCAGGCCGGGATCGTGCAGTACTTCGCGAACTCGGTGTTCGTCTCGCTGTTGACGGTGGTGCTGACACTCGTGATCTCGCTGCTCGGCGGCTACGCCTTCGCGCGGTTCCGGTTCCCGGGCAAGAATCTGCTGTTCCTCGGCACCCTGGCGATCCTGATGGTTCCGTACGCGACCGTGCTGATTCCGCTGTACGTCATTCTGACGGCCGTCGGACTGCAGAACACCCTGGTCGGCGTCGCGCTCGTGATGACGATGTTCCAGCTGCCGTTCGCGACGTTCATGATGCGGATCGGCTTCGAGTCGATCCCGCGCGAGCTCGACGAGGCGGCGATGGTGGACGGCGCTTCGTCGTTTGGCGCTCTGTGGCACGTGCTGATCCCGGCGGTCAAACCGTCGATGATCACGGTCGGCCTCTTCGCCTTCCTCGCGGCGTGGAACGACTTCATCGCACCTCTCATCCTCATCAACGATTCCGACAAGTTCACGCTGCCGCTCGCCGTCGCGAACCTGCGCGTCCAGGTGCAAGGGATCGTCGACTACGGCGCCACCGAGGCCGGAGTCGTGGTGCTGGCTCTGCCGTGCATCGTGCTGTTCCTCGTCCTCCAACGTCACTACGTGCGCGGCTTCTTGTCCGGCGCCTTCAAGGGGTAATCCATGTCCGTCTTCATCCGCCAGGCCGTCGCTCCCGTCGTGCCGGCGACCTCCCGCCTCCGCCCGCTGGGGGTGGATGCGGTCACCCTCTCGGGCGGGTTCTGGGGCGAGCGCCAGGCCGTCAACCTCGGGGCGACCCTCCCACACATCGGCCACTGGTTGGAGCGCGAGGGCTGGATCGCGAACTTCGATCTGGTGGCGGATGGCGGCTCCGCAGACGACCGCTCGGGTCGCGAGTTCTCAGACTCCGAGGTCTACAAGTATCTGGAGGCCATCGCATGGACGCTGGGTCAGCCCGCGCTCGACCCGACGACGAAGGCCCGCTGGGAGGCGACCTTCCGCTCGATCGTGTCCCGCGTCGCTTCGGCGCAGGAGAGTGACGGATACCTCAACACCAACTTCGGTCACGCCGGGCAGGCGCCGCGCTGGTCCAACCTGGAGTGGGGTCACGAGCTGTACTGCCTCGGCCATCTCTTCCAGGCCGCGGTCGCGAGGATGCGCGCCGCCCCGGGTGCCGATGACGGGCTCGAGCAGATGGCGCGGCGGGCGGCCGATCTCGTGTGCGAGGTGTTCGGCGAGTCGGGCATCCGGTCGGTCTGCGGCCACGCGGAGGTCGAAGTCGGACTCGCGGAGCTCGCACGCGCGACGGGTGAGGAGCGCTACGCCGTGCAGGCGGAGCTCTTCATCGCGCGTCGCGGGCACCGCACCCTGGCAGACATCGAGTGGGGCCGCTCCTACTTCCAGGATGACGTGCCGGTGCGCGAGGCGACGGTTCTGCGGGGGCACGCCGTCCGGGCGAACTACCTGGCGGCGGGTGCGGTGGATGTCGCGGTCGACGGCGGCGATTCCGGTCTGCTGGACGCGCTGAAGTCGCAGTGGGCGGCCACGGTCGCCCGTCGGACCTACATCACGGGAGGGCAGGGCTCGCACCACCAGGACGAGGCGTTCGGCGCGGACTGGGAGCTGCCGCCGGACCGTGCGTACTCCGAGACCTGCGCCGGGATCGCCTCCATCATGTTCAGCTGGCGCCTGCTCCTGAGCGAAGGGGACGCGCGCTACGCGGACCTGATCGAGCGCACCCTCTTCAACGTGGTGGCGACCTCGCCGTCGAAGGACGGTACCTCGTTCTACTACTCGAACACCCTCCATCAGCGGGAGGCGGGTCAGCCGGCCGATCCCGACCGGATCTCGTCGCGGGCCTCGTCGTCGCAGCGCGCCCCGTGGTTCGAGGTGTCCTGCTGCCCCCCGAACGTCGCGCGCACGCTCGCCAGCCTCGCTGCGTACGTTGCGACCATCGACGATCGGGGGATCCAGCTGCACCAGTACGCCTCGGGCTCGATCAGCACCTCGCTCGCCGGGGGGCAGGCGGTCGAACTCGACATCGAGACGGCCTACCCGCGGGACGGCGCGGTTCTCGTGCGCATCGCCGACGGCGTCGAAAGTGCCGTGCCCTGGACCATCTCGCTCCGAGTCCCCGAGTGGGCCGCGTCCGCGCGGCTCCGCTACCGAGCGGCCACCGGCGAGACCGTCGAACGGACGGTCGGACCTGGCTACGCCGACGTCACCGAATCCTTCGCTGCGGGAGACGTCATCGAACTCGTGCTCCCGATGGCGCCGCGGATCGTGGTTCCGGACCCGCGCATCGACGCCGTGCGCGGCTGCGTGGCGGTCGAGCGCGGTCCCGAGGTGCTGTGCCTGGAGTCGGTGGACATCGTCGGGTCGGATCCCCTCGAACGGCTCGAACTGGATCTGTCGACCCCGTTGCGCGAGTCTGATGGCCGGGTGATCGTGCAGCTTCGAGCCGTGGAGTCGCCCGACCGCGACTGGGCGTATCGGGGGAGCGACGACGCCTCGACACCCACGCCCCAAGCATCCAGTGAGGCATCCATGCGCCCGTACCACTCGTGGGCGCAGCGCGGGCCATCGACGATGCGGGTGTGGATCCCGACGGCTCGCTAGCGCCGGCGGCAACGCGGGTCAGTCGATCGTGACGATCTCCGCGACCTCCACGTCCACCGTCTCGCCGGCGAGGGTGCGCTCGATGCTCTCGCGCTCGGCGAAGCTGGACCGGATCAGGGGGAGACCCCGCGCCACGGCCTTCTCGATGCGCTCGGTCAGGGCGGTGTCGGCGACGGCGTAGTCGACGATGTCGGAGTCGTGGGCGTACACGCCGACCGGCAGCGCGAGCGACTGGAAGAAGCCGAAGAGCGGCCGCAGCTGGTGCTCGATGATCAGCGCGTGGCGCTCGCTACCGCCGGTCGCGGCCAGCAGGACCGGGGTGTCGACGAGGGCGTACTGGTCGACGAAGTCGAAGAGGTGCTTGAACAGGCCGGTGAACGAGGCGCGGTAGACCGGGGTGGCGACGATGAGGAGGTCGGCGTTCTCGATGCGCTGCAGTTCCTCCTCGGCGATCGGCGGCAGGGCCTTGCGGCTCAGCACGCCGGCCAGGTGTGGGCCGAGCGTGTTGAGGGCGATGATGTGGGCGTCGACCTCGGTTGTCGGTTGGACGGCGCGGACGAAGGCGGCGACGATCTCCTCGACCAGTGCGGTGGTGCGCGAGGGAGCCGTGAGGCTGCCGGAGACGGCGACGACGCGCAGGGGTCGTGACGGTGTGCTCATGGAGCGAGGCTAGGCATGCGAACCCGGTGGAGCACCTCGCGTGACGAACTGTGAAGTAACAGTGCTTAGCATTTCTTCGCTCTCCACTGAGCGCATGTCACTCTAAATATCACCATGAGCAACCGTTCCATCGAGCAACGCGTCGGCGCACGACGCGGTTTCGCGACCCAGCAGCTGCACGGCGACGCGCGCTCGAGCGCTGATCCGGCTACAGACGCAATCAAGGTCGAGTCGCCGCGCATCACGCCACGCCAAACGCCGATCTACCTGACGGCCGGCTTCGTACTCGACGACTTCGATCAGGCCGAGCAGCTGTTCAGTTCGGGCGAGGGCTACTCCTACACCCGCGTCGCCAACCCGACGAACGAGGCGGTCGAGCGCCGGGTGGCCGCGCTTGAGGGCGGCGCCGAGGCGCTGCTGGTCGGCAGCGGCCAGGCCGCCGTCGTGCTCGCGCTGCTCGGGCTCGTGCAGTCGGGCGAGCACATCGTCTCCGCGTCGAGCATCTACGAGGGCACCCGCGGGCTGCTGCTCGACAACCTGCCGCGGTTCGGCATCGAGACGGACTTCGTGGATGATGCGAACGATCCCGCCGCGTGGGAGCGCGTCATCCGCCCCACGACGCGGGCGCTCTTCGCGGAGTCCATCCCCAATCCGAAGAACGAGATCCTCGACATCGCGGCCATCGCCGCGGTGGCGCACGCGCACGGCATCCCGCTCATCGTCGACAGCACCCTCGCCACGCCGTTCCTGGTGCGTCCGCTCGAGCACGGGGCTGACATCGTCGTGCACTCGGCGAGCAAGTTCTTTGCCGGCCACGGTGCGGTGCTGGGCGGGGTGATCGTCGACAACGGGCGGTTCGACGTGGACCGCAGCGGCCACCTCTTCCCGCAGCTGACCGACCGCGGTCGGCTCGGCGGCCCGAGTTTCGCCGAGCGGGCGGGCGGACTGGCCCGGATCGCGTACCTGCGCGACGTGATGGCGCCGCGATTCGGGCCGACGGCATCCCCTCTGAACGCGTTCCTCATCCAGCAGGGCCTCGAGACGCTGTCGCTGCGGGTCGAGCGGCAGTCGGCGAACGCCCTGGGCGTCGCACGCTGGCTCGAACAGCAGCCCGAGGTGCACTCGGTCGACTACTCGGGTCTCGAGTCGAGCCCCTTCCACGCGCTCGCCGAGCGCTACCTGCCGGACGGCCAGGGCTCGGTGTTCTCGTTCACGCTGCGCGGCGGGGTGGATGCGGCGCGCATCTTCATCAACGCGCTCGACGTCTTCACGCATATGACGCACCTCGGCGACGTTCGTTCGCTCGTGCTGCACCTGGCGAGCACCAGCCACAATCTGCGCACGGACGAGGAACTCAGTCAGGCAGGCATCTGGCCGGGAACGCTCCGCGTGTCGATCGGCATCGAAGATCTGGATGACCTGCTCGCCGATCTCGACCGCGGCCTGACCGCGATCCGGGGGGCCGCGTGAGCAGGCCGCAGCACTTCGGTTGGTTCCTCGCCCGCGGGTTCGGACCGCAGGGCTGGGGCCACCCGTACCTCGACTGGAACTACCGCTGGACGTCGCCCGACCTGTACCAGCAGTCGGCGCGCGAGCTCGAGCAGGCGGGCTTCGACCTGCTGATCATCGAGGACGCGCCCTCGCTCGGAAACACCTCCACGCTCGACCTCCGGACCCGCCAGGCCTTCGGCGGCCCGAAGCACGACCCGCTGCTACTCGCCCCGTATCTGTTCGGCGCGACGCAGCACCTCGGGATCGCGCCCACCGTCAATCCCGCCGCCTACCTCCCCTATACGGCGGCCCGTCAGTTCGCCTCGCTGCAGCACTTGAGCGGGCACCGCCTCGCGCTGAACGTCGTCACTGACACGGGCAGCGCCCGGCACTTCGGCAGCGCGCCACCGCTCTCGCACGACGGCGCATACGACCGTGCCGAGGAGTGGCTCGACGGCATCAAGCAGCTCTGGAACAGCTGGGGCGAGGGCGCCCTGCTGGCCGATCCGGGCGCCGACGGCGGCCTCGGCGGGAGGCCCGGTCGCTACGCAGACGGCTCGAAGCTCACCGCCCTGCAGCACCGCGGCGACTACTTCTCGTTCGATGGTCCGCTCAACGCGATCCCGTTCACCGACGGTGAGCCGGTGATCGTCTCGCCCGGTGGCTCGGGCCGCGGGCTCGGCTTCGCGGGGGCTCATTCCGACGTGCAGCTCGCCCTCGCGCCGCTCGACACCGAGAGCATCCTGGCGTACCGCGCGAAGATCCACGCGGCGGCCGTTGAGCGGGGGCGCGACCCGCGCGACATCACGATCCTGTTCGCGATCCAGCCGCTGCTCGTGTCGAGTGCCGAGGAGGCCGACCGGCTGGTGGCGGCATCCTCCCGCCCGGATGACGCGGCCATCCACCTCATCGCCGAGCGTCAGTCGAGCGACCTCGAGACCGACCTCACCGCTCTCGACTTCGAGAAGCCGCTCGACCTCTCGGTCTTCGGCGACCACGTCTCGCAGGGCAGTATCGCGCGCCTCCTCGGCAAGGACGACCCCGCGACGACGCCCCTGCGCGCGCTGCTCGCCCGGCAGGCGCGGCTCGGGCGCCTGAGCGACGGCAGCGGATTCGTCGGCACGGCGGACGAGTTCGCTGACCTCATCGAGCGGCTCGGCGACGACGCGGACAACGACGGCGTGCTGCTGTGGGGCGATCTGCACCCGGTGACCGTGCACCGCCTGTTGGACGAGCTCGTGCCGATCCTGCGTCGCCGTGGAATCCTGCGCACCGAGTTCGCCTCCGCGTCCGACGGCGGTGGGCTGCGCGCCAACCTCGCCGACTTCTAGCGGCTCACCTTCTCAAGTGGCGACCATGCGGATCGGGCTGCTCGGAATCGGTCGAATGGGCCTCCCGATCCTGCGCGCGCTCGTCGCTGCGGGGCACGAGGTGGTCGCGGCCGATCCGGAAGCGGCGCGACGCGCGGCCGGCCTCGCGGCCGGGGCGACGGTGGTGGGCGAGGGGCGGGAGGCCGCGGCATCCGCGGAGGTCCTGGTGACGGTGCTGCCCGGACCGCTCGAGCTCGAGGCCGCGATGATCGGCGAGGGGGCTCTCGCCGCGCTGCCGCCCGGCGCGCTCTGGGTCGACCTGACCAGCAACGACCCGCGGGTCGCCGTCCGGCTCGCGGATGCCGCAGCGCACGCAGGGGTCGACACCGTCGCCGCCGCGCTCGCCGGGGGCATCGCGGCCGCCGAGACCCGGACGCTCGGCTTCTTCGTCGGCGCGACGGACGCGGCGCTCGCCCGGGCACGGCCCGTGCTCGAGGCGCTGGGCGATCCGACCCGGATAGAGCACGTCGGGCTCTCGGCCGGCGACGGGAATGCCGCGAAGCTGCTGGTGAATCTGCTCTGGTTCGGCCAGGCCGCCGCCGTCACCGAGGCGCTGCTGCTCGGCCGGTCCCTCGGGCTCGCGCCGCAGACCCTGCGCGGCGTGCTCGCCCGGAGCGCCGCGGGCAGCGTGTTCCTCGACGAGTACGGCGATGCGCTCCTCGCGGGCGACGTGCTCCCGACCTTCGGCATCGACCGGGTGGTGGAGGAGCTCGACACCCTCACCTCGCTGGCGGGGGAGGCATCCAGCCCCTTCGAACTGTCCACCGTGGTGGCGCGTCTGAACCGCGACGCGCTCGATCACTTCGGACCGGTCGACGGCGAACTCCTGGTGGCGAAGCTGCTGGAGCAGAGGGCGGGCCGCGCGCTGCGTTAGAGTGCGCTTGTCCTCCCCAGACCCGGGCCAGACGATCGGCGCACCCATGAGTTCGGATATGCGACTCCCTCCCGGCGAACTGCAGCGCCTGGCGGAGTGCGTGCTCGAACCGATCAGGTTCTCGGGCTCGGTCCAGCTGCACGGTGCGCTGCTCGTCGTCGACACGACCACCTCGCTCATCACCCACGCGAGTGAGAACACCGCGCCCATTGTCGGGGCGGACGCGATGGCCCTCCTGGGGCGACCGCTCAGCGACCTGCTCGATGCGGCGACTCTCGCGGCGATCGACGCCGCGCTCGTCTGCGACTCGAACGCCGGCAACCCGGTTCAGGCCGTTCTTGGTGAGCGGCAGTACGACCTCATCGTGCACCGGATCGGCGATTCGCTCATGGTCGAGTTCGAGCCGTTCGAGCCGACGCCGAGCGAGATGATCCTGGGCACCCGCGGGGCGCTGCGGCGGCTCGCGAATGTACGCACGGTCGCGGAACTGTGGGCGAGGACGGCAATCGAGGTGCGCGCGATCATCGGATACGACCGGGTGATGGTCTACCACTTCCACCCGGACGCGCACGGCGAGGTCGTCGCGGAGGAGGTGATCGACGAGCTGGAGCCGTACCTCGGGCTCCACTACCCGGCCTCCGACATCCCGGCCCAGGCGCGGGATCTGTACGTGACTAAGCTCTCACGGCAGATCGTGAACAGCGGCGCCGTGCCGGCCGCGCTCCTGGCGGACGCGAACCAGCCAACGCCGGACAACCTCGACCTGAGCCGGACGGAACTCCGCGCCGTCTCGCCGCACCACCTGGAGTTCATGCGCAACATGGGGCAGGTGTCGACCTTCTCGCTGTCGCTCGTGCTGCACGGCACCCTGGTCGGCATGATCACCTGCGCGCACCACTCCGAGCGGCGCCTTCCGTACAACATCCGTGACGGACTGGAGTTGCTCGCGAATCAGGTCTCGCTGCAGCTCGGGTCGATGGGCGAGATCGAACGGCTCGAGCAGCGCAATGAGGCGCAGGAGCTGCGGGCGGCACTTGTTACGCAGCTCTCGCGGAGTGACGACTTGGTGGATGCGCTGCTCCGCCAGCACGTCACGCTTCTGGATCTGATCCCAGCCGACGGCGCGGCGGTCTCCCTAGGCGGCCCGATCGAGTCCCTCGGGACGGTTCCGCCTGCGGATGTGCTGGCGCGACTGGACGGGGTGCTCGAACGGGCTGGCATCGAGACCGTGCTGGTGACGGACGTGCTGATGACCGAGTACCCCGAGATCGCCGAACTGCTGCCCTCGGTCGCCGGGCTGCTCGTCATGCGCCTCGGCGCGTCCGGCGACTACATCGCCTGGTTCCGCGGCGAGTTGACCCGTACCGTGAAGTGGCTGGGCGACATGCGACCGTCGAACCGCCTCACACCGTTGTCGCCGCGCAACTCGTTCTCGGCCTGGAGCGAGGACGTCCGATGCACCTCCGAGTCGTGGGGTGGCACGGAGCGGGAGGCGAGCGAGCTCGCCCGCGACGTGCAGGCCATCCTGCTCGGGCGCGTGCAGTCGCAGCTGGCCGAACTCGCTTTGCTCGATTCCCTGACCGGGCTGCCGAACCGGCGGCTCCTCATGGAGCGCCTCGAGGAGGAACTGGATCGCACAGGTCCCTCCGACCAACTCGCCCTGATCTTCATCGATATCGACCACTTCAAGTCGATCAACGACGACTTCGGTCATCCCGCGGGCGACGCAGCTCTGGCTCACGTGGCCCGCGCGCTGACAAGCGCAGCGCGGAGCGGAGATACGGTCGCGCGCATCGGGGGAGACGAGTTCGTGGTGCTCTGCCAGAGCCCATCGGGGGACGCCATCATAAAGCTCGCCGATCGCTTCCTGGCCGCTGTCGCCGCGGAACCCGAGAACTCGCCGGGGTGGCACGTCACCGCGTCGGCGGGAGTGGCCATCGCGGGACTGGGGGTCGACGCGTCGCAGGTCCTCTCCGCTGCCGACGCGGCGATGTACCGCGCGAAGGTCGCTGGTCGTGGTCGGGCATCCGCTTAGCGGGTTTCCCCGCGCCGGGTCAAGCCCCTAGCCACGCGCTGGCGCGTCGATAGCGTCATACCGTGCCCCATACCCCGCTCAACGCCCCGCTGCTCCTCGAGCGGTACCAGCCCGAGGAGTTGATCGGTCGTGGCGGCTCGGCGTCGGTCTATCGGGCGCGCGATCTGTTGCTGGGCCGCGACGTCGCTGTCAAGATCTTCCTCGGGGGAGCCGAGGCCGAGCTGGAGCGGGCCAGGGACGAGCTCCGTGTGCTCGCCCAACTCGGGCACCACGGGATCGTCGCCGTGCTCGACGCCGGCATCGACCAGTCGGCCGAGGGCGATCCGCGGCCCTTCCTCGTGATGGAGCTCATGCAGGGCGACTCCGTGCGGCGACTGATCGACGACGGCGAGTTGCCGATCGAGCTGATCGGAGGTATCGCCTTCGAGGTGGCAGAGGCGCTGGAGTACGTGCACCGGCGGGGTGTCATCCACCGCGACATCTCGCCGTCGAACATCGTGCTCGTCGACTACGGCTCGCGCGGTTCACGGCCCCGCGCGCGGCTCACCGACTTCGGCATCGCCGTGCAGTCCGGCTGGATGCCGCCCGATCCGGATGTCGCGGAGGGAACGGCCGCGTACCTCAGCCCCGAGCAGGCGCTCTGCTACCGGCTCACCACCGCGGCCGACATTTATTCGCTCGGCCTGGTGCTGCTCGAGTGCTTCACCGGCACCCGCGCCTTCCCCGGCGACCCCGAGACCTCGGCGGTGACACGCACCGAGGCCAACCCTGAGATCCCGAAGTCGGTGCCACGCGCGTGGCGCTCCCTCCTGAGCCGCATGACGCGGCGCGAGGCGGCGGAACGCCCGACGGCCGCGGCGGTGCTCGAAGAGGTACGGCAGATCCTGCGGAGCGGCCGCCACTGAACCGCGCTGCGGAGCGGCGTCAGAGGTCGAGTTCGGAGATCCCGGTCTCGGCGGAGGCGGTCGGTGACTCGCCGACGTCGATCTGCGTCCACGCCACCGGCATCCCGGGCGAGAACAGGATGTCGACCCCGGACCCGGACCGCAGGGGCGGAATGTTCACGTAGCCGCCACCGGCCTGGATGGCCGCAAGGATCCGGCCGCGCAGCTCATCGACGGGGTTCGGCAGAAAGTAGTCCTTGCCGTCGACGGTCAACCTGTTCACGATCACGTGACCACCCTCTCACCCTTGTAGTGTTCGAGTCGACAGAGTCGACAGAGTCGACAGAGTCGGCACGATGTCGGCCGGGAGGATCGCGCGGTGGGTTCGCTCCATTACGACGGTCGCGAGTTCGAGCTCGACGATCGGGTGCTCGCGCACCTGCAGGTCGTCATCAGTACGAAGCTGCGTCGGCACGAGAACTTCTTCGTCACCTGGATCCAGCCCCCCGAGCGCGGCAGCGGCCGGCACACCATCTGGGTCGACAACGGTGTCGCCATGCACATCTTTTTCAGCGGGTCGCGCGTCCCGGTGATCAACATGAACTGGATCGACGAGATGATCACCTCCGCACGGCGCGCGACGGGTCTGCAAATCCGCGACGAACCTGAGCCGCCGGTGCGCTGAGCCGGGCGAAAGCTACCCCCATCCCGAGCGGATGTCCAGGGGTCGGGCGCAATTAGTGCGCCCTGCAAGGATCGTCACTATGAGCGCTTCGGTCATCTCCCCCGTCGGATCCGGGCACGCCAATGAGGTCGTCCTCAAGCGCCTCGGCGCCGCAGCCGTGTGCGCCTCGCGCCTCGAGCGGCTGATCGCCGAGATCGCCCACGACGTCAAGATCAGTCAGGAAGGCACGGCTCTCGGCCAACTCCGCAGCGGCGAGTTCACGGTTCCGCCGTGGGCATCCACGCGAGCGACGGACGTCACCGCCTGGGCCGCCGCCGCGTCCCGGTTGCTGTCCGTTCGCGCCTCGGTCTTCGCGGCATCCGGAGGCGCCCGCTTCACCGGAACCCGCGGCGACACGATCGCCACGGTGTCGGCGGACGGCTCGATCTTCCCGGCGGACGAGGAGTACCTCGGCCGCTTCGTCGCGCGTCTCGAGCGCCACATCATCGTCGGCTCCGAGTTGCATGAGGGTCTTGACTACCGTGATGAGAAGGGCCGCCGCTGGCCGTTGGTCAGCATCTACCGCGACAACCTGGAGTCACCAGAGTCGGATCAGCGGCTTCGGCTCCCGGCTGACTGGGAGCGCTGGCTGTCGGCCTGAGCCGGGCGAGGATCAGCACGTGATGGAGAACTCGGCGCGCCTGTATGCCGAGCTGCCGCGTGCGGTGTCCCGGGGCCAGATCACCGCGCATTACCAGCCGCAGTTCGACGTCGACAGCGGCGAGATTGTCGCCGTCGAAACGCTCGCGCGGTGGACGCATCCCAAGTTCGGAGCCGTGGCCCCCTCTCTCTTCATCCCGCTCGCGGAGGATCTGGGTCTCATCGACGAGCTCGGCGATCACATGATCGGGCTCGGCTGCGACGCGGCGCGCGACTGGCAGCGGCGGGGCCGCGCGATCGAGGTCGCGGTCAACGTCTCGGCTCTGCAACTCGCAGATCCAGATTTCGCGCGCCGTCTGCTCCGCGCCGTCGAGCAGCACCAGCTCTCACCGCGGCTGCTCACCATCGAGGTGACCGAGTCGGCCGAGATCATCGACGTCTCGGTGGTGGCCGAGCGTCTGGATTGGCTGCGGAGCGTCGGCGTGACGATCTCGGTCGACGACTTCGGCACCGGGCACTCCTCGGTGGAGCAAGTGCTCGACCTGCGCGCGACCGAACTGAAGATCGACCAAAGTCTCGTGCGCGACGAGAGTGCCGCTGCCCGCACCCTGCTCGCCGCGGTGGTCACCTTCGCCCACGACAAGGGGCTGCGCGTGGTCGCCGAGGGGGTCGAGACCGAGTCGCAGCTGATGCGGGTCCGCGAGTTGCGGTGCGACCGCGCCCAGGGCTACTTGCTCGGGCATCCGGTCGAGAAGACCGAGATCGATCGGATGCTGCAGGCTCACGATAGGTAAGTGACTGACTCGCAGGCGGAACCAGGATAGGAACTCATCGACGAGGAACTCTGCCCCTCCCCCCATCTATCCTCGCTCGGTTTGGTCTGTGGTTTAGGGCTGCAGACGCTCCAGATGCCAGCCGGATGCCGCATCGGCCCGCGTGAAGCGGAGCCGGTCGTGCAGGCGGGAGGTGCGTCCCTGCCAGAACTCGATGCTCGTGGGGACCACGCGGAAGCCACCCCAGTCCTCGGGCCGCGCCACCGGAGCATCGGCGCCAACTCGTTCCTCCACGTCGCGCACCTTATGCTCCAGCGCCTCGCGGCTGGCGATCGGGCGCGACTGATCGCTGGCCACGGCGGCGATCTGCGCGCCGCGCGGCCGGGCGGCGAAGTAGGCGTCGGAGACTGCGGCATCCGTCGCCATCGCGGTTCCCCGCACGATCACCTGGCGCTGCACCGTGTACCAGGGGAACACGAGCGCGACCTCGGGGTGGGCGAGCAGGGCTCGCCCCTTGTCGGAGCTGTAGCTGGTGAAGATCCGCAGACCCTGCTGGTCGACTCCGCGCAGCAGCACCGTCCGGCTGCTCGGAAGACCGTCGGGATCGATCGTCGACAGCACCATCGCGTTCGGCTCGTACACACCCGACTCTTCAGCCTGGTCGAGCCAGTTCACGAACTGCGCGATCGGGTCGGCGGCGACATCCGCCTCGTTCAGCGGCTTTTGACCGTAGTCGGTGTGCCGACCCAGCGATTCAGGCATGCTTCGATTCTGCCTCAGAAGCGCACCTCGGCGCCCGACCTCAGAGCGTTGCGGCGAAGGGATCGAAGTCGATCGGCATCGCCTCGATGTCCTCTACCGTGCTCTCGACCGTCACGAACCCGTGCCGTGCCGCCGACTCCTCGGCCGCGAGCATGGTGTCGAGCACGTGGTAGCCGAGCTCGCCGGTCGCCCGGTGAGGTCGTCCGGCGCGAATGGCGCGGGCCATGTCGAGTGCGCCGAGGCCGCGTCCGACGACGGTCCCCTCCTCGACCACGTCGACCCAGGACTGGCCCGAGTCGCGGCCGGCCAGCGGGCGGATGATCGCCGAGACGCCGGTGAACATGTTCGGGTCGGGAAGGGTGATCGTGCCCTCGGTGCCCGAGATCTCGACGACGCCCTGCCTCAGCAGCGGCGAATCCGTGCTCAGCAGCGACTGCGACTGGCCACCTCCCTCGAACTCGGCGAGCACGTTGATGGTCGACGGCACCTCGACCGGGAAGGTCTCGCCCTTGAGCGGTCCGACCAGGACGGTGCGCCTCTCCTGCGCCTTCAGCCCCAGGGCCGCCACCGTGGCGACCGGCCCGAAGACGTGCACGAGCGTCGAGAAGTAGTACGGGCCCATGTCGAACAGCGGGCCGGCACCCTTTGCGAAGAGGAAGGCGGGGTTCGGGTGGAAGATCTCCGGCCCCTGCCACTGCATGGTCGTCTGCGCGAACAGCGGTCGACCGATGTCTCCCCGCTCGATCGCGCGCTTCGCGGACTGCACGCCCGGGCCGAGCACGGTGTCGGGCGCGACGCCGACCCGCAGCCCTGCCGCATCCGCCTGCTGCAGGAGGGATGCCGCGCTCTCGCGGTCGATGCCGATCGGCTTCTCGCTCCACACGTTCTTGCCCGCGTCGATCGCGGCGGACGAGACCGCCGCGTGCACCGCCGGGATGGTGAGGTTGATGACGAGCTCGACCCCGGGGTGGGCGAGCACGTCGTCGGCGCTGCCCGAGGTCGGAACCCCGTGCTTCGTCGCCTGTTCGGCGGCGCGGGCCTGGTCGAGGTCGCCGACGATCAGCACCTCGATGTCGGGGAAGCTGTTGAGGTTCTCGAGGTAGGTGTCGCTGATGTTGCCCGCGCCGATGAGGCCGACCCCCACGGGGCCCGAGCCGAGGGGCTGGAACACGCTCATCGCACGGCTCCCTTCGCCTCGAGGTACGCGAGGCCGGTGGTGATGCCCGCCCAGATGTCGCCCGGGTATGCGTCGAACTCGACGATGGCGTAGCGCGCGGAGGTCGCCGCCTCAAGTGCGGCGGCCAGGGGCACGACGCCCGTGCCGGCGGGCACCTGATCCGTCGGGACGGCGCCGAGGGTCGGGATCGGATCGAGCGTGCCGTCCTTCACGTGCAGGGCGACGACACGTGAGCCGAGGCGCTCAACGAGCGCCACAACATCCGCACCGCCGGCTGCGGCCCAGTAGAGGTCGACCTCGAGCACGACCTCGGGCGACAGCAGCTCGGCGAAGACCTCGAGCGCGTGCCGCCCATCAATCATGCTCAGCAGCTCGTGGTTGTGGTTGTGGTACCCGACCGTGATCCCGTGCTCCGCGGCGGTGAGGGCGGCCGCGTTGAGCAGCTCGGCCGTCTTGGTGATCGCGTCGAGGGTCTGCCAGCGGTCTGGCGCGACGAAGGGGTCGACGACGGTCGTCATCCCCAGCTTGGCCGCGGCGGCGAACACGGCGTTGTTGCTTGGCGCGTCGAGGGCGGCGAAGGGGTTCTCGACGTCGGAGGCCAGCGGGGCGTGTCCGGTCGGCGACGACAGGCCGTGACGTGCGAACGCCGCCGCCAGCGCGTCGGCCCGGTCGACGAATCCGAATGCCTCGACATTCCGGAAGCCGATCTCGCTGAGGTGGGCCAGAGTCCCCTCCGGATCGCTCTCGAGTTCGGTGCGCACGGTCCAGAGCTGGATCGAGATGGACGGCTTCGTCATGGGGTCCTGCTTTCTCGGGGGGCCGGTTCGGACGAATCTAGCAGAAAAACCACCACACGGAGGTTTTGGGCTAGCATTCTTTCATGACGGACCGACTGCCTCCCTCACCCAAGGGCATCGCGCGGCGTCAGCAGATCCTCGATCGTGCGATCGAGGTCTTCGCCGAGAAGGGCGCGGACGGCACATCGCTCCGCGCGATCGCGGAGGCTATCGGGGTGTCGCACGGGGCACTGCTGCACTACTTCCACTCGCGCGAGACGCTGCTGCTCGAGGTGCTGCAAGAGAACGAACAGCGTCACGAGGGCGCGAAGCCGGAAGATGAGGTCGTCGGGCGGATGGTCAGCGCCGCGGAGCGCAACGTGAAGATCCCCGGGCTGGTCGCGCTCTACACGAGCATGCTGGCGGGATCCATCGATGCAGGCAATATCGTCGGCAACAGCGCGTCCCAGGAGTACTTCACCGCGCGGTTCGAGCGCGTGCGGCAGCAGCTGGTGGCGCACATCCGTGACGGGCAGCGCGAGGGAGCACTGCGTCGGGATGTGGACCCGGATGCCATGGCGGCCCTGGTGATCGCGGCATCCGATGGCCTGCAGACGCAGTGGTTGCTCGACCCGAACGTCGACATCGCTGAGAGCCTGCGGCTGCTGAACCGGATCCTGGAGCCCTGAGCCTCAGGCCTTCCCGCGCACCAGCTCGCCGCCCGTCGACGCGGGCAGCCGACAGGCCGGGATGGCCGCGAGCAGCAGCACGGCGGCGAGGGTCACGAATGCGATGTCGTACGCGAACACGCCGGTCTCCTCGCCGCCGGGTGCGAGCGCCAGCCCGACCGTGATCGACACCGCGCCGAGCGCGACCCCGAAGCCGACCGCGAGCTGCTGCACGGTGGCGTCGAGCACGTTGGCGCCCGTCATATGCGTCGGCTCGATATCGGCGTAGGTGATCGTGTTGTACGCGGTGAAGCCGGCGGAGCGCGCGGCGCCCGAGATCACCAGCACGAGTGCGATGACGAGGAACGGCGTCGAGGGGCGGAACAGCGTCATCGCGAGGAGGCATGCGGCGCCGACCAGGTGGGAGGCGATCATCACGCGCTGGAAGCCAGCGGTGCGGAGCATCCAGGTCGTCGTCGGCTTGATGCCCAGGTTGCCCGCGAACAGGAACAGCACGGCGGCTCCGGCCTCGACCGGTGTCCAGCCGAAAGCCCGCTGGAAGAGCAGCGGAAGCACGAAGGGGATGGCGCTGATTGCGAGCCGGTAGACCGAACCGCCCCCAACCGCGACGCCGTAGCTCCGGATTCGCAGCAGCCGCAGCTCGACGAAGGGGCGCGGGGCGCGCAGCAGATGCCGGATCGCGAATGCGAGCAGGGCGACGCCCACGGCTCCGAAGAGCACGGCCTGCAGCACGTCGACGCGGGCCGCGGTCACGAGCGTGGTCGCCCAGACGATCGCGGCGATGCCGAGGGAGGTGAGCGTGAGCCCCAGCCAGTCCGGGGCGACGGTCGGTCGGTCGGTGCCCGCGGCGTCCCTCCTCGGGAGGATGCGGAGCCCGACCACGAAGCCGATCACGCCGAGCGGCAGGTTGACCAGGAATATCCAGTGCCACGACAGGTAGGTGGTCAGGAGGCCGCCGATGAGGGGCGCGACGATCGGAGCCGCGAGCGCGGGCCAGGTGAGCACCGCGATGGCGCGCACGAGATCCTTCTTCTCGGTCGTCCGCAGCACCGTCATCCGCCCGACCGGCACCATGAGCGCACCGCCGATGCCCTGCGCCACCCGCGCGGCGATGAGCACGGGCAACTCGGGGCTGGCCGCGCAGGCCAGCGACGCGATCGTGAAGAGGGCGATCGCGATGAGAAGCACGCGCCGCGTCCCGAAGCGGTCGGCGAGCCAGCCGCTGAGCGGGATCAGCACCGCGACCGTCATGACATAGGCCGTGATGGTGATGCCGACACTGGCGGCGGTGACGCCGAGGTCGCGCGCGATGCTCGGTACTGCCGTCGTGACGATCGTGGCGTCGAGGTTCTCCATGAAGAAGCACCCGGCGACGAGGAGCGGCAGGGCCTGGGAACGGATGCCGGCGTGAACGGGAGCGGGGGTGGCGGTCATCGCACCCAGTATCGCGCGCCGGGCGACCGCGACGATCCGCCCCGACTCAGCGCCGGGTCGGTGGGGATGGCAGGGTATCCGTATGAAGGTCGTGGGAGTCGGCATGGCCGTCGCGTTCGAGAGCGCCCTCGCGCGCGGCGCGACTGGCGAACTGACCGTCGACGACGCCGAGCTGCTGCTGGCGGCGCAGGGCTCGGAACTCGAGCGTCTCCTCGACGCGGCCACGGCCGTGCGCGACGCCGGCGACCCGGCAAGGGTGATCACGTACTCGCGCAAGGTGTTCCTGCCGATCACGACGCTCTGCCAGGACCGCTGCCACTACTGCATCTTCGTCGACACCCCGGCGAAACTCGCCAAGAAGCACAAGCCGGCGTACATGTCGCCGGAGCAGATCCTCACCGTCGCCCGACAGGGGGCGGCGCTGGGCTGCAAGGAGGCGCTGTTCACGCTCGGGGACCGCCCCGAGGAGCGCTGGCCCATCGCACGCGAGTGGCTGGATGCGCACGGCTACACCTCGACCGTCCATTACCTGCGCGACATGGCTCAGTTGGTGCTCGACGAGACCGGGCTGCTGCCGCACATGAACCCGGGCGTGCTGAGCCTCGCGGAGTTCGAGACGCTGCGCCCGGTCGCCCCCAGTATGGGGATGATGCTCGAGACGACGTCGGTGCGGCTGTGGTCCGAGCCCGGGCAGGTGCACTTCGGATCGCCCGATAAGGACCCGGCGGTGCGTCTCGAGGTGCTCGAGAACGCGGGGCGCGCGCGCGTCCCGCTGACCACGGGCATCCTGGTCGGGATCGGCGAGACGCTGCGGGATCGTGCCGAGTCGCTGTTCGCCATCCGTGCCTCCCACGAGCGCTGGGGGCAGGTGCAGGAGACGATCGTGCAGAACTTCCGCGCGAAGGACGCCACCGCCATGCAGGGCGTCGAGGATCTCGGCACCGCCGAGTACGCCGCCGCCATCGCGGTCGCACGGCTCATCATGGGGCCGGGTGCCGTTATCCAGGCCCCGCCGAATCTGGCGGATGCGGCCGAGCTCGAGATCCTCGTGCGCGCGGGCGTCAGCGACTGGGGTGGGGTGAGCCCGCTGACCGCTGACCATGTCAACCCGGAACGCCCGTGGCCGCAGATCGACGAGCTCGCGTGCCTGACGGCTGACGCGGGCTACACGCTGCGCGAGCGGCTGACGGTGCATGACGGCTACGTCCCGGCGTGGATCGACGAAACCCTGCTGCCCGCCGTCGTGGCGTTCCGCGAGGCGCCGACGCTCGAGGTGGCGCTGCCGCGTGGGCGGGCGGTCAGCCGCGCATCCGTCCGGGCCGACTCCGGTCTCCGGGGGCTCATCGCCCAGGCGCAGTCGGACCCGTCCTCCCTGGACGACGCCGAATACGCCGCACTGTTCGAGGCCCGAGGCGACGATCTCGACGTCCTCACGCAGGCGGCGGACGACCTCCGCCGCTACACGGTCGGCGAGTCCGTCAGCATCGTCGTCAACCGCGCCGTCGCGCTGGATGCCGTGGTGCTCTCGCTCGACGAGCTCGCCGACATTGCCGTCGAGGCGACCGAGCTGGGGGCGACCGAGCTGTGCCTCCAGGGGCGCAGCGGCCTTGACCCGCTCGAGATCGCCCGCACGATCAGACGCGCCGCCCCCGGTATCCACCTGCACGCCTTCCGGCCGGCGGACATCGTGGCCGGGGCCGCGCGGCACCAGCTCGACACCGATGAGTTTGTGCGCCTGCTCGTGGAGGCCGGTGTCGATTCGTTCCCGGGCACCGGCGTGAAGCTGCTCGACGACGACATCCGGATGCGCATCGCGCCCACTGACCTACCGGTGGAGGCCTGGATCCGCACGGTCGTCGCCGCGCACTCGGCCGGGCTCCGGTCGACGTCGATCATGTACTACGGAGCGGGGGAGTCCGCCGCGGATTGGGTGGCGCACCTGCGGACGCTGCGCGACATCCAGAGCCAGACCGGGGGCTTCGCCGAGTTCGTGCCGATGCCGTTCGCCGACGTGGATCTCGACACCCACCGTGCGGTCGTCGCGACCAGTCGCCTGATGCTGCACGGCTCCATCCCGCACCTGCAGGCGCCGTGGCCGCGCGTCGGACTCGAGACGGCGGCGGCGCTGCTGCAGTCCGGTGCCGACGACCTCGGCGGCACCCTGCTCGCGGGTACGGTGCGCCCGGATGCCGGGAGCACCCAGGGTGCGCAACTCCCGCTGGACGCGGCCGCGGCCCTCACCCGCCGCCTCAGCCGCACGCTGCGCCAGCGCAGCACCACCTACGGGGAGCCCGCGCGGCGGTCCGGGGTGCTCGCATGAGCCGTTTCGTGCTGATCCCCGGCTTCGGCGGGGCGGCCGATGTCGATTTCGTCGCGCCGATGCTGGCGAGGGAGCACGAGGTGTCCGTGGTCGAGGCCACGGATCCGCTGGTCACAGATGCCGACACCATCTTGGTGGGTTACAGCCTGGGCGCCGTGCGGGCGGCGGCGCACGCGGCCACGCATCCGGTCTCCGCGCTCGTCCTGCTCTGCGGTTGGGCCCAGCTGACCCCGCGCCTGCTCGACTGGACCCGGCACGCCCACGACGAGGCCTTCGCCCGGCACACCATGGTCGGCCCCGACTCGGATCGAGCCCCGCTCGTCCGCCCCGAGCTGCTCGACCTGGTCGAGACGCTGCCCGTGCCGCGGCTCGGCGACATCCGCTGCCCGACTCTCGTCATCGGCGCGCGGTACGACCTCGTGGCGATGGCGCACCAGTCGCGCCTGCTGCACGGCGGCATCGCCGACTCCCATCACCTCGAGCTGCCGACCGGGCACGCCGCCCTGGTCGAACGGCCGGCCGAGGTGCTGAGCCTGCTGTCGGCGTTCGCGACGCATCCGTCCGTGGTGCCCGTGGTGGCGGGATGACCGAGTCGCTGCCCGAGTCGCGGTCTCACGTGACGCCGGTCCCGCACACCGACGTCGCCATCGTCGG
Source organism: Microbacteriaceae bacterium (assembly GCA_025352325.1). GTDB lineage: Bacteria > Actinomycetota > Actinomycetes > Actinomycetales > Microbacteriaceae > Lysinimonas. Next base: position 3,496 of record JANXTR010000023.1, on the reverse strand, counting down.
CGCGGGCTTCGCGGGGATCGGGCTCGCCCTCCGGCTCCAACGCTCCGGCCAGACCGACTTCACCGTTTTCGAGCGGGCGGTCGCCGTCGGGGGGACCTGGCGCGACAACACCTATCCGGGCGTGGCCTGCGATATCCCGGCCCACCTCTACTCCCTCTCGTTCGAGACCAATCCCGACTGGACGCACGTCTTCGCGCAGGGCCATCAGATCCGCGACTACCTGGAGCGGGCGGCCGACGAGGTGCGGCCGCGCATCCGGCTCAAGTCCCCCGTGCTCGACATGCAGTGGGACGAGGATCGCGAGCGCTGGATACTCGACACTCTGGCCGGCCGGCACACTGCACGGGTGCTGGTGCTCGCCTGCGGGCGGCTCGCGGACCCCTACATCCCGAATATCGAGGCGCTCGAGGGGTTCACCGGCGAGCTGTTCCACTCGGCCCGGTGGGATCACGACGTCGACTTCGCCGGCAAGCGCGTGGCCGTGGTCGGTTCGGGCGCCTCCGCCGTGCAGCTGATGCCCCGAATCGCCGAGGTCGCAGAGCACGTTACGGTCTTCCAGCGCAGCGCCCCGTATGTCGTGCCCCGCGCCGATCGCGCGTACACGGATGCCGAGCGCGGCCTCTTCGCGAAGGATCCCTCCGAGATCACCCGGCTTCGATCGCAGCTCTTCTGGGCGGCCGAGGAGGGTTTCGCCGAGCGCGCAGGAGACCCGAGCCGCACCGAGGCCGCGCGCGATCGCGCCCTCACGCATCTCGCGGCCGGAGTCGCGGATCCGCGCCTGCGCGAGCGGCTCACACCCAATTACGAGATCGGCTGCAAGCGCGTGCTGATCTCGAACGACTACTTCCCGGCTTTCGAGCGCTACGGCGTCACCCTCGTGACCTCGCCCATCGCGGCGGTCGACGGCGGCACGGCGATCGGCGCGGACGGCAGCGCACACGACGTGGACGTGATCGTCTTCGCCACCGGCTTTCTCGCCGCCGAGCAGCCGTATGCCGCGCACGTCCGCGGTCGCGACGAGACCCTCGCCGAACACTGGGCAGGCGGCATGCGGGCATACGCCTCGACGATGGTCGCGGGCTTCCCGCAGCTCTTCGTGCTTGACGGACCGAACGCAGGGCTCGGCCACAACTCGGCGATCCACATGATCGAGTCGCAGATCGAGTTCGTGCTGAACGCCCTGGCTCCTGGCCGCGCGCTCGAGGTCTCGCCCGCGGCCGAGGACGCCTGGACGCGGCAGCTGGATGCTCGTGCCGAGGGCACCGTCTGGACCGCTGGCGGCTGCGAGAGCTGGTACGTCGACCCCCGTAACGGCCGCCTCACGCTGCTCTGGCCTGGATTCGCGCACGGCTTCCGCGGCGCGCTCGCCGAAGCCGCCGCGCTGCTCGCCCTGCCCGAGGGCAACCCGGTTTAGCGGGATCCCGCGAGCTGCGTCCGCAGGAACTCCACGACCCGAGCACGCGTGTCGAACGCCGCGTTCGGCGGATCTTCTCGCACCTCGCCGGTGAGCACCGAGTGGGCACCCGTCGAGAAGCCGTCGGCGTTGCCGGCGGACGAATCGAGCTGGATCACCTCGAACGCGTCGCCCAATCGCGCCTTCAGGCCGGCGAACCGCAACGTGGGGACGCTGCGATCCTCGCTGAATCGCAGGCCCATCACGCAGAGGCCATCGTTCGCCGTGCGGTCGACGACAGTCTGCAGCTCGGCCTGCGAGAGTCCCGGGTCGGCCGAGCGGGCCGCGCCGAGCGGGAAGGGCACCGCCGGCTGACTCATGACCGCCGCGAGAACCGAGCCGTCAACGGCGGTGGCGAGTGCGAATCCGCCGGTGAAGCACATTCCGATGACGCCGACACCGGATGCCGGGGTGCGTGATGCGAGGTCGGCGGCGACCGCGCGGAAGAAGTCGGTGATCGGCCGGTGGGCATCGGTAGCGAAGGCGCGGAACTCCGCCGACACGCACAACCGCGCGACGACGCCGAGCGTGTATCCCGTCGTGGCCGGCTTCTCCGGGGTGCCGAACGGCGACGGCACTGCGACGGTGAAACCGCTCTCGACGAGGTGCTCCGCGAGGCCGAGCACCTCCGGGGTCATGCCGGGGATCTCGGGGATGAGCACGACCCCGGGGCCGCTGCCCTTCTCGTAGACGTCGTAGGTGAGGCCGGCTCCCGTGAACGGGGCGACCTGCCATCCCTCGAGTGTTGCGACCGGTGCCCCGCCTGCCATGGTTCTCCTTGCCGAAGGTCCCTGCGAACACTACGCCGCTCGATCAGCAAGGTTCGGGTACCGCTCCGGCCGGCGCGACGCCGGGTTCGCGCTGGCGGCCGAGAAGCAGAAGCACGAGCAGGGCAGCGATCACGATGCCGCCGGCCAGATAGAAGTCGAACGCGATCCCGAAGGCTCCGACGCCCAGGCCGCCGATGATCGAGCCGGCCGAGATGGCGAGCTTGATCGTGGTCACGAACAGAGCCAGACTGCCGTCGGATGCCGCGGGGGCCGCCTGCGACATCCAGGCCTGAAGGCCCAGGGGCAGCGCACCCCATACGAAGCCCCAGATGACGAGCAGGGCGAAGACGCCCGGCAGCGACCATGCCAGCAGCGGGAGCGCCACGACCGCGAGTGCCAGCACGACCTTGGTCACGGTGAGGGTGCCGGCGACGCTGCGGCTGAGCGTGACGCCCGCGGTGAAGTTGCCCGCGATCCCGGCGATCCCGGCGATGCCGAACGCCAGCAACGCGATCGTGATCGTCGTCGGCGAGATGCGCACGAGCTGCTGCAGGTAGGGCGCGACGGAGGTGTCGGCCATGCGCCGATTCTGCTCCCGTGCGGCGACGTTCGGGGTCGCGGCTTACTGTGGTGACATGACCTTGCCCGCGCTCATCGTCCGTCTTCTGCTGTTCGTGGTGGCGGGTTTCGTCGCGATCGTGATCGTCGCCGCGCTGGCCATCATGGTCGCGCCGCAGGCCCTCGGGAATCTGCTGACTCCCTGACGACCCGACGCGTGAAGGCTGCAGCAGGGTGTGGCCACGGCGAATCACTCGCCGGTGGGACGTTGCCTCTGCTGCTTGATCACGGATCGCGCCTTCTTCGCCGCGAGGTGACGACGGGCGGAACCACGCGTGGGGCGAGTGGTACGACGGATCGTGGATGGCGGCGCGAGCGCATTCCTGAGCAACGTGCGGAGGCGGGCGAGCGCCACCTCGCGATTGCGCAGCTGTGACCGTTGCTCCGCCACCGTCACCGTGATGGCGCCCGCAACGAGGCGGCGGTCGAGCTTGGCGAGGAGCAACTCCCGCTGGTCTTCGTCGAGCACCGCCGACTCGGCGATGCTCCAGCTCAACTGGACCCGACTGTCGGAGGTGTTGACGTGCTGGCCTCCCGGCCCGGACGAGCGAGTGAACTTCCAGAGAAGCTCGGATCGGGGGATGGTGAGGTGCGGTGATACCTCGAGATCCATGCAGCAAGAATCGCACGAAGGCGGTGAAGGTCTGACCGCCGA
>JANXTR010000019.1 GCA_025352325.1 Microbacteriaceae bacterium | reverse complement strand
GTACGAGAGGACCGGGATGGACGAACCTCTGGTGTGTCAGTTGTTCCGCCAGGAGCACCGCTGATTAGCTACGTTCGGAATGGATAACCGCTGAAAGCATCTAAGCGGGAAGCCAGCTTCAAGATGAGATTTCCATCCCTTCGGGGGAGAGGCTCCCAGCTAGACGACTGGGTTGATAGGCCGGATGTGGAAGTGGGGACTAAAGACCCACGGAGCTGACCGGTACTAATAAGCCGATAACTTGATAACACCATGTTTTTTTAGACATGCTGCTCGCGTCCACTTTGTGGTTCCCGATTTACGGTCGGGTGCTGCAGTTCAGATCCACGCGATCTGACCGCAATACGACACATAAATCAATAGTGTTTCGGCGGCCATAGCGAAGGGGAAACGCCCGGTTACATTCCGAACCCGGAAGCTAAGACCTTCTGCGCCGATGGTACTGCAAGGGTGACCTTGTGGGAGAGTAGGACACCGCCGGACTTCTTTGTGAGATGGCCATCCGCCTCTGCTTGAAAAAGCAGGGCCGGATGGTCATTTCGCGTTAACGAGATAACCCCGCCGAACGACCGCGTCCGCAGGCGCATGACATGCAGGAGTCGAGATGACCGATCCGTCGGACAAGGACGAACGACCGCGCCGTGCGGGAGGCCCTTCCGATCGAGCCGGGTTCGGCTCGGCAGGCCGTGGTGGCGCAGCCCCGCGCCGTGATGGTGCCGGCGCAGGCAGGCAGGATCGCGGATCCGCTCCTCGACGCGATGGTGCTCCCCGAGAGGGCGGCGCTCCGCGGCGAGACGGCGCTCCGAAGCGCGATGGCGTCGCGCCCCGCCGGAATGGGGCAGCACCCCGTCGAGACGGCGGAGCGGCTCCGCGACGCGACGGCGCAGCCAAGCGCGACGGGTGGGCGCCTCGCGAAAGTGCCCCGCGTCGGGATGGTGCGGCTCCGAAGGGCGACGGGTGGGTTCCGCGCGCCGGAACTTCGCGGGATGGCGCCCCGCGTCGCGATGGTTTATCCTCGCGTGACGGTGCTCCGCGCCGTAGTGGCGCCCCGTCGGGCGGTGCGCCGCGTCGCGATAGTTCCCCCTCCCGTGACGGTGCTCCGCGCCGTGACGGTGGTGCCCCACTCCGCGGTGGTGCGTCGTCTCGGGGCGGCTCGCCCGTCCGGTCCGGGCGGCCACAGGCGAGTGACGATCGTCGCCCCCCGCGCGACGAGGATTCCGGCCCCCGCCACGATGATCCGATCATCCCGGAGGAGGTCGAAGCGAAGCAGCTCGACAAGATCGCTCGGGGCGAGCTCCGTACCCTCAGCAAGGACAATGCCGATTGGGTGGCCCGCCACCTCATCATGGCGGGTCGATTGATCGAGGAGGATCCCGAGCTGGCGCACAAGCATGCCCTCGCGGCAGGTCGCCGGGCCGGTCGCATCGGCGTCGTGCGTGAGACCGTGGCGATCACCGCCTACGCGAACGGGGATTTCGCTCTGGCTCTGCGGGAACTCCGCACCTACCGTCGATTGACCGGCCGCAACGACCAGCTGCCGCTGATGGTGGACAGCGAGCGTGGCGTCGGTCGACCGGATCGGGCGCTTGAGCTGGGGCGATCCGTTCCGAAGGGCGAGCTGGAGGTCTCGGTGCAGGTGGAGTTGGCGATCGCGATGTCCGGCGCACGGCTCGACCTCGGGCAGTCGGAGGCGGCGCTGACCGAGTTGCAGATCCCGCAGCTGGATCCCGAGCGCGCGTTCGTCTGGAGCCCGGCGCTCTTCGACGCCTACGCGACCGTGCTCGAAGAGCTCGGTCACGAAGAGGAGGCCGAGCAGTGGTGGCAGCGTTCGGATCGGGCGACTCTCGCGCTCGAGCAGGCCGAGATACCCGAGGGACAGGACATCGTCGAGATCATCGAGGAGCTGGGCGAGGAGTCCCCCGTGCATCCCGACGCAGTGGACGTAGATGACGAGGGTGCGGCACCCGAGTTGAACGACAAGGGCACGGATGCGACGTCCTGACCCCACGCCGACACCGCTGGACGGGGTGGATGTGCTCCTGGCAGACCTCGACGGAGTCGTCTATACCGGACCGAACGCACTGCCATATGCCGTTGAGAGCATCAATCGTGCGCAACAGACCATTCGCGTCGGCTATCTGACCAACAACGCATCCCGAACCGATGCCTCGGTGGCCGCGCACCTAACGGAGCTGGGCCTGTCGGTGGCGCCGGAGGACGTGGTGACCTCACCGCAGGCGGCGATGGTTCTGCTCGCCGACCTGGTGCCCGCGGGGTCCACGATCCTGGTGGTCGGGGGAGACGGGTTGGTCGACGAGTTGCGGAAGGCCGGATTCCGTGTGACGCGCTCGGCGGAGGATTCGCCGGCGGCCGTCGTACAGGGCTTTGCTCCTGAGGTGGGCTGGAGCCAGCTCGCGGAGGCGGCGTTCGCGCTCCAGACCCGACCGGGCCGCGACGATATCCCCTGGGTCGCCACCAACACCGACTGGACGATCCCGCAGGCCCGAGGGATCGCGCCGGGCAACGGCACGCTGGTCTCCGCCGTTCACACGGCAATCGGCCGACTCCCGGTGGTCGCGGGCAAGCCCGAGCGCGCCATCTTCGAGGCGGCGGTGGCGCGATTCGGGGCCTCGAAGCCCCTGTTCATCGGTGATCGTCTCGACACCGACATCCTCGGCGCCAACCGTGCGAAGATAACGTCGGCCCTCGTGATGACCGGGATCGACCGTGCGAAACAGGTGCTCGCCGCGCCGGTGGACTCGCGGCCGAGTTACCTACTGGGTGACCTCCGTGAGTTGTTCGAGCCGTATCCGGACGCGGTCACGAGCACCGAGAAGCGCTCGGGCGACACCCTCGTGACAGTCGCGGATGCCGTGGTGCGCATCCGTGCGAACGCGGTGCGGATCGAGCGCCGTGGATCGTCGTCGATCGAGCTCCTGCGGGCCGGCGCCGCGGCGATCTGGGGCACCGGAACGGCGATCTACGCACTTGATGTCGACCCCGGCCTCTATTCTGAGGCCTGATGGACGAGTCGACAGCGAATCAGGATCAGCCTTTGAACGACTCCCGCGACGAGGAGCCGAGCGCTCTGCTGACGCGCCTCCGTGTCATCGAGGATCAGCCGCTCGACACGCGAGCCGAAGCGCTCGCTCACGTGCATGACGAGTTGCACGCGCAGCTCGAATCCGGAGACGCGGGGCGTACACATGCCTGACGCGGCATCCGACGGGACGATGCCGGTCGACAACGCTGTCCCCAGCGATGCGGCACCCGAGTCAGCACCCGACCCCGCCACCGGTGACTCCGCCCTCGGAGACGGCCCGGCACGACTCGACGCCGAGCTCGTGCGCCGCGGTCTGGCCCGCTCGCGCGCCCTCGCCGTCGAAGCGATCGCCGGCGGACGCGTCACCATCAATGGCAAGGCCGCGCTGAAGCCCTCGCTCAAGGTCGGGCCGGATGCCGACCTTGGGCTGGTCGGTGACGACGGTTACGTCAGTCGCTCGGCCCACAAGCTGGCCGCGGCGCTCGACGCCTTCGGGGTCCCCGTGGACGGTCGGCTCGCACTCGATGTCGGGGCGTCGACCGGCGGCTTCACCCAGGTGCTGCTGGAACGTGGTGCGCGCGAGGTCATCGCTCTCGACGTGGGTCACGGTCAGCTCGCGGTTCAACTCCGCGAGGATCCGCGGGTCCGAGTGGTGGAGGGCGTCAACGCCCGCTCCCTCACCGCGACCGAGCTCGCTGAGCAGTCCCGGACCGAGGAGCGCCCCGAGCTGGTCGTCGCGGACGTGTCGTTCATCTCGCTGACGACGATCCTGCCCGCGCTCGTCGACACGATCGGCCTCGATGCCGACTACGTGCTGCTGATCAAGCCGCAGTTCGAGGTGGGGCGGCAGGGCATCCGGGAGGGTCTGGTGCGGGATCGCGCGCGGCGTCAGGATGCGGCATCCGCGGTCATCTGGTGCGCCTGGGACCTCGGATTGCCGCTGGCAGGCGTCATCTCCTCCCCACTGCTCGGAAGCAACGGGAATCAGGAGTATCTGATCTGGCTGAGCCGCGCCCTCGGAGTCAATCCGACAGAATGGTCATCCGCCGTTTCTGAGCTTCTCTAGCCCAATGAATCACTGGGGTCAGTGTTACATACCTGGTCCATTTCATGAATTGGTTCTGGACCCACTGGACCAAACGACGTCGAGCCGTCTAGTGGTCTCAGACGCCACCGAGAAGGCAAGGGGCACAAGTGGTCAGCGGATTTGAGTGGTTGAAGTTCGGCGTCGAGGCGGCAGGCGTACTAGTCAGCACGGGCGTAGGGGTCGTGGCGACCGTCATCGCAGTTAGTTCGACTCGGGCTGAGCGTTCTCGTCGGCAGCGCGATGAGCGTGCTGCCTTTGCCGTGGCGCTTCGCGAATACATCAGCGAGGCAGCCGGAGCATGGCAAAGCACGTCGCCCGTGAAACCCCTGATTCTGCCAGCGAAGGATTTCGTAGCGCTTACAGAGCAAGCCGCCACCTTTGACCCGCCGAATAACTCAGCGATCAACTTGATAGAGCGGGTGAACCGCTTCAATGCCATGCTCGTCGAACTCAGGCGCACCTCTATTACGGACAAGCAGATGGTCGCGGACTACGTGCGACCGCTGAGGATGGGCATCACCTCGTGGGTGAGCGACCCAGACCAATGGGGCGCCACCACGGTGAAGTTCAAGCCCCGGAGGCCCAACGGACGCGGCAGGCCCGTTCAGTAGCGTCTCCAGCCACCCCCGCGGGTGCCCCCGAAAAGAAGAATTCTTCCTTCGCGAGGCGGTCCCGTTTGACGAAAACTTCTTTTTGCCTCAAGGTGAGGATCACCTCGCCCATGGACCCGCGAGGCTTGAGCCAGAACGGCACCGCGAACGCCCGCCGAGAAGAGCCCCGATGTAATCCATCGGTCCCGAAAAAGAAGAGCACCGCCCAGACGACCAAATCCAAGGCGGCGCTCTTCGTGGAGATTGCTGTTGGCCACCGTACCCTCCAGCGCCGAACTCGACGAGTACCTCGCCCCCTACATCGGGCTCCCGAGCCCCAAGCTCAAGTACGCCGACTTCGACCGTCGCACCTCCGCATTCCTGGTCCTTCTCTATGACAGAACTAAAGATTCCCTCTCCCTCCATCGAGACGAGCGACTTCAGGGCTTCATCTACGACAACAGCAGCATCCAGAGCATGAAGCTCTGCAACCCATGGAACAAGTGCAACCGTCGCCTCTGCCCGTGGTGCTCCAGCCGCGTAGCGGCGAAGACACGCTTGGCGATCCGCGAACCGGCACAGACCTTCGAGCAGTCACTCACGGCCACACTGACGACGGAGAGCGTCACGACGTTGTCTGAGGCATGGCGACGTCAACAGATCACGAGAGCCAACTTCCTCAGGAAGTCCTGGCTCACCAGTCGCTGTCGCGGATGGTTTCGACAAACCGAGATCACTATCGATCCCGTCATGGGCTTGTGGCACTGCCACGACCACATCGTCATCTTCCACGAGGCGCCTGAGGCGCTCGCAGCGCTCCAGCGAGAAGTTTGGCGACGATGGCTTGATTCGGCCTCTAGAGCGGGCGTGAGGGCCGCTCCAGCCGCCCAATACGTCACGATGCAGGGGTCGGCCTGGGAGCCGTCGTTGTACGCCAGCAAGTCGTGGATGTCCGAGAAGGACCACCCGACCACGCCCGGCTGGGGGCCCACGGAACTCCTGGCCCGGGCCGTGGCCGGAGAGGTCGACGCACTCCGCTGGCAGGAGGAACTGGAGTCACTCTTCGCACCACGGCTCCGGCATCGCATGACAGCGACCGGAGGCATCTTCCGCGGGTGGAAACCAAGACTCGAATCGGGCCCAGCCGAAAGCTGACGACGGGCTCCAGCGAAGGTCCCGGCGATCCCTGCCGATAGTAGTCACCGAGATGAGTACTTCGACCGAGATCGTGCCCCGCGGGCCTGGAAGGCCGTGCACACTGTGCTCGCTGTCCACCCGTGAGCTTCAGGCCGTCGAAGCAGATATCGCTGACGGGCTCAGCTTGCGCGGCATTGCGCGTCGCCACGACTTGAGCAACGACTCGGTGAGACGCCATTTGAACCGCCATATGAGCCCCGAGGCACGTCTGGCAGCCACAGCCCTGGGCCTCACCGCGGCAAGCGTGGCCTCACGGCTCGTGAACGTCGCTGACAGCCTTCACGACAACCGAGTCGACTGCGAGGACAGGGGCGACCTCCTGACCGCCGTGCGGGCCGCTGATGCAGAAGCGAGAGTTCTCCGCATCCTGGCGGATCGCCTCGGCATTGCCTCCGGTGACGCCCTGCGCGACATCCAGGACGCCGAGGCCTTCGCCGACGCGATCGGGTGGACGGCGCGCCACGAGGCCGAGACCGCCGAGCGCCTCGCACTCGCTCTGGAGGCAACCCATCACCGAGCCCTGGCCAACACATTGAGGGCCGTTGTCACAGAGCAGCAACGAGGCGCAGCATGAGCGAGAACATTCAGACCCTTCCGACCCCGGGCTCGGTGATTCATTTTTTGGTGACGGGCTTTTCCTTCCAGGCAGCGGTCGGCTTCACAGGGGCCGCGGTCGTCAGCACACGTTCGCAGAACGTGACAATCACCGCCGCTCTGGTTGAAGCAAGTTTCGATCGCAACGGTGACTCTTGGCTGGCACTCGATGCCGACGCCCAGATCGAGAAGTTCGGCAAACAGGTCTTCGCACTCGGCGAAGCCCCACCTTCGATGATCCCGTGGGAAGTCGGTTCCGAGGACTGGCAAATGGCCCGAAATCAAGCTCGCACCGATGCGTTCGCCCTGATCGGGGAGCCAGCTCGAACCAACGCCATGAGATCAGTAGAAGCCCGCTTCTCGATCAACGGTGGGAGGCGTTAGACATGGCCGATCTCGCCAACCGACGCCGGGGAACTATCTGGAAAGGATTTGTGGCCACGGCACTCCGCGCCCGGGGGCTAGACGTGCAACCCTCGCCTTCCCCGTCCAGGAAGCTCTCCGAGCGCGTTGCAGACGACGACGGGCCACGGGCGGACATCACGGGCCCCGACGCGATCGGCTGGCACCTCGTGACCGCCTCAGACCTGCAATTCGACTTCGCGCGTCGACTCGACAGCGCCGAGCAGATGGCCGTACTAAAGGGCGTTCGGCACGCGGCAGTGATCCAGTACCGACGCGGCGCGGCTACGTCGCCCTACGTCATCGTGAGCCTCGACACATTCGCCGACATCCTCCAGGCAGGAGAACTATGACTGGCGATCAAGAAGGCGTCGACGACTGGACGCAGTGGGAGAATCTCGAAGACTTTGAGGCCTGGGTGCTCAGACGGCTGCAAGAGGCCGAAGGGGCGAGCGAATGAAAGTCAACCTTCGTCCCTATTCGCGCCCACTCCCAGTGCAGTCGGCGCCGAGCCAAGGGGTGATCGTTCCTCGCTTCCTGCCCGCGCCCATCTTGAGGGGATCGTCGGTCGTGCGAGTCGGAGGCCGGGGCTTTCGAGTGCCAGCGATCGCGCGTCGCGTGTGGATCAAGAACGCGAATGGGAAGGGCGCCACCTGCCTCATTCTGTTGCCTGAAGACGAGCTACACATCTTGATGGCCGACAGCCAGGGCCAGGTCGGCCAAGTCGATCCGGCCCAGTTCGCGGGAATCAAGACCGCGATCATCACCAAGTACTTTTCCTCGGACATCGCCACGCTGACAGGCATGAGCAGGGCATCGGTCTACAGGGCACTACAGGTTACTTAGGTCAAGCGTATGAGATGCGGTGCCTGCTCATAGCTCACCTGGTTCCCGAGGCGAGACGACCGACAGCCGTCCGGATTTGTTCGGCGTACTGATAGATGTCGTCCAAGGTGGCGATCGGGTGCTTGGTCTCGACCTTGTCGGCATCGAAAAGACCCAGGTACTTCTGCTTCATCTGGTTGAAGTGCAGGCGCGCGATCGTCTTTCGATTGTTGTCGTCGAGGAGGATCGCAAAGTAAGACTGCTGATCGCGAGCAATGATGCGCTCCGGCTTCACTTCGCTACAAGCAATCGCCTTGACAATATTGAAGCCTTCAAGCTCCTCGGGGGTGGTCACAATCCCGTTGCTCTGCTCCTCGGCGTGAGCGATCGCTCCACTCCCGATCGCCTCCATCGGCGATTCCGAAACATCGGGACTAAAGGAGGGGGATACGAGGGCGGTCTTCAGACGGTCATTTACCTGATCATTCAGGAACTGCGCGGTCGCTCTCGGGACTAGCTTCTTGAACTGCTCCTTCACCTTCTGGGTATACGAGCCCTCGTAGACACGAGTAGCGAAGAAGCGGACCCATTCGTCCTCGGGCTCTTTGAACTGCGCCGCTACAAGGCGTTTGAGTTCGCCGACATACTTCAATTCCTCGGCAGAGTTGATGATCGAATCGAGGTCAAAAACTTCTTTGCTGAGCTTGACCAATTCCGGGATCAGTGACTCGTCGATGGCGGCCATGTCGAGTACGAGGAACGGACGGTTGTCCATAACGTTAGGTGCGTCGAGGTCCGTGAAGAACTGGTAGATCTCGCCGTTTGTCAGTACCGCGATACGCGCTCGCGTGACAGAGAAGTACCGGTAAAGCTGGGATGCGTTCTCGATGCGTAGCGGTCCGGTTGACGACTTGCATTCGATGAGAATCTGAACTTCACCATCGCGCATGATGGCGTAGTCAATCTTCTCGCCCTTCTTCACACCAACGTCAGCGATGAACTCCGGGACGACCTCCGAAGGATTGAAAACGTCGTACCCAAGGATCGTCGAGATGAACGGCATGACGAACGCGTTCTTTGTCGCTTCCTCGGTCTTGATAGATGCCCGTTGGGTTACGATCTTGCTTGCCAACGCGGAGAGACGCTCTTCAATATCCACGGCCACGCAAACCTCCTTGGTGAGTAGTTGACCAAACCTTAGGGGAAGGGCACGTCATCCCCGCGCGCCTCGCCTGAAATGCACTCTGATCGATTCGTCTAGTGACACTAGGGCTCACTGCGCCAAGGCATCTTGGCCAAGGCGCGTCGCGAGTGCGGTTCGCCCGCTCCCGACCCACGGGCCCGACCGCAGACAGCCCCGCTGCGGTCGGGTTACCTTGACGCTCCGAGATGCGACGGCTCACTTGTCGACGGTCACCCTCGCCTCCCGGTCATGTCGAGCCGTTCGCTGCGATGGCACCGGCTCGACAGCGGCGCCGGGCGGGTCGGCATGGTTCCCTCGCTCGTCGGCGCCGCACTGGGTGGGTAAATGCGCTCCATCGGCGTATCAACAGACAGGCGACAAAAGTCGCCCGTCAGCGCTAGGAGATAGGGCCTACGAGGTTTGGGCTCCCACCAACCGGTGGGCGCTGACCCCACATGTCAAAGGACAACCCAATGAACAGCAAGACGATCAACGAGATGACCGCAGAGCAGCGCAAGGTGCTCGAACGGCGAGTGCGCCGCATGGCAGCAAGCGAAGGCCTCATGCTCGTGAAGTCCCGCCGTCGCGATCCGTGGGCCGACGACTTCGGTCTTTATGTCCTCGTGGGCGACAGCGCCGGAAACCGCTACGGGCGTTACGGCGGCCAGGCGGCAGTGTCCGACTTCGCGAAGGGCCTCGGGATGAGTCTCGAAGCTGTCGCGGCTCAGTTCGGCGTCTAGCCGCGGGTGACCCGGTCTGGGTCGTTCTTGCTGCCCTGCATGACCAGGCCGAGGCCAGCCCTGCTGAGCCTCGGTCTGGTTATGCACAGCGCATTTCAGCAGTCCGCCGTTCGTTGCGCGTTACGGTTCTTCCATGAAAGACGGCACACCTCAGACTGCACCCAGCGCTGACTGGTATCCAGACCCGTCCACGCCCGGTCAACTGCGGTTCTGGGACGGTGCCGCCTGGACAGCGCACGTCAAGCCAGTTGAACCGGCTCCGGTCCTGCCCCCGCCCACGATGTCGCATCCGGTCTACTCCCAGCCCTCGCAGCCTGTGCGGTATGCCGCCCAGCCTGTGCAACACGCCGCCCAGCCCGCTCCGAAGAATCTAGCCAACCGGGCAGCTGGTGTTGGCGTGCTTGGTCTAATCCTCGCCGGGGTCGGGATCCTGCTGGCACTCTTTCTCGGCACTACGGCGACGAACCTGGCACTCGTCTCCGCCTTGGTGATCGGGGGCGGAATCGTGGTCGTGATCTCCCTCGTGTTCTGCATCGTCTTCACCGTCCAGAAGCGCTGAAAGGATTTGCTGAAACCGCGGCGCTGTACCGGGCACTAGAGCGCTGCAAACCCTCCCCAGACGCCCTACAAGCCCCCTGGAGGCCGCTGGGAGCGGTCACGCCGGTTGGGCGTCCGCTGTCCTACGCTCTGTGATGCGGTCCGACCTAAGCCGGTCGAGCCATGCGAAGAGAGAACTCATCCATAGCCGCGGGCTTCTCAGTCGGCGCGTGCTGATAGGTCAGCATCGAACGTTGATCGGAGTGACCGGCGCGCTTCATCGTGGCCACCATGTCACCGGTCTGCCGCTGATGCTCCGTCAGACTGACGTGACGAAGGTCTTGGGGCACCATCCGGGGAAGGTCCACAACGGCTCGCACCGGGCCCCAGGCAGCGTGCACGGTGGCGTTCCGCATTCGGGTGCCCGAGGCGTTCAAGAAGACGGGCCCGATGCCTCTGAGCGACTTCAGAGCGTCGAGGGCCCAATTGTTGACCCACACAGTGCGAATCTTCTTGGGCCCGGTCTTGGTGCCCGGCATGATGCCCTGCCGCGTCAGGTGCTTGGTGATCGAGACCGATTCGTTTGCGAAATCGACATCGCTCCAGTCGAGTGCCAGCACTTCTCCGATCCTGGCCGACGTGCCGAACTGCACAGTGGCGATCAGCTTGAAGGGCTCTGGCAGCGCCTCGATCATCTTCCACACGTCGGTGACCGAGTACGTCAGCTTGGTCGACTCCGGGAACGCCGTCGCTCCTTCCACGCCAAGGGGATTGACCCGCACCAGACCATCACGGATGGCAACCTTCAAGACACCGGAGACGAGCAGGTAAGCCGCCCGGCGAACCGCGACGCTCTCGAACGAATCGACCCAGATCGCCAAGTCGGAATTCTTGATGTCGTTGATCGGCACTCTGCCCCATCGGGGCCGGACGTGATTGTCGAGATTGGCGGAGTAGTTCAGATGGGTGCCGACTTTGACGCGCGGCATCTTCAAGATCAAGAATCGGTCTGCCACCTCACTGAAGGTGCTCTCTTCGGTGAGGGACTGGGCGCGGCCAGTGAGCTTCTCTTGCAAGGCGAGAGCCGCCCGCTCCGCCTCCTCCAGGCTGGGAAACTGCCCAGCCGAGACGTAGCCGTCCTTCTTCGTGTAGACCCGTGCCCGCCACTTTCCCGGAGTGCGCTCCGTGATGTTGATTCCGTGCAATTTCGTTGCTCCGCTCATATCAAGTGATACGCCCGAAAGAGGCAAGGAACCAGCGGGTTAGTGACGCACTGTCACGAATCACTGGACCCACTGGACCCTTTTCGAGGCGAGATGCCCGTGATCACTGGGGAGTATGAGAACTCAGGTTCAGCCGACAGAATGGTCGGAGGCGGTCGACGCACTGCTGTGATCCACGAGAGAGCTCGGCCCAGGGAAGGAATGCATGTCTGAACTGCGTCACCTCCTCGTCGTCGCCCACACCGGCAGGCAGGACTCGCTGAATGCCGGTGTGCAGGTCTGCCGTCAGCTGATCGCGGCCGGGCTGGTCCCGGTGGTGTCGGCGGATGAGCGCGCCGATCTTGTGGCCGCCGCGCCCGACCTCGAGATGCTGCACCTGCTCGACGTGGATGTGGCGAAAACCGAGCTCGAGCTGGTGATCGTGCTCGGTGGCGATGGCACGATCCTCCGCGCCGCCGAACTCGCTCGCGGCTGCAATGCGCCGTTGCTCGGGGTGAATCTCGGCCACGTCGGGTTCCTCGCCGAAGCCGACCGCGAAGACCTCACCGCCACGGTGGACCGCGCCCTCGCCCGCGACTACACAGTCGAAGAGCGCCTGACGCTCGCGGTACGGGTAAAAGACGTTGACAGCGAGGTGATCTGGGAGAGCTGGGCGCTCAACGATGCGTCCGTCGAGAAGGCCAGTCGTGAGCGCTCGCTCGAGGTCGCGATCGAGGTTGACGGGCGTCCGCTCTCGACCTTCGGCTGCGACGGGGTCGTCATGTCGACGCCGACAGGCTCTACGGCGTACTCCTTCTCGGCTGGCGGTCCGGTCGTCTGGCCGAGCGTCGAGGCGCTGCTGATGGTTCCCCTCTCGGCGCACGCCCTCTTCGCGCGTCCGCTGGTCGTCGGACCGGATTCCTCGCTCGCGGTCGAGCTGCTTCAGCGCTCGGTGGGCAGCGGCGTCGTTTGGTGCGACGGCCGCCGCACCTTCGATCTCCCCAGCGGGTCCCGCGTGATCGTGCGCAAGTCGCCGATCCCGGTGCGGCTCGCGCGTCTCAGCATGGGTCCGTTCACGGATCGCCTGGTGAACAAGTTCGCCCTGCCGGTCGCCGGCTGGCGTGGCCCGACCGGCGAGGAGACCGTGCGACCGTGATCGAAGAGATCTCGATCCGTGATCTCGGTGTCATTGGCGAGGCGCGGCTGCCGCTCGGTCCGGGGTTCACGGCCCTCACCGGCGAAACTGGCGCGGGCAAGACGATGGTGGTGACTGCTCTCGGCCTGGTGTTGGGCGAGCGCGCCGACGCGGGCGCTGTGCGACTCGGCAGTGCGCAAGCAGTCGTGGAGGGGCACTGGGAGGTCGACGAGTCCGGCCCGGTGGCCGACCGCGTGCGCGACGCCGGGGGAGACCTGGATGCGGTTCCCGGCGGGCGTGCGCAGCTCATCCTGACCCGGTCGGTGTCGAGCGAGGGCCGCAGTCGCGCGACCGTCGGAGGGCGCACGGCCCCGGTCGGCGTGCTCGGCGAGATCGGCGAGCAGCTGGTCGTCGTGCACGGACAGTCCGAGCAGATCCGCCTGCGCTCGGCGACGGCACAGCGCGAGGCGCTCGACCGCTTCGCCGGGCCCACGTTCGCGACGCTCCTCGGCGACTATCAGGAGGTCTTCCGGCGCTGGCAGACCCGCCAGGGAGAGCTCGACGTGCTGGTCGCCGACCGCGAGCGGCGCGCCCGCGAGGCCACGGAGCTACGGCTGGCCATGGACGAGATCGACGCGGCGTCCCCGCAGCGTGGCGAAGACGTCGAACTGGCCGAGAAATCCGAGCGGCTGACCAACCTCGAAGACCTGCGACTGGCGGCGACCGAGGCGCAGGAGGCGGTCTCTGCCCAGTTCTCGGACGACGCGGCCGACGCCCTGGCGCGAGTCGACAGTGCCCGACGCGCCCTCGATCGCGTCGTGAGCCACGACCCGGCGCTCGTCCCGATCGTCGGCGCGCTGGCCGAGGCGTCATTCGCCCTCAGCGAGATCTCCGGTCAGCTCTCGGGCTACCTCGGCTTGCTCGACGCCGACGGCGGGCGCGAGCTCGAGATCATCCAGGAGCGTCGCGCCACGCTCACCGCGCTCGCGCGGCGCTACGGCCCGACGGTGGATGACGTGATCGATTACCTCGAGACCGGCAGCACCCGCCTGCTCGAGCTCGACAGCGACGCCGACCGCATCCTCGAACTCGGCGACGAGGTGGCGAGCGACCGCCGCCGCGTCGACGAGCTAGCCGACGAGCTCAGCGTGCAGCGGCACGCGGCCGCCGTGCGGCTCGGCGAGAGTGTGACCGTCGAGCTGGCGGCGCTGGCGATGCCGGATGCGCGGCTCACGGTTCAGGTCGAAGATCGCGAGCTCGGGCTCACCGGCCGCGACGCCGTGGGGATCCTGCTGCAGCCGCACTCCGGGAGCGAGCCGCGCCCGCTCGCCCGTGGCGCCTCCGGCGGCGAGCTTTCGCGTGTCATGCTCGCGATCGAGGTGGTCCTCGCGGCGACCGATCCTGTGCCGACATTCGTCTTCGACGAGGTCGATGCCGGCGTCGGCGGGGCGAGCGCGACCGAGATCGGCAGGCGGCTGGCCCGGCTGGCCGAGACGTCGCAGGTCATCGTCGTCACGCACCTCGCGCAGGTGGCCGCATTCTCGACGAATCACCTTGTGGTCGAGAAGGGGAGCGACGGGTCAGTCACCGCCTCCAACGTCCGGTTGGTGCTCGGCGAGGAGCGCACGGCCGAGATGGCGCGGCTGCTCAGCGGCTCCCCGGATTCCGAGGCGGCGCTGGTCCACGCGCGCGAGCTGCTGACCAACGCGCATCCACTCCCGTGACGGCGCGCTGCACGGCGAGCATGCGTCGAGTTGGGATAGTCTGAAATCCCGTGGTGGTCATTTCGGGAACTGTCGTTACCAAGCACATCTTCGTCACCGGGGGCGTCGTCTCGTCCCTCGGGAAAGGCCTCACGGCCGCGAGCTTGGGCAACCTTTTGACGGCGCGTGGGCTCCGCGTTGTGATGCAGAAACTCGACCCGTATTTGAATGTTGACCCCGGCACGATGAACCCGTTCCAGCACGGCGAAGTTTTCGTCACCGATGACGGTGCCGAGACCGACCTCGACATCGGCCACTACGAGCGCTTCCTCGACATCAACCTCGACCAGGCGGCCAACGTGACGACCGGCCAGATCTATTCGCGCGTCATCCAGCGCGAGCGTCGCGGCGAGTACCTGGGCGACACGGTGCAGGTCATCCCGCACATCACCGACGAGATCAAGCGCCGGATGCGGCTGCAGGCACAGCCCCCGGCCGACGGTTCGCCGGCGCCCGACGTGATCATCACCGAGATCGGCGGCACAGTCGGCGACATCGAGTCCCAGCCGTTCATCGAGTCCGCTCGCCAGGTGCGCCACGAGCTCGGACGCAGCAACGTGTTCTTCGTCCACGTGTCGCTGGTTCCCTACATGGGCGCCTCGGGGGAGCAGAAGACCAAACCCACGCAGCACTCGGTCGCCGCGCTCCGGTCCATCGGCATCCAGCCGGATGCGCTGGTGCTCCGCAGCGATCGGATCGTCTCCGAGCCGAACAAGCGCAAGATCGCCCTGATGTGCGACGTCGATGAGCGCGCCGTGGTCAACGCGGTGGACGTGCCGTCGATCTACGACATCCCGACCATGCTCAACCAGCAGGGCCTCGACGCCTACATCATCGAGCAGCTCGGCCTCGAGGCGCACGAGGTGGAGTGGGACGGCTGGCAGGACCTGCTGAAGGCCGTGCACGAGCCGAAGCACGAGGTCACGATCGGTCTGGTCGGCAAGTACATCGACCTGCCGGACGCCTACCTCTCGGTGACCGAGGCGCTCAAGGCCGGCGGTTTCGCCGCCGAGTCGAAGGTCTCGATCCGCTGGATTCCCTCCGACGAATGTGAGACGCCCGAGGGTGCCGCGAAGCAGCTGGCCGACGTCGACGGCATCTGCGTCCCGGGCGGGTTCGGCGTGCGCGGCATTGAGGGCAAGCTCGGTGCGTTGCGCTTCGCCCGCGAGAACCGCATCCCAGTGCTCGGGCTCTGCCTAGGCCTGCAGTGCATGGTCATCGAGTACTCGCGCAACAAGGCAGGGCTGCCGGGCGCGTCGAGCTCCGAGTTCGACCCCGACACCGAGTTCCCGGTCATCGCCACGATGGCCGAGCAGGTCGAGATCCTCGACCACGGCGACCTGGGCGGCACGATGCGGCTCGGGCTGTACGAGGCAGCACTCGAGCCGGGATCGATCGTCAGCGAGCTGTACGGGGCGAGCACGGCATCCGAGCGCCACCGTCACCGCTACGAGGTCAACAATCACTATCGCGACAAGATCTCCGAGGCCGGTCTGATGTTCTCGGGCGTCTCGCCCGACCGCTCGCTCGTCGAGTACGTCGAGCTGCCGCGCGAGGTGCACCCGTTCTACGTCGGTACGCAGGCGCACCCCGAACTGCGTTCCCGCCCGAACCGCGCGCACCCGTTGTTCAAGGGTCTGATCGCCGCCGCGCTCGAGCGCAGCCGGGCCTCGCGCCTCTTCGAGGTCGCCGAGCCTGGCGCGCTGCCGGCCGAGCAGGCGCCGCAGCTGGACGGCGGCACGTCGGTCGAGGCCGCGCCGCGTCTCGAGGCCGAGTCGGCCAGCGTCGCCGAGCCCGCCGAGGTCTGAGCAGTGACGGAGCCCACCCGGGCGGATGCCGCTGCCCTCGCCGTGCTGACCACTGGGCCGCTCGCCGATCTGTCCGACCCCGCGCCGGTTAGTGCCTCGGAGCTCGCGTTCCGCGGCAAGGTCTGGAACATCCGCCGCGACACCTTCGGTTTCGGCGGCCACGACGTCGTGCGCGAATACGTGGACCATACGGGCGCCGTCGCGGTGCTGGCGACGGACGCCCATGGGCGCGTATTACTGATCAACCAGTACCGGCATCCGATCGGCGAGCGGGAGTGGGAACTGCCGGCCGGACTGCTCGACATCGCGGGGGAGCCACCGCTGGAGGCCGCGCGCCGGGAGCTGGCCGAGGAGGTCGACCTCGCGGCATCCGA
The DNA here is from genome assembly GCA_025352325.1 of Microbacteriaceae bacterium. Lineage (GTDB taxonomy): Bacteria > Actinomycetota > Actinomycetes > Actinomycetales > Microbacteriaceae > Lysinimonas. Next base: position 63,299 of record JANXTR010000019.1, on the reverse strand, counting down.
CTGGACGCAACTGCTGACCTTCCACACCTCGCCGGGCGGCAGCAACGAGGTGCTCCATGTCTTCGCCGCCGAGGGACTGACCGCCACCCCGACCTTCGCCCGCACCGAGGAGGAGGCTGAGATCGTCGTGCGCTGGGCTCCGCTGCAGGAGGTCGTGGAGGCCGTGCTGGCCGGTCGACTGCGCAACTCGATCCTGATCGTCGCGGTGCTCGCCGCCCATGCCCGCCGCGGCTGACACCGCCCCGAACGCTCTGCGTTCGCAGCTGGAGCGGTACCTGCGCCACGTCGGCATCGAGCGCGGGCGTTCGGCAAACACCGTGGCCGCGTATCGACGCGACCTCGCCGCCTTCCTGACGGCGCTCGCTGCCGAGGGCGTGACCGAGCCGACCGGGATCACCACCCCGGTGGTCACCGCCTACGCACGGAGTCTGCGCGAGCGCCCGACGGCGCTCGCCGCCTCCTCCGTCGCGCGGACGCTGTCGTCGGTGCGCGGATTCACGCGATTCCTCGTGGAGGAGGGCGAGCTGGAGGCCGATCCCGCCGTCGAGGTCAGCCCGCCCAAGCTGCCGAGCCGGCTTCCGAAGGCGCTCACCATCGAGCAGGTCGAGAGTCTGCTCGCCGCGACCGACGGCGAGGAGTTGGATCGGGTGCGCGACAAGGCCCTGCTCGAGCTGCTCTACGCGACCGGCGCCCGGGTCTCGGAGGCAGTCGGGCTCAACGTCGACGACCTGATCGGCGACGAGGGCACCACCGAGGTGGTGCGGCTGTTCGGCAAGGGCGGCAAGCAGCGGATCGTCCCGGTGGGCAGCTACGCGCGGGCGGCGCTGGATGCGTACCTGGTGCGGGCGCGTCCCGTGCTGTCGGCGCGCGGCAAGTCCACCCCCGCACTGTTCCTCGGGATGCGCGGGGCCCGGCTGTCGCGGCAGAGCGCGTGGCTCGTCATCCGCTCGGCAGGGGAGCGCGCACAGCTCGACCTGGAGCTCTCGCCGCACAGCATGCGGCACTCCTTCGCGACACACCTGCTGCAAGGCGGAGCCGATGTGCGGGTCGTGCAGGAGCTGCTCGGCCACGCGAGCGTCGCGACCACGCAGATCTACACGCGCGTGACGGCAGACGCTCTGCGCGACGTGTATGGCACGTCGCACCCCAGAGCCCGCTGATCGCAACCTTCAACCTTCACTTGACGCGCGCCGCCGAGGGCTCCGAAGGGCCCGTCGTAGACTTCCAACCATGACGGTTCAGCGCGAGGATGTGACGGAGTTGACCGGGCTCGAGGCCCCGATTCTCGGCCCGACCGGCCGCGTGTTGCGACAGTTCCCGGTGCCGAAGAACCTCAAATCGCATGGCCCCGCGCGCATCATCGCCCTCTGCAACCAGAAGGGCGGCGTCGGTAAGACGACGACCGCCATCAACCTGGGCGCCTCGCTCGCCGAATACGGCCGCAAGGTGCTGGCGATCGACTTCGACCCGCAGGGGGCGCTGACGGCGGGCCTCGGAGTCCAGGCCCACGACGTCACCACCATCTACGACCTGCTGCTCGGCACGGTCAAAGACGTCTCGAGCGCGATCATCGAAACGCGCGTGCATAACTTGCATGTCATCCCGGCGAACATCGACCTGTCGGCCGCCGAAGTCCACCTCGTCAACGAGGTCGCGCGCGAGCAGATCCTGGCCCGCGTCATCCGTCAGGTCTCGGACCAGTACGACGTGATCCTCATCGACTGCCAGCCGTCCCTCGGGCTGTTGACAGTGAACGCGCTGACCGCCGCCCACGGGGTGCTGATCCCGCTCGAGTGCGAGTACTTCGCGCTGCGCGGCGTTGCCCTGCTGGTCGAGACCGTCGAGAAGGTGCGCGACCGCCTGAACCCCGCGATCCAACTGGATGGCATCCTGGCCACCATGTACGACTCGCGGACCCTGCACTCCCGCGAGGTGCTCGAGCGGGTCGTCGACGCGTTCGGCGACAGCGTGCTCGAGACCGTCATCGGCCGCACCGTGAAGTTCCCGGATGCCTCGGTCGCGGGCGCCCCCCTCAACGTCTTCGCCCCCGACCACGCAGCCGCCGAGGCGTATCGCAGCGTGGCCCGAGAACTGATCTTCCGTGGCTCCGTCGCCTAGGGTGGCGACTGCCGACGAGGTCGTTGATTCTGCACCGGGCTTCTCGCTCAGCCTGAGCAACTTCAGTGGGCCGTTCGACCTGCTGCTCTCCCTGATCTCGAAGCGCGAGCTCGACATCACCGAGGTGTCGCTCAGTGCGGTCACCGACGAGTTCATCTCGTACCTGCACGGCCTCGACTCCGACGAGGAGCTCGACCGCGCCAGCGAGTTCCTGGTCGTCGCGGCGACCCTGCTCGACCTAAAGGTCGCGGGGCTTTTGCCGCAGGGCGAGCTGGTGGATGCCGAAGACGTCGCCCTGCTGGAAGCGCGCGACCTGCTCTTCGCGAGACTGCTGCAGTACCGCGCCTTCAAGGAGGCGGCGGCCTGGTTCGCCGGCGGTCTCGAGGCGGAGTCAACGCGGCATGTGCGCTCGGTCCGGCTGGAGGAGAAGTACCGTCAGCAGACTCCCGAGCTGGTGTGGACCCTCACGGTCGACGACTTCGCGGCGCTCGCCGCGCTGGCCTTCGCGCCGCGGGAGATCCCGGTCGTCGGGCTCGACCATCTGCACGCGCCGCTCGTCAGCATCCGGGAACAGGCGGCGCACGTCGTCTCCCTGCTGCGTGCGGGTGACGGCCCGGTCAGCTTCCGCCAGCTCATCGCCGGCGCGGATGCCAAGGGCGTCGTTATCGCCCGGTTCCTCGCCGTACTGGAGCTGTATCGTCACTCGGCGATCAGCTTCGAGCAGCTGGAGCCGCTGGGCGAACTGACCCTGCGTTGGACGGCGCAGCACTGGACCGATGAGAGTCTCGCGAGTCTCGGAGCCGACTACCATGCCTGAGGTGGACGAGCAGAGTATCGAGGTCGAGCACGTCGCGATCGACCTCGAGCGCAGCCTCGAGGCGATCCTGCTGGTCGCCGACGAGCCGCAGTCGCTGGTGTCGCTCGCGACCGCGCTCAGCGCCCCGGTTCCGGCCGTCCGTCAGTCGATTGAGCGACTCGTCGCCGACTACGACGGGGAGGACGGCGGGGTGCGCCGTGGCTTCGAACTCCGCGAGGTCGGCGGCGGATGGCGGCTCTACGTTCGCGCCGACCATGACGACATCGTGCGCGACTTCGTACTCACCCAGAATCCGACCAAGCTGTCGCAGGCCGCACTCGAAACGCTGGCCGTGATCGCCTACAAGCAGCCGATCAGCCGCAGCTCGATCGCGTCGATCCGCGCGGTCAACGTGGACTCCGTGGTGCGCACTCTGCTCGGCCGCGGTCTGATCACCGAGGCGTACACCGACAGCGAGACGGGCGCCATCCACTACGCCACCACCGAACTGCTGCTCGTGCAGTTGGGGATCAACTCGCTCGACGAGCTCCCGCTCATCTCGCCGCTGCTCGAAGACGGTGCCGACGGGTTCGACGACATCTTCAGCACGCGATGAACCACCCGACGAGGATCGAATGACCGAACTTTTTGGCGATCTTTCCCACGACGGCGAACGGCTGCAGAAGGTGCTCGCCGCCGCGGGCGTCGCCTCGCGGCGGGTCAGCGAGCAGTTGATCGTCGCCGGTCGCGTCACCGTGAACGGCGAGGTCGTCACCGAGCTCGGCTCGCGCGTCGATGCGCTCGTCGACAAGGTCGCGGTGGACGGCAGCGCCGTGCAGCTGGACCCCGACAAGCGCTACGTGATGCTCAACAAGCCCACCGGCGTGGTGAGCACGATGGCCGACGAGAAGGGCCGCCGCGATCTGCGCGAGTACACCGCCGAGTACCACGAGCGGCTGTTCAACGTGGGGCGGCTCGACTCCGATACCAGCGGGCTGATCCTGCTGACCAATGACGGCGAACTCGCGCATGTGCTGGCGCATCCATCCTTCGGCGTGACCAAGACCTACATCGCGACCGTCGAGGGCATCGTCTACCCGCACGCCCTGCGCAAGCTCGAGGCGGGGGTCGAGCTCGAGGACGGCGTGATTGCGGCCGACCGTGCTCGGCTGATCGGCGAGCCGTCGCGCGGCAGGAGCATCGTCGAGTTGACGCTGCACTCCGGCAAGAACCGGATCGTTCGCCGGATGCTGGACGCCGTCGACCACCCCGTGCTCGAGCTGGTGCGGCGGCAGTTCGGTCCGCTCCACCTGGGGACGCTCGGCGCGGGACGCTCCCGCGATCTCACCCGCGCCGAGCTGGGCCAGCTGCTGACGCTGTCGCGGGAGCCCGGACATCCGCGGGGTGCGAACTCGGGCGACGGCTCGGGCGACGACGACGCTGAGGACGATTCCGAATGAGCGCGGCACGCGTGCGCGGACAGGTGCGCATCGTCGGAGCCGGACTGCTCGGCGCGAGCATCGGTCTCGCGCTGCGTGAGCGCGAGCTCGATGTGATCCTCGCCGACACCTCGCGCGCCAACCTGAGCCTCGCCATCGACTACGGCGCCGGTCGCCCGGCCGCGGAGGATGACGCCCCGACCCTCGTGATCGTCGCCGTGCCGCCGGATCTGGTCGCGGATGTCGCAGCGGCCGAGCTGCACGCGAACCCCGACGCCCTCGTGATCGATGTGGCCAGCGTCAAGGCGGGGATCCTCCACGAGCTGGCCGAGCGCGGAGCCGACACTGCGCGCTACCTCGGCACGCACCCGATGGCGGGCCGCGAGCGCGGGGGAGCGATCTCGGCGCGCGCCGACTTGTTCCTCGGGCGCCCCTGGGTGATCACGCCGACCGAGATAACGACTGACGAGCAGTACCGCACCGTCGAGGATCTCGCCCTCGAACTCGGTGCGACCCCCGTGCGCATGACCGCCGAGGAGCACGATCGCGGCGTCGCCCTCGTCTCGCACGTCCCGCAGCTGGTCTCCTCGTTGCTGGCGTCCCGGCTGCGCAAGGCGCCCGACAGCGCCGTGCGGCTCGCCGGCCAGGGCCTGCGCGACACGACCCGGATCGCGGGGAGCGATCCCGAGCTGTGGGTTCAGATCCTGGGAGCGAACGCCGCACCCGTGGCCCGCGTGCTGCACGACTACCGGGACGAGCTCGATGAGGTCATCGCCGCCCTTGAAGCGCCCGCGGCATCCGGATCCCCGCGTCGCATCGCCGAGACGCTCGCCGCCGGCAATCAGGGGGTGGCGAGGATCCCCGGCAAGCACGGTCGCGACGAGCGTTTCTCCGCGCTCGTCGTGAAGGTTGACGACACCCCGGGCCAGCTCGCCCGCCTGCTCACCGAGATCGGCGAGGAGGGGGTCAACCTCGAGGATTTCCGGCTCGAGCACTCGCCGGGCGCGCAGGTCGGATTCGCCGAGATCAACGTGCTGCCCGAGGCCGCGCATCGGCTCGCCGAAGCCCTTCAGGCGCGCGGTTGGACCCTGGCCGAGGGCGAGCGGTGAGCACGTCGGGCACGCACGGACCTGTCGTCGTCGCGATCGACGGCCCCGCCGGGAGCGGCAAGTCGAGCGTGAGCAAGGCTGCCGCGGTCGCGCTTGAGTACGCGTTCCTCGACACCGGTGCCGCGTATCGCTCGCTCACCTGGCTCGGTCTCGAGCGTGGGATCGAGCTGACGGATGCCGCGGCCGTCGTCGAGCTGCTGCAGACGTTCCACTACTCGACCGAGGTGCATGGGGCGTCGACGATCGTGCACGTGGCCGACGGCGGCGGACCCCCCACCGACGTTACCGCCGCGATCCGCGAGCCCCGTGTCACGGCCGAGGTCAGCGACATCGCCCGCATCCCGGAGGTCCGGGTCGCCCTCAACGAGGTGTTCCAGCGGCTGATCCTGAGTACCGATCGACCCGGGATCGTGGTCGAAGGTCGCGACATCACGACGGTCGTCGCGCCGGATGCTCGGGTGCGGATCCTCCTCACGGCCGCGGAAGACGTTAGGATTGCTAGGCGCTCCGCCGAACTCTCGCCGGACGCCGCCTCCACGGCCTCGCAGTTGCGCGAGCGGGACCGACGGGACGCCCAGGTGGTCGACTTCCTGACCGCGGCTCCCGGGGTGACGACGATCGATTCGACCGAACTGGACTTCGGGCAGACCGTTCAGGCCGTCGTCGACCTGGTGCGCACCACAAGCTGAATCTAACCTTCCCGCGCACTGAAAGAGACACCACCATGACCGACGACCGCGGTTTCGACAACGGCCCCCTCGACCCCGCCGAGCCGACGGCTTCTGAACCGAGGGACACGGAGCTCGAGAGCCCCACCCTCGCGGCCGACACCGAGTTGACCGCCGAGTTCGGCGAGCTCGACGGCGCGCTCGTCGAACGTCTGGCCGAGCTCGACGACGAGGTCGCCGAAGCGCGCGCGACCTCGCTGCGCTCCGGCCTCTCGGACTACGACCTCGACGACGAGGACCTCGAGATCCTCGAGGCCTCCGCTGAGGGCGTCGACGGCATCTACTACCTCCCCGCGCTTCCCGTGCTGGCGATCGTGGGCCGCCCGAACGTCGGCAAGTCCGCGCTCGTGAACCGCATCATCGGCCGCCGCGAGGCCGTCGTCGAGGACACGCCCGGCGTCACGCGCGACCGCGTCTCGTACAAGGCTGAGTGGCTCGGCCGCCGGTTCACGGTCGTCGACACCGGCGGCTGGGAGCCCGACGCCAAAGGCATCAACGCCTCCGTCGCGGCGCAGGCCGAGGTGGCCGTCGACCTGGCTGATGCGGTCCTGTTCGTCGTCGACATCAACATCGGGGCGACTGCCACGGATGAGCACGTCGTGCGGATGCTCCGCGCGAGCAAGCGCCCCGTCATCCTGGTCGCCAACAAGGCCGACGACGCGATCCGCGACCCGCAGGCGGCCGAACTGTGGAGCCTCGGACTCGGTGAGCCGTGGCCGGTCAGCGCCGTGCACGGTCGCGGTGTCGCCGATCTGCTCGACCACGTCATGACGATTCTCCCCGAGATCTCGGCCGTTGCGAAGGAGGAGGTCGGCGGACCCCGTCGCGTCGCCCTGCTCGGTCGCCCGAACGTCGGCAAGTCGAGCCTGCTCAACAAGGCGGCGGGCGAGGAGCGCGTCGTCGTCAACGAGCTCGCCGGCACCACGCGCGATCCGATCGACGAGCAGATCGAGCTCGGCGGCAAGATCTGGCGCTTCGTCGACACCGCCGGCATTCGTCGTCGCGTGCACTTGGCGCAGGGCGCCGACTTCTACGCCAGTCTGCGCACCAGCGCCGCGCTCGAGAAGGCCGAGGTCGGCGTCGTGCTTCTCGACGTGAGCGAGCCGGTCAGCGAGCAGGACGTGCGCATCATCGACCTCGTGCTCGAGTCGGGCCGCGCGCTCGTGCTCGCCTACAACAAGTGGGATCTGCTCGACGATGACCGCCGCCGCTACCTGGAGCGCGAGATCGAGCAGGACCTCGCGCACGTGAGCTGGGCCCCGCGCGTCAACATCTCGGCCCGCACCGGTCGCCACCTCGAGAAGCTGGTGCCGGCCCTTGAGGTCGCGCTCGACTCGTGGGACACCCGCATCCCGACCGGCAAGTTCAACGCCCTGCTGGCCGAGCTCACGGCCGAGCACCCGCACCCAGTGCGCGGAGGCAAGCAGCCGCGCATCCTGTTCGGCACGCAGGCCTCGACCCGTCCACCGACCTTCGTGCTCTTCACGACCGGATTCCTCGACCCGCAGTACCGCCGCTTCATCACGCGGCGTCTGCGTGAGGTCTACGGCTTCGAGGGCACGCCGATCGTTGTGAACATGCGGGTGCGGGAGAAGCGCTCGAAGTGATCTGCCCGTGCGGCTCAGGACGTCCGTATTCCGGATGCTGCGAGCCCCTGCACGGCGGAGCCGTGGCCGACACCGCCGAAGACTTGATGCGCTCGAGGTTCAGTGCCTTCGCGCTGGGGCTGGACGTTTACCTGCTGGCCAGCTGGCATCTGGCGACTCGGCCGGCGACGCTCAAGCTGGATCCGGCCACGGTGTGGCGCAAGCTGCAGATTGTCGACACCGTCGACGGCGGCCCGAGCGCTGACATCGGAGTCGTCGAGTTCCGGGCGTCGCTCCGCAACGCCGACGGCGCGGCGGGCGTGCTCCACGAGCGCAGCCGATTCGCGCGCGTCGGCGGCCTCTGGACCTATTTCGACGGCGACATCCTCGACTGACCGCGTGCACGATGTCTGGCCTGGCGCTCACCCACGTGGCGCGGGAGCTCGGTGGGCTGTTTCCTCCGACACCGTGCACACGCCGGAGGGCGTAGCGTCGCTGCCATGAGCGATGCGCGGGCCTCGAGTCGGGCGACCTCCTTTGGGCAGCAGGCGGGCGCGTACGACCGCGGTCGCCCCGAGTATCCGGCCGAGGCCGTCGAGTGGATGCTCGGCACCGCCGGCCGTGAGGTGCTCGACGTGGGTGCCGGAACGGGCAAACTGACGCGCGCCGTGCTGGCCACCGGGCGCACGGTCACCGCCGTGGATCCGGACGCCGCGATGCTCGCTGAGCTCAGCGCCCGCGAACCGAGTGTGCGCACGGAGGTCGGCTCGGCCGAGCACCTTCCGGCACCCGACGCCTCGGCCGATGCGGTGGTCTTCGGGCAGGCGTGGCACTGGGTCGATCCGGCTGCCGCATCGCGCGAAGCGGGCCGCGTGCTGCGGCCGGGCGGCGTGCTGGGGCTGATCTGGAACATCCGTGACACCTCCGAGCCGTGGGTCGCCGAGCTCGGCGAGCTGATGGAGGCGAGCGCCGCCGAGACGTTGATCCTCGGCGTCGGGCCCCGGGTCGAGGCGCCGTTCGACCGGCTCGAGACGCAGGCGTTCTCGTGGACGCGCACGCTCAGTGGCGAGCAGCTCGCCCAGCTGGCGACCTCCCGCAGCACCATGATCGCGGCGTCGGCGGCTGAGCGGGCGTCGGTGCTCGCCGAGATCAACGAGCTGGCGGGCCGCGTCTCCGACGGCCACGGCATGCTCCGGATGCCATACATCACCCACGTGTACCGCGCGGTCAAGCCCCGCTAGCCGTCGAGCGCGTGCAGGTAGCTCACCAGCGCGCGTCGCACCTCGCGCCGCGTGAGCGTGCGGTCCGGGTCGATCGACCGCGGGAGCGTGTACAGCCCGAGCGACAGGTGGATCAGGGTGGCAGCCGCCATCCGGCGCTCCGCCTCGGGCAGGTCCGGATGCCGCGTGCCGATGAGCTGCTCGAGCCGCAACTGCACCGCCTCGCGTGTCGACGCCACTGTGCGCGAGCCGCGGGTCGTCAGCAGCACGGCTAGGAGTCCTGGCTGCTCGCGGTCCAGCGTGGCGTGCACCTCGAGCACGTCGTCGACGATGTCCTCGGCCGGTCGGTCGTCGTGCACGTCGAGGCTGGCATCCAGTTCCCGGCCAAGGCGCTGTGCCCAGTCAACCTGCAACGCGTCGAGGATCGCGTGCTTGTCGACGAAGAACTGGTATAGCGAGCCGACCGAGACGCCGGCTTCAGCGGCGATCCCGTTCGTCGTGGTGTGCTCGTAGCCGTCGCGCGCGAAGAGCTCGCCGGCCGCCGCGAGCACCTTCGCGACCAGAGCTCGGCTGCGTGTCTGTTGCGGAACACGGACGGATGCCACAATCCTGACTGTAGCGAAGGGAGCAGCGGTGAGTGGATCTGTTCGACACGTCCGGGTCGGCATCGTCGGCGCCGGATTCGCGGGGCTCGGAATGGCCGCGCAACTCGTGCGGCACGGTCGCGACGACTTCCTCATCGTCGAGCGCGCGAGCGAGGTCGGCGGAACATGGCGCGACAACAGCTACCCGGGGGCAGCCTGTGACATCCGCAGCGACCTGTACTCATTCTCGTTCGCCCCGAAGCCGGACTGGGCCCGTCGCTACGCGCCGCAGCCCGAGATCCTCGAGTACCTCAAGGGCGTCGCCGACCGTTTCGAGTTGCGGCCGCGCATCCTGTTCGACGCGGAGCTGTTACGCGCCGAGTGGAGCGACGGTGACGGTGACGGTGACGGCGACGGCACGATCGACGGTCACTGGACCGTCGAGACGAGCCGAGAGACCTTCACCTGCACCGTGCTGGTGTCGGGGCACGGTCCGCTGATCGAGCCGAAGTGGCCCGCGATTCCTGGGCTCGAGACCTTCGCCGGGCCACGCTTTCACTCGGCGCAGTGGCGCCACGACGTCGAGCTGGCGGGCGCGGATGTGGCGGTGATCGGCACGGGCGCGTCGGCCATCCAGTTCGTCCCGGAGCTGCAGAAGATCGCGCGGAGCGTGACGGTCTACCAGCGCTCGGCGCCGTGGATTGTGCCGCGAGCCGACGCGCCGACGAGCCCGGGCCGTCGGTGGCGATTCGCGCGGCATCCGGCGCTGCAGCGGATGTCGCGGGCCGTCGTCTTCGCGAGCGCCGAGTTCCGCTTCCTCGGGTTCCGGTTCCGCGCGGTGGGGCGTGTCTTCGAGGCCGTGTCGCGCGCCTTCCTGCGGCGCGAGGTGGCGGATCCGGTGCTGCGGGCACAGCTCACGCCGGATTTCCGGATCGGCTGCAAGCGCATCCTGATCTCGAGCGACTACTACCGTGCGCTCACGCAGCCGAACGTGACGCTGGTCACCGACCCGGTCGCTTCGATCGACGCGGAGGGCGTGGCGACTGTCGACGGCGAGCATCACCGCGCCGACGTGTTGATCGGCGGCACCGGGTTCGACGCTACCCATCCGCCGATCGCACGCCTGATCGTCGGGCGCGGGGGAGTGCCGCTCGCCGAGCGCTGGTCGCCGCACATGAGCGCGCTGCACGGCACCTCGGTCGCCGACTTCCCGAACCTCTTCCTGCTGGTCGGCCCGAACACCGCTCTCGGCCACAACAGCATCGTGGCGATCATCGAGGCGCAGCTCGGCTACGTGCTGGGGGCGCTCGACGAGTTGGATGCCCGTGCCGCTGGCTCGCTCGAACCCGACCCTGCGGTGCAGCTCGCCCACAACGAGAAGCTGCAGCAGGCGCTGCGCGGCTCGGTCTGGGAGTCCGGATGCGCCAACTTCTACCTCGACGACTCCGGGCGCAACACGACCCTCTGGCCGGGGACCGTGCTGGCCTTCCGCCGCGCGCTGCGGCGCGTCGACGCCCGCGAATATATCTGGGTGACGCATCACTAGACTCTTCGGATGGAACTCGCCAACTGGCTCGTGGCCGAGCACGACGATTCGGTCAACCGGCTGTCGAAGCAGATCCTCGGGGTCATCCCGGTGGAGCGTCGCCGCGAGGTGATCTCGGGCGCGAACTCGATCGACTGGACCACCTTCCACATCGCGCGCCACGCGCGCCTCGCTCTGCGTGTGCTCGGGCATCCGACGCCGATGTCCGACACGCTGCTCCAGGGCCTCGATCCGAACGTCTCGTCGCCGGATGCCGGCCTGCACGAGGTCGGCCGTCCCTGGATCGAGTTCATCGAGTCGGCGCAGATCGAGGCGTACGCGTTCTGCGTGCTCGACGAGGTGCGGGCGTTCCTGACCAAGGTGGATGCCGCGGGCGGGCTACCGATGGACACCCTGGTCGACACCGCGGCGGGCCTCCTCGCCGCCGGCATCGACGAGACCGACTTCGAGTGGCTCTACCGGCAGTGGGCGCTCCCGCACTTCGTGCTGCGCTGGGCGCTGGTCGGGCACGCGACGCATCACGTGGGCGAGCTGACCGTGATCCGCAATCAGATGGGGCTCAGCCCGTTCCGGTGACGCGCCCCGCACGCTCGCACTCGTAGGATCGAGGCGTGCCCCAGCTTGTAGCCGTGTGTGTCGTCCACGCGCTCCGACCCGATGACGGGACCGTCGGCGTCACGGCGATCGACAAGCGGGCGGCAGGCGAGGGCGTGCGGATCGGCGCCTACGGCGTGCGCGGCGACATTCAGGCCGATCGCAAGAGCCACGGCGGGCTCGGCGCCGCGATCTACGCCTACGCCGAATCGGATGCCGCGTGGTGGGGCGAGCAAGTCGATCACGAACTGGTGCCCGGCTGGTTCGGCGAGAACTTGCGGGTCGAGGGGATCGACGTGAGCGGCGCCCGAATCGGCGAGCGCTGGCGCGTCGGAACCGGCGAGGACGCCGTGGAGCTTGAGGTGACCGGCCCGCGTCGGCCATGTCAGACCTTCGCGCGCTGGGCCGCGAGCACCCTCGGCGAGGGGATGGATCGCGGCTGGGTGAAGCGCTTCCAGCAGGCCGAGCGCCCGGGCGCATACCTGCAGGTGGTCAAGACCGGCAGGGTGTCGGCCGGGGACGCGATCGAGATCGTGTCGCGACCGGATGACGCCCCCACCATCGCCGAGATCTTTCGGGTCGGCGAAGTCTCGCGTGTCGTCCGCGGCTGAAGCGTCCCGGTCGGATGTGTCGCCCGTGGGCTTCCTCGACCGGGTGAACGGGCTGCTCCGCCCGCTCGAGCCCCTCTTCCTGCGGCTCGACAAGGTCGCCGGCGGCAGGCTGGCGGCACGACGCATCCGGGAGGACATGCTCACCCAGCCGCGCACGCGCCGCGGTTTTGCGGGCATCCTGTGGGTCCTGGCGGCGGAGATCGTGGTCGGCGTCGCCGCGGTGATCATCGCAATAGTGCTCACCGTCGACGGGGTGCAGCTGCACTGGGCGGTGTGGTTCCGCAGCATCGCGGTGCTGATGATCACGGCGACTCTGCTGTACTTCGCGTGGCGCGCGTCGCTCGGCTTCTATTGGGCGTACTCGCGGCTGCGTCTGTTCAGCAGGGTTTTCCCGGTCGTCACGCTCGTGATCGCCGCGATCCCGGGGCTCTACCCGCTCTGGATGACGATCGAGCAGATCGTGTTCAGCCTGCTGCTGATCGGGGTGGGCGACATCCTGACCGGCGATGCGATGCGCGAGGCGTTCCCGAAGCCGGTGAAGTCAGACGCCGTCTGAGCCGGTAACATGGCGTATCGTGCCGGTTCGCCGACACGAAGCCACGGGCTGTGGCGCAGCTTGGTAGCGCACCTGACTGGGGGTCAGGGGGTCGCAAGTTCAAATCTTGTCAGCCCGACCGTGACAGGCCCGGAAACTCGCAAGAGTCTCCGGGCCTTCTCCATTTCGCGAATACGCGAACCCCTCCAAAACCCCTCCGCGACTCGTTAGTCCGCGCTCGGGGTGGTCTCGGCGAATGCCTTCTCTCCATATCGCGAGATGTAGAAGTGGACCGCGCGCGTCGCCACCTCGGACATGACTTCGACCATTTCGGGGCGAGACCACGCAGCCTGCCGGAAGAAGAAGCTACCTCGATTGAACTTTCCGTCGTCGCCTTCCGGCACGACGTTCACGCGATTCAACTCTCCAAACATCGCGATCGTGCGCACGCGATCCACGATCGAGCTGCCCTCGTGGAAGTCATATCCGTATCCGAAGCACACGAAAGGGATGATGCCCTCATCGAGCATCATCGCGCGGAACCCGATGACGTTCTTTCCGAGTCGTTCGATGGCATTGCCCATCGCCTGCTTCTTGAGACCTTCGTCCAGCCGCAAGTCGTTTGTGCCTTGGTTCTTCACCTCGGTGATGAGAATTGGATGCTGACGTGTGCCGTCTGCGGACACAACGCTCAAGATCCCTCCGTCGGGATTCATGCTTGAAGTTGCGAGCGGGTCGCCGAACTCGACGGTCGGATACGTCGCGCGCAGCGATTCCACTATGGACGACAGCATGACTCTTTTGTGATGCACGAGCTGATAGCCGAACTTAGCCGAAATTGCTTCGGACGTCTCCAGCATGGCCTCGGCCAGCTCGATCTCTTGCTTCGACGACGTGACGTTGATCACGGTGCCGTACCGGTTCAATCGAAGACGATCCTTCTGCGCCATGGAAACCTCTTTTCTACTTTCGTTCGAGCAGGAACAAGTGCTCGTTCACATGGATGTCGCGGTCGCGAAGATTTCGGCTCCCGCGAAAAGTGTTGTACGGCACGATCACTTCTTCGACTCGACCGTGTTCTTCGAGTGCTGCTCGGATCTCCTCAGTCGAGATGAACCCCTCAGCGTTGAAGGAAACAAGCGTGAAGCGGGCGCGGGCGTCGCTGATGATGCTTTGCAACAGTGGGAAAGTCTGCTTCCGAACGTTGAAACCTGATCGATTCCAATCCGTCGGAATGCCCGACACGGAGCTCACCTCTATGGGGCGCTCGTACTTGGCGATGAGATTCAGCATGAAGTAGTTCGAGCCGTATGGATGCTGGTTGTAGGGCGGGTCGAGGTAGAGCAGATCGTGCTCAGGCAGGTCCTTCACCGCCAGGTTGGCATCCAGCTGAGTTGCCTCGTACCCAGTGGTAAAGCGACTCAATACAGGAACCTCAAGTCGGATTGGTTCGAGAATCCGCTTGAGCGCGTCGCCTGCGGCTCCGCCGAACTTGCCTATTCCCGTCGTCTTATCCTTGTAAAACCCCTTGAACACCCCGCTGGTGTTTGCGTGCACTGACGCGCGGGACAGCAGAGGACCAAGAACCAAGTGGCGCAGGTGGTCGGGCAGCTCCGCGATCTCCTGCGCAAAGAAGTCCAGTCTTCGTGCATTGTCATTGGTGTAAAACGCTCGTTCGCCGGGCTGGATGTCGCGGTCGTCGGCAGGCGAGTACAACTCGGAGAAGAAGCCGTTTCGCTTGACGCCCTTGTCCGCAGCGCTGTTGAGTCGACCTACAACGGCTTCGACTTCCGTGAGATCCACATCGTCGCGATTCGACAGGTAACACCTGTTCGCTTCGTAGGAGTAGAACTCCAAGTCGTTTGCGACGACATGGTCAGAGTGCTGCTTAAGGAATCTCGAGACATATCCACTCCCCGAGAACAGATCGACAGAGCTAAGCCGCTTTCCGCCGAGCCTCTCTCGAACGTCTGAAACTGCCCGCGAAAGGTGCTTGCCGAGACCTCTTTTATTGCCGATGTAAGTGATCAGTTGATCAGTCAGGTAGTTCGGCTCTTCGGGACCGTCGCTATCAGCCTCAGCGAAGATATCCAGCATCGAGGCGTTCGCGTGAGTCATCTTTCAATGGTATCGAGCGCGCTGACACTCTCGGCCGCGTCGTGCTCAGCTGCACAGCGTGTCGCCTATCGCCTCCATGCCGCGACTGCCTTGGGCGGAGCGCTCGCGGCTGCAACGTGAGCCGAGAAAGCAGCGCGGTGAACGCTGTAGTCCCTCTTGCGCAGATGCGCGTAGACCTTATTGGTCATGGCCTCGGTTTCGTGGCCCATTGCCCGCGACAGCTCGTACATGGTCAGCGTGCCGCTCTCTAGTGCAAGCGTGGCGAACGTGTGGCGCAGCTCATGGAAGACCAGGTCTCCGAGGCCTGCGCGCTCGCACGCGGGCTTGAAGTCGTTCCGGTAGAAGCCCTTCGGGTTGAAGGCCCAGTCGAAGCTGATGCGCGCATGTCCGCTTACCTTTCCGGGCCACAGGCTCGCCTCCAGATCGGACCGGTGGGGGTGGTTGCGGAGGTAGACGCCGAGATCATGGAAGAGCGTGTCCTCAAGGATCGGCACTTCCCGAGTACCTGCCTTCGACTTCGGGCCTTTGATGCGGGGGCCCAAGCTCGTTGACACCTTGCTGAGTAGCATCATCGATGTCGTGGTGTATTCCCTGGCCGTCGCTCGCGAGTGGGATCACGGGGCTGATCGCGGTGGGTCTCTACGCGATTGGTGAGTCGCTCTTCCCGATTTCGAATCAGACCGTGATCGACAACGGCGGCAACATTCCGGGGTCCGCCGCGCTGCAACTCAACTCTCTCCTTTCCGGCGTCATGGGGTCGGGGTACGACCTGGCTCCCGCGCCTGTCGTCCTGGCGATCGGGGCTCTTGTTGTCTGGGGAGTCGCGGGGCTTCGCCGCTGGCGGCTTGCGTCCCGAACCTTCCCCGCCGGCGGTCGCGTCGAGGCGGCGCCCGCGAACGTCACGGCGTGAGCAGAGCCCGCCACACCCTGTGGCTCTGTCGGTGATTTGCGGCGATCCTGACTTCGCTCGGCACGTCGAACGCATGGCGGACCTGGTACGTCTGGCGCCACACCGAGCCGGCTGCTCAGGAACCCGAGCGGCTACCCTTCGGCCGACGCAGCCCGAACACCGTGACGGCGATGCCGACGACGCCCACGATGATGCCGATGATCAGCCACTTCGTGTCGCCGGTCATGAAGCTTCCCGGGATCAGCCCCATGCCCTGCCCGACCCAGATCACGCCGACAGCGATCGCGATGACGCCGACAGTGATGACCGTGGTGCGCGTGATGCCTTTATTCATGATGGCCACGCTACGCGCCGCAGCGACCGGATGCTCGGCGCGCGCCTCACCCGGGGGACCTCGTGCCGACACCAGGCAGGTCGCTGTACCTCGCCATCCGAGCCGCCCGCTGCTCCGGCCACGATCCGAAGGCTCGCGAGCGATCCCGTGGGCGATCGGCGCTTCCGTTGCCTCCCTCGTCATGGCGCTCATCGGTGCGTTTCTGCAGGCTGGATTCAACGGGCTCATGCAGTCCGTCACCATCGGCGGGTAGACGGCGGGTAGACGAGCCCCTCATCCGGCGACGGGCACCACTTTCGGCGTAGCGTCGCCCGCATGACCATGACGCAGACCGTCTTCTTCGAGTTCCAGCTGAAATCCGACGACCTGGATGCCGCCCGCGCCGCCGTGCACACCACGCTCGAGCAGACGCGTGCTTTCGAGGGCTCGATCAACGTCGACGTGCTCGTGGATGACGAGGATCCGACCCGGATGATCGCCGTCGAGCTCTGGGAGACGGCAGATGCGCACACGGCCTATCTCGCCTGGCGCGGCACGCCGGAGGGTGCTGCGACCCTCGGCGCCATGCTGGCGGCCCGGCCGACGACCCGCACGTTCACGACCGCCGACCTCTGACGCTGAGTTTCTGCCCAGCAGGCGTGGGGCAGACTTGAGCGGTGCTGACTGTCAACGCCTACGCTGCCCCCTCCGCCACCGAGCCGCTGGTTCCGATCACGATCGAGCGACGCGATCTCGGTCCGAAAGATGTGCTGATCGAGATTCGCTACGCGGGGATCTGCCACTCCGACATCCACACCGTTCGCGGGGAGTGGGGCGAGATCCACTACCCGCAGGTGGTCGGTCACGAGATCGTCGGCGTCGTCGCCGAGGTCGGCTCCGAGGTCACGCTGCACCAGCTCGGCGACCGGGTCGGCGTGGGCTGCATGGTCAACTCCTGCCGCGAATGCGAGAACTGCCTCTCGGGTGACGACAACTACTGCCTGAACGGCAACACCGGCACCTACGCCTCGCGCGACAAAGACGGCACCGTCACCCAGGGCGGCTACTCGACCCACATCGTGGTCGTCGAGGACTTCGTGCTGAGGGTGCCCGAGAGCATCCCGTACGAGGCGGCCGCGCCCCTGCTATGCGCGGGAATCACGACCTATTCGCCTCTCGTGCACTGGAACGCCGGCCCCGGCAAGAAGGTCGCGGTCGTCGGGATGGGTGGGCTCGGCCACGTGGCCGTGCAGATCGCGCACGCCATGGGCGCCGAGGTCACCGTGCTCTCGCAGACGCTCAGCAAGCAGGACGACGGCCTGCGCCTCGGCGCCGACCACTACTTCGCCACGAGCGATGCCGCCACCTTCCGGGAGCTGCGCAACAGCTTCGACCTGATCATCAACACGGTCAGTGCGGTCATCGATATGGACGCCTACCTGAAGCTCCTGCGCCTCAACGGCACTTTCGTGAGCGTCGGCGCTCCGCCCGAGCCCCTGCCGGTGAAGGTGTTCAGCCTCTTCGACAACCGCCGCTCGTTCGCCGGATCCGGCATCGGGAGCATCCACGAGACGCAGGAGATGCTGGACTTCTGCGCCGAGCACGGCATCGCCTCCGAGGTCGAGGTGATCGCGGCATCCGAGATCAACGAGGCCTACGAGCGCGTGCTGAAGTCGGATGTGCGCTACCGCTTCGTGATCGACATCGACACGCTGCGCTGACCCGGGTCAGGTCGTCGCGGGCTTGACCTGGACATCGAGCAGCACCTCGTTGCGACGCAGGAACGCCGGAAGGTAGGGCGGGTCGAAGCGTGCGAAGCGCGGCACGCCGCTCACGACCAGGCCGGCCGCATCGAGTGCTTGCCGTAGCTCGGAGAGATGCATCCGGAAGCTGGACTCGCTCCAGCGACCACTGAACCGGATCGCCGCCGCGGTGCTGGGTGGCACCACGCGAAGCCGCACCGCGGGATCGGCCGGCGGTGGCGCGGTCTCGAGCGTGAGTCCGGCGGGCAGGACGAACTGGATCCGGTAGTTGTCGGCTCCCTCGTCGGCTTCGCTCCCCGGCTGCTGCACGACCGGGGCGGTCATCGCGATCTTCTCGCCGCTGATGTACCCGAACAGATAACGGAATGCCTTGTTACCGGCATCCTCGAAGCCGGCAGTGACCGTGACCTCGGCGACCAGGTGCTCCGGATATCGCCGCAGCTCGAACGAGCTGTTGCGCTGCACCACGTCGTACGGCTGCTGCTCGGTCATCCCTCGACGGTACCGCTTACCCGGTTGCCCCTCGACACCCACGGTGCGACCAGTCGGGGTGCGATCCCCAGGAGCGCCAGCACGAGGATGAGTTCGGCCACACCGAGCCCGAAGTAGATGCTTTGCAGGAACGAGTACTGCTTGATCATCGCGATCTCGAGAAAGACCCAGATCGTCATGCCGAAGCCCGCCACCACGCACCAAAGTAGGCTCGCCGCGTGGCGCCGCTGCAACATGATCGCCGCGACGAGTTGCGTACCGCCGACGACGAGCCCGAGGATGAGCCCGGGTACGAGGTAGGAGTCGAACGGGGTGCCCGCGAGAAACGCGACCGGGATCGGTCCGCCGTTGAGCGCGACACCCATCACCGCCCCGATCAGGCATGACACCACGCCGAAGTGGAGGAGCCCGAGCAGTGTCCTGCGGGCGATCGTTGACGCGATACTCGGGGTGAGGGGGGTGCTCATGCGCCCAGGGTAGAAGCCGTGAGCCTCGCGGTCATGAGTCGAAGGTCCTCTCGATGTCACCCGGCTGGCGGCATGCTGGGGGCATGACTGACATCAAGAATGTGACCGTGCTGGGCACTGGCGTGCTCGGCTCCCAGATTGCCTACCAGACCGCGTACAGCGGGTTCCAGGTCTCGGTCTATGACATCAGCGACGAGGCCATCGAGCAGGCGAAGACGCGCTTCGCCGCGCTGGCAGCTACCTACAAGAGAGAGGTGCGCCGGGCCTCCGACGAGACGGTGGATGCTGCGCTCTCCCGCATCTCGTACTTCTCGGAGCTCGGCCCGGCCGTCGCCGACGCCGACCTCGTGATCGAGGCCGTGCCCGAGGTGCTCGAGATCAAGCAGGAGACCTACGAGAAGCTCGGCGCGCTCGCCCCCGAGAAGACGATATTCGCCACGAACTCGTCGACACTGCTCCCGAGCGACATGAAGGCGTTCACCGGACGCCCCGCGAAGTTCCTCGCTCTGCACTTCGCCAACCGGCTCTGGGTCTCGAATACCGCCGAGGTGATGGGCACCGCGGAGACGGATCCGGCCGTGTTCGACACCGTCGTCGAGTACGCGGGCGAAATGGGGATGGTGGCGATCCCGATCCACAAGGAGAAGGCCGGCTACGTGCTCAACTCGCTGCTCGTGCCCTTCCTGACCGCGGCCGCGAGCCTCGCCGCGGGCGGCTACTCCGAGCCGAAGGACATCGACAACGTCTGGCGTATCGCGACCGGCGCGCCGCTCGGGCCGTTCCAGATCTACGACATCATCGGCCTGACCACGCCATACAACATCATGAGCAACGGCGATGCGGGCGCGCAGCGGTTGGGCGTCTGGCTCAAGGAGAACTACCTCGACAAGGGCAAGCTCGGCGTCGCATCCGGCGAAGGCTTCTACTCGTACCCCGCGACTGCCTGAGCCGCTTAGTCTCGAAATATGGGAATCGGCAAACTCGTTCTCCGGCTCGTGGTCGGCTCCATCTTCACGGTGCACGGCCTGCAGAAGCTGACGGGCGAGTTCGGCGGCCCCGGCCTCGCGGGCACCGAGAAGACGATGGAGGCCACCCGGAGGTATCCGCTGCGTCGCAACGCCCTCCTTGCCGCACTGGGCGAGACCCTCGGCGGCCTCGGAATCATCCTGGGCGTCGCAACGCCTCTCTCAGTCGGCGTCGTCACGGCGACGATGGCCACCGCGGTGCGCAAGGTGCATCTCAAGAACGGCTACTTCAACTCGAAGGGCGGCTACAAGTTCAACGTGACGCTCGTGGCCGTGGCCGCGGCGGCGGCACTCGCGATCGACGGTCCCGGCGCGATCTCGGTGGATGCCGTGGTCGGCAAGGCCCGTTGGGGACTTTTCTGGGGCGCGTTCGCGGTCGTGGGCGGGATCGTCGCCTCCTCGTTCGTGATCGAGGCCGGTGAGGCGCAGGCGCCGGGATCCGCGGCTAGCTGAGGCGCTTCTGGGCGCGATCTATCGCGTCGGCGGCCTTCACCAGGCCCAGGTGGGACAGCGCCTGCGGGGTGTTCCCGACCTGTCGTTGGTCGCCCACGTCGTACTCCTCCGAGAGCAGCCCGACGTCGTTGCACAGCCCGACGAGTCGATCCATCAGCCGCGTCGCGTCGTCGAGACGTCCAGAATCGGCGTACTGGATCACCATCCAGAACGAGCACGCGAGGAAGGGGTGCTCCGCGCCCGGGAGGCCGTCGACACCGGTCGCCGGTTCGTAGCGCATCACCAGGCCGTCGCGCAGGAGCGTGCGTTCGATCTCGGCGACGGTGCCCAGCATCCTCGGGTCGTCGGCCTCGATGAATCCGACGCTTGGGAGGAACAGCAGAGACGCGTCGACCGCGGTCGTTCCGTAGTACTGCACGAAGGTGTTCCGCTCGACATCGAAGCCCTGGGTCTCGATCTCGGTGCGCAACTGGGCCCGCAGCCCGCGCCAGTGCTCCACCGGCCCCTCGAGACCGTGATGTTCGACGGCGCGGACGCCCGCGTCGAACGCCGCCCACATCATGACCCGGGAGTGGGTGAAGCGACGGAGCGGACCGCGGATTTCCCAGATCCCGTTGTCGTCGCGGTCCAGCACGTGCTCGAGATGATCGAGCAGGGCGACCTGCAGAGCCCAGGATGACCGGTCCTCGGCGATGCCGTTGGCCCGGGTCCTCCGCAGCGCGAGCATCACCTCGCCGAAGACGTCGCCCTGGAACTGGTCGGACGCCCCGTTGCCGACGCGCACCGGGGAGGCCCCGCGGTAGCCGGGCAACGAGTCCAGCTCCCACTCGACGATCCGACGCTCGCCGGCGAGCCCGTACATGATCTGCATGTCGGCCGGGTCACCGGCGATGGCACGCAGCAGCCAGTCCCTCCAGGCGTGGGCCTCGCCGTCGAATCCGTGCCCGAGCAAAGCCTCGAGGGTCAGCGAGGCGTCACGCAGCCAGACATAGCGGTAGTCCCAGTTGCGGGAGCCGCCGAACGCCTCCGGCAGGCTGGTGGTCGCCGCGGCGACGATCCCGCCGGTGTCCTCGTGCGTCAGGGCTCGGAGCACCAGCAAGGAGCGGCGCACGTACTCGGAGTACGTGCCCGTCGTCTCGATGCTGCCCGCCCAGTCGTGCCACCACTTCTCGGTCTGGCGGATGCGCGCGCTCACCGCGATCGGCGGCGGCGGTTCGCGGTGCGAGGGGTACCAGGTGAGCGTGATGTCGACGGTCTCGCCCTCGGACACCGTGAACGTCGAACGGTGCACCATGCCGTCCGGCTCGAGCTTCGGGCCGCGGACGACGACCGAGTCGGGGCCGGCCACGGCGATGAGCGCGTGGGCGTGCTTGCCGCGGCCATCGTGCTCGGGAGCCTGCCGCATCCAGGGCACCGCGGCGGCGTAGTCGAAGCGGATACGCATCGCCTGTTCCATGTCGACCGTGCCCCGGATGCCCTGCACCCGTCGCACGACGTCGGCGCGGCGGTCGCCGTGCGGCATCAGGTCGATGACCGCCACTTCGCCGTGGGCGGTGACCCAGCGGGTCTCGAGCACGAAGGAGCCGTCGCGGTAGAAGCGCCGGGTCGCGCGGGTGGCTCCGACCGGGGAGAGTCGCCAGTGCCCGTGCTCGGCGTTGCCCAGCAGGGCGCCGAACGTCGACGCCGAGTCGAATCGCGGCAGGCAGAGCCAGTCGATGTTGCCGTCCAGGCCGACGAGGGCGGCGGTGTGGCAGTCCCCGATGAGTGCGTAGTCTTCGATGGCGAGCGGCACGTGGCCATCCTCTCAGTCGAGGAGTGGTTCGGGCTGGAGGCGCCGGGCGGCGGGTGCCGGTTCCCAGCTAGGCCGGATCGGTCATCCGCTCGAGTGCCGGCAAGGCGGCGAGGATGGCGGCGGTGTCGCGATCGTCGAGGCCGTCCAGCAACTCGGCGATCACGCGGGCACGCGTCTCCCGCGCCTCGGCGATGGCGGCCGCTCCGGCATCGGCCGCCTCGACCAGCACCGCGCGGCCGTCGTCCGGGTCCGCTCGACGCTCGACGAAAGCGCGCGACTCCAGCTCGGCGACGGTGCGGGTCATGCTCGGGGCGGAGATGCCCTCCAGCTGGGCGAGATCCGACAGGCGCAGCGGACCGTGCGTCGCCACCACGGCGAGCGTCGAGAGGAGGCCGTGGCTGAGTCCGCCGGTCGACGACTGAAGCCGGCGGTTGAGGCGCCCGACGACCAGGGTCAGTCGCTCGGCGTCAGACATCGCGCTCAGACATCGCGCTCAGACATCACTGAGGGCATCCGCCGTCTGGCTCGGAGCGTTCCGCTGCCCGACCGGGACCGCCGCCGTGTCGACGTGGACGTACTTGCCGCCCATGACCACCGACGCCAGCGCGCCGATCACCGACATGATCGCCGCCGCCACGAAGACGATCACGAGACCGGAGTGGAAGGGCTCCGAGATCAGCTGCGGGAAGAACGCCTTGCCGGTCAGCGCCGCCTGGTTCGCGGCCGAGAGCGTGTCGAGCGCGCCGGTCGGCCCCAGGATCGAGGCGATCGGGTTGTACCCCAGGAACGCCGCGAACAGGCTGCCGACCGGGGGAGTGGCGGCCACCTGGTTGGCGATCGTCGAGCTCACACCGTGGCTGGTGAGGCCGTCGCGGAGGGCGGTCGGGAGCGTCGCGGCGAGGCCCGCGATCATCAGCGAGAAGAAGATGCCGATCGAGAGCGAGTTGCCCGCGTTCTGGAAGGTGCCGGTCATGCCGGATGCCGCCCCCCGCTGGTTCGCCGGAACGCTGTTCATGATCGCGGTGCGGTTCGGTGCCGCGAACATACCGGAGCCGACGCCGTTGAGGAACGTCAGCACCGCGAACACCCAGTACTCGAAGTTGACCGGGATGAACAGCAGGGCGACGAAGGTCACCGCCACGAGCAGCAGGCCGCCCGACGCGAAGGCCCGGGCGCCGAAGCGGTCCGAGAGCGTGCCCGAGATCGGGCCGGAGACCAGGAAGCCCACGGTGAGCGGCAGCAGGTAGATGCCCGCCCAGAAGGGCGTCGACTCGTAGCTGTAGCCGTGCAGCGGCAGCCAGATGCCCTGCAACCAGATGATCAGCATGAACTGCAGACCGCCACGGCCGATCGAGGCGAGAAGCCCGGCCAGGTTGCCGAACACGAAGGCCCGGATGCGGAACAGCTTGAGATTGAACATCGGGTACTGCACGCGCTGCTCGATGAGCACGAACACCACGAGCAGGGCGATGCCGCCGATGATCCCGGCGAGCACCCACGGGTTCGCCCAGCCGGTGCTCGAGTCGCCGTAGGGCTGGATGCCGTAGGTGATCCCCGCGAGGAGCGACGTGAGCCCGATCGCGAAGACGATATTGCCCGGCCAGTCCACCTTGCCCTCGGCGCGCACCGACACCTCGTGCAGCGACTTGTACGACCAGATCGTGCCGAGGATGCCGAACGGAACGCTCACGATGAAGATCGCATGCCAGTCGATCGAGGCGAGCACGCCGCCGACGATCAGGCCGAGGAAGGTGCCGGCGATGGCGGCGATCTGGTTGACGCCGATCGCCAATCCACGTCGGTTCGGCGGGAAGGCGTCGGTGAGGATCGCGGTCGAGTTCGCGAACAGCATCGAGCCGCCGACGGCCTGCACCACGCGCCATCCGATCAGCCACAGCGCGCCACTGCCGCCCTGAAACGGGTCGAACACGAGCGCGATCGCCGCGACCGTGAAGATCACGAAGCCGAGGCTGTAGATGCGCACCCGGCCGTAGATGTCGCCGAGGCGTCCGAAACTGACGACCAGCACGGCGGTGACGAGGATGTAGCCCATCAGCATCCAGAGCAGGTAGCTGACGTTGCCCGGCTCGAGCGGGTTGAGCTTGATGCCCGTGAAGATCGCGGGGAGCGAGATCAGCACGATCGAGCCGTTGATGGTCGCCATCAAAATGCCAAGCGTCGTGTTGCTCAGCGCAATCCATTTGTAGTTCGGGTGATCCCGGTTGAACATGCCGGTGCGCTCGCGGGCGGGTTTCGTGTCGGGCACGTCGCCCCTCTCAGATAGTTACTTGTCGTCTAGCAACTATATCGACGGAGGAACCTCACAACCTGACGAATACGCTGGCCGGATGCCGTTCACTCGCGCCCAACTCGAGAGCTTTTGCGACGTGGCGATCCCCGATCTCGTCGGGCCGGACGTGCGGCTCCTGCTGTGCGGGATCAACCCGGGCCTTTGGGCCGCCGCCACCGCGACGCACTTCGCCCACCCCGGCAACCGGTTCTATCCGGCGCTCGCCGCGGCGGGCATCCTGCCCGCGTTCCCGCACATCGGCGACGGGATGACGGATGCCGACCGGGCCGCCGTGATCGCCCGAGGCGTCGGCATCACGAGCCTCGTGCATCGCGCGACGGCGCGGGCCGACGAACTCGCGAAACACGAGCTGCGTGAGGGCGCCGAATTGCTGGCCGAGAACACGGCGCGCTGGCAGCCGTCGGTGGTCGCGATCGTCGGGATCACGGCATTCCGGGCGGCGTTCGAGCGACCAAAGGCTGTGACCGGTCGGCAGCCGGAGACCCTCGTCGGCGCCGAGCTGTGGGTGGTGCCGAACCCGAGCGGACTCAACGCGCACGATACGGTCGCCTCGCTCGCCGCCGCCTACGCACAACCCGCCCGGGCGGCGGGCGTGCTGCCGCCGCTCGACCCGGCAGAATGAGTCCATGATCTACGAATCCCGCATCTACACCGTGCTACCCGGCCGCATGCCGGCCCTGCTCGCCCGCTTCGAGAACGTGACGCTCGGCTTCTGGGAGAAGTACGGCATCCGGCAGGTGGCGTTCTTCACGACGATCGTCGGCGAGAGCAACCTGGATCTGACCTACTACCTCGCCTGGGAGTCCCTGGCCGAGCGCGAGCAGAAGTGGAACGCGTTCCAGTCAGACCCCGACTGGAACTCCGCCCGCACCGCGAGCGAGGCCGACGGTCAGATCGTGGCGAACGTCGTGAATGCGTTCCTGGCACCCACGAAGTTCTCGGCGCTGCAGTAACGCGCCCGTTGGCGTGAGAGTGCGCAGTTAGGCGTACTCTCAGCGTCAAAAGCTGGCCCAAACACGTACTTTCGCGTGAATGCCACGGCCGCTCAGGGGCAAGCTCAGCCGAGCGACGGCCGGATGTCGCGGGCGATCGACTCGAGGATCCGCGCGTTGAACTCCACCCCGAGCTGGTTCGGGACGGTGACCAGCACGGTGTCCGCAGCCTGCACCGCGGCATCCTGAGCCAACTCCGCGGCGATCTTGTCGGGCTCGCCGATGTAGCTGCGACCGAAGCGGGCGTTGCCGCCGTCGAGCCAGCCGACCTGATCCTGGGAGTCGGCTTGGGCGCGGAGCCCGAAGTAGTGGCGGGTCTCGTCGTCGATCAGCGGCAGGATGCTGCGGCTCACCGACACGCGGGGCTCGTGCGCGTGCCCCGCGGCCTTCCACGCGTCGCGGAACAGCGCGTTCGAGTCGGGCTGCGCGAACCAACTCGGCAGACTGTCGAGCAGGGCGGCGACGGTGGCCGGCTCCGGAGAGCCCGCCGCGATGCTGAAGTCGTCTGCCACGTCCCGATCCTGCCGCCTGCGGACGCCCGTGTTTCCAGGTGGTTACATCTCGCGTCGGCCTCTTCCACCGGGTGACATGCAGGAGTACTTTCCAAACACACAATCAGTGGTTGTTTAACGGTTTGGAGCGACGTGCGAGCGGATGAGCTGGATCGGGCGGTGTCTGAGCTTGCGCCGCGGGCGATCGACCTGCTGAAGCGCCTCGTCGCCGAGCCGAGCACCGTCGGCCAAGAGCAGGGCGCCGAGGAGGTTCTCGCTCGGGCTCTGGAGAGCGCGGGTTTCGCAGTCTCTGCCCTGCCGATTCCTGCCGACATCGCGACCGATCCCGCGGCCGGGGTGCCCGCGTCGTCATACGAGGGGCGCTACGACGTGGTGGCTCAGCGCGGGAACCCGGATGCCTCGCGCACCCTGCTGCTGAACGGTCACATCGATGTCGTCCCCGCCGACGACGCGCAGGGCTGGTCAAGCCCGCCCTTCGTTCCGACGGAGCGCGACGGCTGGTTGTACGGACGCGGTGCGGGCGACATGAAGGGCGGGTTCGCAGCCGGACTGCTGGCCATCTGGGCCCTGGATCGAACCGACCCCGGGTGGATGACCGGCGGCCTCAGCTTCGTGGCGGCGATCGAGGAGGAGTACACCGGCAACGGGACCCTTGCCGCGGCCCGCGCAGGCTGGACCGCCGATGCCGTCGTTCTTCTCGAACCGACCGAGCTCGACATCCTGCTCGCCGGGATCGGCATCGTCTGGATCGGGATCGAGGTGGACGGCCATGCCGCCCACGCGGAGGCGGCAGGAGAGGCGGTCAACCCGATTCTCGCCACTGAGCCGATCATCGAAGCGCTGCAGGCCCTCGAACTCTCGATGAACGAGGCCCATGCCGCGGGTGACGGGGCCGACCCGGCTTTCGCGGCGATCGCCCATCCATACAACGTCAGCATCGGCACCCTCCACTCCGGCGACTGGAACTCGAGCGTCCCCTCGGTGGCGCGGCTGGGCGTGCGCGTCGGTCATCCGCGCGAGTGGTCGAGCGAGGAGACACTCGCCCGCGTCCGCGCCGCCATCGACGCCGAGACCGCCGACGATCCGTGGCTCCGTGCGCACCCGCCGCGGCTGGCGCTCACCGGATTCCGAGCGGAGCGTTACGCGCAGGATCCGGATGTGGAGCTCGTGCGCGCGCTGGCCGCCGCGCACGCCGATGTCCACGGCAGTGAGCCGGCGCGGGTGAGCCTCGGATCCACGACCGACGCGCGCTTCTACGTCAATCAGTTCGGCATCCCCGCCGCCGCGTACGGACCTCGCACCCGCAACATCCATGGCACGGATGAGGCGGTCGAGATCGCGAGCATCATCGACTGCGCGCGCGCGATCGCCCGGTTCCTCCACGCCTGGTACCGGGAGGAGCGATGAGCGACGCCTCGACGGGGTCCGTCGGCGCCCTGAGACCCCTGCTCGCCGAGACCGCCGCGGCGCGGATCGCCGACCGCTTCGTCACCGCGATCGCCCTGGGTCATTTCGTGGAGGGCCAGAAGCTGCCGTCGATTCCCGAGCTGGCGCGCATGCTCGGGGTCAGCCCCACCACCGTGCGCGAGGCGCTCAGCCGGCTCTCGGCGCTCGGCTACGTGACCGTCAACCGGGGCCGCCACGGTGGGACGGTCGTCACCTCGCAGTGGGGCCCGGCATCCGACTCAATGGTGCGCCGCGCCCTCGAGCCGGAGTGGCAAGAGCTAGAGGTCACCCTCGACTTCCGCTCGCTCATCGAGCAGCAGATCGCCCGCACGGCGGCGGAACGTCACACACCGGCCGACATCGATCGCATTGAGCTTGCGGTCCGCGCCTATGAGGCAGCCGACAAGGATCGAGAGACCTCTCGGCTCGCGGATCTCGAGTTCCACCAGGCGATCGCCGCCGCCACGCAGAACCCGCAGCTCGCCGAGTTGAGCCTGCGCATCCGCCACCAGGTCAGTCTCGGATTCGAGGCCGAGCCCTACAACCCGGCCGTCCGTGCGGCGGCCGTAGACCAGCACGCCCAGCTCGCCCGCGCGGTGATCGACGGTCGTGGGGACGACGCGGCTGCCATCGCGGACATCCACTTCTCGCTCACCGCCGACATCCTGCGCGAACTCCACGCGCGCACCCTCACCCCCCACACCGACGAGTAAGAGGAGCACCCCATGCCCATCGCGCACATCAACGGCATCGACGTGAATTACGAGTTGGAGGGGGACGGTCCGGAGACCGTCGTGCTCATCAACGGCCTCGCCGACGAGCTGGAGACCTGGGCGTACCAGCTGCCCGCCCTGCTGGAGGCCGGCTACCGCGTGCTGCGCTTCGACAACCGCGGGATCGGCCGTAGCGACAAGCCCGCCGGCCCGTACAGCTCCCAGCTGCTCGCCGACGACGCGAAGGCGCTCGTCGACGCGCTCGGGCTCAGCGACTTCCACCTGATGGGGGTGTCGATGGGCGGGATGATCGCCCAAAACTATGCGCTCAGCTACGGCTCCGATCTGCGCTCGTTGACCCTGGCGTGCACCTATGCCGCGCCGGGACCCTTCTGCTCCCGGATGTTCTCGCTCTGGGCCGAGACGGCTCGGGTGATGGGCGTTCCAACGGTCATGCGCGACGTGACGCTCTGGGCATTCACGCTGGACTTCTTCCGCACCCGCGAAGACGAGCTCGCCGAGTTCGAGACCGCGATGCGCTACCTGGATCAGCCGGTGCACGCCTACCTCGCGCAGCTCGCCGTCATCCAGGAGCACGACGCGACTGAACAGCTCGAGCGGCTCTCGGCCATCCCCACCCTGGTTCTCGCGGGGGAGGAAGACATCCTGATCCCTACCCGTCTCTCCCGCGACCTCTCGGAGCTGATTCCCGGCTCCACCTTCCGCACCACCCCCGGCGGCCACGGCTGCATCTGGGAACACCCCGACGAGTTCAACTCCGCGTTCGTTGGTTTCCTTCTCGAGAACGGACAACAGTCATGACCGCAACCGTCCAATCGCCAGGCAACAGCCTGGATGCCCCCAAGAAACTCGGCCTGCTCGGCGTGATGCTTCCGGGGCTCGCCCAGGTGGCACCGGCGTTCAACCTCTTCTTCACGACGGGGGTGATCGCCTCCCTCGCCGGAGCATCGGTTCCGCTGGTGTTCCTCATCTCGACCATCGGATTCCTCGCCACCGGGCTCAGCCTCGCCCAGTTCTCGAGCGTCTACCCGAGCTCCGGATCTTTCGTGACCTACATCAGCCGCACATTCGGCGCCGGTGTGGGCACCGCGGTGGGCATCATCACGGTCGTCGGCTACATGATCACCTTTGCGGGCATCTACATCTTCGTCGGGGACTACATCGTCACCAACGTGTTCCAGGTCACCGGAACGCACGTGGGACTCACGATCATTACGACGATCGTGTACGGCGCGATTGTGACCGTGCCGGTGATCATCGGCCTGCAGTTCGGCGTACGCGTGACGATCGTGCTCTACCTGATCGAGGTCGTCGTGCTGCTGATTATCAGCCTCTCGGTGCTCTTCCAGGGCGGATCCGAGGGCCTGTCCGCCGTGGCGTTCGCCTGGCCGAGCGGAGCCGGGGCGACGAACATCTTCCTGGCCTTCAGCCTGGCCGTGGTCGCGTTCGGTGGCTTCGAAGCGTCGGCGCCACTCGCCGAGGAGACCTCGAACCCGCGGCGCAACGTGCCGATCGCCCTCGTCGGCTCGGTGCTGATCAGCGGGCTCATCTACGTGCTCGGCTCCTGGGCGGTGGTGAGCGCCTTCGGCAACGACGGGGCGAAGCTCGCCAAGGACAGCAACCCGTTCGCGACGGCTGCATCGAGCTTCCTGCACATCGCCCTCCCGGTAATGGTGCCGATTCTCGCCGCCGTCTTCCTGGTCAGTGTCACGAGTTCGTACATCGCCGCGAATACGCAGACCTCGCGTGTGATCTTCGCGGGCGCGCGCGGAGGTCTCTGGCCCCGCGGGCTGAGCTCGGTGCACCCGAGGTTCAAGACGCCGTGGGCTGCGGCGATCGCGTTCGTGGTGCCGAGCATCGTAATCGGGGTGCTGTCGACGCTCGTCACCGACCCCGGCACCACGGTTGGATTCCTCTCGACCTTCGGGATCTTCGGCGTGGTCGTCATGTACACCGTCACGAATGTGGCGTTGTTCGTGCAGTGGTTCCGGTTCCGCAAGCGCGGGATCACGAAGAACCCGATCCTGTGGCTCGTCGTCCCCGTGATCGGCGTGCTCGTTCTCGCCATCCCGATCTGGGGCAATCTGCGACCGGGCCAGGGCGGCGCGTTCGACTGGCTGCCGCTCTGGTCGCTGGGACTCATCGCCCTCGGCGTGGGCTACACGATCGTCCTGGCGCTGACCCGGCCGAAGGCGCTCAGCTCGGCTCCCGCGCTGCTCGAGGGCGCCGAGTCCCTCGAGACCGACCCGGTTCCTCCCGGGGTATAGCCGCCTTATTCTGCCCGGGTGGCTGAGGCATCGCCACCCGGGCAGAACCGGCAGAATCGAGCCATGGCCCTGCCGCGCGCGTTCCGGGCGGGTGTGTGCAGCTGAGCGGGCTGCTGCTCCCATCGCTCGTCCTGCACACGGTGGGCGCCCGGTGCACGCCACCATCGTCGGTGACGTCGAGCGGGAGGCCGTCTGGCACACTCTCGAGGAGGACTGGCCCGGGTATCGCGGCTACGAGCGTGCGTCAGGGCGGGTGCTGCGAATCTTCCGCCTCGTGCCGACCCCAGACGCAGAACATCGCGCGGACGCCGACGGCGTGCTGCGACGGGAACGAGGAGCACGATGACGACCCTGCTGCAGCTGGATTCCTCGGCGGGAGGCGCCGCATCACGGTCGCGCGCCGTCACGGCCGCCTTCGCCGAGGCGTGGAGGGCGCGGGCGGCAGCGGGCTCGACCGCCGGTTCGACACTCCGCGACGACGACCGCCGCGTCATCACCCGTGACCTGCACGCCGACCCTCCGGCGCACCTGCCGTCGGCGGCGCTGCACTGGGGCGCGGGACTCGTGGCGGGCACCCGGCCCGCCGACTGGGAGCGGGCCCAGCACGTCTTCATCGACGAGCTGCTGACTGCGGATGTGCTGCTCGTGGGCGTCCCGCTCTACAACTACTCGATGCCTTCCACGCTCAAGGCGTGGGTCGATCACGTCCACGTGCCGGGTCTCACGGCCGGGATGCCGAAGCTTCCGCTGCGCGGACGGCACGCGGTCCTCGTCTCGAGCCGGGGCGGGCGCTACGGCGACGGAGCCGCTCCGGACGCCTGGGACCACGCCACATCCGCCCTCGAGGTGGTGCTCGGTGAGTCGATGGGCATGACGACCCACCGGATCGTGGTCGACGGCACGATCGCCTTCGATCTCGAGCAGTTCGCGGCCGACCGGGAGGCCGCGCAAGAGTCGCTCGACGCCGCGCTGGAGGCGGCCCGCCGACTAGCGAGCGAACTCGGCTGACGCGCCGGGCGTGACCCGATCAGCGCACCGCGAGCAGCGCCGAACGCTCCGGATGCCGGTCGAACCACTCCGCGACGTACCAGCACGTCGCGCTGATCGGGCCGCGCCCGTTCGACTCCACGTCGTTTACGGCGAACTCGACCAGTTCGGCCGCGTAGCCCTTGCCGCGAGCCGGCGGCATGGTGACGGTGTGATGCATGACCGTGCCGACGCCGTGATCCTGGTACTCGAGCACGCTGACGGTCTCGCCGTCGACGCGCATCGTGTACCGGTGGGCGTCCGGCTCGTGGCTGAAATCACGCGTCATGCGCCAAACGGTACGCCGATCAGTGACGCATCACATGATTGACACGCTGTTCACAGCGACGCCATACGCGGTCCGCGTAGTGTGCAAAACATGGGAATCCGGGACATCCAACTGACGAACATCGACGGCCAGCCCGTCACCCTCGCCGACTACGCCGACAAGGTGGTGATGGTCGTGAACGTCGCCTCGAAGTGCGGTCTGACTCCGCAGTACGAGAAGCTCGAGGAGCTGCAGAAGGAGTACGGCGAGCAGGGCTTCACGGTGCTCGGCTTCCCGTGCAACCAGTTCATGGGGCAGGAGCCCGGCACCACCGAGGACATCAAAGAGTTCTGCTCCACGACCTACGGCGTCACCTTTCCGCTGATGGACAAGATCAAGGTCAACGGCCGCGGCAAGCACCCGCTGTACTCCGAGCTGACCCGGGTCAAGGACTCGCACGGCCGCGCCGGCATGGTCATGTGGAACTTCGAGAAGTTCGTGATCACGCCGGATGGCACGGTCTCCCGTTTCCGCCCGACGACGCAGCCCGACGCGCCCGAGGTCATCGCGGCGATCAAAGGCGGACTCGCGCAGGAGGCCGTGGCCTGAGCTCGTCGGGCTCACTCCGCTACTCCCGCTCGTCGCCGATCAGCTTGTCGATCTCGCGACGATCGCGCTTCGTCGGACGCCCGGCGCCGCGGTCCCGCACCGCCACCAGCACCCGCTCCTCTTTCGGCGGCAGCGGAGGGCTGTTGTCCTCGTACGCCGTCACTGCCACGGGCGCGCCGACCCGCTTGATGTAGAGAGCGCGCACCACCACGATCCGCGGCGGGCCGCCCTCGACGCGGAACTGCACCTCGTCGCCCAGTTTCAGGTGCTGCGCCGGCTTGGCGCGGTCGCCGTTGATCCGGATGTGCCCAGCCTTGGCGAGCGAGGTCGCCGCCGAGCGGGTCTTCACGAGTCGCACCGCCCAGAGCCAGGAGTCGACGCGGGCCACGGGAGCGCCGGCCTCAGCCATGCGATCCCGCGTCCTGCACGCGATCGACGAGGGCTCGCCACGGGCCCACGAGCAGGGCATCTGGCACCTGCGCGGTGCGGGTGGTGCGCGGCATCCGGGCCTCGATGCGCCAGATGAAACGGTCGCGCGATGCCGGGTCGGTGCCCACCTGGTCCCACGGGCAGGCGGTCACGAGGGTCGTCCAGTCGTCGACGTCGTCGCGCGACTCGACGTGCCACTGCTGAGGGATGCCGGCGAACCCGCCGCTGCGGACGACCAGGATGCGGATCGCGGCCGCGGCGGGGGATGGCTCAGTCGCCTGTCGCTGCGCCATTCGTCGTCACTCCCACACCGGACCAGCCGGCCCGCGCCGCGGCCACCTCGGCCGATGAGCCACCGTACCGTTTCGCCGCCGCCGCGACGGTGGCGGCCGCAAAGCCCGCGAAGTCCGTCTTCGGCGTCAGGCCGGAGAGGAGCGTGTCGTACCAGATCCGGCCCGCCCTCTCCCAGGCATGCCCGCCGAGCTGGTGCGCCACGAGGTAGAAGGCCCGATTCGGGATGCCTGAGTTGAGGTGCACGCCCCCCTCATCGTCGGTGGTGTGCACGTAGTGGGCGAAGTCGGCCGGCTGCGGATCCTTGCCGAGCCTGGGGTCGTCGTAGGCGGTACCCGGCGCCTTCATCGACCTGAGCGCGACACCCTTCACCTTTTTTGTGAACAGCCCCTCGCCGATCAGCCAGGTAGCGGTCGCCGCCGTCTGCTTCTTTGCGTACTGCTCGACGAGCGAGCCGAAGACGTCGGAGATCGACTCGTTGAGAGCGCCCGGCTGATCCCGGTAGACGAGCCCGGCGGTGTACTGGGTGACCCCGTGCGTCAGCTCGTGGCCGATGACCGTGTACGACGCGGTGAACCGGCCGAAGACCTGCTCGTCGCCGTCGCCGAACACCATCCGCCCGCCGTTCCAAAAGGCGTTGTCGTAGAGCTTCCCGTAGTGCACCGTGCCGTCGAGGGGGAGTCCTTTACCGTCGATCGAGTCGCGGCCGTAGACCTCCGAGTAGAGCGCGAAGGTCGCTCCAAGTCCGTCGTAGGCCTCATCGACAGCGACGTCCTTTCCGGCGGCCTGACCCTCGGCGCGCACCTCGGCGCCCGGGAGCGTCTCGGTGTTCTTGGCGTTGCCGATGGTGCGGTTCGGCGCGGCACTCAGCTCGGCGACCAGATTCTGTTCGGCATCGAGGGTGAAGCTGAGGCGCGCCGCGCGTCGCGGCCGGTCGAGGATGAGCGTCTGTTTGGCCGCGGTCGCGGCGTCCCGGAACTCCGGCGCCTCCAGCTCGGCGATGCGGGTCAGCAGGTACGGAGGCACGATTCCCTGAGTCATGCGCGTCAGGTTACGCCGCACCTCCGCGCTTAGGCTGAAGGGTATGGACCGCTCAAGTCACGACGCGACGCAACGACGTCCGCACGGGCTAGGCGACGCCTGGGTAGACGGACCCGACGGCCGCTTCTGGGGGACGTTCGGCGCCGCGGGGCTGCTGCTCGCGCATCCGGACGCCGGTGTGCTGCTGCAGCATCGCGCGATCTGGAGCCACCACGGCGGCACGTGGGGCGTGCCCGGCGGGGCGCGCAAGCCCGGCGAGAGCGCCGAGGACGCCGCGATCCGCGAGTCCGACGAGGAAGCCGGCGTGCCGCCCGAGCTCGTGCGGGTTCTGGGCAGCTCGGTGTTCGACGTCGGCTACTGGTCGTACACGACCGTGCTCGCCGTCGCGAGCGAACTCTTCGAGCCCTACCTGGGCGACGCCGAGAGCATCGCGCTCAGCTGGGTGCCGATCGCAGATGTCGCGGGGTTGCCGCTTCACCCGGGGCTCGCGTCGGGCTGGCCCGCTTTGCGCGCGCGGCTCGCGGAGCTCGACCCGCGATTCGTCTAGCTCGCGACCGACTCTGCCAGCGAGCTTTTCCAGCGGACGAGCGCGCGAACCGTGTCGCTCTCGTCATCGGCGAGCCGTTGTATGACGTCGTCCGGAACGAGGAAGTTCACCGCGACCCAGCCGCGCACGGTCTCGTCGACGTCGTGCGAGAGCTCCCGCAGGACGTCACAGGGGGTCGCCTCGTTGCGCGCGACGCAGCCGCGGACTCCGGCGTCGGCATCCTTTGCCAACCGCTCCACGAGGTCGACAGGCGCGTGGTACGAGCTCGCGACGCTCTCGCGGATCTTCGGGTTGGTGCTCCCGGTGAGCAGCCGTAGCCGACGGATCTTGCTGTCGGTGACGGCCGGGGCCGGATGCAGCGCTGTGGTCTGCTCGGAGGTCAGCATCACCGGCGCCATGGCCGCCATCTGCCGACGCTGGGCGGGCGTGTTGAACCGGATGCACGACATGGTGAACAGGCTACGCCCGCGGCGTGAGCCTCCGATCGAGCGACACCCGAGTCGCGGTCAGCGAGCGGGGACCGCGCGAGGATCGCGAGCTGCCACGGTGTCGAAGAAGCCGAGCTGGGCCCGACGCAGCTGACGCAGCTGTTCGCGCCGCTGCAGGCGCGGGTCGGTGAGGATCTCGAGAATCGGGATCCGGCCGGTGAGCGGATCGACGTACCAGGCCCGGTAGGCGAGCGCCCTGCGCGCTACCCGCCTGGCCGCCGTTGCGACGTGTCGATTCATCGTCCCCCCCGAGACTCTCTGCACAAAATGTATCTCCGCTCCCGCGACAACACCTCCCGATCGGCTACCCCAGAACCGGGGGAGCGGGCCGCCTCGGGAACCACGGGATGATCGCCGATGTGCGCGCCTGGTACTCGGCGTACTCCGGATACTTCGAACGCGAGATCGACTCCGTGAAGCTCGTCGAGCCCAGGAAGACGGCCAGCAGCAGCACGATGCCGACGACCGTCCACTGCAGCACCGAACCGGTGGCCACCGCGCCGAAGGCGAAGACGACCCACCACTGCGCGTTCTCGAAGAAGAAGTTCGGATGCCGTGACAATCGCCACAGCCCGGTCTGCGCGAAGCGCAGCGAGAGGTCGCGGCCGGCCGCCGTCTCACGGCTCTTCCAGGCGTGGAACGCCCACTGCTGCTGATCGGCCACCGTCTCGCCGAGCAGGAAGGCCAGGAACAAAACGGTCAGCACTGCGTCGAGCAGGCCAAAGGGGGTCGTGTGGTGCTCGAAGGCCGCCAGTGCGGGGGAGGCGATGAGCACCAGCACGGCGTTCTGGAAGAGCACGATGAAGAAGAGGTTGAACAGCTGGAACTGGGGGGGCGACATCCGGCCCCGCAACACCGCCCAGCGGTAGTCCTCGACCCCCGGACCGTAGCCCGAGTAGCCGCCCTTGCGCGCGAAGTTGTAGGTCAGCCGGGCTCCCCAGAGCGTGATCAGCACGGCCATGACGTCGAGCCGGGCATCCGCCAGTCCGGCC
Source organism: Microbacteriaceae bacterium (assembly GCA_025352325.1). Taxonomy (GTDB): domain Bacteria; phylum Actinomycetota; class Actinomycetes; order Actinomycetales; family Microbacteriaceae; genus Lysinimonas. The sequence goes on along the minus strand of JANXTR010000019.1, from coordinate 27,147 downwards.
GCGATCGCGACGATCCAGACGTAGACGACAGGTGTGACCGACCAGATCCTGTCGACCCATGAGGCGTCTTTCGTCACCAGAGATGCGACCCAGCAGCAGGCGGACACGGCGATGGCGACGAACAGCACCACGAGGAGCGGGCTCATGGTCCGATGCTAATCGGAGCTCGACCGCCCAGAAGAGAGCGCCCCTGCGCCCGGATAGACTCTCGCGAGAAAGGAGGCCGGAGTGACAACTGTGAGTTCCCGGATCGCCACGGTCCCGAACGCGCTCAGCTTCTTCCGCCTCCTGCTGATCCCGGTCTTCCTGGTCTTCCTGCTGACGCACGAGTACCTGATGGCGCTCATCACGCTGGTCGTCTCGAGCGCGACCGACTTCGTCGACGGCTTCGTCGCGCGCAAGTTCAACCAGGTGAGCCGGGTCGGCCAGCTGCTCGATCCGGCCGCCGATCGGCTCTTCATCTTCTCCACGCTGATCGGCTTGGCCTGGGGCGGATTCGTCCCGTGGTGGCTCGCGGGGGTGATCATCGCGCGCGACGTCCTGCTGCTCGTGATCGGCATCCTGCTCGCCAACAACGGCTACGGGCCGCTCCCCGTGCACCATCTCGGCAAGATGGGCACCTTCGCGCTGCTGTTCGCGATGCCGCTGCTCGTGCTGGCGGCGACGTTCCCCTCGATCGATCAGATCGCCAATCCGGTCGGCTGGGCGGCCGCTCTCTGGGGGGTTTTCCTGTACTGGTGGGCGGGTGTGATCTACGCTCTCGAAGCGGGCCGGATCATCCGGATCCCGCGGGATGCGACGGTCGCCGCATCCGATACTGTGGAGAGCTAAAGGAGGGCTCATGGCCGACGACGTCCCGGGGAATTCCTCCCCCGCAGCGCCCGAGAACGGTGCTCCCTCAAACGACACCACCGCGCATTTCACCGACGACTTCGTGGCGCAGCTCGTCGCGATGGAGGCGGGCATCTCGCCCGACGAACAGGAGGCGATCGCGGCTCTGCCGTCCGGCTCGGCTCTGCTCGTAGTGCGGCGCGGCCCGAATGTCGGTGCGCGGTTCTTGCTCGACGCCGACTCGACTGTGGCGGGGCGGCATCCGGATGCTGAAATCTTCCTCGATGACGTGACGGTCTCGCGCCGCCATGCCGACTTCACCCGCGTGGGCAAGATCTTCCAGGTGCACGACCTGGGATCGCTCAACGGCACGTACTTCGACGGTGTTCGTATCGAATCCGCTCTGCTCCGCGATGGGGCAGAGGTCCAGGTGGGCAAGTTCCGACTGACGTTTTACGCTTCGCGGCTCGATCTCGCGCCCGCGAGTCGTTGATGGCGGGCGCCACCTCCTCGGCCCGCGCGGTTGCCGGGGTTCAGCTGCTCAGCATCGGGCAGGTGCTCGCGCGCCTGAGCCCGGAGTTCCCCGACCTCTCGCCGTCGAAGCTGCGCTTCCTCGAGGAGCGCCACCTCGTCACCCCCTCGCGCACCGAGTCCGGCTACCGCAAGTTCTCGCCGACCGACCTCGAGCGCCTGCGTCTCGTGCTCACCATGCAGCGCGACTACTACCTGCCCCTCAAGGTGATCCGGGGCTTCCTCGAAGATCTGGATGCCGGCCGCGAGCCGGTTCTGCCCGGTGGTATCACGGTCAGCGGTCCGTCGATGCTGCCGAGCGATCGGCGCCTGAGCCGTGACGAGTTGATCAAGGAGGCGGGGGCCACCCCGATGCTCCTGGGTGACGCGATCACCGCCTCGCTCATCATGGCGGCGGAGCACTACGGCGACGACGAGCTGTCGGTGTTGAAGGCTCTGGTCGAACTTCAGCGTTCGGGGATCGAGCCGCGGCACCTGCGCGGATTCCGCGCCGCCGCCGAACGCGAGCTCGGACTGATCGAGAGCGCACTGATCCCGGTCGCGCGCCGCAAGGACGCGTCGAGCCGGGCGAAGGCCCTCGACATGGCGCGCGAGATCGCCGGCCAGCTCGAGGTGGTCAGGTCGAACCTGATCCGCTCGGCACTGAGCCGTCTTTAGCCCGACACGCCGAACACTCTGAGCGGATGTCGTTGCTCACGGCATCCCGGATGGGTAGCGTGGAAACACGAGGAAGTTGAGCTTCAAGTTCAACTTGAGGGTGAGGAAACCATGGTCGACGTGAACCGCAGCGAGGAAGCTCGCTACGACCGCGGACTTCTCTTTACCGACGGCCTGCCCGAGTTGGATGACGGTTCGGGATACCGGGGCACCATCGCCGCCCGCGCTGCGGGCATCAGCTACCGTCAGCTCGACTACTGGGCACGTACCCAGCTCGTCGAGCCCACCGTGCGCGGTGCGGCCGGATCCGGGTCGCAGCGTCTCTACGGCTTCCGCGACATCCTGGTTCTCAAGCTCGTCAAGCGTTTGCTCGACACCGGCATCTCGTTGCAGCAGATCCGCGTCGCCGTGGAGCAGCTCCGCGAGTCGGGTGTCTACGACCTCGCCCAGACCACGCTCATGAGTGACGGCGCGAGCGTCTACCTCTGCACCTCCGACGACGAGGTCATCGACCTCGTGAGCCGCGGCCAGGGCGTGTTCGGCATCGCGGTTGGCAAGGTGCTGCGCGAGGTCGAATCCAGCCTCATCGAGCTCGACTCGACGCCTGGCGAAGACCCGGCCGACGAGCTCGCTCAGCGTCGCGCGTCCCGCGCCAGCTGAACCGCGCCCCGGGCGGGGATAGCTCCCCCGCCGGATGTGCTGCGTGACCGGTTGTGCTGCGTGACCGGTCGCGGTTAGCGATATCACGCTGTGAGCTGCACCACGTGGCGCGGTTGGAGGCGTCCGGCCGCAGACGACTGAGCGGCTATGCGGGCGACAGCTGCGCCGTGCGCATCACGCGCTCGAGCAGCTGATCGAAGTTGCGCGCCATCTCTTGCGCGCTCTCGCCGGGCCAGATGTGCAGCGGCTTCGCGGCACCCTGCGCCTGCTGCAGGGAGGTGCGCTCGGGCAGCTGCGGCGCGAGCACGAGCGGCCCGAACATGTCGCGCAGCTCCTTGATGCGGAACTGGTGCTCGAGCGACTGCACGCGCGCCCGGTTGACGATGATGCCCAGCGGCTGGAGGCGCGGGGAGAGGCCGCGGCGGATCTCCTCGATCGCGCGCAGAGCACGGTCGGCGGCGGCCACTGAGAACAGGCCGGGCTCGGTGACGACGGCCACGCGGTCGCTCGCCGCCCAGGCCGTGCGGGTCAGCGCGTTGAGCGAGGGGGCGCAGTCGATGAGCACGAGCTCGTAGTCTTTCTCGACGTGCGCGAGGGCCTCTTCGAGCTTCCAGATATCCCGGATGCTGGGGTGCGGCCCGTCGAAATTGATCGCGGACGGCGATCCGATCAGCACGTCCACGGTGCCGGGGCGGCCCTTCGTCCAGCCGGACGGCGCGATCGCGGCCCGCACGATCTTGTCTTTCGGCGAGGCCAGGACGTCGGCGATGTTGAGGTGTCCGGCGACCGCGATGTCCATTCCGGTGGAGACATCCGACTGCGGATCGAGGTCGACGACGAGCGTCGAGATCCCCTTCGCGAAAGCGGCAGAAGCGAGCCCGAGCGTCACGGTGGTCTTTCCCACTCCTCCCTTCAGGGAGCTGACGCTGAGCACGTGCATGAATAGGGAGCCTACCTTCCCTAATCTGAAAGAGCCCACTTCTTGACGTTCCGCGCGACTGCCGCGCCGCCGGGATCGGACCGGGCCGCCCCTAGGCTGGGGGGAGCATCGAGAGGACCGAATTTGTTCACGAAGATCCTGGTGGCCAACCGCGGCGAGATCGCGATCCGAGCCTTCCGAGCCGCCTTCGAGCTGGGCGCGAAGACTGTCGCTGTCTACCCGTACGAGGATCGCAACTCGCTGCACCGTCTCAAGGCCGACGAGGCCTACCTCATTGGGGAGGAGGGGCATCCGGTCCGTGCATACCTCGACGTGAGCGAGATCATCCGCGTCGCCAAGGAGAGCGGATCCGACGCGATCTACCCCGGGTACGGGTTCCTGTCGGAGAACCCGGATCTGGCCCAGGCGGCTGCGGACGCCGGCATCACCTTCATCGGCCCCGGCAGCCACGTGCTCGAGATGGCGGGCAACAAGGTGACCGCGAAGGAGCACGCGATTGCGGCCGGCGTCCCCGTGCTCGCCTCCACCCCCGCATCGCGCGATCTCGACGAGCTGCTCGCCGCCGCCGACGCGATCGGCTTCCCGATCTTCGCCAAGGCGGTTGCCGGGGGCGGCGGTCGCGGCATGCGGCGTGTCGAGAAGAAGGAGGACCTCCGCGAGGCCCTCGAGGCCGCCATGCGCGAGGCCGACAGCGCGTTTGGCGACCCCACGATGTTCCTCGAGCAGGCCGTCATCCGGCCCCGGCACATCGAGGTGCAAATCCTCGCGGACAGCACGGGGGAGACCATCCACCTCTTCGAGCGCGACTGCTCGGTGCAGCGACGCAACCAGAAGGTCGTCGAGATCGCGCCCGCGCCGAACCTCGACGAGAACATCCGTCAGGCGATGTACCGGGACGCGATCGCGTTCGCGAAGTCCATCGGCTACGTGAACGCCGGCACGGTCGAGTTCCTGCTCGACACCGAGGGGGAGCGCGCGGGCCAGCACGTCTTCATCGAGATGAACCCGCGCATCCAGGTCGAGCACACCGTGACCGAGGAGGTCACCGACGTCGACCTGGTCCAGTCGCAGATGCGGATCGCCTCCGGCCAAACGCTCGGCGAGCTCGGCCTGCACCAGGACGACATCCACCTGCACGGCACCGCGATCCAGTGCCGGATCACCACCGAGGACCCGGCGGCGGGCTTCCGGCCGGACACCGGCAAGATCACCACCTACCGCTCGCCGGGCGGCTCGGGCATCCGTCTCGACGGCGGCACGGTGCAGACCGGCGCGCAGATCAGCCCGCACTTCGACTCCATGCTGGCGAAGATGACGGCACGCGGCCGCGACTACCCGACCGCGGTGATGCGCGCTCGTCGCGGGCTCGCCGAGTTCCGCATCCGGGGTGTGACCACCAACATCTCGTTCCTGCAGGCCGTGCTCGCCGATCCCTCTTTTCAGGCGGGCGATCTGAGCACCAAGTTCATCGAGGAGCGCCCCGAGCTCTTCAACGTGCGCGAGTCGCGCGACCGCGGCACGAAGATCCTCAACTGGCTCGCCGACGTGACGGTCAACCACCTCAACGGCGACGGTGCGGGTCTCGTCGACCCGAGCATCAAGTTGCCGGTGGTCGACGTCGACACCGCCCCGGCCGCCGGATCCCGCCAGCGCCTGCTTGAGCTCGGTCCGGTCGGCTTCGCGGCCGCCCTCCGCGCGCAGGTGCCGCTCGCGGTGACAGACACCACCTTTCGCGACGCGCACCAGTCGCTGCTTGCCACTCGGGTGCGCACCAAGGACCTCGCGGCCGCGCTCCCCGCGGTCGCCCGTCTCACGCCCAAGCTGCTGTCGGTCGAGGCCTGGGGCGGGGCCACATATGACGTGGCGCTCCGCTTCCTCGGCGAGGACCCGTGGGAGCGTCTGGCCACGATGCGGGAGGCGCTGCCGAACATCGCCATCCAGATGCTGCTGCGCGGCCGCAACACCGTCGGCTACACGCCGTACCCAACAGAGGTGACCGACGCCTTCGTGCGTGAGGCCGCCGCCACCGGCGTCGACATCTTCCGAATCTTCGACGCTCTCAACGACGTCGCCCAGATGAAGCCGGCCATCGAGGCCGTTCTCGAGACCGGCACCGCCGTCGCGGAGGTGGCCATGTGCTACACGGGTGACATGCTCTCGCCCGACGAGACGCTTTACACCCTCGATTACTACTTGAAGCTTGCGGATGAGATGGTCGCCGCGGGCGCGCACATCTTGGCCATCAAGGACATGGCCGGGCTCCTCCGCGCCGGAGCTGCCGAGAAGCTCGTCGGCGCCCTGCGCGAGCGCTTCGACCTGCCGGTGCACGTGCACACGCACGACACCCCGGGCGGCCAGCTCGCCACCCTGCTCGCGGCCAGCCGTGCCGGCGCCGACGCCGTGGACGCCGCCAGCGCCCCGATGGCCGGCACCACGAGTCAGCCCTCGCTCTCGGCGCTGATCGCGGCGACCGCTCACACCGACCGTGACACCGGCATCTCCCTCGACGCGGTCAGCGAGCTCGAGCCGTACTGGGAGGCCGTGCGCAAGATCTACCGGCCGTTCGAGTCGGGGCTCCCGGGGCCGACCGGACGCGTGTACAAGCACGAGATCCCCGGCGGCCAGCTGTCCAACCTGCGCCAGCAGGCGATTGCGCTCGGGCTGGGGGACCAGTTCGAGAAGGTGGAGGACTGGTACGCGGCGGCTAACCGCATCCTGGGCCGTCCTCCGAAGGTCACGCCCTCGTCGAAGGTTGTCGGCGACCTCGCGCTGATGCTGGCCGCGGCGGACGCCGACCCCGCCGACTTCGAGGAGAACCCGGACAAGTACGACATCCCTGACTCGGTGATCGGTTTCATGGCGGGCGAACTCGGCGATCTGCCTGGTGGCTGGCCGGAGCCGTTCCGCACCAAGGTGCTGGCCGGCCGTACCGTGAAGATCGACGTTGCGGATGTCTCCGAGGAGGACCGCGCCGCGCTGGCCGGCACCTCTGCCGAGCGTCGGATGGCCCTCAACCGTCTGCTGTTCCCCGCCCCGACCCGCACGTTCGAGCAGGTGCGCGAACTGTTCGGCGACCTGTCTGTTCTCGATACCATCCCGTACCTCTACGGCCTTCAGCAGGGCGAGGAGGTGGCCGTCAAGATCAGTCAGGGCGTCGACCTGCTGCTCACGCTCGAGGCGATCGGCGAGGCTGACGACAAGGGCATGCGCACGGTGATGACCACCATCAACGGGCAACTGCGCCCGGTGGCAGTGCGCGATCGCAGCATTTTGGTGAGCGTGCAGAGCGCCGAGCGAGCCGACGCGAACAAGCCGGGTCACGTGGCCGCGCCGTTCTCCGGAGTGGTCACCCTGAAGATCTCCGTGGGCGCTACCGTCGCCGCCGGGCAGCCGGTTGCGACCATCGAGGCGATGAAGATGGAGGCCGCGATCACCAGCCCGGTCGCGGGCACGGTCGTGCGTCTGGCGATCCCGGTGACGCAGCAGGTGGATGCCGGCGACCTCCTCGTCGTCGTGGAATGACCTCAACTGCCTAAACTGGGCTGTCTGCAACCCTGCGCGGACGGAAGGAGGGCGACTCGTGGCATCCCGCAAAGACGACGAGACCGGCCCCGCCAACGCGGTGCTGCATCCGGTGGGCGCCTCCGGCGACCTCGCATCCAGCCTGCCCCACAGCCTGACCGTCAACATCGACCTGCCCGTCATGGTGCAGACGACGCCAGACGACGAGGCGCGCGTCGCTATCGAGCAGTACGCGATCACGCCGATCTATGACGAGCTGGCACCAGCCACCCGCTCGATCGACGTCGTGGCAGACCCGGTCCGCGTCGCCGCGCAAGACGAAGCGGTCGACGAGGAACGCGCCGTCATCGTCCCGCTGCCCGGAGACGACTCCGGGCCCACCCGTCGCGAGCGGATGCGCGGCGACACCCCGCGTCAACCGGAGTCCGCCTCGATGCTCACGGCCGAGCGCCTGCTCGACCCGATGCGCAACAAGCAGATCCCGCCCGAGGGCTTCTGGCAGCGTGGGCTGTACACGGGCAGCTTCCGCCGCATCAACTTGGGCGACTCGGCGAAGGTGCGCGAGCGCAAGGCCCTCGACACGCGCATCTCGAAACGGCTCGAGGGCGGCACGCGGTTCGTTCCGATTCTCACTCGCAAGGGCGGCGTCGGCAAGACCACGATCACCACGCTGCTGGGCATGGCCATGGCCGACATCCGCGACGACCGCGTGATCGCCATCGACGCCAACCCCGACCGCGGCACGCTGTCGGAGCGTGTCAACAAGCAGACGCGCTCGACGGTGCGCGACCTCGTGACCCATGCGCCGAGCATCCGGGACTTCACCGAGCTGTCGACGCACGTCTCGCGTGACGTGACGCGTCTCGACGTGCTCGCCTCGGATACCGACCCGTTGCTGTCCGAGGCCTTCGATGAGAACGACTACAACGTCATTGCCGATGTGGCGGCCCGCTACTACTCGCTGGTGCTCACCGACTGCGGTACGGGCATCGTGCACTCCGTGATGCGCGCGACTTTGCAGCGCGCGGACTCCGTGGTCATCGTCTCTGGGGGCAGCGTCGACGAGGCGCGGCTGGCATCCGAGACCCTCACCTGGCTCGAGGCGAACAACTACGGGCACCTGGTGCGCAATGCGATCGTCGCGCTCAACACGGCCACCCAGGGCACCAACCTGGTCAAGCTCGGCGAGATCGAGGCGCACTTCCGTTCGCGGGTGCGCGACATCGTCCGGATCCCGTACGACCCCGAGCTCGCCGCCGGCTCGGTCGTGCGGTACGCGGCGCTGAAGCCCTTTACCCGGGATGCGGCCCGCGAACTAGCCGGCCTCGTGATGGACGGACTTCCCGTCCGCCGCGACTCCTAGCGCTGAGGAGGAACCGGGCCCGATGACGGAACGTCAGATCCGCCTCTTCGGCGACCCGGTGCTGCGTTCGAAGACCGATCCGATCACGGTCGTGCCCGGCGACGCCCGGCTTGCGGCGCTGATCGAGGATCTCGTCGACACTGTGACCGAACCGGGACGCGCCGGCGTGGCCGCCCCGCAGATCGGTGTGGGCCTGCGCGCCTTCAGCTACAACGTCGACGGCGAGATCGGCTATGTGCTCAACCCGGTGCTCGAGGTGTCGGGCGAGCCCGAGCTCGTCGACGAGGGCTGCCTCTCGGTCCCCGGCTTCTACTTCCCGCGCCTGCGCTACCCCTTCGCGCGCGTGACCGGGGTGGATGCCGCAGGCGAGCCGGTCGAGCTGAAGGGCGAGGGTCTCATGGCCCAGGCTCTGCAGCACGAGACGGACCACCTCGAGGGCAAGCTCTACATCGAGGGCCTCGACCTCGAGACGAAGCGCGAGGCGATGCGGGCGATCCGTCAGGCGGGATGGTTCCGTCAGTAGCTAGCGAACCAGGCTCTCGCCCTTCGTGGCGGGCGCACCCGTGTACATCGCCTCAATGACACTGGAGTAGTCCTTCAGGATCGGGCCGCGCTTGATGCTCATCTTGGGTGTGAGGTGCCCGCTGGCCTCGGTGAACTCGATCGGCAGGATGACAAACTTGCGGATCGACTCCGCCCGCGAGACGCGCGCGTTGGCAGCATCCACCGCCTTCTGTACCTCGGCGACCACCTTGGGGTTCTCGGCGGCCTCCGCAAGCGACATACCTGCAGCCTCGCCGTTGTTGTTCAGCCAGACCGGGAGCATCTCGGGGTCGAGGGTGACGAGCGCGGCGATGAACGGCTTCTGGTCGCCGACCACGACAACCTGGCCGATGAGCGAGTTGGAGCGGATCGGGTCCTCGAGACCGGCCGGGGCAACGTTCTTGCCGCCGGCGGTGACGATGATCTCCTTCTTGCGACCGGTGACCGTGAGGTAGCCGTCGTCGTCGAGCGCGCCGATGTCGCCGGTGCGGAACCACTCGCCGTCCATGACTTCGCCGGTCGCGGTCGGGTTGTTCCAGTAGCCGTCGAACACGTCGATACCCTTGACCAGGATCTCGCCGTCCTCGGCGATCTTCAACCCGACCCCCGGCAGCGCGGGGCCGACGGTGCCGATCTTGAACTTGTCGACCAGGTTGACGGTCGCCGGAGCGGTTGTCTCCGTGAGTCCATAGCCCTCGAGGATCTTGACGTCGAGGCTGCGGAAGAAGTGACCCAGGAAGATGCCGAGCGGCGCCGACCCCGAGACGGCGAAGCGGATGCGGCCGCCCATGACCTTCTTCAGCTTCGTGTAGACGAGCCGATCGTAGATCGCGAAGCGGATCGCGAGCCCCGTCGGCACCTTGCCGGCGTCGAGGGCCTTCGAGTGCTCGACGGCCACCTTCGCGGCGGCGCGGAAGATCTTGCCCCTGCCGCCGCTCTCGGCGCTGGCCTGCGCCGAGTTGTAGACCTTCTCGAACACTCGCGGCACCGCCAGCAAGAAGGTCGGCTTGAAGCTGCCGAGCGCTGGCACCAGCTGTTTGGTGTCGGCTTGGTGACCCACCTTGACACCGGTGTGCACCGAGAGGATCGAGATGAAGCGCGCGAACACGTGCGCGGTGGTGATGAACAGCAGGGTGGATGACCCGGGCTCGACGACCGGTCCCATCGCGACGGCGGCGTTGCGGCTCAGTTCCACGAAGTTGGAGTGCGTGAGCACGCAGCCCTTCGGGCGTCCGGTGGACCCCGAGGTGTAGATGATCGTGGCCAGGTCCGTGCCGACCGCGGCCGAACGACGGGTCTCGACCTCGTCGCCCGTGACGGCGACGCCACCGGCGACGAGCTTGTCGAGGTCATCGAGCTGCAGCTGCCAGACCTTCGTGACCAACGGGAGCTCGCTGCGTACCTCGTCGAACTTGGCGAAGTAGTCTGCGCTCTCGACGATGAGCGCGGTCGCGCCCGAGTCGGCGAGGTTGAACTGCAGCTGCGCGGGGGCGGAGGTCTCGTAGATCGGCACGAGCACGGCGCCCGCGAACCAGGTGGCGAAGTCCACCAGCGTCCACTCGTAGCGCGTCTTGCACATAAAGCCGATCTTCTCGCCGGGCTGGATTCCGGCGGCGATGAGACCCTTGGCGAGCGCGACGACCTGCCGGTGGAACTCGGCGGTCGAAACATCTGTCCAGCCGCCGTCGGACGTCGGCAGGGCGAAGAGCGGGGCGTCCGGGGTGGCGGCGAGGCGCGCGACCAGGAGGTCGGTGGTGTTCGCGTCGGGGTCAGCAGGGACGACGGCATGGGTGAAATATTCGTTCACGGCAGCTCCTTCGGTACCGATGGTGTTCGCAAGCTCAGCCTACGTCGTTGGGTAAAGTCGTGACCCGTGCATGCCATCGGAATCGACATCGGCGGAACCAAGATCGCCGGAGCCCTCGTCAGCGAGTCGGGGGAGATTCTCCGTGCGCTCAAACGACCTACGCCCGCGGGCGATCCGGTAGCGATCGTCGAGAACGTCGTTGAGCTCGTCCAGGAGCTGCGCGACGGCGTCGCGGTCATCGCCGCGGGGGTCGCGGCGGCCGGATTCGTCGATGCCACCCAGTCGATCGTCTACTACGCGCCCAACATCAACTGGCGCGGCGAGCCGTTCCGCGACGCGCTCATGCAGCTGCTCCCCGGACTCGACATCACCATCGACAACGACGCCAACGCCGCCGGCTGGGCCGAGTACCGCTTCGGCGCAGGGCGCGGCGCCACCGACATGACCCTCCTCACGATCGGCACCGGCGTCGGGGGCGCGGTCATTGTCGACGGCAACCTTCTGCGCGGCGGATTCGGAGCGGCCGGCGAGATCGGACACCTCCGCGTGGTCCCCGGCGGCCTGCCATGCGGCTGCGGACAGCGCGGCTGCATCGAGCAGTACGGCTCTGGTCGCTCGCTCCTGCGCTACGCCAACGAGATCGCGGATGCCGGCGGCATCGGCCTGAACCTCGCCGCGGCCCGCGAGTCCGCAGGCCAGCTCGACGGCACGATCATCGCCGCACTCATCGAGGATCGCGATCCCGGGGCCCTGGCCGCCTTGCGGGAACTCGGGTCGTGGCTGGGGCAGGCCTCGGCATCCATCGGGGCGGTTCTCGACCCGCAGCTGTTCGTGTTCGGCGGGGGAGTGGCGGCAGCAGGAGAGCTGCTGCTCGAGCCGATCCGGGAGGCCTTCCTCGCCCACCTGCCTGCGCGCGGGTTCCATCCGGAGCCGACCTTCGCGGTCGCGGAACTCGTCAACGACGCGGGCGTGGTCGGTGCGGCGGACCTCGCCCGCCTGCACGCCGAGCGCCGGTAGACTCGGAAGCCGCTGGGAGGTCGCGTGTTGTACTGGTTCCTGAAGACCTTCATGATTTCTCCGTTCGCGAATGCGGTCTTCCGACCGTGGTCGCGGGGGGATGAGAATGTGCCCGAGAGCGGCGCGGTCATCTTCGCCAGCAACCATCTCTCGTTCATCGACTCGGTGTTCCTGCCGCTCGCGGTGAAGCGTTCGATCAGCTTCCTGGCCAAGAGCGAGTACTTCACCGGTGCCGGCACTATCGGCGCGCTGATGCGCTGGTTCTTCCTGGCGATCCATCAGCTGCCGATCGACCGCTCGGGCGGCAAGGCCTCGTCGGCGGCGCTCGACTCGGGCCTTGAGCACCTCGCGGCGGGCGGCCAGCTCGGCATCTACCCCGAGGGCACCCGCAGCCCCGACGGGCGGCTCTACCGCGGCCGGACCGGCGTGGCCCGGATGATCCTCGAATCGGGCGCCATCGTCATCCCGGTCGCGATGATCGACACCGAGAAGATCATGCCGGTGGGGGCGAAGTTCCCGAAGGCCGGTCGCGTCGGTGTCGTCTTCGGCGAGCCGCTCGACTTCAGTCGCTTCGCGGGCATGGAGGGCGACCGGTTCGTGCTCCGCTCCATCACCGACGAGATCATGTACGAGCTGTCGCGCATCAGTGGCCAGGAGTACGTCGACGTGTACGCCTCCTCGATCAAGGGCCGCAAGCAGAGCCCCGTCGATGCGCGGGCGGCCAAGGCCAAGAAGTAGCGACCGCGGCATCCGGTCAGCGTCGTCGTTGCCGCTCTTATAGGCTGAACGGCTGGCGTGACCTACGCCGCATAACCAGAGGAAACCCGTGTCAGACGCGTCAGAGACCATCGTGCAGGCCGATCCCAGTGTGATCGCCGGTCTCGACTATTGGCGTCGGCTGCCCATCAAGCAGCAGCCGGAATGGCCGGATGCCGCGGCCGTCGCCGCCGCGTCCGCCGAGTTGGCGACGCTCCCGCCGCTGATCTTCGCGGGGGAGGTCGACATCCTGCGCGAGCGTCTGGCCCGTGCCGCGCGAGGCGACGCGTTCCTGCTGCAGGGCGGCGACTGCGCCGAGACCTTCGCCGGCGCGACCGCCGAGCAGATTCGCAACCGGCTCAAGACGCTGCTGCAGATGGCGGTCGTCCTCACCTACGGCGCCTCCATGCCGATCGTCAAGATGGGCCGCATGGCGGGCCAGTTCGCGAAGCCGCGCTCCAGCGACAACGAGACCCGCGGCGACGTCACGCTGCCCGCCTACCGCGGCGACATCGTCAACGGCTACCCGTTCACGCCGGAGTCGCGCCAGGCCGACCCGCAGCGACTGATCAAGGGTTACCACACCTCCGCATCGACGCTCAATCTGATCCGTGCGTTCACGCAGGGCGGGTTCGCCGACCTCCGCGAGGTGCACAGCTGGAACAAGGGCTTCGCCACCAACCCCGCGAACCAGCGGTACGCGAGCCTTGCCTCCGAGATCGACCGTGCCGTCAAGTTCATGGAGGCGGCGGGCGCCGACTTCGACGAGCTGAAGCGCGTCGAGTTCTACACCAGCCACGAGGGCCTGCTGATGGACTACGAGCGCCCGATGACCCGCATCGACTCGCGCAACGGCACGCCTGTGAATACGAGCGCGCATTTCCTGTGGATCGGCGAGCGCACCCGCGGACTGGAGGATGCCCACGTCGACTACTTCGCGCGCATCCGCAACCCGATCGGTGTGAAGCTCGGCCCGAGCACCTCGGCCGACGACATGGAGCGCCTGATCGACAAACTCGACCCCGAGCGCGAGCCGGGTCGTCTCACCTTCATCACGCGTATGGGCGCCGGCAGGGTGCGGGATGCGCTACCGCCGCTGCTTGAGGCCATCAAGAGCTTCGGTGCAACGCCGCTGTGGGTCACCGACCCGATGCACGGCAACGGTCTGACAACGCCCACCGGCTACAAGACGCGTCGCTTCGACGACGTCGTGGATGAGGTGCGCGGCTTCTTCGAATCCCACCGGGCCGCGGGCACGCACCCGGGCGGCATCCACGTGGAGCTCACCGGCGACGACGTCACCGAGTGCCTCGGCGGCTCGGAGCAGATCGATGAGGCGACGCTGGCGACCAAGTACGAGTCGCTCTGCGATCCGCGCCTAAATCACATGCAGTCGCTGGAGCTGGCGTTCCTGGTCGCCGAGGAGCTGACGATCGCGCGCTGAGGCTCGGCGTGCCAGTCACCTAGAAGGAGACCTTGATCGTTGACCCCTTGTCGGCGCTCGTGCCGCCCGCGGGATCGGTCTTGCTGACGGTCAGTGCGCCGGGGAAGACATCGGCAGCGGGATTGTAGTTCAACTGGAATCCCGCACCCGTGAGCATTTTCTTCGCTGTGGCCCAGGTTTTTCCGACGACATCCGGCACGGGCACCTGCTCCCGGCCCTTCGAGGTCCGCAGCTGCACGTTGTCGCTCCAGCGGATTGTCAGGGGGCTGCCGTCCACGTTCGTGGTGACGAGTCCGACAACGGCGCCCTTGGCGACATCCTGACTGAACTCGCCGACCTGACCCGAGACGACGAGGTTGAGGGCCTTCAGCTCGCTGGTGGCGTCGGCGACGCTCTTGCCGGCGAGATCGGTGGGCAGGGCACCCACAGAGACGATCAGGGTAATCGTCTGGCCCTCGCCGTACTGCGCGACGCCCTTCAGGCTCGCGTTCTTCGCGTCGAGCGCGTCGATGACCGTGCCGGCGGGCACCGTGCCGTCGAACTGCTGGATCGGCTTGCCGGCCTTCCAGTGCGTGGCGATCAGGGCATCCGCGTCCTTCTCGGTCTGCCCGGCGAAGGTGGGCAAGTCGAAGGGCCGCAGCCCCTTCGAGAGCAGCAGCTGCACGCGGCCGTTCTTGGCCACCGGCGTGCCCGACTTAGGGTTGGTCTGCGCCACGCTGCCGGCCGCGACGTCGAGCGAGTAGACCTCGCCGTTCGTCGGGTTGACCGTGAGCCCGGCCTTCGTGAGCGCGGTGGTCGCGTCGGCGATGGTCATCCTGGCGACCGAGGGGACCCCGACCTTCGCCCCGGGCCCGGCACCGAACCACCAGCCGGCGAAGCCTGCGCCGCCGACGAGGAGCAGGATGACGAGGAAGAGTGCGAGGCCGCGACCGCGCCGCCTCTGCGAGACCTTGGTGAGCGCGGCGGTGGAGTCCGACACGGCGGCGGCCTTCACAGGCGTGCGTGCGCCGATGATTTGCGTCTCGTCGGTGGCTTGTCGTGCGGAGGCGGCGAAGCGTTGCGTGGCGGCAGGCAGCACCATGGTGCGCTGGGCGGCGGTCGACCCGGTCGGCAGGGCCGTGCGCAGCAGCGACTCGGTCTCGTGCAACTGGTCGAGCATGGCTCGGGCGTCGCGGGGACGCTGCTCGGGGTCGCGCGCCGTCGCCCACATCACAAGCTCGTCCAGCTCGGCGGGCACCTTCGAGTTCTTGCCGCTCGGGGCAGGGACCGTGTCGTTGGCGTGCTGGTAGGCGATCTGCATCGGCTGCTCGCCCTTGAAGGGCTGCTCGCCGGTGAGCATCTCGAACATCATGATGCCGACGGCGTAGATGTCGCTGCGGGTGTCGGCGACGCCGCGGGTGACGAGCTCGGGAGAGAGGTAGGCGATCGTG
Source organism: Microbacteriaceae bacterium (assembly GCA_025352325.1). Classification (GTDB taxonomy): domain Bacteria; phylum Actinomycetota; class Actinomycetes; order Actinomycetales; family Microbacteriaceae; genus Lysinimonas. The sequence continues at coordinate 11,646 of JANXTR010000019.1, read as the reverse complement.
CCAAGCAGCGCCGCGCCGGTGGCAGTGTTCGCGGATGCCGCTCGCGCAAGCCCGAAGTCACCGATCTTGATGCGGCCGTCGTCGGCCAGCAGCACGTTCTCGGGCTTCAGGTCGCGGTGGACGATGCCCGCCTTGTGCGCTGCCGCCAGTCCGGAGAGCACCGCCTCGGTGATGTCGATGGTCTGCTGGCTCGTCAGGGAGCTGTACTCCACCAGCAGATCACGGAGGGTGATGCCGGGGAGGTACTCCATTACCAGGTAGGCGCTGTCGGCATCCTGGCCCTGATCGAAGACGTTCACGACGTTCGGGTGCGCCAGACGCGCAGCCGAACGGGCCTCCTGGATGAAGCGCTGCTTGAACTGGCTGTCATCGGCAAGGTGACCGTGCATCACCTTCACGGCGACGCGGCGCTCGAGTCGGAGATCGGTGGCGAGGTAGACCGTCGCCATGCCCCCGCGGGCGATCCGGGAGCGCACCTGATAACGGCCGTCGATCAGACGGCCGATCATCGGATCGGTGGTGTTGACGCTCACCAGTCGAGTGTAGGCAGCGTCATCCTGAACACTCGGCTCCCACACGGTGCGAGACCTAGCGGTATTGGGCGAGCCAGGACCGGGCGCTGGTCTCCCACTTGGCGTAGGCATCCGGGAACGCCGAGATCTGCACCGCCTGCGCGGCGCCCGCGACCGTCATCGACTGCCAGCCAGCGATGTCGAGCAGTCCGCGGGTCGTCCCCTGGTTCGGGTTGCTCGGGCCGCCGTAGAAGAGCTGGGCCGCGTGGTCCACGTCGAGCAACTGGGCGGCGCTGCCCCAGCCCATGCTTGGGCGCTGTTGGAAGATGCCGACCGAGTCCCGATCGCCATAGTCGATGTTGCGCATCCCGGATTCCTGGGCGGCGGCGGCCAGCGCGACGACGATGCCGCGATCGGGAACACCGAGACGGCGACCGACTTGGATGATGATGCGCGCGTTTGCGGCCATCTCGTCGGTGATCGGAGTGGCCGAGGTGCCGGCTGTCGGGGCCGAGGTGGCACCCGGGATCACCAGCGCGCGACCGGCGTAGATGATGCTCGAGGTGCCGAGTGCGTTCGCGGCCATGATCGACGACACGGGCACTCCGGTGCTCTTCGAAATCGACGAGATGGTGTCGCCCGAGCGGATCGTGTAGCTGGTGGACGCTGCGGGAGCGGGGGGCGGAGCGGCGGGCTCCGTGGCGACTCGGGTGACGGAGGAGACGGTCTGGACTGCGAGCGGCGCTGAGCCGCCCGCGGGAATCGTGATGGTCTGACCGCCGTAGATGATGCTCGACCAGCCCAGACCGTTGGCCGTGAGAACCGCCTGCGTGGTGACGCCGAAGCGGTCCGCAATCTTGCTGATCGTGTCGCCTCGCTGAATCATGTACCGGCCGGCGACGGCTGGGACGGCGGGAACCGCTGCGGTCGGCGCGGGGGCGGGAGCCGCTGCGGCGACCGGAGCCGCGAGCTTGAGGACCTGGCCGGGGAAGATCAGCGACTTCCAGCTGAGACCGTTCGCGGCGAGCACCGAGGCCGTCGACAGGCCGTAGCGACCGGCGATCGACGAGACGGTGTCGCCCGCGGTGACCGTGTAGGAGGTGGCGGCGGCGGCGGCGGCGGTCGTGGTGACAGCCTGGGAGGTCACCGCGGTGGTGATGATCTCGCGCAGCGACTTGGCGAGCTCGCTCTTCGCCTTCACGGGACGCTTGGTGGCGGCGGAGGCCGACTCGAGCGGCGCGGTGAGGTTCATGCTCACGGTCATCGCGCTGGCGAGCATGAGCGGCATAGTGGCCATCACGCCCTTGCCCATCCGCGTGGAGCGGAAGGGGATGTCCGCATGCTGCGGGATCTGGATCGCCGAGGGGATCAGGCCGGAGAACACCCGGCGGGCGAATGCGCCCCGGTCCGTCGTCTCACTCATCGTGCTGCCTTTCCCCGCACACAGACGCGTGGCGGCGCAGCTCACGCTGTCACAGAAGATTATCAGAGTCAATCACCGTGGCCTGTGTTGCGGGAGTTAACACATTCGTAACAGTCGGATGTCGGGGCGGGCCGCGATGGGACGTGGCACTCTAGGAGGGTGAGCGACTCCGCCGGCCCGACGTGGCTGACCATTCCCGACCTCGTCGACCTGATGGGCCTCCCACAGAGCAAGGTCCGCCGCCTGATCGAGGACCGCGCGCTGCTGGCGGCCCGCGTCGACGGTGTCACCCGGGTGCCCGCCGCGTTCCTCGACGGGAGCGAGCCGCTCGGCGACCTCCGTGGCACGATCGTGGTTCTCGGCGACGCCGGATTCAGCGACGACGAGGCCATCCACTGGCTGCTGACCGAGGAGGACAGCCTCGGCGTCCCGCCGGTCGACGCACTCAAAGCCGGACGCAAGGCGGAAGTGCGCCGAGTCGCCCAGGCTCTCGGCTTCTGAGTTCTCCGCCAGCTTCGCGCTAACTCTCGCGGCGGGTGACCGCGTCGGCGAGCTCGCTCAGCTGATCGCGAGCCGAGCGGGTGAGCGGTGCATCCGTGAGAGCCGCCGTGGCGACGCTCACGTTGTGGGCGATGATCTTCTCGACCTGCTCGACGGCGCCGCTGTCGCGGACCGCGTTCTGCAGCATCCGGATCTGCTGTTCGTCGAGATCGTCGTCGCCTAGCAGTTCGTCGAAGAGGCGCCCCGAGCCGCCCGGCAGCTTCTGGCGCGCGAGCGTGACGAGCACGGTGCGCTTGCCCTCGCGGAGGTCGTCGCCCGCTGGCTTTCCCGTGACGGCTGGATCGCCGAAGACCCCGAGCAGGTCGTCGCGCAGCTGGAAGGCGACGCCGAGCGGGAGGCCGAACGCGCGCAGGGCCGCGAGCTGGGGGAGCGAGGCGTCTGCCAGCGAGGCGCCGATCGCGAGCGGGGCCTCCACGCTGTACTTCGCCGACTTGTAGACGATGACCCGGTGCGCGCGCGAAAGCAGCTCGGTCTCGGGCCTGCTGCGCCAGGAGGTCTCCTCGAGCATGTCGAGGTACTGGCCGACGGTCACCTCCGTGCGCATAGTCGCGAACTCGTCGCGGGCCGCGATGGCCGCCTTCGGATGCCGCAGCGCACGCGTTCCCGCGTCGAACAGTTCGTCGCTCCAGGCGAGCAGCAGGTCGCCGATGAGCAGCGCGGTCGCCTCGCCGTACTGAGGGGCCGAGCCGGACCAGGACTGCTGCCCGTGCCACGCCTCGAACCGCTTGTGAACACTCGGCTTGCCGCGCCGCAGGTCGGAGTTGTCCATGATGTCGTCGTGCACCAGGGCGGCCGCATGGAACATCTCGAGGGCGGATGCCACCGAGATCACCGCGTCGAGCCCGGGACCGTCGCCGTCGTCCAGCTGGTCGTGCTCGCTCGCGAAACCGGACACGGATCGCCAGCCCCAATAGCAGAACAGGGCGCGGAAACGCTTGCCGCCAGCGAGCAGGCTGCGGGCCGCATCGTCGATGACGGCAAGGTCCGGAGAGATCTGCACGAGGCCGGCTCCGCGCACAGCGAGGAACTCGTCGAGCCGCGACTGGACGAGATCGACTAAGCGCGTACTCCCAGCCACGCTCCTATGCTATCGGCGGAAAGCAGGCCTAGAATAATGACGAACCAACGAGTCGGCGACAAAGGGTGCGCCAGACCGTGAGGGAGCCGGAAATGCCGCTTTCTGAACAGGAGCAGCGCCTCCTCGACGAGATGGAGCGCAGCCTCTACCACAACGACGCAGACGACGTTACGACGGTCGGCGCGCGCAGAGGTCGCCCGAACTACACCGCCCTAGTGCTCGGCGTGCTCGCCGGGGGCCTGGGCCTCGTGCTCCTAGTGGTCGGCGTGAGCATCCGCCAGCCGGTCGTCGGCATCCTCGGCTTCGCAATCATGTTCGCGGGCGCGCTCGTCGCCATCGCGCCGCCGCGTCGCCTGACGGTTCCGAGCGGCGGGCAGGGCGCGGCATCCGCGAAGCCCCGCACCGGGTTCATGGATTCGCTCAATGAGCGGTGGGAACGCCGCAATGACGATCACGAGAGCTGAGCCTCCGCTCCTCTCCACTTCTCTCCCCGAAAGGGCCGGCTGAGCCGGCCCTTTCGTCGTTAACGGCCCGTCGACTGCTGGCGGGCGGCTTCTGCGCTCGGATCCGCGGAATCGCCTCCACTCTGCTCCCCGCCGGAACACGCCCGAGATCCCGGGGAGCGTGCCCCCTTATGGGGGCAACCGGGCGTCAAAGTCGTGCTCAAAGTGGTGGAAAATGGGTCAAAGTGGAGTAAAGTGGGGAACGTCCTTCTACCTGGCCGGAGAGAGGGGGGACGCATGCTGTTGGGCACCTTCGTTCCCAAGCTCGATGACAAAGGGCGCATCATCCTTCCTGCGAAGTTCAGCGACGACTTCGAGGACGGCGTCGTGATGGCTCGCGGCCAGGAGCACGCGATCTACGTCTTTAGCCAGACCGAGTTCGAGGGCCTGGTGCAGCGGATGCAGGCGCAGGCGCCCTCCGCCGGCAAGGCCGGACGCGACTACATCCGTCTGTTTCTTTCCGGCGCGACGCAGGAGATCCCCGACAAGCAACACCGCGTGACTATCCCGCCGATGCTGCGCGAATACGCGGGCCTCGACCGCGACCTCACCGTGATCGGAGCGGGAAGCCGCGCCGAGATCTGGGACACCGCGAAGTGGAACGAGTACTACGCGAACGCCGAGGCCGGCTTCGCCGACGCCGACGGGGAGGTGATCGCCGGACTCTTCTAGCGCCTCGTGCCCGACCCTCAGCCGCGCACCCTGACTTCACTTCCCCGGAGCCAGGTCGCAGCGGATGGGGATCAGGCAGGAGGGGCTCGATCCGGAACCTCATGGCCGAGAACTCACTTCACACTCCCGTCATGCTCGATCGGACCCTCGAGCTGCTCGCACCGGCGCTCGAACGACCCGGCGCGGTGTTCGTCGATGCGACGCTCGGACTCGGCGGCCACGCCGAGGCGGCCATGGAGCGCTTCCCCGAACTCGTGCTCGTCGGTCTCGACCGCGACCCCCACGCCCTGCGGCTCGCGGGGGAGCGGCTCGCCCCCTTCGGCGTACGCGTGCACCTCGTGCACACGGTCTACGACCGCATCGACGAGGTGCTCGACGAGCTCGGGCTCGCGCCGGTGGCCGGCATCCTGTTCGACCTCGGCGTCTCGTCGATGCAGCTCGACCAGGTGGAGCGCGGCTTCTCATACTCGAAGGATGCCCCGCTCGACATGCGCATGGACGACACCGCCGAGCTGACGGCGGCGCGCGTGCTCGCCGAGTACGACGAGGCAAGCCTTCGCCGCATCTTCTACGAGTACGGCGAAGAGAAGCTCGCACCCCGGTACGCCAGCCGGATCGTCCGCGAGCGTGACGTGACGCCGCTCCAGACCTCCGCCCAGCTGGTGGAGCTGCTGCAGGCCGCGACACCCGCCGCGCTCAGCCGCGCGGGTCATCCGGCCAAACGCGTCTTCCAGGCGCTGCGCATCGAGGTCAACCAGGAGCTGTCGGTGCTCGAGCGCGCGATCCCGGCGGCACTCGACTCCTTGGAGGTCGGGGGGCGGATCGTCGTGCTCGCGTACCAGTCCCTCGAGGACCGCATCGTCAAGCGGAAGCTGGCCACGCGATCCACCTCGACCGCCCCGCGCGGGCTTCCCGTTGAACTTCCCGAGCACCGACCCGAGTTCAAGCTGCTGGTGCGCGGATCCGAACTCGCGAGCGAGGCCGAGAAGGCCTCCAACTCGCGGTCGACCCCCGTGCGCCTGCGCGCGGCCGAACGAATGCGAGCAGCAGCATGAGCGCACTTCCCGTTACGGCGCCCGCGCGCCCGCGCCGCTCGCCGCAACCCGACGCCACCCCCCGGCGTCACCTCGAGGTCGCGCCCACTCGCGCCCAGCGCCGGGCGCGACCTCGCCTCCTCCCCGCGGTGATCACGATCGGCGGCATCGGGGTGATCCTGCTCGCGCAGCTGCTGCTGAGCATCGTCCTGGCCGACGGCGCGTACCAGATCTCGAGCCTGCAGACCCAGAAGCACAACGCGGTGCTGCAGCAGCACGCACTGTCGGAGACGCTCGATCTTTACAACTCGCCGCAGCACCTCGCCGCGAACGCGGAAGCACTCGGCATGGTTGCCAGTGGCAACGCGGTCTACCTGGATGCCTCCACTGGCGCCGTTACCGGCACCGGAACCGCGGCGGGCGGAAGCCTGCTCGGCGCGGGGGACCAGGTGAGCAACGTGCTGCTGGACGGTTCGATGATCGTGACCGCTCAGGCCCCCACGACAACCACGACGACGACAAAGACTTCCGCGGCAGGGTCCGGACCCACCTCCGGCTCCTCCGCCACCAGCTCGAGCGGGGCATCCCAAGCCTCGACCGACACGGGGACGGGAGGTGCCGGTCAAGCCCCCCTGACTCCCGGCCTCCTGCCGTCCCCCACCACTCACTGACCACCGATCCACCAGCCACCGAGCAGGAGGCAGCCTGTGCCCACGTTCCGCGTCTCCCGTCGACGACTCGCACTCACGATCTTCGGGGTCTTCGCGGTGATGGCGCTCTTCGTGGTACGCCTGGTCGACATCCAGCTCGTCCAGGCGGAGGAGCTGACCAAGCAGGCGAGTGTGCGTCAGAACGCCTCGGTCGTCACCTACGGCACGCGCGGCAGCATCGTCGACACCAACGGCGTCGTGCTGGCGGACAGCGTCGATCGTTTCGACATCACCGCCTCGCCGAAGATTGCGCTGCTCTACATCGACGGCTTCACCCGCAAGAACGCCGACGGCACCACGACGAAGGTGAGTCTGACCGATGCGATCTCGCAGATCGCGAACATCACCGGCAGCGACCCGCAGGCCCTCTACGCGGCCTTGACCAAGGATGCGACTTCGGACTACGTCAACCTGGTGAAGGCCGTCAAGCTCATCGTTTTCAACAAGGTCAAGGCCCTCAACATCCCGTGGCTCTCCAGCGAACCGCACCCGACGCGCACCTACCCGAACGGTGCCGTGGCCGGCAACCTGGTCGGCTTCGTCGGCACCGACGGGCCGCAGGCGGGCACCGAGCTCAAGCAGGACAGCTGCCTGGCCGGCACCAACGGCACCTCGACATTCGAGAAGAGCGCTGACAACGTCCGCCTGCCCGGCAGCACCGTCGTGACCAAGCCGGCCACCGACGGCGGAACCGTCACGCTCACGATCGACTCCAACCTGCAGTGGTTCGCCCAGCAGGCGGTGGCCAATCAGGCCCAGGCCGTCGGCGCCGCCTGGGGGACCGCGATGGTTGTGCGTGTCGGCGATGGACACATCATGGCCGACGCCGACTATCCCTCCGTCGATCCCAACGACCGCAACTCGGTCGATCGTTACTCTCTGGGCGCGCGCAGCTTCACCACCCCATACGAGCCCGGATCGATCATGAAGCCCGCCACCGTATCCGGCCTCGTCGACGCCGGCATCGTAACCGCGGCGACCCCTGTGGACGTGCCCGGCCGTTTCACCGACGGGCTCCCGGCCGGCAGCTACATCAAGGACGCCTTCGCCCACGGTGACATGCACATGACCGTCGCGGGCGTCATCATGAACTCCTCGAACATCGGCATCGCCGAGCTGACGAAGCTGCAGAGCGAGAAGGACCGCTACGCCAACCTGATCAAGTTCGGGCTCGGCTCGAAGAGCTCCGTGGGATTCCTCGGCGAGGCCGCAGGAACGGTCAAGACGCCGCAGCAGGTGGACTCGATCACGACGGTGACCCAGCAGTTCGGCCAGGGCATGACGGCCACCTCCGCGCAGGTCGCGAGTCTGTACCAGACCATCGGCAACGACGGAAAGAAGGTGCCCCTGACGCTCGTGCAGAGTTGCACGGCCTCCGATGGCACGGTGACCTACCCCACCACCGGCGCGACCACCCAGGTTGTGAAGGCCTCCACGGCCCAGTCGGTGCGCGAAATGATGGAGACGGTGACCACGCAAGGCTCGCTGCGCAACCTCATCAACATCCCCGGACACCGCATCGCGGCCAAGTCGGGGACCGCCCAGGTTGCCGACGGGAACGGCTACGGCAAGGACTACATCGTGTCGGTCGCGGGGCTCATCCCGGCCGACAAACCGCAGTATGCCGTGATCGTCACCCTCGCGAAGCCCGCTACCATAAAGACTTCCGCGGCCGCGGCGCCGGCCTATGCGACGATCATGAAGCAGGTCATCAAGACCTTCCGCATCCAGCCGTCGACCACAGCGGCGCCGTTCGTCCCGGTCGCCTGGTAGTCGCACCCGCCGGCTGGCTGACAGTGCGGACACGAGAGCGAGAGACAGGAGGCCGGAGATCATGACATCCCGGATCCCCCCAGTCCTGCGCCCCGAGCATCCCGCTCCGCGCTCCCTGGCGATGCTCGTGCAGGAGTTCGGCCTCGAGCACCGCGGATCGGTCGATGGCGTCGAGGTGACGGGCGTGACGCTGGGCACGGGCGACCTGCACCCCGGCGACATCTTCGTCGGCATCCAGGGCGCCAACAGCCACGGCGCCTCGTTTGCCGGCGCAGCGAAGGAGGGCGGTGCGGTCGCTCTCGTGACGGATGCCGCGGGCGCCGAACTGGCGGCCGACGCCGGTCTGCCGATCGTCATCGTCGACGACCCGCGCGGCGCGCTCGGCGAGCTCTCAGCCTGGGTCTACCGCACCGCGGAGTCGTCGGCCCTGCTGTTCGGCACGACCGGGACCAACGGCAAGACCTCGACCTCGTATCTGCTCGAGGCGATCCTGCGCCAGCTGGGCCTGGTGACCGGCCTGAGCTCGACGGCGGAGCGCCACATCGGCGAGCTCACCGTCGTCAGCCGCCTCACCACGCCCGAGGCGAGCGAGATGCACGCCCTGCTGGCGCGGATGCGCGAGGCGGGCGTCCGCGCCGTCGCCGTCGAGGTCAGCGCCCAGGCCCTGTCGCGTCGCCGGGTTGATGGACTCGTGTTCGACGTCGTCGGCTTCACCAACCTCAGCCACGACCACCTCGACGACTACGCCGACATGGAGGAGTACTTCCAGGCGAAGCTCGCTCTCTTCGAGCCGGAGCGCGGCAAACGCGGAGTCGTCTGCCTCGACACGGCGTGGGGCGCCCGGGTCGTCGCCGAGTCGCGCATCCCCGTGACCACGATCGCCACGGTCGGCCACGCGAGCACCGACGACGTCGAGAGCGCGGCCTGGGTGGTCGAGATCCTCGAAGAGAATGCTGCGCACACCGAGTTTCGGCTGACCGGTCCCGACGGCCGCTCCCTCGTGACCCGCGAGCCGCTCATCGGCTGGCACATGGCCGCGAACGCCGCGCTCGCGATCGTCATGCTCGTCGAGGCGGGCTTCGAGCTGGAGGCCATCGGCGCGGCCCTCGAGGGTCGCGACGGCGAGGACGGCGGCATCCGGGCGTACCTGCCAGGTCGCACGGAGCGCGTGTCGGGCGACCGAGGGCCGAGCGTCTACGTCGACTTCGGGCACAGCCCCGACGCCTTCGAGAACACCCTGGCGGCGGTCCGGCAGTTCACCAGCGGCCGCACGATCATGGTCTTCGGTGCGGACGGCGACCGGGATGCCACCAAGCGATCCGAGATGGCGCGCGTCGCGGCCGAGGGCAGCGACATCCTCGTCATCACCGACCATCACCCGCGCTTCGAGGACCCGACGTCGATCCGCAAGACCCTCCTCGAGGGCGCCAGACTAGCCGAGCACCAGCCGGAGTCCACCTACGAGGTCAGCCCGCCCGAGATGGCGATCCGCAAGGCGGTGTCGCTCGCCCAGCAGGGCGACTCCATCCTCTGGGCCGGGCCTGGACACCAGGACTACCGCGACATCCGCGGGGTGCGCACGCCGTACTCCGCCCGCGATGAGGCCCGCGCGGCGCTTCACGAGGCGGGCTGGGTGTGATTGCGCTCCGACTGACCGAGTTCGTGGACGCACTCGGAGGCTCGCTCCTGCTTCCGCCGGGCGCCGATTCCGACGCGGCTCTCGCGAGCACCGTCGTCGACGGCTCGGTGCAGACCAACTCGAGTCTCGTGATGCCGGGTTCGATCTTCTTCGCGCTGCGCGGTGCCGTCACCGACGGCCACCTGTTCATCGCGGACGCGGTCGAGCGCGGCGCGGCCCTGGTCATCGCCGAACGCCCAGTCGAGACCGCGGTTCCGGTGCTGGTGGTGGACGACGGCGTCCTCGCCCTCGCAGATCTGGCCCGGCTCGTCGTGGCCCGGGTTCGCGCGGGCGGACGACTCCGGGTGGTCGGGATCACCGGGTCGAACGGCAAGACGACCACCAAGAACCTGCTCCGCGCCATCCTCGAGGCCGAGGGCCCGACCGTCGCGCCGACCGGATCCTTCAACAACCACGTCGGCGCCCCGATTACCATGCTGCAGGTCGATGACACCACCGAGTACCTGGTCAGCGAGATGGGCGCGAGTGGCGAGGGTGAGATCGCGCGTCTCGTCGGGATCGCGATGCCCGACATCTCCGTCGTCCTGAAGGTCGGGCTGGCGCACGCCGGCGAGTTCGGCGGCATCGAGGCCACCCAACGCGCCAAGTCCGAGATCGTCCGCGAGCTGCCGGCCACCGCCGTCGCCGTGCTGAACGCCGACGACGGTCGGGTGTCCGCGATGGCGGAGCTGACGGCCGCACGTCCGCTGTGGTTCGGACTGTCACCGAGTGCCGAGGTGCGCGCCGATGACGTGCGGGCCACCGCATCCGGCACCCGTTTCACCCTGGTGGTGCCCTCGGCGGACGGCCACCTCGCACGCCACGAGGTCGCGCTGCGCATCCTGGGCGAGCACCACGTGAGCAACGCGCTGGCTGCGCTGGCTGTGGCCCGAGAGCTCGGCGTGCCGCTTGACCGCGCGATCACCGCGATCGAGGCGGTGCCGCGCGCCGAGCGCTGGCGCATGGAGGTGCTGCAGCCCGGCGGCGGGATCACGGTCATCAACGACGCGTACAACGCCAACCCCGAATCGATGCGGGCGGCTCTCAAGACCCTGGCGGACGTCGGCCAAGGTCGCCGAACCTGGGCCGTGTTGGGCGAGATGCGTGAGCTCGGTGCGGATACGGTGGCCGAGCACGATGCGATCGGTCGACTTGCCGTTCGGCTCGACGTGAGTCGACTTGTGGTGGTCGGGCTGGGTGCGCGCACGATGTTTCTCGGCGCCGGCCTCGAGGGCTCGTGGGGCAACGAAGCAATGTTTGTGGACGACGTGGCAGGAGCCTTGAGCGTGTTGGAGGACGAGCTCGCCCCGGGCGACGTGGTGCTGGTGAAGGCATCCCGCGCTGCCGGCCTTGAGCGGGTCGCGGAAGCGCTGCTCGTGAGTAGCTCATCGACCGGGGGTGCCTCGGCGTGAGGCTCATCCTGGTTGCGACTGCTGTTGGCCTGCTGATCGGATTGTTCGGCACCCCACTCCTGATCCGAGTGCTCAGCGCCCACGGCTATGCCCAGGCCATTCGCAATACCGAAGACGGCTACCCCGCGCATGACGCAAAGCGCGGCACGCCGTCGATGGGCGGCCTCACCATCGTCGGGGGCACGATTCTTGGCTACGTGGCAGCGCACGTCTACGTGTGGAGCGGGCCCAGCGCGTCTGGTCTGTGCGTCCTGTTCCTGATCGTCGGGCTCGGAACAGTGGGTTTTGCT
>JANXTR010000050.1 GCA_025352325.1 Microbacteriaceae bacterium | reverse complement strand
TCGGCTCGCGATGGCGCGCGCGATGGTCCGCGTCGAGGAGGGAGCCGAGCTCGTCCTGCTGGACGAACCCACGGCCCACCTCGATGCAGACAACGCCGCCGAGGTGCGCGGGGCGATTCGTGCGATGCGTCGAACCGCGGCGATCGTGATGGTGAGCCACGACGCAGCCACCATCGGCATCGCCAACCGGGTGGTCCCGGTGCACGGCGGCCGCGCTGGGTGTCGGCGGATGCCGCGGCCTCTGCGGACGCCGCGGTGCCTGCAGCCCGCGCCGACGGTCGCGCCGCACCGGCTCGTTCGCGCACGGGATCCGCGGAGACTCCGTCCGCCGCCCGCGACGGCGCAGCACCGCGCGCCTCGGGCGTGCTGCGCGCGGCCTCACGCGACCGCATCGTGGTGCTCGTCACGCATCGGGCCGAGGATCGGCGGCGACCGACTCCTACGTCGCGGGGACGTCGTCGCATCCTGGATCCGACGCCCGGAGGTTTCTCGACCAGGTGGCCGCCCGTCGCCTGAACGCCCTCGATGATGACTTCGACACGATGTCGGGGCGGCGACAGGCCGGAGAGTGCCACGCCCTCGTGTCCAGTAGTTCGACAGCCCGAGCATCTGAGCAGCTCGGGTCGTTCCTCACGTTGGGAAGGAGGCGCCGCACAACTGATCCCGACCGATTCGCGCCCGCTCGGAACGCCGCCCCTGCCGCCGCGCGAGCCGCCGGTACAGTCATCCCGATGACCCGGCGCCTGACTCTGCTGTTCTCGGCCTTCGAGGCGCTTCTCGTGGTGGCGATCGGCGTCGCGATCCCGCTCGTCCCCCTCACGATCGTCTGGGCGGCGCAGTTCGGCTTCGCCCCGGACTGGGCGATCTTCTGGCGCGGGGCGGCCGACATCTGGCTGATCGGGCACGGCGTCGATGTCACTTTCACGCTCGATCCGGCGACGGCGACCGCCCTCGGGATCGCGGGGGCCAGCGCCCCGGTGAAGATCACGATCGCACTCCTCGGCTTCGCACTGCTGACCCTGGTGCTCGGGGTGCGGGCGGGGGAGCGGGTGGCTGAGACCGGGCGTCGCTCGCTCGCCGCCTCCAGCTGCCTCGCCGTGTTCGGGGCGGCATCCTTCGCCGTCACCTTCTCGGCCCTGCACCCGTCGGCGCGCCCGTCGCTCTGGCAGGGCACGCTGCTGCCGACCCTCGTCTTCGCGATCGGGCTGGGGCTCGGCGTGCTGCGCGAGGGCCGAGACCGGCATCCGGATGCGCGCTCCGCGGGCCTCCGCCGCAACGTCCTCGCGGGCTGGATCGCCGCCTGGCGCCCCGGGGTGCGCGCGGCCCTGGGCGGAGCCCTCCGCGCCGGAGCCGCCGCCGCCGCGCTCGTCGTACTGGTCAGCGCGCTGGCTGTCTCGCTGCTGTTGGCGCTGAACTACGCGCAGATCATCCGGTTGTACGAGGCGCTGCACACCCAGGTCGTCGGGGGCATCGCTCTCACCGCGGGCGAGCTCGCGTTCCTGCCGAACCTGGTCGTCTGGGCGGCGTCATGGTTCGTCGGCCCCGGCTTTGCGATCGGCGCTGGATCGCATGTCTCGCCGCTCGGCACCGCGCTCGGCCCGATCCCGACCATTCCCGTGCTCGGAGCCCTTCCCACCGGGGACCTCGCGTTCGGCTTCGCCGGACTGCTCGTGCCCGTGGTCGCCGGTTTCCTCGCCGGGGCGGCGGTGCGGCCGATCGTCGTGCGCGCCCTGGACCGGGCCGTCGAACGGGAGGGCGTCGCGCGCGCGCTCCCGCTGTTCGTGACGGCGGTCGGCGGCGGCATCGTCGGCGGCCTGCTGCTCGGACTGCTCGCGGCGGCATCCGGGGGAGCGGCCGGCCCTGGGCGATTCCAGCAGGTGGGTCCCGACGCGCTCGCGGTCGGACTCGTGGCCGGGATCGAGTTCGCGGTCGCGATCGGCGTCGGCATCGCCGCATCCGGTCGCCTTCCGAGGCCTCGGTAGGCTCGGGCGCGTGGTTCAAGACTCCGTGCTCCGACTGGTCGTCCTGATCTCGGGCGGCGGATCCAACCTGCGGGCCCTGCTCGAGGCCTCCGACGACGCCGCGTTCCCGGCGCGGGTGGTGGCGATCGGGGCTGACCGCGACGCGGAGGGGCTCGCCCACGCCGAGGAGTACGGCATCCCGAGCTTCGTCGTCCCATACGGCTCGTTCGACAGCCGCGAGGCTTGGGGCGACGAGTTGCTCGACCAGCTGAGTCAGTGGGAGGCCGACCTTGTCATCCTGTCCGGCTTCATGCGCCTGCTGCCGCCGCGCGTAGTCTCGGCGCTCAGCCCGGCGCTGATCAACACACATCCGGCGTACCTGCCCGAGTTCCCGGGTGCACATGCGGTGCGGGATGCCGTGGCCGCCAGCGTGCACGAGACCGGTGCCAGTGTGATCGTCGTCGACGGCGGCGTCGACACCGGCCCGATCCTGGCGCAGCGGCGCATCCCCGTGCTGCCCGGCGACACCGAGGGTCGCCTGCACGATCGCATCAAACTCGTCGAGCGGCAGCTGCTGGTCGACGTCGTGCTCGACATTGCGAACGGCCGCATCGACCTGGCCGAGCTCAGCGCCTAAACTGACGTCGCCGCAACTGGCGTTCGGATGGGTGACCATCGGGGAGCGGCGTGGCTCGCGAGAGCCGATCGTTTCGGCCGTTCGCCTGGGCTGAACCGGACTCCCGCAGTGTCGGGATCCACCCTGTCCGGTACCCAGAAGGAGCCCCCGATGTCCGGTCCTACCATCGATCCCACCGCCTACCGCCCGCGCGATCTCGTCCCGATCCGCCGCGCGCTCGTCTCCGTGAGCGACAAGACCGGGCTCGTCGAGCTCGCGGCCGCGCTCGCCGCGGCGGGGGTCGAGATGGTGAGCACCGGCTCGACCAGCGCCACGATCGCGGCGGCGGGGTATCCCGTCACGCAGGTCGGCGAGCTGACCGGGTACCCCGAGTCGCTCGATGGGCGCGTGCGCACGCTGCATCCGATCGTCCATTCCGGCCTGCTGGCCGACCTGCGCCTCGAATCGCACGAGGCCGAGCTCGAAGCGCAGGGCATCGCCCCCTTCGAGCTGCTGGTGAGCAACCTCTACCCCTTCGCCGAGACGGTCGCCTCGGGCGCCGAGCCGGATGCCGTGGTCGAGCAGATCGACATCGGCGGCCCTGCCATGGTGCGCGCCGCCGCGAAGAACCACGCCAACGTCGCTGTCGTCACGAGCCCCAACGGCTACGCGGACATCATCGACGCGCTCGCCGCAGGTGGCACGACCCTGCTGCACCGCCGCGAGCTCGCGCGCGAGGCGTTCCGGCACACCGCCCGCTACGACGTCGCCGTCGCCTCCTGGATCGGCAACGTGCTCGTGCCCGACGACGGGGGCTCCGGATTCCCCGGCTGGACAGGCGCGACCTGGGATCGCGTCGCGCCGCTGCGCTACGGCGAGAACTCGCACCAGCGGGCCGCCCTCTACGGCACCCCCAGCGCGGCGGGCATCGCCCAGGCCACCCAGCTCGGCGGCAAAGAGATGTCGTACAACAACTACGTCGACGCGGATGCCGCCCTGCGCGCCGCCTACGACCACGCCGGCCCGACGGTGGCGATCATCAAGCACGCCAACCCGTGCGGCATTGCCACGGCCGACACGGTCGCCGCCGCCCACGCCGCCGCGCACGCCTGCGACCCGGTCTCGGCGTACGGCGGGGTGATCGCCTCGAACCGGGTGATCACGAAGGAGGCGGCCGAGTCGATCGCGCCGATCTTCACCGAGGTCGTCATCGCCCCCGGGTTCGAGCCCGAGGCGCTAGCGATCCTGCAGGCGAAGAAGAACCTGCGTCTGCTCCAGCTGCCCGCAGGCTACGCGCGCGGCGACTTCGAGCTGCGGCAGATCTCGGGCGGGATGCTCATCCAGCAGGCCGACGCCCACTTCGAGCCCGCCCTGCAGTGGAAGCTCGTCGCCGGGGAGCCCGCGGATGCCGCCACACTCGCCGACCTCCAGTTCGCCTGGATCGCGTGCCGTGCCGTGAAGTCGAACGCGATCCTGCTCGCCAAAGACGGGGCGTCGGTCGGCGTCGGGATGGGCCAGGTCAACCGGGTCGACTCCTGCAAGCTCGCCGTCGAGCGCGCTGGGGACCGCGCCGCAGGAAGCGTCGCCGCATCCGACGCGTTCTTCCCCTTCGACGACGGGGCACGCATCCTGATGGATGCCGGGGTCGCGGCGATCGTCCAACCCGGCGGGTCGATCCGCGACGAGGACGTGATCGCGGCGGCTCGCGAGGCGGGCGTAACCATGTACTTCACCGGGGAGCGGCACTTCTTTCACTGAGTCAATTTGTGCGCCGCCGCCGCCGCCCACGCCGCCTCGGCGACGCACCTGCTCCGCGCGCCGTACACGCCGCCGCGCTGCGCTGGCGTTCGCTGCTTTCGGTGTGAGCGTTTCTCTACCGCTACTTGCCTCACGGAACGACCCGGGCATAGTCTGGAGGGCTGCGCGGCGTTCGCCCGGAGCATTGCGAATCTCGGGGAGGCTGCCATGAAGACGAACGGAATCATGCGGATGATCACACCGCTGTTCCGCGCGGTCGGTCGCCCCGTCTCGCACCGGGCCCGAACCGCCCGACCGTAGCGGCACGCCCGCCTGCACCTCGGCGGCCGTCGGATTGCACTCCCGGCCGCAGCACCCTCCATCGCACCACCGCCCAGGATCGCGCGCCCTCGCGCGCGTCCGCCGACTCCGGAAGAGTCATGCCTCCCACCAGTCCCGCCACCAGTCCTCCTTCGAGCGCGCCCGCGAAATTGGCGCGCACGAGGACCTTCCGCACGATCCTCCGGATCATGCCGTGGGTGCGTCCCGCCCTGCCGCGGATCGTCCTCGGCATGGTCGCGGCGCTGCTCGCCGGCCTCGTCTCGCTGACGATCCCGATCATCCTGCAGAACCTGGTCGACGGCCCTCTCGCCAGCGGTGACGGGGCGCAGATCTGGCCCGCGGCCCTCATCGTGCTGGTCCTGGGAGCGCTCGAGGCCGCGTTCATCGCCGCGCGCCGCTTCCTCGTGCTGACGCCGGGAACCCACGTGGAGGCCGCGATCCGCAACACGCTCTACGCGAAGCTGCAGGACCTGCCCGTCGCCTTCCACGATCGCTGGCAGAGCGGGCAGTTGCTGTCGCGCGCCATGAGCGACCTCAGCCTGATCCGTCGCTGGTTGTCGTTCGGCGTCGTGCTCCTCGTCGTGAACATCGCGACGATCGTGGTCGGGTTCGCCGTGCTGTTCGTGTGGAGCTGGCAGCTCGGAATCGTGTTCATGCTGTGCTCGATCCCGCTCTGGATCTACGGCTTCGTCTTCGAGAACCGCTACTCCACCGTGGCGCGCCGCTCGCAGGACCAGCAGGGTGACCTGGCGACGGCCGTCGAGGAGTCGGTGCACGGCATCCGGGTGCTGAAGGCCTTCGGCCGCGGCCGGTACTCGCTCGAGAAGTTCACCCGACAGGCCGAGGAGCTGCGCGGCACCGAGATCGAGAAGGCGCAGGCGATCGCCGGGATTTGGCTCTGGCTGCTTCTGGTTCCGGATGTCGCGTTCGCCCTGTGTCTGCTGGGCGGCGTGTGGCTCGCCTCGACCGGGTCTCTCACGGTGGGGGAGCTGTTCGCCTTCTTCGCCACGGCGACCGTGCTGAGGTTCCCCATCGAGTCGATCGGCTTCCTGCTGTCGATGACCTTCGACACCCGCACGGCCATCGACCGCCTCTTCGAGGTGCTCGACGAGCCGAACACGATCGAGGATCCTGAGCACCCCCAGACCATCGCGCACCCCCAGGGGCGGCTGGTCTTCGATGCCGCGCACTTCCGGTACCAGGACTCGCCCCGCCAGTTCCCCGACATCCTCGACGGCATCGAGCTCGAGCTGGAGCCGGGCGAGACGATGGCGCTGGTGGGTCTCACGGGCTCTGGCAAGACGACGCTGACCGCGCTCGCGACACGGCTCTACGACGTGACCGGCGGAGCGATCCGACTGGATGGCGTCGACATCCGTGATCTGACCCGCGAAGAACTGCGGCGTCACATCGCGATGGCCTTCGAGGACGCCACCCTGTTCTCGGCATCCGTCCGCGACAACGTCCTGATCGGGCGCCCCGAGCTCGCCGGCGGCGGACCCGAGGCCGACCGGGTGCTGGCCGAGGCTCTCGAGATCGCGCAGGCCGACTTCGTCGCGGACCTGCCCGAGGGATCCGACACGCGCGTCGGCGAGGAGGGCCTGAGCCTCTCCGGAGGACAGCGGCAACGCCTCGCGCTGGCGCGTGCCGTCGCGGCCCGCCCCGCAGTTCTCGTGCTGGACGATCCGCTGTCGGCGCTCGATGTCGACACCGAGGCGCGCGTCGAAGCGGGCCTGCGCCGCGTGCTCGCCGAGACGACCGCGCTGATCGTGGCCCACCGACCGTCGACGGTGCAGCTGGCCGACCGGGTGGCCCTGCTGGAGAACGGCCGGGTGACCGCCGTGGGGCGGCACTCCGAGCTGCTGGCCAGCAACAACCACTACCGATTCGTCATCAGCTCGCTGGACGACGACAAGCAGATCGAGGTGAACGCATGAGCGCGCTGGAGCTGGGAGCGACGCATCGCGTCGCCGCGACGCCAGCGCCGACGGAGCAGTGCTTCGTCGGTGGGACGAGCACGCAGATCGAGGTGAACGCATGAGTGCGGTGACAGGAGTCGAGGGCGAGGAGCGCACCGACTACACGCGCGAGGAGAGCCAGGAGATCCGGGCCCGTTCACTGCGCCTGCTCGCTCTGCTGCTGCGCCCCGTCCGCGGGCGCGTCGCGCTGGCGCTCGCCGTGGTTGTGGTCAGCACGGCCCTGCAGGTGGCCGGTCCCACGCTGATCGCGATCGGAATCGACCAGGGCCTGCCGGCGCTGACGAAGCAGAAGGACTGGGCGCCGATCCTGTTCACGGTCGGCGGCTACCTGATCGCGGGAATCGGCGGCGCCATCCTGATTTCGCAGTTCACGGTGCTCTCTGCCCGAATCACCCAGGCGGTCCTGATCGATCTGCGCAAGCGCGTGTTCCAGCACGTGCAGCGTCTGAGCCTCGAGTTCCATGAGAGCTACACCTCGGGTCGGATCATCGCGCGCCAGACGAGCGACCTCGAGGCGATCCGCGAACTGCTCGACTCGGGCGTGAACGGGCTGGTGACCGGCATCCTGTACATGTTCTTCATCGCGATCGCGCTGGTCATTCTCGACCCGTGGAGTGGACTGGTGCTCGCCTGCGCGCTCGTGCCGCTGTTCTTCCTGACCCGGTGGTTCCAGAAGCGGTCGGAGTCGGTGTTCCGCGAGACGCGCACCTTCTCGGCGCGTGTCATCGTGCAGTTCGTCGAGACCATGACGGGCATCCGCGCGGTGAAGGCGTTCCGCAAGGAGGGCCGCAATGCCGTCGAGTTCGGCGCGGTCGTCGAGGACTACCGGGATGCCAACGCCAAGGCGATCCGGCTGTTCGGCATCTTCGACCCCGGTCTGATCCTGATCGGCAACGTGACGGTCGCGGTCGTGCTGCTGGCCGGCGGATTCCGCGTGCTCGAGGGCGGGCTCGAGATCGGCGCGCTGCTGGCCGTCGTGCTCTACACCCGGCGCTTCTTCGACCCGCTCGAGGAGATGGCCCAGTTCTACAACTCCTACCAGTCCGCCGCAGCCGCGCTCGAGAAGATCTCGGGCGTGCTCGAGGAGGAGCCGAGCGTTGCCGACCCCTCGACTCCTGTCGACCTCTGGCAGGCTCGGGGCGCCGTGGACTTCGAGGACGTGCGCTTCGCGTACCGCGCGGATCGTGTCATCCTGCCAGACTTCAGCCTGCACATCCCCGCGGGCCAGACGATCGCGTTGGTGGGGTCGACGGGAGCGGGCAAGTCCACGCTGGCCAAGCTCATGGCGCGCTTCTACGACCCGACCGTGGGCGCCGTGCAGCTCGACGGAATCGACCTGCGTCGGCTGCATCCGAAGGATCTGCGGCGCGCGATCGTCATGGTCACGCAGGAGGCGTACCTGTTCAGCGGGTCGGTCGCCGAGAACATCGCGCTCGGCAAGCCGGGCGCGAGCTTCGACGAGATCCAGCGCGCGTCGCGGTCGGTCGGCGCGGATGAGTTCATCCGGGCGCTGCCGGACGGCTACGACACCGACGTGAACAAGCGCGGCGGGCGCGTGTCGGCGGGGCAGCGGCAGTTGCTCTCGTTCGCTCGGGCGTTCCTGGCCGACCCGGCGGTGCTGATCCTGGATGAGGCGACCGCCTCGCTCGACATTCCGAGCGAGCGGCTCGTGCAGGAGGGTCTCACGACCCTGCTCGCGGATCGCACGGCGGTCATCATTGCGCATCGCCTCTCGACGGTGGCGATCGCCGATCGGGTGCTCGTGATGGAGCACGGTCGCATCGTGGAGGACGGCACGCCCGCAGACCTCATCGCCGGCACGGGCCGCTTCGCCAAGCTGCACGCCGCCTGGCGCGATTCGTTGGTGTAGGCCAGCGGAGCGCGGCGGCGCACAAGAGGAAACAGGCAGGTGGCGCTGGGATGGAACGGGGGTCCGCTGTCCCCTGCCGGCCCCAGGATGCCGATGCCGATGCCGCGAACGGTCTATTCGCTGCCGTTGTCGCGAATTGCTCATGTCAAAAGTGAGCGCAGAAGGTGGCTCGGAGGCCCCGGCGCGTGTGGATGGCCCGGGTTACGCTCATCAGGTGAGCATGCGGGGTGGTGGAAGCGGTCGCGGCTCCGGTCGCGTGAGCAATGGCGACGTCGCCGCACAGAGGGCCGCGAACGCACAGGCCCCCACGATTCCGCATCTCCTGCGACGCATCGGGGGGCTGTTCGTCCCCTACCGCACCCAGCTGATCGTCACGATCGCGCTCGTGCTGGTCAGCGCCAGCCTCAGCGTCATCCCGCCGCTGCTCACCCGACAGGCCTTCGACCGGGGCCTGTTCCCGCCGGACAGCGCCGGGCCGAACGTGCCCGTGCTGCTCCAGCTGGTCGGCACGATGGTGCTGCTCTGGCTCGCCTCGGCCGGGATCGGCGTGGGGCAGACCTATCTGACCGCGCGGGTGGGCAACTCCGTGATGGGGGCGCTGCGCATCCGGCTGTTCTCGCACCTGCAGGCGATGGAGCTCGGTTTCTTCACCCGTACCAAGACGGGCGTCATCCAGTCCCGGCTGCAGAACGACGTCGGCGGTGTGGCCGGCGTGCTCAGCAACACGATCTCAAGCGTGGTCGGCAACACCGTCACCGTGATCGCGGCCTTCGTAGCCATGCTCGTGCTGAGCTGGCAGATGACGATCGTTGCCGTGATCCTGCTGCCGGTGCTCGTGATCGCCCAGCGCCGGGTCGGGCAGGTGCGCGCCCGTATCGCCACCAAGACGCAGGAGTCGCTCTCGGAGATGACGGCGATCACGCAGGAGACCCTGAGCGTCTCGGGGATCCTGCTCGCGAAGAGCTTCAATCAGCAGGGCGCAGAGGTCGGCCGCTACTCCGACGAGAACGACAACCAGGTGCGGCTGCAGGTGCAGCAGCAGATGAGCGGCCAGTGGTTCTTCGCCATCGTCAGCGTGTTCCTCTCGATCATCCCCGCGGTCATCTACCTCGTCGCGGCCTGGCTGATCTACCACGACGTCACCGTCACGGCGGGGACGATCGTCGCGTTCACCACCGTGCAGGCCCGGTTGCTGTTCCCGCTCATGGGTCTGCTGCGCATCGCCCTCGACCTGCAGACCTCGCAGGCCTTGTTCGCCCGCATCTTCGAGTACCTCGACCTCGTGCCACGGATCGCCGACGCCCCGGATGCCCGTCCCGTCACCACGAGCCGGCTCGGCCGGGTGCAGTTCGACGATGTCGTCTTCCGGTATCCGGATGCGCCCCTCGACTCGCCCGCCACTCTTAAGGGCGTCAGCTTCGACATCGAGCCCGGGCAGTACGCCGCCTTCGTCGGACCGTCCGGGGCGGGCAAGACGACCGTCTCATATCTGGTGCCGCGCCTACACGACGTGACGGGCGGCGGCGTGCTCTTCGCCGGCGACGACGTGCGCGAACTCCGGCAGGAGTCGCTGATCGGCGCGATCGGTATCGTGAGCCAGGAGACCTACCTGTTCCACGCCACCATTGCCGAGAACCTGCGCTACGCGAAGCCGGGAGCGAGCGATGACGAGCTCGTGGTGGCGGCGAAGGCAGCCAACATCCACGACACGATCGTGTCGTTTCCGGATGCCTACGACACGGTCGTGGGGGAGCGCGGCTACCGGCTCAGTGGTGGCGAGAAGCAGCGGGTCGCCATCGCGCGCGTGCTGCTCAAGGACCCGGCCGTGCTCATCCTCGACGAGGCGACGAGCGCGCTCGACACCGTCTCGGAGCGGATCGTGCAGCGAGCCCTCGACGAGGCCTCGCGCGGTCGCACCACCATCGCGATCGCTCACCGGCTCTCGACCGTGGTCGCGGCCGACGTGATCTTCGTGGTCGAGGCCGGCCGGATCGTCGAGCGCGGCACGCACTCCGAGCTGCTGAGGAACGACGGTGTCTACGCCCGGCTGTTCGCGGAGCAGTTGGCGGCGTCCGCCGTCCCCGAGCTCAGCGACTGACCGTCGCAGACGCCTGGACACCACCTCCAAGCCCCTCCGGGCCCCTTCGGATCGAGCAGGAGGCGAGTAGCGTCGACCCATGGCAACCGCTCCCGATGGCCTCGATCGCAGCGACACCGACTGGTTCAAGTCGGCGGTGTTCTACGAGGTCCTGATCCGCTCGTTCAACGACTCGTCGGGCGACGGCGTTGGGGATCTGAACGGCCTGACCGAGAAACTCGACTACCTGGAGTGGCTCGGCGTCGACTGTCTCTGGCTTCCGCCGTTCTTCCCCTCCCCGCTGAAGGACGGCGGCTACGACGTCGCCGACTACACCGCGGTCGCGCCCGACATCGGCACCATCGACGACTTCCAGCGCTTCCTCGACGCGGCGCACGCCCGCGGCATCCGCGTCATCATCGACGTGGTCATGAACCACACCTCGGACCAGCACCCCTGGTTCCAGGCCTCCCGCACCGACCCGACCGGGCCCTATGGAGATTTCTACGTCTGGAACGACACCGACGAGCCGTACTCGGATGCCCGCATCATCTTCGTCGACACCGAACCGTCGAACTGGACCTGGGATCCGGTGCGTCAGCAGTACTTCTGGCACCGCTTTTACAGCCATCAGCCCGACCTCAACTTCGAGAACGAGGCCGTGCACGAGGCGATGCTCGACGCCCTGAAGTTCTGGATGGAGATCGGCGTCGACGGTTTCCGACTGGATGCCGTCCCCTACCTCTACGAGGAGGAGGGCACGAACGGCGAGAACCTCCCGCGCACGCATGCGTTCCTCAAGAAGGTACGCAAGTACGTTGACGACAACTACCCAGGTCGCGTGCTCCTGGCGGAGGCGAACCAGTGGCCGGCCGACGTCGTCGACTACTTCGGTGATCCGGCGGTCGGCGGCGACGAGTGCCACATGTGCTTCCACTTCCCGGTCATGCCGCGCATCTTCATGGCGGTGCGGCGGGAGTCGCGGTATCCGATCAGCGAGATCATGGAGCAGACGCCGGCGATCCCCGAACATGCGCAGTGGGGCATCTTCCTGCGCAATCACGACGAGCTCACGCTCGAGATGGTGACCGACGACGATCGCGACTACATGTGGAACGAGTACGCCACCGATCCGCGCATGAAGGCAAACATCGGCATTCGGCGCCGGCTCGCGCCACTTCTCGACAACGACACCAACCAGATGGAGCTGTTCACCGCCCTGCTGCTCAGCCTGCCGGGCTCGCCGGTGCTCTACTACGGCGACGAGATCGGCATGGGCGACAACATTTGGCTCGGTGATCGCGACGGGGTGCGCACCCCGATGCAGTGGACGCCGGATCGCAACGCCGGTTTCTCGTCGGCCACCCCCGGTCGGCTCTCGCTTCCGGTCATCATGGACCCGGTGTTCGGATTCCAGTCCATCAACGTCGAGGCGCAGCAGGCCAGCGCCTCCTCGCTCCTGCAGTGGACGCGCCGGATGATCCTGGTGCGCAAGCAGCACTCGGCGTTCGGCAGAGGCACCTTCCTGGACCTCGGAGGGTCGAACCCCTCGGTGCTCTCGTACCTGCGGGAGGACGGCGACGACGTGATGCTCTGTGTCAACAACCTGTCGCGCTTCCCGCAGCCGGTGGAGCTCGACCTGCACCAGTTCGGCGGCCTGCGCCCGGTGGAGATGCTCGGCGGGGTGGAGTTTCCATCGATCGGCGAACTGCCGTACCTGCTCACGCTGGCGGGGTACGGCTTCTACTGGTTCCGCATCACGGGAGCCGGCTCGGCGAGAGGAGTCAACGAATGAGCACCTGGACGGAACACCTCGAACTCGCGGCCTACCTCGGTCGCCAGCGCTGGTTCGCGGGATCGGAGCAGGTGACCGTGACCGACGTTCGGCCGCTGGAGTGGCTGAGCGACCCGGGTGCCGATCCGGGCGTGCGCGTCGAGATCGTGTCGGTCGTCTCCGGCTCGGAGCCGGGCGTCTACAACGTGCCCCTGTCGTATCGGCAGGAGCCGCGCAAAGACCTCTCGTACGGCTTCATCGGCACCGCCATCCTCGACGACCGCCGCTACTACGTCTACGACGCGCTGCACGACTCAGAGGCGCGCGGAGTGCTGCTGGGCGGCTTCGTCGACGGCACCGTCGTGCCCGATGACGTCCAGTACGGCCGTCTGCAGGGTTTCGCCCTCGAGGAGGGCGTCGACAACGTGCTGCTCGGGGCCGAGCAGAGCAACACCTCCGTGATCGCCGGGGAGTCGCTGGTGAAGTTCTTCCGGCGGCTGAGCCCCGGGATCAACCCGGATATCGAGGTGCAGGAGGCGCTGACCCTGGTCGGCTCCGATGAGATCTCGCCGCTGCTCGGCTGGATCCGCAGCGGCGATCTCGACCTGGCGATGGCCGGGGTCTTCCAACGCTCCGCCACCGACGGCTGGGACACCGCGCGCGCGAGCGTCCGAGCCCTGCAGAACGACGCGATCCGCGCCCGCGAGGCCGGCGGCGACTTCGCCGGCGAGACCGAGCGGCTGGGCGCGACCACCGCGCACGTCCACGCGCAGATGTGCGAACTGCTGCCCACGGCCGTCTGGGGCGCCGCGGAGTTGGACGTGCTGGTCGCGCGGCTGAACCGTCGGCTCGACGAGGTCGTAGCCGCGCATCCGGTCGTCGGCGAGTACGCGGATGCCGTGCGCGCCGCCTATGAGCGGATCGACCGGAGCGTGCCCGTGCCGGTGCAACGCATCCACGGCGACTTCCACCTCGGGCAGACGCTGCGCACAACCACGGGCTGGAAGATCATCGACTTCGAGGGCGAGCCGTCCAAGCCGAGGGAGGACCGCATCCTGCTCGATTCGCCGCTGCGCGACCTGGCCGGGATGATGCGCTCGCTCGACTACGCCGCCCACTCCATCCAGGCGCTCACGGGCGTGATCTCGCTCGATCCCGAGGTCGACGAGGCCGCCGTCGCCGACGACTGGGTGCGCCGCAACCAGATCGCATTCCTGTTCGGCTACGGCTTCGACCGCTCGGACGCTCAGGTCGACCTGCTGCGTGCCTACGAGATCGACAAGGCGGTGTACGAGGTCGCCTACGAGGAGGATCACCGTCCCGACTGGGTGTCGATCCCGCTGCGAGCGCTGCAGAAGCTGGTCTCCGACCGCCTCCCGTAACACGCAGCGGCCCGCGGCTAGGCTCGCAGCATGGACTACGCCGAGACCGTTCTCGACCTGATCGGCAACACCCCGCTGGTGAAGCTGAACAAGGTGACTGAGGGCATCCAGGCGACGGTGCTCGCCAAGATCGAGTACCTGAACCCCGGCGGCTCATCGAAGGACCGCATCGCGGTGCGCATCATCGACGCGGCCGAGCGCGAAGGCAAGCTGAAGCCCGGCGGCACGATCGTGGAGCCCACCAGCGGCAACACCGGCATCGGCCTCGCCCTGGTCGCCCAGCAGCGCGGCTACCGCTGCGTCTTCGTCTGCCCCGACAAGGTCAGCGAAGACAAGCGGAACACGCTCATCGCCTACGGCGCGGAGGTCGTGGTCTGCCCGACCGCGGTCGAACCGTCGAGCCCTGAGAGCTACTACTCGGTGAGCGACCGGCTCGCGCGCGAGATCCCAGGAGCGTTCAAGCCCGACCAGTACTCCAACCCGAACGGGCCGCTCAGCCACTATGAGACCACGGGCCCCGAGATCTGGGCGCAGACCGGTGGCGAAATCACGCACTTCGTCGCGGGCGTCGGCACCGGCGGCACGATCAGCGGCGTCGGAAAGTACCTCAAGGAGGTCTCCGACGGTCGCGTCCGCGTCATCGGCGCGGACCCCGAAGGCTCCGTCTACTCGGGCGGCACCGGCCGTCCGTACCTGATCGAGGGCGTCGGCGAGGACTTCTGGCCGACCGCGTACGACCCGAGCGTGGTCGACGAGATCGTCGCCGCATCTGATGCCGAGGCCTTCGAGCTGACGCGGCGCCTCGCGCGCGAGGAGGGGCTGCTCGTCGGGGGGTCCAGTGGGATGGCCGTGGCATCCGCCCTCAAGGTCGCCCGTACGCTCGGCGCGGACGACGTCATGGTGATCCTTCTGCCCGACGGCGGCCGCGGCTACCTCGGCAAGATCTTCAACGACGGCTGGATGCGCAGCTACGGATTCCTGCCCGCCGACGAGGGCAAGACCGTCGGCGACATCGTGAGCACCAAGAACGGTCTGCTGCCGGAGCTCGTGCACGCGCATCCGAGCGACACCGTGCGCGATGTCATTGGCATCTTCAAGGAATACGACGTCTCGCAGGTGCCCGTTCTGAGCGCCGAGCCGCCCGTCGTGATGGGTGAGGTGGTCGGTTCCATCGACGAGCAGAGCCTCGTGGATGCCGTCTTTAGCGGCCGCGCCGCCCTCACCGATTCTGTCGCGGGATTGATCGGGCCGCGTTTCGCGTTGATAGGAATGCACGAGACGGTCGAGTCGGCGCGCGAGCAACTGCGCGACGCCGACGCGCTGATGGTCACGGCCGACGGCAAGCCCGCCGCGGTGCTGACCCGGCACGACCTGCTCACCTTCCTCAACAGCTAGAAAGCGACAATGACGCAACCCGATTTCTCCACCACCGCCGTCCACGCCGGTCAGGAGTTCGACCCCACCACAGGCGCGGTCATCCCGCCCATCTACTTCACGACCACCTTCGTGCAGGACGGCATCGGCGGCTTCCGCAACGGCTACGAGTACGCGCGCGGCGGCAATCCGACCCGCGACTCCCTGCAGACCCTGCTCGCCGCGCTTGAGGGCGGCGACCGTGCGTTCAGCTTCGCCTCGGGTCTCGCCGGCGAGGACACGCTGCTGCGCGCCATCGTGCGGCCCGGCGATCACGTGCTCATGGGCAACGACGTCTATGGCGGCTCGCATCGCCTCGTCAACCGGGTTTTTGTGCCCTGGGGCATCGAGCTCTCGAGCGTCGACATGAGCGATCTGGATGCCGTCGCCGCGGCCATCCGCCCGAACACCAAGGTGCTCTGGCTCGAGACGCCGAGCAACCCGCTGATGAAGATCACGGATATCGCGGCCGTCTCCGAGATCGGACACGCGGCCGGAGCGATCGTCGTCGCCGACAACACCTTCGCCTCGCCCTATCTGCAGCGCCCGCTCTCGCTCGGCGCCGATGTCGTCACCCATTCGACCACCAAGTACCTGGGCGGGCACAGCGATGTGCTCGGCGGCGCGGTCATCCTCAACGACGACACGCTCGTGGGCGGTGCCGACGGGGCAGCCGAGAGCCTTGCCGACAAGGTCGCCTTCCTGCAGTTCGGCGTCGGCGCGGTCTCCGGCCCCATGGATGCCTGGCTCACCATCCGCGGGATCAAGACCCTTGCGGTGCGCATGGACCGGCACTCGTCTAACGCGCAGACCATCGCGGAGGCGCTGGTGGGGCATCCGAAGATCTCGAACGTGTTCTACCCGGGGCTGCCTGACCACCCGGGCCACGCGCTCGCCGCCTCGCAGATGAAGCGTTTCGGCGGCATGATCTCGCTGCAGCTCGCCGACGGTGGGGCGGCTCGGACGTTCGCCGAGTCGACGAAGCTGTTCCAGCTGGCGGAGTCGCTCGGCGGGGTGGAGTCGCTGATGTGCTACCCGTCCGAGATGACGCACGCCTCGGTGAGGGGCACCTCGCTCGAGGTGCCCGAGAGCATCGTGCGCCTGTCGGTGGGCATCGAGGGCGTCGATGACCTGCTCGCCGACGTGCTGCAGGCGCTGGACTCCTTGCCGGTCGAGTAGGCGCGAAGCGCAGCATCGAGACCGGGATGCGAGAACCAGGTCTCGATAGGTCGCTGCGCCGCTGCTCGACTGACAAGAAGGCATAGCCGGCTCATAGGGTGCGCCAGCATCCGGCATAGCGGCTCCGCCGAGCATCGGGTCATGACCGAATCGACCGACCGCCTCCGCGGTTCCCTCCGCCTCGAGATCGTGGTGCCCGTCCATAACGAGCAGGCGACCCTCGACCGCAGCATCCGGACCCTGCATGATGCCCTGACCGACATGTTCGACGAGACCTGGCTGATCACGATCGCCGATAACGCGTCGACCGACGCGACGCGGGTCATCAGCGACAAGCTGTCGCTTGATCTCGCGAACGTGCAGGTGGTACATCTCACGCAGAAGGGTCGCGGGCGTGCCCTCAAGCAGACCTGGCTCGCCAGCGAAGCCGAGGTGGTCGCCTACCTCGACGAGGATCTCTCCACCGACCTCCGCGCGCTGCCGCCTCTCGTGGCGCCGTTGCTCTCCGGGCACTCGGATGTCGCGATCGGCACGCGCCTGTCGCCGAACTCGCGCGTGGTTCGCGGGCCGAAGCGCGAGTTCATCTCGCGCGGCTACAACTTCCTGCTCCGCCGCTATCTCGGAGTGAGTTTCAGTGATGCGCAGTGCGGCTTCAAGGCCATGCGTCACGAGGCGGCGGAGCAGGTGCTCCCGTATGTGCAGGACACCAACTGGTTTTTCGATACCGAGCTGCTGGTCATCGCCGAGCGCGCAGGCATGCGCATCCACGAGGTGCCGGTCGACTGGGTCGACGACTCCCACAGCTCGGTGGATATCACGGGCACCGCGATGGAGGACCTCCGCGGCATGGTGCGGGTCGGGCATTCGATCGCGACGGGCCGCATCCCGCTCGAACGCATCTACGCGGAGTTGGGCCGGCATCCACTCGAGGCACCTCGCAAGCCCAGCTTCTTCGGCCAGGTGGTGCGCTTCGGCGCGGTCGGGGTCGCCTCGACGGCGGTCTACGCGCTGCTGTATCTGCTGCTGCAGCTGGTGATGCCGGGGCAGCTCACCAACTTCCTCGCGCTGCTGATCACGGCGATCGGCAACACCACTGCCAACCGTCGCTTCACATTCGGGGTGCAGGGGCGGCGCGGGGTGATGCGCCACCAGTTCCAGGGGCTGATCGTCTTCGGGGTTGCGTGGGGGATCACGGCGGGCTCGCTCGCCCTGCTGCACGCCGCCCGACCGGATGCCTCGGTTCTCGCCTCGCTCGCTGTGCTCACGGTCGCGAATCTCGTGGCGACCGTCGTGCGCTTTCTGCTCTTCCGGCTCTGGGTCTTCCGTCAGCAGTGCCAGCCAGCGGATGCGGCGGCGGAGCCGATCCCGTTCCCCACCGAACGTCGGCGTGAGGTGATGACGCGCGAGACGCTCGTCGCCACCCTCGCCACGCACCTCGCCACGCAAAAGGCGAGCGCCTGATGGCCACCACCACCCCGACATCCTCCCCGGACGACAGCACACCGGCATCGGCGCGAAGCTCGGCGCCGCAGCCCGCTGGGTCGTCCGCGGCCGCGCCGACTCGGCAGTCTGGGAGCGTCCGGTGCTCCTGCGCCTGCGCGCCATCGCAGCCTCCTGTACCTCTGGGATCTCTCCGCCAGCGGCTGGGCGAACTTCTTCTACTCGGTGGCCGCGCAGGCCGGCTCGGCAAACTGGGAGGCGTTCTTCTACGGCTCCTCCGACGCCGCGAACTACGCCGCCACCACGGTCGACGGCGTGACGCTTTACGACCTGAGCGGGGCGTGACCCGCCGGACGACGCTGGCGTGAACCCCACGCGGTGTGGCAGGAACGGGAAGTTATGCCCGTTCCTGCCACTGCCATGATGGGACGATGAGCATCGTGCCGAGCCCCCAGTACCGCGCCCACTTTGATGCCCGCGTTGAGTTCGCCAACGGGGGAGGGTTGAGCGCCGAGCGTTTCCGACTGGATGTTCCGGCCGGCGACCTCGACGAGGCGGAGGTCGCCCGGCTTTTCGTGCACCACCTCGGGCTCGCCCTGGTGGGCTCGGTGCGGCTCGACAGTCTCGAAATCGTCGAGGAGACGCACCGCGGTTCCCGGGGGGTCGAGACCGATGCCGTGACCGGCATCGCCGTGCCTGCCCGCCGCGTCATCGACCTCAGCCACGTGATCCGCGAAGGTCTGATCACCTACCCGGGCCTGCCCGCTCCGGTCTTCACGCCGCACCTGACCCGCGAGGACTCGATCTCGCACTATGCCCCCGGCACCCAGTTCGCGATGGACAACATCACGATGATCGGCAACACCGGCACCTATCTCGACAGTCCATTCCACCGCTACGAGGATGGAGCCGACCTCGCCGGGCTCGATCTGGCGACGTTGGTCGACCTCCCGACAGAAGTATTCCATCTGAGGGATGTATCGTCGGGGGCCCCGGAGGGCAGGGAAATCCCGGCGAGCGTCTTCTTCGATCGCGACCTCCGCGGAGCCGCCGTGATGCTCGATACCGGATGGAGTCGCCTGTTCGGCACCGCGGAGTATGCGCACGGCGCGCCCTTCCTCGGCGCGGCCGGGGTGGCCGAGCTCATCCGCCAGGGCGTGACACTGGTCGGCATCGACTCGCTCAACATCGACGACACGGAGTCGGGGGGCGAACGGCCGGCGCACACCGGTCTGCTGGCGGCCGGCATCCACGTCGTCGAACATCTGACGAACCTTGACGCCCTGCCGCCGAGCGGCGCCCGTTTCACGGCGGCTCCTCCCGCGGTGGAGGGATTCGGCACCTTCCCGGTGCGAGCCTTCGCGACCCTCGGCTAAGCCCCAGTGCGTGTTCGCTCGGTCGGTCTCGATACGGCCATCGGCCTGCTCGACCGGCCGGGGCATTCCGCTGTCTAGAGCGCGTGCGCGGCGTACTGCGCGCGGATGACCGGGCGCGCGTCGCGCGCGGGGCTCGAGGTCACGGCCACGGGCCACGACGGCCGCACGCCGGTCAGCGCCCAGGCAGCCTGCGCGGCGGCGCCGAGCGCGACGTACTCGCCGGGCTCCGGCACCTCCACCGGCACCGGGAACACCTGGGCGGCGATTGCGGCAACGGCTGGGTTCTGAGCCGCCCCGCCGATGATCAGCACGCGCGACGCCGTGACACCCAGCCGCTCGATGGCGTCCAGTCCGTCGGCGAGAGCGCACAGCATCCCCTCGATGGCGGCCCGGGCGAGGCCCTCACGGGTGGTGGACGCAAGGGTCAGGCCGAACAGGGTGGCGGTGGCACCCGGCAGGTTGGGGGTGCGCTCGCCCTCGAAGTAGGGCTGCAGTACGAGTCCGTCGGCGCCGGGCTCGGCGGCGAGAGCGAGGCGGCCCAACTCGTCGTGGTCCACGGCGAGCAGGCGGGCGACGGCGTCGAGGATGCGGGCGGCGTTCAAGGTGGCGACCAGGGGCAGGAAGGCCCCCCCGGCATCCGCAAATCCGGCGACCGAGCCGCTCGGGTCGACGGTCGGAGCGTCGGTGACGGCGAAGACAGTGCCGCTGGTCCCGATCGAGACCACCACGTCGCCGCTGCGGGCATCGAGTCCTAGACCGGCCGCCGCGTTGTCGCCGGCGCCCGCCCCCAGCACCAGTCCCGCGGGAATGCCGGAATGCGCGACCGACACCCCCGGGGAGTCGTGCGCGTCGAGGACGCGGGGCAGCACAGCCTCGTGCCCGAGGCCGGCGACCAGCAGCTCGCGGTCGTACTCGCCGCTCGCCGGTGACCAGTAGCCCGTGCCGCTCGCGTCCGAGCGATCGGTTGTGAGGTCGTCGAGCACCGGCCCCAGGGCGCTCTCGCCCGCGGGACCATAGCCGCGGAGCCGCCAGGTCAGCCAGTCGTGGGGGAGCGCGACGGCGGCCACGCGGGCCGCGTTTTCGGGTTCGGCGTCGCGCAGCCACCGCAGCTTGGTGATCGTAAAGCTCGCGACCGGCACGAGTCCGGTGCGCGCGGCCAGTTCGGCCGCGCCGAACTCGGTGATCAGCTGGGCGGCGGCAGGGCCCGAGCGGGTGTCATTCCAGAGCAGGGCGTCGCGGATGACGCGTCCTCCCGCATCCAGGACGACCATGCCGTGCTGCTGGCCTCCGATCGAGAGGGCCGCGACGTCGTCGAGCCCGCCCGCATCGGAGACAGCCGCGAGCAACGCGGCCCACCACGCATCCGGAGGCACCTCGGTGCCCGTCGGATGCGTGGCGCGCCCCGTGCGCACCACGGCGCCGGTGTCGGCGTCGCGGATCACGACCTTGCAACTCTGCGTCGACGAGTCGACGCCGGCGACCAGTGTCATTCGACTTCCTTCAGTTTGTTGTCGGCGCCATCGGGGCTCAGCCGCGAGCGACTAGCGAGCGCCGAGCAGGTGCTCGGTCGCCAGCTGCTGCAGGCGCACGAAGCCGAAGCCCTTGCCGTTGTAGTACGGGTTCACGTCGAAGTCCTCGAACGCCGAACGGTCGGCGAGGAGGTTTTCGTAGCTCTCGCCCTCGGCGAGCGTGGGCACCGACAGGCCGTCGACCTGCGAGGCAGCGAGAGCCTCCTGCACCTCGGGGTCGGCGCGGAAGGCGGCGGCGCGCTCCTTGAGCATCAGGTAGTTCGCGATGTTGGCGCGAGCGGAGTCCCAGACGCCGGTCTCGTCCTCGGTGCGCGAGGGCTTGTAGTCGAAGTGACGCGGGCCGTCGTAGGCCTGGCCGCCGTTCGGGCCGCCGTTTTCGAGCAGGTCGACGAGGGCGAACGCGTTGTACAGGTCGCCGTGACCGAAAACGAGGTCCTGGTCGTATTTGATGCCGCGCTGTCCGTTCAGGTCGATGTGGAAGAGCTTGCCCTGGTACAGCGCCTGCGCGATGCCGGATGCGAAGTTGAGCCCCGCCATCTGCTCGTGGCCGACCTCGGGGTTGATGCCGAACATGTCCGGCTTCTCGAGGGTCGAGATGAACGCGATGGCGTGTCCGAGCGTCGGCAGCAGGATGTCGCCACGCGGCTCGTTCGGCTTCGGCTCGATGGCGAACCGGATGTCGTAACCCTTGTCGGTGACGTACTGGGCGAACATGTTGACGCCCTCGCGGTAGCGCTCGAGCGCCATCCGGATGTCTTTCGCGGCGTCGTACTCGGCACCCTCGCGGCCGCCCCACATGACGAAGGTCTTGGCCCCGAGCTCGGCGCCGAGGTCGAGCTGACGGAGGGCCTTGCGCAGCGCGAAGCGACGCACGTCGCGGTCGTTTGAGGTGAAGCCGCCGTCTTTGAACACCGGTGCGCTGAAGAGGTTGGTCGTGACCATCGGGACGATGAGGCCGGTGTCGGCGAGGGCGCCCTTGAGTCGGTCGATCTGCTTCTGGCGGTCGGCGTCCGAGGAGCCGAAGGCGAACAGGTCGTCGTCGTGGAAGGTCAGGCCGTATGCGCCGACCTCTTTGAGCTTTTCGACCACGTGGACGATGTCCATGGGCGCGCGAGTGGGGCCGCCGAACGGGTCTGCGCCGTTGTAGCCGATGGTCCAGAGGCCGAAGGAGAACTTGTCGGCGGGGGTCGGGGTGGGAGTGACCACGATGGTGCTTCTTTCAGTCGTCATTGATTGTTGGTTCGCACAACATATTACGGCGAGTGTGCGCGGGAGACAAGGGCCGGTCCCGATTCGATAGTTTCGACGTCTCGCTCCGCAACCGCGTACAGTGACCGGAATGGCCCACTCCGACAACGCTCGTGCGACCCTCTCCGGCGTCGCGGAGGAGGCCGGCGTCTCCCTGTCGACCATCTCGAAGGTGCTCAACGGCCGCAGCGACGTGTCGAGCTCGACCCGGGCTCGGGTCGAGGCGCTGCTGGCCGAGCACGGCTACCTGCGTCGCAACGCCGGCCAGACCCGCGCGCGGCTGATCGAGCTGGTCTTCCACGAGCTCGAAGCGGCCTGGTCGATGGAGATCATCCGCGGCGTCGAGGATGTCGCGTCCGAGCACGGCATGAGCGTCGTGCTCACCCAGAGCGGCTCCCGTCACGCCCCGGGGCCGGAGTGGATCGAGAGCGTGATGCGCCGCCGCCCGGTCGGCGTGGTGCTCGTCTTCTCGGATCTGCCGCCCGAGTACCGCGAACGGCTGCGCGCCCGCGCCATCCCGTTCGTGATCATCGACCCGGCGGGGGATCCCTCGCCCGACGTGCCATCGGTCGGCTCCGCCAACTGGTCGGGCGGCCTGCTCGCCACCCGGCACCTCATCGAGCTCGGTCACACCCGGATCGCCGCCATCAGCGGGCCGGAGGACATGATGTGCTCGCACGCCCGCCTCGACGGCTACCGCTCGGCGATGACCTCGGCCGGGCTCAGCATCCGGCCCGACTGGGTGCGCTACGGCAACTTCCACATCGAGGGTGGCAGCGTGAACGGCCGCGAGCTGCTGGCCTCCGCCGACCGCCCCACCGCAATCTTCGCCGGTAGCGACCTGCAGGCTCTCGGCGTGCTCGACGCGGCGCGCGGCCTCGGCCTGCGGGTGCCCGACGACTTCTCGGTGGTCGGGTACGACGACATCCCGCTCGCGAAGTGGGTGAGTCCCACGCTCACGACCGTGCATCAGCCGCTGAAGCAGATGGCGGAGGAGGCCTCGCGCCTCGTCATCCGGATGAGTCAGGCACCGCTCGATTCGGTGCCGCGCATGGACCTCGCCACGAGCCTGGTCGTCCGCGAGAGCACGGCACCGCCACCCACCGGATGACGGTACGGGGGCTCCGCAGCGTCACCCGCGCAAGATCTCGACTTCGGCGACCAGCGCGCGGCTGTGGTCCACCGCCCGCACCGGGCCCTGCAGCTCGGCCGACTGCTCGAAGACGATGTCGCCCGCCGAGCGACCGAACTGGAACACCAGCTCGCCCGGCTCGACAATGCGTCGCCCGTCGCGCCCGGTGAAGGAGGCGAGATCCGCGGAGACGCCGAACGACACTTGGGTCGACTCGCCCGCGGTGAGGTCGACCCGCGCGTACCCGATCAGGCGACGCGTCGGGCGCACCACGCTCGCCACCGGGTCGTGGAGGTAGAGCTGCACGACGTCGGCCCCGTGGCGCTGCCCGATGTTCGTCACCGTAAGGGAGAGAGTCAGCTCGCGGTCCCCCTCGGTGCCGAACTCGACGGCCGAGGCCTCCATCCCCTCCCAGGCGAACTCGCTATAGCCCAGGCCGTGCCCGAACCAGTACGCGGGCGTCGGATCGATGTTCGAGACGCCCGACTTCTCGGCAAGTGGAGAGGCCAGGTAGCTCGACGGCTGGGCGCCCGGGTCGGCGGGCACGCTGACCGGCAGCCGCCCGCTGGGGTTGACCCGACCGCTGAGCACGCCGGCGAGAGCCCCGGTGCCCTCCTCGCCGAGGAAGAAGGTCTGCACGATCGCCCCGGCGTCGGTCACCGCATTGCCGAGCGCATACGGCCGACCGGCGAGCAGGGTGACGACAGTGGGCGTTCCACTACCGACGATCGCGTCGAGCAGTGCCTGCTGAGCCCCCGGCAACGCGAGGGAGGTGACATCGCAGCCCTCGCCGCTGGTGCCGCGCCCGAATAGCCCGGCCCGGTCTCCGAGCGCGAGGATCGCGACATCCGCTCCCTGCGCCGCCTCGACGGCCGCGGTGATCCCGTCGAGCTCGCCGCCGTCGATCGAAGTGCCGCGCAGGTGCACGATCTCGCTGCTCGGGAACTCGAGCCGCAGCGCGTCGAGCAACGTGGGCAGCTCGATGCCAGCCGCGATCTCCGGATGGTGCACCCCCACGTGACTCGGAAAGGAGTAGCAGCCCAGCACGGCGTACGGGTCGTCGGCGTTGGGCCCGAGCAGCGCGATGCGGCGCGGCGCGGCGAGCGGGAGCACGCCGTCGTTGCGCAGCAGCACGATCGCGCGCTCCGCGATCTCGCGCGCCAGCTCACGGTTCTCGGCGGTGTCGAGATCCACCGAGCCGCGGAGGGCGGCGGGGTCGTCGAGAGCAGCCCCGGATGCGGCGGCGCCGGCCAGGGCGAGCGGTGTCGCCGACCAGTCGGGATCGAGCATGCCGAGGTCAATCTTCTGCCGCAGCACGCGACGGAGCGCCCGGTCGACGTAGGAGACGTCGATTGCGCCGCTCTCGACCAGTTCGGCGAGAGCGCGCCCGTAGGTCTTCACGGTCGGGAGTTCGACGTCGATGCCCGCGGTGAGTGCGGCAACGGCGGCCTCGCCCCAGGTGCCGGCGATCTTGTGGAGCGACTTGAGGAATCCAATCGCGAAGTAGTCGGCGACGACGGTGCCCTCGAAGCCCCAGCTGTCGCGCAGCAGAGTGGTCAGGAGGCGCGGATCTGCTGCTGCGGGGACCCCGTCGATGTCGCTGTACGAGTTCATCACCGAGCGCGCCCCGCCGTCGCGGATGGCCATCTCGAAGGGCGGGAGCAGCACGTCGGCGAGCTCACGCTGACCGACGGAGACCGGCGCGAGGTTGCGGCCGGCCCGCGAGGCGGAATAGCCGACGAAGTGCTTGAGCGTGGCGATGATGCCGGCGGATTCGAGGCCGCGCACGTAGGCGGTGGCGACGGTGGCGACCAGGTACGGGTCCTCGCCGATGGTCTCCTCGACGCGCCCCCAGCGTGCGTCGCGCACCACGTCGAGCACCGGCGCGAGGCCCTGGTGCACGCCGACGGAGCGCATGTCGGCGCCGATGCGCTCTGCCATCCGCTGCACGAGCGACGGGTCGAATGTCGCCCCCCAGGAGAGCGGCACGGGGTAGGCGGTCGCCCCCCAGGCGGCGAAGCCAGCCAGGCACTCCTCGTGCGCGATCGCCGGGATGCCGAAGCGGTTGCTGCTCGCCACCCGCTCCTGGGCGCGCGCGAGCGACAGGGCGCCGAGCGCCGGATCGACCGGCGCCGTTCCGAACGGCCGCGTCAACTGCCCGAGCCCGTTCGGCAGCAGCTCGTCGAGGTCGATGTCGTCGCTCATCTCGTGTTGCTGCGGAGCCACCTCGCCGCCGTCGGCCGACGCCCCGACCCATACGCCGACCAGTTGCCCGAGCTTCTCGTCGAGCGTCATCGCGGCGACCAGTGCCTCGACGCGCTCGCCGACGGGCGCCGCCAGATCGCGCCAGCGCGGGCTCGTCCCGACGGGCTCGGTCTCGATATTTGTCATGGCTCAGCCCTTCACGGCGCCCGTGAGGCCGCCGACGATCTGGCGCTGGGCGATGGTGAAGAAAATGATCGCGGGCAGCATCGCGAGGGACGTGAAGGCGAGAACCATCGCCGTGTCCTGCGAGTACTGCGTCGAGAAGAACTGCACGCCCAACGGCAGGGTGTAGTTGTTCGGATCTCCGAGGGTGAGCAGCGGCAGGAGGAACGCGTTCCAGCTCCCGACGAACGCCAGCACGCCGACCGTCACGAGCCCGGGCCCGGAGAGGGGGAGCACGATACGCCAGAAGAAGCCGAAGCGGCTCGTCCCGTCGATGGACGCGGCATCCTCCAGCTCGCCCGGGATGGCGCGCAGGAACGGGACCAGGATGATGATGGTCACCGGCAGCGCGAACGCAATCTGCGGGATGATGACGCCCGCGAGCGTACCCAGCAGGTTGAGGTCGCGCAGCATCAGGTAGAGCGGCAGCACTGCCACCGTCAGCGGGAACAGCAGTCCCGCGGTGAACAGCGAGTACAGGGCGTCGCGGCCCCGGAACTCGTAGCGCGCGATCACGAAAGCGGCCAGCACGCCGAGGAACACGACGCCGACGGTCGTGCCGATGGCCGTGATCGTGCTGTTGGCCACCTCGGTCCAGAAAGTCGGCGAGCTCAGCACGGAGGCGTAGTTCGTGAGGATCCACGGACTCGGCCACGCGGAGGGGTTGTCGTTCAGCTGGGCGGTGGTGCGGAATCCGCTCACCCAGATGTAGGCGACGGGCACGACGGTGATCCCCACGATCGCGAGCGCGACCACGTAGATCAGAGGCGTGCCCCAGTCGATGCGGCGACGTTGACGCGCCAGCGGAGCGGGGGAGACAGACGGTGTGGTGAGAACGGCGCTCGACATCAGCCGACCCCTCGAGTCAGCGACCCCTGCAGGTCGCGGCGGAGAACGAAGCGCTGGTAGAGCAGGGCGAAGACTAGCGAGATGATGAAGAGGATGACGGCGACGGCGCTGCCGAATCCCAGCTGATTGCGCTGGAAGCCGTACTGCACCATGTAGCTCGCCATGGTGGTGGTCGCGCCGGCGGGTCCTCCGCCGGTCACCACCCAGACCATGTCGAAGAGCTGCAGCGATCCGATGATCGACAGGAACGCCCAGATCCGGATGGTCGGTCCCAGCAGCGGCAGGGTGATGTACCGCTGGATCTGCCACCAGCTCGCCCCGTCGATCCGGCCGGCCTCCTCGAGTTCGGCCGGCACGCTCTGCAGGCCCGCCAGGAACAGGATGATGGCGAAGCCGACGTACTTCCAGGTCAGGATCGCGAAAACCGTCCAGAGCACGATGTTCGAGTCCGCGAGCCACAGGTGCTTGAGCGAGCCGAGGCCGATGGACCTGAGGAAGCTGTCGAACGGCCCGTCGGGCTGGAGCAG
Source organism: Microbacteriaceae bacterium (assembly GCA_025352325.1). Lineage (GTDB taxonomy): Bacteria > Actinomycetota > Actinomycetes > Actinomycetales > Microbacteriaceae > Lysinimonas. The sequence goes on along the minus strand of JANXTR010000050.1, from coordinate 53,643 downwards.
CAGCTTCCACGACAGCCCGGCGATGACCTCGCTGAGCACGTAGGGGATGAAGATGATGACTCGGAAGAAGGTGCGGCCGCGCAGCTTGCGGTTCAGCAGCAGCGCGATGCCGATCGCGATCGGTCCCTGCACAACGAGCGACAGGACGACCACGAAGAGGTTGTGCCCGATCGCCGAGAGGAAGACTGGATCGCTGAGGGCTCTGCGGTAGTTCTCCAGCCCGATGAAGTCCTGGATCGGCCCGTAGCCGTTCCACTTGTAGAAGCTGTACACCGCGGCCAGCACGACCGGGACCAGCACGAACGCGACGTAGACCAGCAGTGCCGGGCCGGCGAACAGGGCGATCTCGATGCGCTTGCGCCCCAGGGATGAGCCGCGCCGGCGGGCCGGGAAGGAGGGGGAGGGGGCCGGGCCCGCGGAAACCGCGGACCCGGCCGTGATGGTGCTCGTCATTGTTCTATTCGGTCGCCGCGGCGTCCGTCATACCCTTCACGATGTCCTGCGGAGTGCCCTTGCCGGCGAACAGGTTGACGATGCCGTCGTTCATTGCGCCGCCGACCGTGGGGCCGTAGGTGGTGTCGAGCCAGAGCTGGACGTAGGAGGCGTCCGCCTTGCCCTTCAGCACCGCGGCCAGGTTCGGGTCGGTGATGCTCGACTCGGAACCCTTGGTGACCGGCAGGCCGGCTCCGCTGGCACCGAAGCGCTTCTGCACGTCGACGCTGACGATGTATTGGAGGAGCTGGACGCACTCCGGCGGTGCCTTCACCGAGCAGGCGAATCCGTCGCCGCCGCCGAGGGCCGCGGTCGGGTCACCGGCGGATCCGGGGATGCCGGGGAAGTTGAACCAGCCGAGGAACGACGGGACCTTCTTGTCGTCGGTCAGGCTGCTCATCACTCCGGGATCCCACTGCCCCATGAGCTCCATGGCGGCCTTGCCGTTGGCGACCAGGCCGGCGGAGCTGCCCGCTCCCTGCTGGGCGGGGGTGGCGAGGAAGCCGTCCTGGAACGGGCTGGTGGCGATGAACTTCTGCAGGTCGGTGCCGGCTTGCACGAAGCACTTGTCGGTGAAGACATGCTTTGCCTGCGCGCTCTTGAGCACGGCGGGGGAGCAGTCCTTCAGCGCGAAGTTGTACCACCAGTGCGCGGCGGGCCACTTGTCGCCGGCGCCGACGGCGATCGGCGTGATCCCGGCGCCCTTCAGCTTGGTGACGTCGTCGTTCAGCTCGGTCAGCGTGGTGGGCGCCGCGGTGATCCCGGCCTTCGAGAAGAGGTCCTTGTTGTACCAGAAGCCCTCGATGCCGTACTGGAAGGGGAGCCCGTACGTCTTTCCGCCGATCTGCCAGCCGCTCGCCGCGCTGCCGATCGCGGTCAGCTGAGGCTTGATCTGGCTCGAGATATCTTTCAGGTATCCGGCCGCGACCTGGTCCTTCAGCTCGCCACCGCCCCAGGCCTGGAAGAGGTCCGGCGGGGTGTTCGACCGCAGAGCGTTCGGAATGAGGGTCTTCTGGAGGTCCTCGTTCTGATAGCCGGTGACCTTGACGGTCACGTCGGGGTGAGTCTTCTCGAACTCTTTGGCGACGTCCTGCCACAGACCCTTCAGCGGGTCGGCAGTGGCGTTGTTCCACCAGGTGAGGGTGACTTTGCCGCTGCCGGCCGTGGACCCGGAGCTGCAACCGGCGAGGGCGCCGACCGCGAGGGCGGCGGCAGCGCCGACGGCGACCAGCCGTCTCATGCTGTGCTTGTTCATCTTTGAACTCCTCGAAAGTTTCGACCATCTGACCGAAAGTGATTGGGATGACTGGATCATATGTCGGTGGTGATTTGGCGTCAAGGGCAACAAAATCGTCCTTCCGCCGTCGCGGCTTGGATACAGTTGCCGCGTGACAGGCCCAGTGACCGGTCTCGGACGCAACCTCGACGGGGTGCGCCGCGGCAACCTCTCGGCGGTGCTCGGGCTCGTGCACCGCACCGGAGCCGCGTCCCGCTCGCAGATCACCCAGCTCACCGGCTTGAACCGATCGACCGTGGCCGCGCTGGTCGGCGAGCTCGTCGAACTGCAGCTCGTGGTCGAGAACAACCCGGAGGCCACGAACCGGGTCGGCCGGCCGTCCCCGGTGGTCACACCGCATCAGCGCACCGTGGCGATCGCCGTGAACCCCGAGCTCGACGCGATCACGGTCGGCATCGTCGGACTGGGCGCGCGGGTGGTACGTCGCGTGCGGCGCGAGGTGGATCATCCGGTCACCCCGCACGAGACCGCCGCGCTCATCGCCGAGGTGGTCGCCGAGCTCGCGGGGGACCTCGTCGACCGCCACGTCGTCGGGATCGGGCTGGCTGTGCCCGGGCTTGTCAGATCCGTCGACGACACCGTCCGCTGGGCGCCGCACCTGAACTGGATCGACTCCGGGATCGTCCCGCTCGTCGAGTCCGCCACCGGCCGTGCTGCTCGCGCCGGCAACGACGCCAGCCTCGGCGGCTGGGCCGAGCACCTGTTTGGCGTCGGCCAGGGCATCGACGACCTCATCTACCTCAACGGCGGGGCGAGCGGCATCGGCGGCGGCGTGATCTCGGGGGGACGAGCACTCGGCGGGCACAGCGGATTCGCGGGCGAGTTTGGGCAGAACCGCCCGGGATTCGCCGACACTGCCGACCGGCGCACGCCCAACGGCACCCTCGAGGACGAGGTCAGCCGGGCGCGTCTGCTCGCCGCACTCGGCCTGTCGGGTGGCGACGAGGCCACCCTCGAAGCAGCTCTGCTGAGCACTGTCTCACCGGCCGTGCGCGAGGAACTCGCACGACAGCGGCGCGTCCTCGCGGTCGCCCTGAGCAACGCCATCAACGTACTCAACCCCGAACTGGTCGTGCTCGGCGGCTTCCTCGCGAGCGTCCACGCCTCCGGCCCCGAGGGGCTCGAGGCGGATGTCGCGGCGCAGGCGGTGCCGGCCGCCTGGGAGGGCACGCGCATCTGTTCGGCCGCGCTGGGCGAGGATCGCCTGATGATCGGCGCCGCCGAGCTCGCGTTCTCGGCGCTGCTCGCCGACCCCGCGAGCGAGGGCTAGCGCGACGCCAACCAGGCCGCCTGGCGCGCCCACTGCAGCAGCCCGCCGCCCTCGTGGCCGTTGAACTCGTAGATGACGAGCTCACGATCCTCGACGCTGAGTTCGTTGAACGCGGCGATCGAGCCGGATGGCGGGACCACCTCGTCCATGAGGGCGATCGAGATGATCGTCGGGGCGTCGATCCGGCGCGCGAAGGAGGCGCCGTCGAAGTACGCCAGGGTGCGGAAGGCGGTCTCCCCGTGGTCGCGATGCACGGCCAGGTATCCAGCGATCTCGGTGAAGGGCGGCCCCATCGCCACCTCCACCGAGTGGCGGAAGTCGCAGAGGAACGGCACATCCGGCATGGCGGCGCGCAGTCCGGGCACGAGGCCGGCAACGGCGAGCGCGATGCCGCCGCCCTGACTGCCTCCGGTGACCGCGATGCGCGCGGCATCTACGAACGCGAAGTCGCGCACGGCGTCGACCAGACGCACGGCATCCGTGAAGACCCGGCGGTAGAAGTAGTCGAGCGGGTCGGTGATGCCGCGCGTCATGAACCCGGCGAAGGCGGAACCGGAACCGTGCGGGTCGGGGGTGTCGCCGCCGGTACCCCACCCGCTGCCCTGGCCGCGGGTGTCCATCAGCACGTGCACGTAGCCAGCAGCCGCCCACTGCAGCCGTTCGCCGGGGATGCCGCGACCCCCGTTGTAGCCGAGAAACTCGACGACGGCCGGCAGCGGGCCGCTCGCGCGCGCGGGTCGCGTCACCCATCCGCGCACGGGTTCGCCGCCGAACCCCGGGAAGGTCAGATCGTCGACGAGTAGTTCGCTGATCGCCGTGTCGGCCGGCGCGAGCGAGACCGTTCCGCCGGTCGCCCGGGCCTCGGCCAGGGTGGCGCGCCAGAACTCGTCGAAGTCGTCCGGCTCGGTCAGCCGGGCGCGATAGCCGCGCAGTTCGGCGAGGGGGAGATCGGTCAGGGCCATAGTCGTCAGATGCTACACGCGTCCGATCCCCCGCGATTGCTGTTCGGCTCGCGAGCGCGCCGGGGATTCGCTCCGGGGGAGTAGCGTGACCCCGATGGCACTCACCGCAGAGCACTGGCCGATCACCGCTGCCCTCCTCCAATCGACCGATGAGCACGACGCGGATGCCGCATCCTGGTCGGCGACGCTGGGTCAGGTGCGTCGCGCCGGATTCCGTCATGTCGATCTCACGGACAGCTGGGTGCGGCCCGGCGATCTCGAGGAGTCGCGACAGGACGAGTTGCTCGCGGTACTGCGCGACTCCGGTCTACGGGCGCCGGCGATCGCGGTGACCCGCAAGAGCGTGGTCGATCCGGAGCGCGGCTCCGAGAACCTCGCGTACGACCACCGCACGATCGACGTCGCCGCGCGGCTCGGGGCGAAGGTCGTCTGCCTCGGCCTGCACCGACCGCTGACGCCGGCGCAGCGCGAGGCGCTCTGGTTCTGGACCGTCGACGGGCCGCGCGACTCCGACGACCCGGAGGTGCGGGCGCTCGCGGTCCGACGATTCCAGGACCTCGGCCGGCACGCCGCCGAGGTCGGCGTGCTGCTTTCGCTCGAGCTCTATGAGGACACATACCTCGGCACCGCTGCGTCCGCGGTCCGGCTCGTGGAGGAGATCGGGATGCCGGAGGTGGGCCTGTGCCCGGACGTCGGCAACCTGATCCGGCTGCACCGACCGGTCGAGCACTGGCGCGATCTGTACGCCGCGACCCTGCCGTACGCCAACTACTGGCAGGCCAAGAGCTACCAGCGTGACGAGCATCCGGATCGCGGCTGGCTCATGGCGGTGCCGGCACCACTCGAAAGCGGCATCATCAACCATCGCGAGGTCGTCGCGATGGCGCTCGACGCCGGATTCCAGGGCATCATCTGCACGGAGCATTACGGCGGAGACGGCCTGAGCGTCTGCGCCGCCAATCGCGAGTACCTCCGCCGCATCCTGCCCGAGAACGGCGACTACCGTCTGGGCACGAGTCGCGTCACGCAGCCCGTGCTCTGAATCACCCCGAGTTGGACGAGACCGAGTTGGAGGAAACCATGTCCGAACAGAGCATGTCCGAGCAGATCCATGCCGTCGTCGGCTCCGGCTACATGGGCGGCGGCATCGCCCAGGTGCTCGCTCTCGCGGGTCACCCGGTCCGGATCGCCGACGTCAGCCTCGAGGTCGCTCGGAGCAGTCGCGAGCGACTGATCGGCGAGGCGGCGGCCTTCTCGGCAGACGGGCTGTTCCCGGCGGGGGCCGAGCAGCTGATCGCTGAACGGGTGACCGCTCACGAGCTCGAGGAGGCGGTCGCAGACGCCCGCTTCATCGAGGAGGCGGTGCCCGAGATCCCCGCCCTCAAGCGCGAGACTCTGGCCCGCATCTCGGCGGCGGCGACGCCCGACGCGATCATCGGCAGCAACACCTCGAGCATCGCGATCGGGGCGATGGCATCCGCCGTCCTGCACCCGGGGCGCTTCCTCGGGGTGCACTTCAGCAACCCGTCGCCTTTCATTCCGGCGGTCGAGATCATCCCGCACGAGGGCACCGATCCTGCGGTGGTCGTCGCCGTGAGCGCGATCGTGGAGTCGGTGGGCAAGACCCCGTCGACCGTCGCCGACCGCACCGGCTTCGTGCTCAATCGGCTGCAGTTCGCCCTTCTCAACGAGGCGGCCCGCGTCGTCGAGGAGGGGGTCGCTTCCGCGGAGGACGTCGACGCGATCATCCGCGGGACCCTCGGCTTCCGCCTGCCGTTCTTCGGTCCGTTCGCGATCGCCGACATGGCGGGTCTCGACACCTACGGTCGGGTGTTCGAGATGCTGCATCAGGCGTATCCCGACCGTTTCCCGACCCCGGCCATGCTGCAGGAGGCGGTCGACGCGGGGCGGTACGGCGTCTCCAAATCGGGATCCGGATTCCTCGAGGCCCCGACCGCTGGGGTGGCCGAGCTCGTGGCTTACCGCAATCGCGCGTACGTCGCGATGTCCCGGCTGCTTGCCGAACTCGGCCCGGCACCCGTCGTGTATGCCGCGGGAGCGCGTGACTGACACGTTTCACTTGCGCTAAATTAGTTTCACGGCGGAACATCCTGCGCCACGCCGCGTTTGCACCTTTCGCCGCCTGCGGCGACCACTCCACCCCACGATCCGAACGGGCTGCTCCGCCGTGACCACCATTGCCCATGCCGGCGACTCCCTGTCGCGGGGTCAGCGCGTCGTCTACATCGTCGCGCTCGGGCTCCTCGTCGCGCTCGGGCCGTTCACCGTCGACCTGTATCTGCCGGCGTTCCCGAGCGTCGGGCGCGAGTTTGGGGCCTCGGATGCCGCCGTCCAGCTCACCCTGACGGCCACTACGATCGGCTTCGCGATCGGTCAGCTCGTCGTCGGCCCCTGGAGCGACCGCGTCGGCCGACGCACCCCGCTCTTGATCGCGACGGCGGTGCACATCATGGCGAGCCTCGGCGTCGCCCTCGCCCCCAACATCGAACTGCTCACGGTGCTGCGGATCGCCCAGGGCATCGGCGCGGCCGGCGGCGGCGTGGTGGCGCTCGCGGTGGTCCGCGACCTGTTCGGCGGGCAGCCGCTGATCCGGATGCTGTCGCGCATGGCCCTGATCACGGGTCTCGCCCCCATCCTGGCGCCGGTGATCGGCTCGCAACTGCTGCTTGTGACCCAGTGGCGCGGCATCTTCATCTCGCTCGCCGCCTATGGAGCTCTGGTGCTCGTGATCGCGGCGCTCCTCATCACCGAGACCCTCCCGCCGGAGCGACGAGGCGTCTCCGGCCACAACACCATGCGCTCGCGGTATCGCGCGCTCTTCACCGACCGGGTGTTCGTCGGGTTGGCCATCATTGGCGGCTTGGTCTTCTCGGCGCTCTTCGTCTATCTCTCGTCGTCGTCGTTCCTGTTCCAGAGCATCTACGGATTCAACGCCCAGCAGTTCGGGCTGCTCTTCGGGGTCAACTCGATCGGGCTCGCGCTGGCCTCCCAGACCTCCTCACGGGTCATGCGCCGGGTCGCTCCGCAGTGGGTTCTCGCCGCCGCAATCTCGATCATGTTGGTGGCGTCGTCGCTGATCGGCATCTTCCATCTGCTCGGATTCGGCCTGCTCTCGGTCGAGATCCCGCTGTTCTTCGTGGTCGCGAGTTTCGGTCTCGGCTTCCCCAGCATCCAGGTGCTGGCTCTCGCGCATCACGGCCAGGAGGCGGGCACTGCCGCCTCTCTACTCGGAGCGGTCAACGCCGGGCTCGCGGGCCTCATCTCGCCGATCGTGGGGGTCATCGGGATCACCAGCGCGCTGCCGATGGCGGTCGTGATGGCTGCGGTGCTTGTGGTCGCCCAGGTGGTGTTCTGGACGGTCGTCCGGCCGCGGAGCGTTCCGCCCATCGGCTACTGAGCGGCGCGATCCCGGCGCGCATCCGCGGTCGACGGTCGCTGCCTGCAACGTTGTACAGTGAGCCAGCGCGGCTCGCCGCGCCCGAACCCGAGGAGTGAGAATGGCGGCGACCCTGCACGACGTCGCCCATCTGGCCGGGGTGTCGATCAAGACGGTGTCCAACGTCATCAACGACTACCCGCACATCCGGGTGCAGACTCGCGAGAAGGTCGAAGCGGCGATCGCGGAGCTCGGCTACCGGCCCAACCTCACGGCGCGGAATTTGCGGTCGGGCCGCACCGGCGCGATCAGCCTCGCGCTTCCGGAACTCAGCCTCAGCTATTTCGCCGAGCTCGCTGATTCCGTGATCGTCGCGGCCGAGCGCCGCGGAATGACCGTGCTGATCGAGCAGACCGGTGGCGACCGCGCGCGCGAACTGGAGGTGCTGCGGAGCCCCCGGCGCCAGCTGACCGACGGGCTCCTCATCAGCGCGCTCGGGCTGGGGCAGGATGACGCCCTTCTCCTGGAGCAGCCGTATCCGGTGGTGCTCCTCGGTGAGCGGATCTTCGACGGGCCGACCGATCACGTAACGATGCGCAACGTCGAAGCGGCGCGCGCGGCGACCGAGTACCTGCTCGCGCGAGGTCGTCGACGGATCGCCATCATCGGCGCGCACGAGGGCGAGGTGATCGGCTCTGCCGGCCTCCGGCTCAGAGGCCATCGGGAGGCTCTCGAGGCGGCGGCGGTCCCGTTCGACCAGGACCTGATCCGCTGCACGGCCCTGTGGCACCGCTCCAATGGGGCGACCTCGATGCGGGAGTTGCTCGCTTCCGGCGTTCGCTTCGACGCGGTCTTCGCCTTTAACGACACACTCGCTCTCGGTGCGATGCGCGCTCTGCAGGAGGCGGGCATTCGGATTCCCTACGACGTCGCGGTGGTCGGTTTCGACAATCTGGACGAGAGCCTGTACTCGCTGCCGAGCCTCACGACCGTCGACCCCGGACGTGAGGAGATCGCCGAGACCGCCGTGCGCGTGCTCCTCGACCGCATCGAGGGCAAGGCGGATCCGGTGGTTCCTCCGCGGGAGATCTTCGCCGAGTTCTCGATCGTGGAGCGGGAGTCGACGGGCGTCCCGGGCTGATTCCCGAGGGGACTTGACACCCGCCCCGGTTCAATCCAAGATGCATTTACAACGTTTACTTTACAACGATGTAAAACGGGTTCCGAGGTTCACGGGACGCGACGGATCGAGGAGGATTCGCCATGACGCTGCGTCGTCAACACCCTCCCTGTTCTGCGTGTCACCGCCCGACGCGGCCCCGTCGCTCCCTCGACGCCGAGTCGCGCACCGCGCGCTAGGCGACGAACACTCGCCCTCTCCCTGCCGAAGCTCACCGCGGCAGGAGGGGTCGAGGAAGTACCGACAACGAAGTCCGATGCACCTCGAAGGGAAGAATCACAGTGAAGAAAAAGGCCATCATCGCCGCGGTCTCCGCGATCGCGATCGCCCTGTCGCTCGCCGCATGCGGCGGCGGCTCAGGGGGCGGGTCCTCGGTCGCGAAGAACTGCACCAACAAGATCGTCGTCAAGTCGGCCCCCGTCGTCACCGTCTGGGCGTGGTACCCGAACATGGCGAAGGTTGTCGACAACTTCAACAACGGTCACAAAGACGTGCAGGTCTGCTGGACCAACGTCGGCCAGGGCGGGGACGAGTACAACAAGTTCCAGACCGCGGTCGCCGCCGGAAAGGGTGCACCCGACGTGGTCATGCTGGAGGCCGACCACCTGGCCAACTACCAGATCCAGGGCGCGCTCGTCGACATCAGCAAGTACGGCGGCAACTCGGTGAAGAAGAACTTTAGCGAGGGCGCCTGGAAGGACGTCTCGGTGGGGAGCGCTGTCTACGCAGCCCCGATCGACGGCGGCCCGATGGCGATGATCTACCGCAAGGACATCTTCGCAAAGTACGGGATTACGCCGCCCACCACCTGGGCCGAATACCAGCAGGACGCCCAGAAGGTGAAAGACGCCGGCGGCCCGCTGTTCGGCGACCTCGGTGCTAACACGCCGGCCGTCATGATGGCGCTGCAGATCCAGAAGGGCGCGATGCCGTTCACCTACGACCCGACCAAGCCGAAGAACGTCGGCGTCTCGCTCGACGACTCCGCCTCGAAGGACGTGCTCGACTACTGGGGCGGCCTCGTGAAAGACAAGCTGGTCGGTGTCCAGGACCAGTTCACCGCCGACTACATCTCGGGAGTCGTCGGGGGCAAATACGCTACATACATCTCCGCGGCCTGGGCGCCCGGGTACCTGTCGGGAGCCGGCGTCGGCCAGGGTACGGACAAGGGGCAGTTCGCCTCGGCCCCGCTGCCACAGTGGGATGCCTCGAACCCGGTCTCGGTGAACTGGGGTGGCTCGGCGTTCGCGGTCACCACCCAGGCCACCGACAAGAAGCTGTCGACCGAGGTGGCTACCGGCCTCTACGCCGACAACGCCTCGCTGGAGGACGGCTGGAAGAATCAGGTCATCTTCCCGCTGAATCAGGGCGTGCTGAAGTCGGACGCCTTCGTCAACGCCGAAGTGGCGTTCTTCGGCGGGCAGACCGTCAACAAGGACATCTACATCCCGGCCGAGAACGCGTACAAGGGCTTCACGTACAGCCCGTTCCAGGTGTACTACTACGCACAGCTGCAAGCCGAGCTCGCGAAGGTGAACGCCGGATCGGAGACCGGTTCGGAGGCGGCGGCCGCGGTGCAGAAGAGCGTCGAGACCTACGCCAAGAAGCAGGGATTCACCGTCAGCTGATCGACGTAAGATCCTGACCCGCCCGGCCCCGGGGCACTGCTCCGGGGCCGGGACATCTCCCCCACCTCCGCTCCCAGAAGGGTCGTCCTCATGACCAGCGCCCCCGCCATCGCCTCCCCGCGACGGCGCACCCCTCGCGTGCCGCTGTCCTCGACGCAGCGCGCGGCTCAGCGTCGCCGTGCCGCCATCGGCTGGCTGTTCATCGCGCCTTTCGGGGTGGTGTTCCTGCTGTTCCTTGTCGCGCCGCTTGCCTACGCGCTGGGCCTCAGTCTCTTCACCAAGGGGCTGGCGACCGGCACCGAATTCGCCTGGTTCGCCAACTACATCCAGGCCTTCACCGACCCGTCGTTCCTTCGCGGCGTCGGGTTCGTCGTGACTTTCTCGCTCGTACTGATCCCCATTCAGATGGCGCTGTCGCTCGGCGTCGCCCTCGTGCTCGACGCGCTGACCAGCCGATTCGCCCGCTTCTCCCGACTGGTGATCTTCCTGCCGTATGCGATCCCGGCCGTCATTGGCGCGATCATGTGGGGCTTCCTGTACAGCCCGACGTTCGGGCCTCTCGGTCAGCTGTTCGGGCTGATCGGCCAGCAAGCGCCGTTCCTGCTGGACGCGGATCACGTGTTCGGCGGACTGATCAACGTCGTCACGTGGCAGTGGGCGGGCTACTACATGATCATCATCTACGCGGCGCTGCAGGGGATCGACCCCTCCATCTACGAGGCGGCACGGATCGACGGCGCGAGTTCGTGGCAGGTGGCACTGCGCATCAAGGTGCCGCTCGTCTCCAACGCGCTGCTGCTCATCCTGGTGTTCGCGTTGATCGGCACCCTGCAGTTCTTCACCGAACCGGCGGTGCTCCGACCGATCTCGAACGGCGGCATCACGCCCGACTTCACGCCGAATCTGTACGCGTACACGACGGCGTTCTCCTACGCCCAGTTCAACTACGCCTCGGCGATCTCCTTCGCCCTCGGGATCGTCGTGTTCATCTGCGTATACATTTTCTTGTTCGCCACTCGCAAGCGGGGGAGCTTCCTCTCATGACCACCCTCTCCACCCCTGCGGTGACCCCGATGCGTCGTCGCCGCACGAACCGCAACATCGTCCCCCACCTGTTCCTCGGGGTGCTCGTCGTCTACTTCTTGATTCCGCTCTGGTGGATGATCATCAACAGTTCCAAGGACGCCGCGGGTCTCTTCGGCGGCACCGGCGCGATGTGGTTCGCCAAGGACATCAACTTCCTCGGCAACCTGCAGGACCTGTTCACCTACAACGGCGGCATCTACCTGCACTGGCTGGGCAACTCGGCGCTCTACGCGATTGTCGGTGGGGTCGGCTCGACCGCCATCGCGGTGCTCGCCGGCTACGGCTTCGCGAAGTTCCGGTTCCGGGGGCGCAACCTGAGCTTCGCGCTCCTGCTCGGCTCGGTGATGGTGCCGTTGACCGCCCTCGTGATTCCGACGTTCATCCTGTTTGCGAACCTGCACTTGACTGACACGATCTGGGCCGTCATCCTGCCGTCGCTGCTGAATCCGTTCGGGGTCTACCTGATGCGGGTCTACGCGGGCGACGCGGTCCCCGACGAGCTGCTCGACGCGGCCCGCGTCGACGGGGCGGGGGAGTTCCGTACCTTCGCCCAGGTGGCGCTGCCGTTGATGCGCCCCGCTGTCGTCACCGTGCTGCTGCTCTCGATGGTCGCCACCTGGAATAACTACTTCCTGCCGCTGGCCATGCTCTCGGACAACGGGCTCTTCCCAGTGACGGTGGGCCTCGGGCTCTGGCAGAGCCTCGCCTCGGCCAACAACGGCGGAGGCCACTCGCTGTGGAGCCTGATCGTCATCGGGTCGCTCGTGTCGATCATCCCGCTGATCATCGCGTTCCTCTCGTTGCAGAAGTACTGGCAGGGCGGCTTGTCCATCGGCAGCCTCAAGTGATCCGCATCGTCCTCCCCACCGTCCGCTCTCTCTCAGAAGGCCCCCGATGATCACCGCACATCTCACCGTCGACCCGCATTTCGAGGTCGGCTCCATCAACCGTCGGCTGTTCGGCTCCTTCGTCGAGCACCTCGGCCGCTGCGTCTACGACGGCATCTACGAGCCGGGCCACCCGACGGCCGACGCCGAGGGATTCCGCCAGGACGTCATCGAGCTGGTACGTGAGCTCGGCGTCTCGACGGTGCGGTACCCGGGCGGCAACTTCGTCTCGGGCTTCCGCTGGGAGGACAGCGTCGGCCCCCGCGACGACCGCCCGCGCCGGCTCGACCTGGCCTGGCACTCCACGGAGACCAACGAGGTCGGGCTCCACGAGTTTGCCGGTTGGTTGGAGAAGATCGACAGCGAGCTGATGCTGGCGCTCAACCTCGGCACGCGTGGAACCCTCGAGGCCCTCGATCTAGTTGAATACAGCAACATCCGGGGCGGGTCGACTCTCTCGGAGCAGCGCGTGGCGAACGGGCGCTCGGAGCCGTTCGGCGTGCAGATGTGGTGCCTGGGCAACGAGATGGACGGCCCGTGGCAGCTCGGGCACCGCTCCGCCGAGGACTACGGCAAGCTCGCCTCGCAGACCGCCAAGGCACTGCGCCAGCTGGACCCCTCTGTCGAGCTGGTCGTGTGCGGCTCGTCGAGCGCACACATGCCGACCTTCGGCGAGTGGGAGCGTGTCGTGCTCACGGAGGCCTACGACGACGTCGACTACATCTCCTGTCACGCCTACTACCAGGAGAAGAACGGCGACCTCGGCAGCTTCCTCGCCTCGGCGGTGGACATGGATCACTTCATCGACACGGTCGTCGCGACCGCCGATCACGTGCGCTCGGTGAAGCGCAGCGACAAGCAGATCAACATCTCGTTCGACGAGTGGAATGTCTGGTACACGGACCGCTACCACGCCGAAGAGGAGCTCACCGGGATCGACAACTGGCCGATCGCTCCGCGCCTGCTCGAAGACGTCTACTCCGTCGCTGATGCGGTCGTTTTCGGCAACCTCCTGATCTCGCTGCTCAAGCACGCCGACCGGGTCACGAGCGCCTCGCTCGCGCAATTGGTCAACGTGATCGCGCCGATCATGACCGAGCCGGGGGGACCGGCCTGGAAGCAGACCACCTTCTTCCCCTTCGCGATCACCTCCCGACTCGCCAGCGGGACCGCGCTGGAGGTCAAGCTGGACGCGCCCGTCTACGACACCGCCGTCTACGGCACCGTTCCGCTGATCGACGCCGTCGCCACCCACGACGCCGAGACGGGACGCACCGCGGTATTCCTGGTGAACCGTTCGCAGACCGAGGAGGTGACGGTGACGATCGACATTGGCACCCTCGGCGGCGTGGCAGTGCTCTCGGCGCAGACGCTCTCGGACTCCGACATCGGTGCGAGGAACACACTGGCCGATCCCGAGCGCGTGGGGCTCGCCGACAACGGCAGCGCCGCGGTCGCCGGAGGAACCGCCACCGTGACGCTGCCCGCCGTCTCCTGGACGGCGATCGAGCTCGGCTGATGCCACGCACCGGCAAGGTCGTCGCGGCGCTGCTGGCTCTGAGCGCGATCGCGGCGGCTCTGACCGGATGCAGCGGTTCCCCGGTCTCGGCTCCGGTCGCCCCGCCGCTGCGCGGCGACCTCGCCGCCCACGACCCCGCCCTCGTCGTGGGAGAGCACGGCGCCCCGTGGTTCGTGTACTCGACCGGTGACGCGACGGTCGACGGCGGCGCGCTGCAGATCCGCCGCTCGGAGGACGGCATCCACTGGAGCCCGGCCGGGTCGGTCTGGACGACCCGGCCCTCCTGGATCGCCGACACCATCCCCGGTGTCCCCGCGCTGTGGGCGCCCGAGCTCATCGAGCACGCCGGCACCTGGTATCTCTACTACGCGGCATCGACGTTCGGCTCCAACCACTCGGCGATCGGGCTCGCCACGAACACCACGCTCGACCCCTCGGCCTCCGGATACCGCTGGGTGGACCGGGGAGCTGTGCTGGTCTCGCAGACGTTCGACTCGTACAACGCGATCGACCCCGCGCTCGTGATCGACGGGAGCGGCGCGCCCTGGATGGCCTTCGGATCGTTCTGGAGCGGAATCCAGCTCGTCAAGCTCGCGTGGCCGAACGGGATGCGTGCCGACGACACCCCGCCGCTCACCATCGCGGGCGGTCGGGTGTCGCCGAACGCGATCGAGGGAGCGCAGTTGGTGCGGCACGACGGCTTCTTCTACCTCTTCGCCTCGGTCGGATTCTGCTGCCGCGGCGCGCAGAGTACGTACCAGGTGGCGGTCGGCCGCTCGAACACGATCGGCGGGCCGTACCTCGACAGGCAGAGACTCGCGATGCTGACGGGCGGAGGCACGATCCTGCTCTCGACCCGCGGACGTCGGGTCGGCCCCGGTGGTGAGTCGTACTCGCGGGATCGGCTCGGATTCCACTTCTACGACGCCGATCACACGGGCCGTACGACCCTGGCGATCGCCCCCGTCGTGTGGGGCCAGGACGGGTGGCCGACGGTGACCTGGTGAGAAGGCTCAACGTCCGGTTTCGACGGTTTCCCCGTCCAGCGACGACGGATTCCGGCGCGCCACGCGAGTGCAGGCCCCGATAGCCTCGACCTCATGAGAATCCTCCTCGTGGGTGCCGGAGGCGTCGGCGACGCCATCGCCAAGATCGCGGCTCGTCGCGACTTCTTCGAACTGATGGTCGTGAGCGACTACGACCTGTCGCGGGCGGAGAAGACCATCGCGTGGATCGAAGCCAAGCACGGCGCGCAGAACGGCCGGTTCGTGGCATCCAAGATCGATGCCTCCGACCCCGACAGCGTGGCCGCCGTCGCTCGCGAGCACGGCGCGACGCACGTGATGAACGCGGTGGAGCCGAAGTTTGTCCCGACGATCTTCACCGGCGCTCTGGCCGCAGACGCGAACTACCTCGACATGGCGATGAGCCTGTCGGAGCCGCATCCCGAGAACCCGTACAGCGAGACCGGGGTGAAGCTCGGTGACGACCAGTTCGAGCAGGCGCCCGACTGGGAGAGGGCGGGAAAACTCGCCCTCGTGGGCATGGGCGTCGAACCCGGGCTGAGCGACGTGTTCGCCCGCTACGCCGTCGACGAGCTGTTCTCGGAGGTCGACGAGCTCGGTACCCGCGACGGTGCCAACCTGGTCGTGCGCGACGAGGCGGGCAACGAGATCTTCGCGCCGTCATTCTCGATCTGGACCACGATCGAGGAGTGCCTGAACCCGCCGGTGATTTGGGAGAAGGACAAAGGCTGGTTCACCACGCCGCCGTTCTCGGAGCCCGAGATCTTCGTGTTCCCCGAGGGCATCGGCCCGGTCGAGTGCGTCAATGTGGAGCACGAGGAGGTGCTGCTGATGCCGCGCTGGCTGAACGCGAAGCGCGTCACCTTCAAGTACGGGCTCGGCGACGAGTTCATCGGCGTGCTGAAGACGCTGCACATGCTGGGGATGGATTCCGTGGCGCCTCTGCGGGTCCGCAGCGCGAACGGGCCGGTCGAGGTCGCCCCGCGTGACGTGGTTGCGGCCGCTCTGCCCGATCCGGCCCGCATCGGGCCGCAGATGACCGGCAAGACCTGCGCCGGCATGTGGGTCACGGGGAAGGGACTCGACGGGCAGCCGCGCGAGGTGTACCTGTACCACGTGAGCGACAACGAGTGGACGATGGCCGAGTACGAGGCCCAGTGCGTCGTCTGGCAGACGGCCCTGAACCCTGTGATCGCGCTCGAGCTACTGGCGAATGGCACCTGGACCGGGACCGGCGTGCTCGGCCCGGAGGCATTCCCCGCCGTGCCATACCTCGAGCTGATGAGGACGCCGGAGTCCGAGGGCGGCTACGGCCAGGCCTGGGGCATGGAGGACCGTCTCGCCTAGGCTGGCGCCATGACGGATGTCGACCCGGTCGCCGCGGCGAAGAAGGCTCTCGAAGACGCGCAGGTCGCCCTCGCGGCGGCGGAGGCTCAGGCGGCCGTTGGTGCGGCGCCGGCTCCTGCGGGCGCTGCCGCAGCGGCGCCGGCCGCGCCCGCGCCCGCCTCGACCAGCGTTCCGCGGCCGGGGCCACTCAACGCGGACCAGGTCGACGCCATCCGCGCCGGCTACGCCTTCGATGCGCCCGCGCTCGAGATGGGCGCGCTGGTCAACGGCGTCGCCATGCCGGACGTGCCGATCCGCATCCCGATCGCGATGGTCAACCGCCACGGACTCGTCGCCGGCGCCACCGGAACCGGCAAGACGAAGACGCTGCAGGTGCTCGCCGAACAGCTCGCCGCCGCGGGAGTCCCGGTGTTCGCGGCCGACATCAAGGGCGACCTGAGCGGAATCGCGAGCCCCGGCACCGAGAGCCCGCAGCTCATCGACCGCACCAACGGCATCGGCCAGAAATGGTCGGCGATGGCGTCGCCCGTCGAATACTTCTCGCTCGGCGGGGTCGGCACCGGCATTCCGCTGCGTGCCAGCGTGAAGGGATTCGGCTACTTGCTGCTCAGCAAGGTGCTCGGCCTGAACCCGACCCAGGAGTCCAGCCTCGGGCTCGTCTTCCACTACGCGGATCGGGCCCAGCCGCCGCTTCCGCTCATCGATCTCGCCGACCTGCGCGCGGTTCTCATGTATCTCGTCAGCGACGCCGGCAAGGGCGAACTCGACGATCTCGGCGGTCTGTCGAAGGCCACGGCGGGCGTCATCCTGCGCGAACTCATCACCTTCTCCGACCAGGGCGCCGACGTCTTCTTCGGTGAGCCGGCGATCGATGTGCAGAAGTTCCTGCGGATGGCGCCCGACGGGGTGCGCGGGCTGGTCAGCCTCATGGAGGTGCCAGGCGTGCAAGACAAGCCGGAGCTCTTCTCCACCTTCCTGATGTGGCTGCTCACCGAGCTCTACGACGCGATGCCCGAGGTCGGCGATCTTCCCAAGCCGAAGCTGGTGTTCTTTTTCGACGAGGCGCATCTGCTGTTCAACGGGGCCTCGAAGGACTTCCTGCAGGTCATCACGCAGACGGTCCGCCTCATCCGGTCCAAGGGAGTCGGCATCTTCTTCGTCACTCAGACGCCGAAGGATGTGCCCGGTGACGTGCTCGCCCAGCTCGGTAGCCGGGTGCAGCACCAGCTGCGCGCCCACACGCCGGACGACGCGAAGGCACTCAAGGCCACGGTCTCGACCTACCCGACCTCGGGCTACGACCTCGCACAGGTGCTGCAGAATCTCGCCACCGGCGAGGCGATTGTCACCGTCATGAACGAGAAGGGCGCGCCCTCGCCGGTCGCCTGGACGCGACTGCGGGCGCCGCAGAGCTCGATGTCGCCGACTCCCGCGGACCAGATGGCCGTCGCCGTCGCCGCGTCACCGCTGCTCGTCGAGTACGGGACGCCCGTCGATCCGGTGTCGGCACGCGACATCCTGGAGCAGAAGGCCCAGGCCGCCGCGCAGGCCGCTGCGACCGCGGCCGGGGTGCCGGTGCCGTCGGCAGGGCAGGCGGGGGTCTCGGCTCAGCAACGCCAGTTGGATGCTCAGATCGCCCGCGCGCAGAAGGCGGCGGCTGCACAGGCCGCTCGTGACGCCACGGCGCAGCAGGTCGCCGCCGATCGCGCCGCACGTCAGAAAGCCGCCGCAGACGAACGTCTGCGCAAGGAGGCCGTGGGCGCCGGTGTGAGCATCGCGAAGAAGCTGATCGGCGCGTTCTTCGGGTCGACGCGCCGCTGAGCGGCACGCGAGTCGTCCCTCCCGTTGCGAACCGCGCCGACCCCGGTCAGCGGAAAACGGCCTGGATCAGCGCCGTGACGGCGGCGACCAGCAGGACCGCGAGCACGACGACGGCGACGCGCACCGCCGGGCGGTTCTCGAACCAGTACGCGCTGCCCGGGTAGAGGCGGAAGAACTCCTGGATGCTCATCGGCTCCTTCACGACCGTCACAGCGACGGGCAGAGCCGCGGCGACCGTGGCGAGGTCGCCCGCGTGCCAGAACGTGCCGCGCATCCGGAACAGGCGGTGGCCGGCGGCATCCCGGACCAGCAGCTGCTGCACGGGCTCGGACGCCTGCCCGATGTAGGTCGGAACGAGCGTGACCTTGGCGATCCGGTCGAGCGGGACACGTTCCAGCGGGCTGAAGATGCCCCGGCCGGTGAGCTCGCTCGCAGAGACCGCCGTGTACACGGTCAGCTGGCGCAGCATCACCCCTACCGAGAGCACGACCATCACGAGATGGACGATGAGCACGGGCATCCAACTGCCGTGCTGCACGCCAAACCAGTACAGGACGCCGAAGACGGGGAGCATCCCGAGCACGATCGAGACGAAGGCCGTCGTCATCAGGGAGCGCCGCGGGCGTACGAGGATCGACGTGGTGGTGGATGCCATTGAGGTCCCTCCGTGCGCTGCGATCCTCGGCGTGTTACGTGGTGGTGGTGTTCGTGCCAGGTGGTGCTGCGACGATTCGGAGGCTGGGAATCGCTCGGGTAATTCGGTGCGGAGGATGGGGGATTCGAACCCCCGAGGGCTTTCACCCAACACGCTTTCCAAGCGTGCGCCATAGGCCACTAGGCGAATCCTCCTGGACCGCTCGGGAGCGGTGGCCAATCAAGGAGCATACCGGTCTCGTCTGCGCGGTCATGTCGCACGAAAGGGGGACACGCAGGTGGGCACGGTTGGGGCGGGGACCGGCCGGACGGGCGGCCAGCGAAGCGCGGCGGCATGGTCGTCGTGCGGAGCGTGCTGCGCCGCAGGAGCGGCGGCGCAGCCAGAAATGAAACGACCCCCCGCGCACCCGCCAGAGCCCGGTTACCCTTGCTGCGTTTCCGCCCTGGGGGAGTTGGCCTGGATGGCGCCACGCGGGGAGCCGAGATCAGTTTACGCGCCGCCGCTCCTGCGGCGCGACCCGCGGGCCACGGGCTGCGGACCGCCAGTCGGGGTCGTGGGCTGCGGCTACTGTGGGGACGTGGTCACCGCCCTCTACCGCCGCTATCGGCCGGAGACGTTCGCCGAACTCATCGGCCAGTCGCAGGTGACCGATCCGCTGCGCACCGCGCTGCGCACCGATCGCGTCAACCACGCCTACCTGTTCAGCGGTCCGCGTGGCTGCGGCAAGACGACGAGCGCGCGCATCCTGGCCCGCTGCCTGAACTGTGCGGAGGGCCCGACCGACACCCCGTGCGGAAAGTGCGCGAGCTGCGTTGAGCTCGCCCGCGACGGCAGCGGATCCCTCGACGTCGTCGAGATCGACGCCGCGAGCCACAACGGAGTGGACGACGCGCGCGACCTGCGCGAGCGCGCCGCCTTCGCCCCCGCCCGCGACCGCTACAAGATCTTCATCCTCGACGAGGCGCACATGGTGACGCCCCAGGGCTTCAACGCGCTGCTCAAGCTCGTCGAGGAGCCGCCGGATCACGTCAAATTCATCTTCGCGACGACCGAGCCCGAGAAGGTCATCGGCACGATCCGCAGCCGCACGCACCACTACCCGTTCCGGCTCGTGCCGCCCGCGCAGATGCTCGACTACGTGCAGCAGCTCTGCGAATCCGAGAAGGTCGCGGTGCAGCCGGGCGTACTGCCCCTGGTCGTCCGCGCGGGCGGCGGCTCGGTGCGCGACACCCTCTCGTTGCTCGACCAGCTCATCTCCGGTTCCGAGCTGGGCGCCGGCTCCACAGGCAGCTCGCCGTCGGGAGGCACGGTCGAGTACGAGCGCGCGGTGGCGCTGCTCGGGTACACGCACGCGGCCCTCCTTGACGAGGTCGTCGACGCGCTCGGAGCTATGGATGCCGGGGGCGCGTTCTCCGCGGTCGACCGCGTCATCCAGACCGGCCAGGATCCGCGCCGCTTTGTCGAGGATTTGCTGGAGCGCCTCCGCGACCTCATCGTCGTGGCCGCCACGCGTGACGGGGCCGCGGCAGTGTTGCGCGGCACACCACAGGACGAGCTGGACCGGATGAGTGTGGCGTCCGTCGCCTTCGGCGCGGCCGAACTCTCCCGGGCCGCCGATGTCGTCAACAGCTCGCTCACCGAGATGACGGGCGCGACTTCGCCGCGGCTGCATCTCGAGCTCATGGTGGCGCGGCTGCTCGTCCCGGCCGCCGACGACAGCGATCGCGGATCACTCGCGCGCGTCGAGCGACTCGAACGCCGCATGAACATCGCCGACGACTCGGTAACGGCGTCCGCACCGGCGGCGGCTGTCACTGCGCCGTCCACGCCCGCCGTGCCCGCCAGCGCTCCCGAACCGAGGGCTCAGGCGCCCGTTCGCGAGACGCCTCCCGCCCAGCAGTCGGGCCCGACGCCCGAGTCCGCGCCCGAGTGGGCTGGTCACCCCGCGCCCGAGCCGATCCCTGCCGATCCCGTCGTCGCCGAAGCTGCCGCCGCAGTCACGCTGTCGCAGCTCAAGGACGGCTGGCCCGAGATCCTCGAGGTCGTGCAGAAGGCCAAACGCACCGCCTGGATGGTCGTCTACACGGCGACCCCGCGGGTTCTCGACGGCGATGTGCTGACGCTCTCGTTTCCGAGCGAGACCGACGTCACCAACTTCAAGGACCGCCCGATTTCGGGCGACAGCGTGAGCGAGACTCTGCGCACGGCGATCAACACCGTGCTGGGCATCCGGGTCAAATACGTGGCGCGGGTGGATGCCGCGGCCGCCCCCATCGCGGCCGCCCCCACCGCGGCAGCGACGCCCCCTGCCCGCACCCCGGCATCCTCGAACGGTTGGAACGTCGCCGTGATCCCGGGATCCGCTCCCGTCGACGAGGCACCGCCCGCCGACGAGCCGGAACCGCCATTCGAGCCACCGGCCGAGGAGCCGGAGCCGGTCGTCGAGGCCGTAGTTCCTGCGCCGCGGGCCGCCGCTCGCACCGCGCCGGCGAAGGTCTCCTCCGCGCCCGCGCCGACGGCTCCACGCCGCGGCCAGCCGAAGGCATCCGCGCGCTACGGGGAAGCCGTCGTGCGCGAACTGCTCGGCGCCAGCTTCATCGAGGAGCAGAACCTGGCCCCGCGCGACGTGCCCGTTCCGCTCGATCCGGGCAACCCGCCGTCGGCGCCCGGAAGCGCGGAGTAGCGCGTGTACGAGGGCATCGTCCAGGAACTCATCGACGAACTCGGTCGGCTGCCTGGCATCGGGCCGAAGTCGGCGCAGCGGATCGCATTTCACATCCTGCAGACGCAGAGCTTCGACACCACCCGCCTCGCGCAGATCCTGATGGATGTGCGCGAGAAGGTGCGCTTCTGCTCCATCTGCGGCAACGTTAGCGAGCAGGACACCTGCACGATCTGCCGTGACGTCCGCCGCAATCAGGCCATCATCTGCGTCGTCGAAGAGGCGAAGGACGTCGCGGCGGTCGAGCGCACCCGCGAGTTCCGCGGCCTCTATCACGTGCTCGGCGGCGCTCTCAGCCCGATTGACGGGATCGGCCCCAACGAGCTCCGCTTCACGCAGCTCGTGAAACGACTCGCGGATGCCACGGTCACCGAGGTCATCATCGCCACCGACCCGAACCTCGAGGGGGAGGCGACGGCCACCTACCTGGCGCGGCTGCTGGTGCAGCCCGGCTTGCGCGTCACACGGCTCGCCTCCGGGCTCCCGGTCGGCGGCGACCTCGAGTACGCCGACGAGGTCACCCTCGGGCGCGCTTTCGAGGGTCGGCGGGTCGTCGAAGCCTGAGCCCGCCCGTGCCGGACCGCGCCGACCCGGTTGCGGTGGTCGGCCGCCCGATCGCCCAGCCGCTCGCCCCCTGCTCGACCAGAGCTATCCCCGGGGCGGTTCAATCACGAGCAGCGAGCTTGTCGCCGTCGCGACCAGGTCGCCCGCGGCATCCGCCCCTTCGGCGGTCGTGAACATCACCCGTCGCCCGCGCTTGATGACGCGACCGGTGAAGGTGATGAGCCCCGAGTCGAGCGTCACCCCCCGCAGAAAGCTCACGTTGAGGTCGATCGAGGTGTAGCCCCAGCCGGGCTCGAGCGTCGAGTGCACGGCGCAGCCGGCGACCGTGTCCAGCGCGGTCGAGAGCACCCCGCCATGGACCACGCCGATCGGGTTGTAGTGGCTCGCGTGTGGTTGCAGGGTGAAGGTGACCTCGCCGTCCTCGACCGAAGTGATGCCCATGCCGAGCAGCATGACGAAAGGTGGCAGCGGCAGCGCGCCCGAGGCCATGCCGCGCAGGTAGTCGAGTCCGCTCATCGTCTGCACCAGAGCGAGGGCGGACTTCGGGTCGTTCCAGGTCACCGTCAGAGAGCTTTCGGCGCCCCACCCGGCTCGTTCCTCCGTCATGCCGACACCCTAACCCTCCGATCAGGTCTCGCACCGGGTCTGGCACACTGACTGGGTGACGACACCCCCTCAGCTGGTTGCCTTCGACCTCGACGACACCCTCGCCCCCTCGAAGTCCCCGGTCGATCCTCGGATGGCGCGGCTCCTGGTGCGGCTGCTCGACGCCGTCGAGGTGTGCGTGATCTCGGGTGGCAATTTCGCGCAGTTCCAGAGCCAGCTGGTCAACAACCTGCCGCTCGACAATCCCGAGGCGCTCGGTCGCCTGCACCTCATGCCCACCTGCGGCACCCAGTACTACCGCTACGTGGGCGACAACCCGCGCGAAGCGTTCTGGCACCAGCAGTACGCCGAGAACCTCACCGCCGACGAGAAGAAGGCGGCGCTGCGCGCGGTCGAGGAGGAGGCCAGGCGGCTCGGGCTGTGGGCCGACGACACCTGGGGCCCGATCCTCGAGGATCGCGGATCGCAGATCACCTTCTCGGCGCTCGGCCAGCAGGCTCCGGTCGACGCCAAGAAGGCATGGGACCCGACGGGCGAGAAGAAGAACTCGCTGCGCGCCGCCGTGCAGGCCCTGCTACCGCAGCTCGAGGTGCGGTCGGGGGGCTCCACGAGCATCGACATCACGCGGGTCGGGATCGATAAGGCCTACGGCATGAACCGGTTGGCGGCGCTCACGGAGATCCCGATCGACGAGATGCTCTTCGTCGGCGACCGGCTCGATCCTGACGGCAACGACTACCCGGTGAAGGCCCTCGGCGTCCCCACCTTCGCGGTCGAGGGCTGGGAGGACACGGCCGAGTTCATCGAGGCGTTCCTGGCCTCGCGAGCCGACGACGCGGCCGAGCGCACGCAGTAGTACGCAGTAGCTCCGCGCCGTACCCCGCTCCTGGGCCCCCGGTAATCTAGGGGGGTGAGTCTCATCGTCCAGAAGTACGGCGGCTCGTCCGTCGCGGACGCCGAGAGCATTAAGCGGGTCGCCACGCGCATCGTCGAGACGCGCAAGGCCGGCAACGAGGTCGTCGTCGCCGTCAGCGCGATGGGCGACACGACCGACGACCTGCTCGACCTCGCGCACCAGGTCACCCCGATCCCGGACGCGCGTGAACTCGACATGCTGCTCACGACCGGCGAGCGCATCTCGATGGCGCTCCTGGCGATGGCGATCAAGAGCATGGGCGTCGAGGCCCGCAGCTACACCGGCAGTCAGGCCGGCATGATCACGGATGCCCGCCACGGCTCTGCTCGCATCGTCGACGTCACCCCGGTGCGGCTCCGCGAGGCGCTCGACGAGGGCGCGATCACGATCGTCGCCGGATTCCAGGGCTTCAACCGCGACAGCAAAGACATCACTACGCTCGGACGCGGAGGCTCTGACACGACGGCCGTCGCGCTCGCCGCCGCCCTCGGTGCCGACGTCTGCGAGATCTACACGGACGTCGACGGCGTCTTCACGGCCGATCCCCGGATCGTGCCCCGCGCGCACAAAATCGACTCCGTCACCAGCGAGGAGATGCTGGAGCTCGCAGCCGCGGGGGCGAAGGTGCTCTACATTCGCGCGGTGGAATATGCCCGTCGTCATGGCGTGAAACTGCATGTCCGTTCGTCGTTCAACAACAACGAGGGCACCTGGGTCACCGCCGACCGCATCCCTCAGACCCAGGAAGGCTCCGCCATGGAAGAGCCCATCATCACCGGCGTCGCTGGCGACCTGAACGAGGCGAAGATCACGGTCGTCGGCGTTCCCGACGTGCCCGGCAAAGCGGCCGATATCTTCGCGATCGTCGCGAAGACCGGCGCCAACATCGACATGATCGTGCAGAACGTCTCGGCGGCCGTCACCGGCCTGACCGACATCTCGTTCACCCTGCCCAAGGGCGAGGGGGAGAAGGTGCTGACGGCCCTGCGTGCGGCCCAGCCCGAGGTCGGTTTCTCGTCGCTGCAGTACGACGACCAGATCGGCAAGCTCGCAGTCGTCGGCGCCGGCATGCGCACCAGCGCGGGCGTCTCGGCGCAGCTGTTCCGAGCGCTGTCGGATGCCGGGATCAACATCGAGATGATCTCGACCAGCGAGATCCGCATCTCGGTCGTCACCCGCGCCGACACCCTGCACGAGGCGATGCGCGTCGTGCACACCGCATTCGGCCTGGACGCCGACGAGGTCGCGACCGTCCACGGCGGCACCGGCCGCTAGCGCCGAGCTACGTCGGGCCGAGGGCGGGCCCGGGAAGGCCGAACTCGTGGCGGAGCGCGGCGAGGGCGGCGCGCCATCCGGCCAGACCGTTGACGCCCGGGCCGGGAGTCGCGGATGACGACGCGAGGTAGACGCCGTCGCCGATCCGCCAGGGGTCGACCGCACGCGGCCGGGCGATCGTCTGCCGCAGATCGTTGACGCCACCGGTGATGTCGCCGCCGACCAGACTCGGATTCTCGAACTCGAGCTGCTGCGCCGTGCGCGAGTGCCGCGCGACGATCGTGTCGCGGAATCCGGGTGCCGCGGCCTGGATCGTAGAGAGGATCGCCTCCGAGGCGTCGACCGCTGAGCCAGCGGGCACGTGCGTGTAGGCCCAGACCGTGTGCATACCGCTCGGGGCACGTGTCGAGTCGAAGAGGGTCGGCTGGGAGAGCAGCACGAAGGGATGCCGCGGCAGCACGCCGCGCGAGCCCCCGGTCGCCCGCTCCGCCGCGGCGATCTCGGCACGTGTGCCGCCCAGGTGCACCGTGCCGGCACGGCTGAGCCGCTCATCCCGCCACGGGATCGGCGCGCTCGTCGCCAGATCGAGCCGAAACGAGGCGTTGCCGAATCGCACGCGCTGCAGCCGACGTCGGGCGGCGCCCGTGAGCCGCTCTCCCGAGATCCGGGCGGCGATCGGCGCGGAGACGTCCAGCAGGGTGGCGCGGGTCGGCGGCAGCTCGCGCAGATCCCGCACCTCGTGATCCAGGTGGATCACGCCGCCGTGGGCGAGCAGGTCGGCGGCCAGGGCGTCGCTGATGGCTTGGCTCCCGCCGACGGGAATCGGCCAGCCGCGGGCGTGGGCGAGCGCGCCGAGAACGAGTCCGGCTCCCGCGCGCACGGGATGCGGCATCCGCCCGCTCGCATGGGCCGCGAGTCCCGCGATCATCGCGCGGGCGGTCTGGTCGCGGAAGCGCAGGTTCCACGCGGGGGAGCCCTGCTCGAGCGCCCGCAGCCCGAACCGCGCGAGGAGCAGCGGGTGGGGAGGCAGGCGCACCAGGGTGTCGCCGATGGTGTCGAGCAGAGCATCCGGATGCGCGGCCAACGGGCCCAGGAGCGAAGCCCAGGCGTGGCCATCGCGACCGAGCCCCTCGATGGTGGCGTCGAGGCTGTGCCAGGCGAGCCCCACCGACTCCGGCCCAAGCACGTGCGCGAAGGACAGCTCAGGCACCACGAAGTCGACCCGCGACTCGACACCGAACGCGCGGAAGAACGGTGACGCGAGCGCCATCGGATGCACCGCCGACCCGAGATCGTGCAGATACCCGGGCAGCGTGGTCGCCGCCGTCCGCGCCCCGCCACCGACCGTGGGCGCGCGCTCGAAGACCTCAACGGCGAGACCGGCACGAGCGAGCGTGACCGCGGCGGCGAGGCCGTTGGGGCCTGCTCCGACGACCACTGCATCCGGGGTGCCCATGCCGGTCACGCTACGCGGTCTTGGGTAGGATTCCAGGCTATGAGCACCAGTAACAGAGTCCGTCTCGGCGTCGTCGGCGCCACCGGTCAGGTCGGCGCCGTCGTACGCCGCCTCCTCGAGGAGCGCGACTTCCCGATCAGCGAGATCCGATTTTTCGCCAGCGCGCGCAGCGCGGGTACGACGATCCCGTTCCGCGGTGACCACATCGTCGTCGAAGACACCGCGCTCGCCGACCCGAGTGGGCTCGACATGGCGATCTTCTCCGCCGGCGCCACGATGTCGAAGATCCAGGCTCCGCGCTTCGCCGCGGCCGGCGTGCTCGTGATCGACAACTCGAGCGCCTGGCGCATGGATCCCGAGGTGCCTCTCGTCGTCAGCGAGGTCAACCCGCACGCGATCGATGACGCGGTCAAAGGCATCATCGCCAACCCGAACTGCACGACCATGGCCGCGATGCCGGTGCTCAAGGTGCTGGATGCCGAGGCCGGCCTCCAGCGCCTCATCGTGAGCACCTACCAGGCCGTGTCGGGCGCGGGCCTCGCCGGAGGCGAGGAGCTGCTCGAGCAGGCGGCATCCGCGGTCTCGCAGAATGCCATCGGCCTCGTGCAGGACGGCCACGCGGTCACCATGCCCGCGCCGAACAAGTTCGTCAAGAACATCGCTTTCAACGTGCTGCCGTTCGCCGGCAATCTCGTCGAGGACGGCCTCGGCGAGACCGACGAAGAGAAGAAGCTCCGCAACGAGAGCCGCAAGATCCTCGAGCTGCCGGAGCTGCTCGTGAGCGGCATCTGCGTGCGCGTGCCGGTCTTCACCGGGCATTCGCTCGCGATCAACGCCGAGTTCTCGTCGGCCCTGACGCCTGCGCGCGCGCGCGAGCTGCTGGCGGATGCCCCGGGCGTTCAGTTGATGGACGTGCCGACGCCCCTCGACGCGGCCGGCATCGACCCGAGCCTCGTGGGCCGCATCCGGCACGACGAGGGCGTGCCCGGCAACCGCGGACTCGCACTCTTCATCTCGAACGACAACCTGCGCAAGGGCGCGGCTCTCAACGCCGTGCAGATTGCCGAGCTCGCGGCCGCGAAGCTCGCGTCGGCGTCGGCGTCCGCTCCGGCTGCCACTGTCGTCTAGCGGCTCACCGCGGGAGCCGTCTTCGCGGGGGTTTGGTGCGCTCGTCAGGTGTGATGACCTGGCCAGGGTAGATGCGCTCGCCAGGAGGTGTGCGGCGCCTCGCCGTGAGGCGGTATTCACCCTGTCTTGCGGGTGCCACCGGAACGCTGGGCCTCTCCGAACCAAGAGATTTCGTGCCATCGTGGGAGCCGCCCTGCTGCTCGCCGCGCTCGCAGGTTGCGCAGAGAGTCAGACCCAGAAGAGTCAGAGCCAGAAGAGCCAGGCCCAGGAGGCGAACATGACCCCCACCAGCACTCCCGGCGCCCCGGTCGTCGCGTTCTACGGCGACTCGTACACGCTGGGCATCGGCGCGAGCGATCCGAGCAAGCGCTGGTCCACGATCGTCGGCGAGCAGCGCGGCTGGAACGAGTTCAACCCGAGCGTCAACGGGCTCGGCTTCGTGAACAACCGGGAGGCGTTCGGCGTCGACGAGCCGGCGCTCATCGTGGCGCAGCATCCGGACATCGTCTTCGTCACGATGGGTCTGAACGACAACTTCAGTTACGCGGGCGCCAAGAAGCAGATCTACGCCGCGATCATCGGCGACCTCGCAGGCCTCAAGAACGACCTGCCGGACGCGCGCTTCATCGTGGTCGAGCCGTTCTGGTACACCGACGACCGGCCGAAGTCGCTGGGCGTCATCATCGGCTGGGTACACGACGAGGCGACCGCGATCGGCGCCGACTACATCCCCGGAGCCTCGCACTGGATCGAGCACCATCCCGAGTGGATGGCCGACGACGGCCTCCACCCGAATGACGCCGGCTACGCACATATGGCGGTCGAGATGGATGCCGCCCTCATCAAGCTGGGCCTCTAGCCCGCTTAGAATGGGGGCGTGAGCAAACCGATCGACGTCGTCCTCATCGGGGGCGGGATCATGAGCGCGACGCTCGGTTCCCTGCTCCACCAGCTGCAGCCCGACTGGACGGTCACAATCCTCGAGCGGCTCGGCGATGTCGCCCTCGAAAGCTCGAACCCGTGGAACAACGCTGGCACCGGCCACTCGGCGCTGTGCGAGCTCAACTACACGCCCGAGAAGGCCGACGGCACGATCGACGTCACACAGGCCGTCAAGGTGAACGAGCAGTTCCAGGTCTCGCGTCAGTTCTGGTCGTACCTCGTCGGCGAGGGTCTGCTGCCCGAGCCGGAGCGTTTCATCAACCCCGTGCCGCACATGAGCTTTGTCTGGGGAGAGGACAACGTCGCCTACCTCCGGAAGCGTCACGAGGCGTTGCAGGGCCATCCGCTCTTCCAGGGCATGGAGTTCAGCGACGACCCGAAGGTCATCCGCTCCTGGGCGCCGCTGCTCATCACGGGTCGCCGCAAGGCCGAGCCGATCGCCGCGACCCGCATCACCGCGGGCACCGACATCGACTTCGGATCGCTGACCCACCTGCTCATCAACGGGCTCGTCAAGTCGGGCGCCAAGCTGAAGCTCGAGCACACGGTCACGCGCCTCGTGAAGAAGCGCGACGGGCTCTGGCACATCGGCATGCGGCACGAGATCGGCGGCACGACCATTGAGCTGACGGCGCGTTTCGTGTTCGTCGGCGCCGGTGGTGCGGCGCTCACGCTGCTGCAGAAGTCGGGCATCAAAGAGATCCGCGGCTACGGCGGCTTCCCGATCAGCGGGCTGTGGCTCCGCACCGACGACCCGGCCGTCGTGGCCCGTCACCAGGCGAAGGTCTACGGCAGGGCCGCCGTCGGCTCGCCTCCGATGTCTGTTCCGCACCTCGACACCCGCGTCGTCGACGGCAAGGTCAGCTTGTTGTTCGGTCCGTACGCCGGGTTCACGCCGAAGTTCCTCAAGACCGGATCCTGGTTCGACCTGTTCGGCTCGATCCGCCCGCACAACATCGGCACGATGATCGGTGCCGGTCTCACCAACCTCTCGCTCGTCGGCTACCTGATCGGCGAACTGCTCGCCGGCCCGAAAAAGAAGCTCGCCGCTCTGCAGCAGTTCGCGCCGAACGCGAAAGCGGGCGACTGGCGCCTCGAGACGGCGGGCCAGCGCGTGCAGATCATGAAACGGGATGCCAACGGCAAGGCCGTGATCCAGTTCGGTACCGAGGTGGTCAGCTCGGCCGACGGCTCGATCGCCGGACTCCTCGGCGCTTCGCCCGGCGCCTCGACGGCGGTCCCGATCATGCTCGACGTGCTCGCCAAGTGCTTCCCGGACCGCCTCGCGGGCTGGAAGACGCAGCTCAAGAAAATGGTCCCGAGCTACGGCACCCTGCTCGCCGACGACGAGGCGAAGGCCCGGAAGACGCTTGCTCGCACAGCGAAGGTGCTCGAGCTCCCCGCGCCGGTGCCTCCGAGCGCCTAGCTCCGGTCAGCCCCGCGGCTTCTGCCGGTAGATCGTAGGTGACGCTCGGGTGATCGTCGCCCTTCTTCGCAATCGTCACCCGGATGCCGTCACTCGCGTCGCCGTTTGCGGCGAGCCACCACCGCTGTGCTACTCGGCTTGACGGACATTCGAACATGTGTTCCAGTGAGGGGATGCGATGGAGCGGGAAAAAAATCGAGGTCGAGCAGGGTGATGCGCTGCCCGAGCTGGTCAAGCTGAGTTCGCTGGTGCGCTCGGTGCAGACCCCCGAGTTCGCCGGCATCACGTTCCACGAGGTGCTCGCGAAGACCGCGCTGAATCACGTGCCCGGCACGGCGAATGCGCTGCCGTTCGGCTGGACGATCAACCCGCATCGGGGTTGCAGTCCATATCGAATCACCCTCGGCGACGGGACCGAGATCGTGGCCAGCGCCGACCACCGTTTCCTCAGCGACCGTGGGTGGAAGTACGTCAGGGGAGCGATGCAGGGCGCTGATCAGCGCCCGTATGGATCTCGTCGGGCGCTACGCCGACATGTACCGCGACGGCTCCTCCGCGCCGAAGGAGTACCGCCGGTGGCTGGCCGCGCGGGTGCTGCCGCTGCTGCGCGCCCACGGGCTGGATCGTCCCCCGAGACTCGATCCGGCCACCGGGATCGTCCGGGCTATCGGGGGCTTGCGGGGGGAGCGTCGCGGGCTGATCGCAGCCGAGCTCGGTCCGGTCGCGGCGGCGCAAATCCAGCCCACGCTGTTCTGATCGCTGATCCGACGCGCAACGATCTCTGCGCCCCGCATCCGGGTCGGATGTACCCCATTCGCTTAGGGTTATCTCATGAGTGTCACCGACCACCCCATGACCTCGACGTCGTGGGCGCCGGGCGTGGAGCACGAGCACGCCGCCACAGTCCCCGCCCACCGCGTGCGCCTCGCGATCCTCGACGACCACGAGGTGCTGCTCGACAGCCTCAGCAGCTGGATCGGGCAGCACGCACACGACTTCGACCTCGTCCTCTCCGCCCCGAGCTGGCTGCAGCTCGTGCACAGCCCCGCTTTCCCGACCGAGCTGGTCTTCATCGACTTCCAGCTCAAGGAGGCCGTCTCGATCGAGGCCCGGGTGCGCACCTGCCGCGCCGCCGGAGCCAAGGTCATCGTGCTGTCGAGCGTCGACACCGATGAGGCCCGCGAGCGCGCGCTGGCCGCCGGAGCCGCGACCTTCCTTTCGAAGTCGCTGCCGATGTCGCAGGTGATGGGTGCCGCGCGCGAGATCATGGGCATGGAGAGCGACGGCGGGCACCCGCATCCGTGGCGCCCGCTCCCGGCCGGAGCCGCCCCGCAGCTGCGTCCGAAGCTCAGCCCCGGCGAGCAGGAGGCGTTCCGGCTCTATGTCTCTGGCCTGAGCACCACCGAGGTCGCTGGCCGCATGAACGTGCAGTACGAGACGGCGAAGACCTACCTGCGACGGGTGCGCGAGAAGTACGCGAAGATCGGCCGCCCGGCGAGCAAGAAGGCCGATCTCATGCGCCGCGCCGCCGAGGACGGGTTCCTCGAGTAGTGGGCGGGTGCTGACGTGGCAAAGCTCTACTTCCGCTACGGCGCGATGAACAGCGGCAAGAGCACGGCTCTGCTGCAGGCCGCATACAACTACGAGGAGCGCGACCAGCGGGTGCTGCTCGCGAAGCCGGCGATCGACTCCCGCGGCGACAACGCGATCGTGTCTCGCCTGGGCGCGTCGCGTCCCGTCAACTTCACGATCACCCCCGACGAGGACGTCCTCGCGCTCTTCACGCGGCAGCGCGCGGCGTTGATCCGGGCGTCGGATCGGGATGTCTCGTGCTTCCTGGTCGACGAGGCGCAGTTCCTCAGCGAGGGTCAGGTCGACGACCTGCTGCGCATCGCGATCGAGGAGGACGTCCCGGTGCTGGCATACGGCATCCGCACCGACTTTCAGACCGTCGCCTTTCCCGGGAGCCGCCGCCTGCTCGAGATCGCCCACTCCCTCGAGGAACTGAAGACGATCTGCCGTTGCGGCCGCAAGGCGATGTTCAACGCCCGCAAGGTCGACGGCGTCTTCGTGTTCGACGGCGACCAGGTCGCGATCGACGGTGCACGAGAGGTGAGCTACGAGCCCCTGTGCGGCGCCTGTTACCTCGAAGAGAGCGGCGGCGTGCTCAACCGCGGTCGTCGTCCGCGCCTCGACTTCAGCTACGGCGCTGCCCCCGACAGCGATTTCAGCTGAATGGCCCGCGCATCCGGGCTCCCGACCGTCGCGCGGCACGGTCGCCAGCGTCGATCCCACGCGTGGTTGATCGCCCTCCGCACCGTGGCGATCGCCGTCGCCGTCGTGCTGGTGAGCTCCGTCTCGATCGCCGCGATCGCGGTGACCCGGCTGGCCAGCACCGTGCAGACGTCGACGGTCCACCTGCAGCACGAGAGCGGCGCGACCGCACCTCCCGGCATCGACGCCATCACGGGCGGCGTCAACCTGTTGCTGGTCGGCACGGATACCCGCACCGGACAGGGCGGGCAGTTCTCGAACAAGGCCGACCAGGCGGCCAGCTCCGGGGCGGGCAACAACGACGTGACGATCCTGCTGCACATCGCGCAGGATCACCGCAGCGCGATGATCGTCAGCTTTCCGCGCGACCTGATCCTCAACCTGCCGCCGTGCCCGGCCGCGAACGGCGGCTACTACCCGGCGTCAGCGAATCGGATGCTCAACTCCTCGCTCGCGCGTGGCGGTTTGGCGTGCCCGGTGCTGACGATCGAGAAGCTCACCGGGACGACCATCCCGTATGCCGCATCCATCAGCTTCGACGGGGTCGCCGCGATGTCGAACGCGGTCGGCGGAGTGACGGTGTGCGTCGCCAACTCGATCAATGACCCCTACGTCGGCCTGGTGCTCTCGGCCGGTGAGCACACGCTGCAGGGATCCCAGGCGCTCGCCTTCGTACGGAGCCGGCACGGCGTCGGCGACGGCAGCGACCTCGGACGCATCAGCAGCCAGCAGGTCTTCCTCTCGGCCCTGGCGCGCAAGATCGAGAGCGAGGGCGTGCTGAAGAACCCGCTGCAGCTCTACGGACTTGCGACGGCGGCTGCGCAGAACATGCAACTCTCCGACACGCTGGCGCGCGTGGACACGATGGTGAGCATTGCGCTCGCTCTCAAGAGCATCCCGCTCGAGAACATCGTGATGGTGCAGTACCCCACCACCACGAGTCCGCTCTACCCGAATCGCGTGGTCCCGGTCGCCTCGACGGATGCCGCGGTCAATAACGCCCTCGTCAAGGACCTGGCCGTGACGCTCACCGGCAACACCGGTCGGGGATCCATCGTCTCCACGACGCCCACGGTCGCGCCGACGGTCGCGCCGACCGCCACGCCGACCCCCAGCGCCACGGCCGGCGGGAGCGCTGCTCCGGGCAAGGAGAAGCGCGGCATCACCCCCAGCGCCGCTCCGGCGACGGCGGCGCCGGTCGCGCTGACCGCGTTGCCAAGCTCGGTGACCGGCCAGACGGCCGCGGAACAGACCTGCGCGAAGGGCAGCGGCAAGTAGGTACGACCAGATCTCGTGGTCGGGGTAACAGGATTTGAAATAGAATCCACGGTAGTCTAGAGATGCCCGCAAACACCGGAAAATCCCTGTTCAGTAGCCACTTTCTGGGTGGCATTTGGGTGCATTTAGAGGCGTCTGAGGTAAACTGAAAAGGGCACATAGAGGGCACGAGCGGCGAGAGGGCACTGCGCATGGGTAGATCGGCCACAGGCTCGACTCGACAGCTCTACGACTATGACCCGCGAGACGCTGACAAACCACCCAAGCAGCGGCGGAAGATCATGCGAAAGCAGAGCTGGCAGGCTCGGATTAGCCACGAGGGTGTCCTGAAGACCAAGGTTTTTCCGGCGAAGAAATACGCGGATGCCTGGCTTGCCCAGCAGGTCGTGGACATCAACACCGGGAGTTGGTCGACCAGCAAGAGCCGCGCTTCCGTGAGCATCTCTTTCGGTGACTACTCGAAGCGCTGGCTCGAGAACCGTCTTGTTCGGGGTGAGCCGCTTTCGCCGCGCACGACGGCGCTCTACGACGACATCCTGAGCCGCTTCATTCTCCCGACCTTTGAGAACCGCCCGGTGCACCTGATCGAGCGCGAGGACGTGGACGACTGGTATAGGAAGACGGCAAAGGGTCGCCCCACCCGTCGATCGCAGGCCTACAGCCTGTTCCGCGCGATCCTGAACACTGCTGTTGATGACGGCCACCTCGCGATCAACCCGGCCCGCATCAAGGGCGCCGGGCAGACGCCTCGACGGCACGTAATCCACCCGGCCACGCTGGACGAGCTCGTGACGATCACTGAGGCGATGCCCGAACGTCTCCAACTGCTTGTGCAGCTGGCCGCGTGGTGCGGGCTCCGGTACGGCGAGCTGATCGAGTTGCGCCGCAAGGACGTGGACACCAAAGACGGCGTTCTCCGCATCAGGCGATCGGCGGTGTTGGTGACGCACCCGAGGACTCCGGACCGGCCCGCGTGGAGCGAGATCATCCCGAAGCCTCCGAAGTCGGATGCGGGCATCCGTGACGTCGGTATTCCGCTCGACCTGATGCCGATGGTGAAGAAGCACCTGGCGAACGTCTCGATCGGGCCGGAGGCGCTGCTATTCCCCTCCGCAGCGGATCCCAACAAGTGGATGATGCCCTCGACACTCGCGAAGACCTACTTCAAGGCACGCGAGAAGGCCGGTCGGCCCGATCTGCGGTTCCACGACCTCCGGCACACCGCCGCTGTCTACGCCGCGCAGATCGGCGCGACTCTCCCCGAGCTGATGAACCGGCTTGGGCACTCGACCAGTGCGGCGGCGATGCGGTACCAGCACCTCGCGCAGGGTCGGGACGCTGTGGTCACCGCGGCGCTGTCAGATGTTCGCGCCTCGCACCGGATGAGGACCGCGAAAGCCGAGTAGTCGGCTCCCTGGGTCGGCTCTACCGACCGGAGGAGTACCTGGTGACCGACGCCACCTTTCCCGACCAATACGACCCCGCCGCACCCCCGTGGCTGGTGGATGCCGCGCGCGAGTACCTCGCGACCGCGCCGTGGAGAACGTCGAAGGACGGCAGTCACAGCTACATGATGACTCGGCGCGCGAACGCTCTCGGGTTCGGCCTCCTGCACACTCGGACGCTGATCTTGATCCGCGACTACGGCATCGACAGGCGCTGGCACGGCCACGGCCCCTACCGAGGGATCGACCTCGACGGGTTCAGCCTGTGGAAGATGGGCGACATGCTGATCATCAACCGGAAGCCGATTGAAGACGCGGGCTGGGACTCGGACCCGAGCGGGCCGACCCTGCTCTAACCCCCGAATGGGTGATCCTCAGATTCGTTTCACCCCGGTACCTTCGGGCTATGACGCAGCAGACGCCAACTCCCGTGAAGCCTCAACCGACTGGCTTCTTCCGAGGGCCGCTGCAGACCAAGATCAAGCCGCCGACACTCGTGTGGGTCGCGTTCTGGTTCATCATCGGTGGATCGGCGATTGCGGCTCTCTCCCTCGTCCTAGACATCGTGTCCCTGACCTCGTACCTGTCGACTGTGGCCTCGACCGTGCTTCTCACATCGACCGTCGGAGGAGTCGTTGGCTTAGCCCTTCGCGTCTACATCGCCTTCGCAGTGTTGCGGGGTTACGGCCCCGCTCGCATCTTCTTGTCTGTCATCGCGGCCTTCCTCCTCCTCCTGACCTTCGCGGGACGGCTCGATCCGATCTCCATTGCCGCGACGGTCGCGATCGTCACTGGCATGGTGCTCGCGTGGCTCCCTGAATCGAGTCGCTACTTCGCTGCTGTCACTGCCGCTCGGAAGGCGCCCTCACAGTCCTAGACGCCAGTCGGCTGGCTGGGATCTAGGCGATAGATACCTAGGGCGCCTGGACGAGAACCAGGTAGTTCACGAGCATCGCGATCGACGCCAAGACAGCGGACCCCGCGTAGGCCCACATGCCTGCCTTGATGCCCAGGTACTTCCGTCTAACGATCCCGGAATTGATCACAAGCTGGTCTGATAGGGCGGCGTCGCCCATCGCCGCGGTCGAGGCGAGCAAACTGTCTAGTTCGTCGGCGGGCGCGGCGACGATATCGCCATAGAAGGCGATTATGGAAGGGGTGCGGATGCCGCGGAACTTGGTGCGCGGAATCACCGCATAGCCCAGACCCACGAAGCCGAGCACGCCGAACGCAGCGCCCAGCCACCAGAGCCATTCAATTCGATCGTCGAGGAGGCGCGGATCCCAGGACCCTGCCAACATCGCGGACAGAACCGCGGCGATCACGACGCTGGCCGCCGCCAGGAGCAGAGAAGCCTTGCCGTCCGCGCGCACGAGTTCCTCGCGAACTTCGCGAAGCAAACGCTCTTTGAGCAAACGCTCGCTCATCGCTGTCGCGGCTTCCCTGCTCCGGGCAAACATCCCTAGCTCCGCAGCAACCGGGCGACCAGGGCCTCCGCGTTAGCGCTGCGGCGCTCCTCAGCCAGGGAAGCCCGCAACTGGTCCCGAGACTTGCGGAGGGTGATCAACTGCGGGCTGCCGTAACCCAGGAGGGTACGAGCATGCCGCTGTGCCTCGACGACGCTGCGCTTCGTTTCGCCGTCGAGGATTGCATTGCAGTATTCCTCGCCGTGGACCTTGCACCAGTGGTTTTCGATCGTCTGGCCGTAGCGCTCTTCGTCGGGGATCTTGTCGAAGGTCGCGCTCTCCCAGAGGAGCTTCGGGCCGCCGTTGCAGGTGCAAGAGAACGTGAGGTAGTCGTTGTTCTCGATCGCGTCCCAGACGGACGCGGTGATCGCGAGAAGTTCGGGCTCGGTCTGCTGAGCCAGCTTCGCGGCGTAGTTGACCGGATGCCCAGCCCAGACCGGCTCCTGCAGGTTCAGGTGGCGCTCCAGCCCGACTTTCTTCGCGAGGACCGGCCCGCTCGCGATACCCACCTTAAAGCCCGTCGTCGGTGCGTCGGGCCACTTGGCCTTGAGCTGCGCTTCGAAGTCGATGCTGAAGGTGCGAATCGTGATGCCTGCCGTCACAGCGCGCTCGTAGCGACGGTCGCCCCAGAAGAGGCCGAATCCTCCGTCACCCTGGATGTCGACGAAGTCAGCACCGTGCGTGTTGAACACGCGAACCACTCCGCCGACTCCGGCGTCGTAGATGCTAGCGACGCTGGCCGGCTTCCGGCCCTTCTCGAGATTCGTGGACGACTTGAGGTCGAACACGACGGCGACGACGTCCGTGAGTCGGTGCCACTCGGCACCGATGGGCAGCTTGTCGACGTCGAACGAGCCGTCCTTGACCAGCACCTTCGGCGCGGGGGTCAGCTTCTCCTTAGTGCGGTCCTTCAATGACGCCAGGGCGTCATCCAGCTTGATATTCACTTGGTGCTTTCTGCAGCACCGGCTCGACCTTCGCGACTCCCCGGCGCCGAGTGGCGCGGTTCGTCGTATTGGGCTTAGAGTCGTGACAGTTCCTACCAAGAACATCGCGACCCCGGGGGGCCGTTGACCCAAGTCGGTCAGCGGATGCTTTCCGGG
The DNA here is from genome assembly GCA_025352325.1 of Microbacteriaceae bacterium. Classification (GTDB taxonomy): domain Bacteria; phylum Actinomycetota; class Actinomycetes; order Actinomycetales; family Microbacteriaceae; genus Lysinimonas. Next base: position 16,476 of record JANXTR010000050.1, on the reverse strand, counting down.
GTCTCGTGCATTGCAGGGCCACCATATATCGGGGCACCGACTCCGCGGCGGCACTACATATTGTGGGCGTGTCGTCCACAATTGTGGACAAAGTTATCCCCTACACTCCGACCCTTGATTACAGGGAAGTTGTCCCCTAAAAAGCGGACTCCGCCTGTAACCTGTGGATAACTTCCTCACACCGGCCTTTACCGAGGCTCGACGGCCGAGGCCCAGACCCACGCTTTGTGTCGGGCGCCGCTTGGCATCGTCCACCTGATCGCGACCGCCCGACCGGTCCACGCGACCGCCTCAGCGTCAACCTTCATCGCCACCGGCCCGAACCTCACCCAAGCGCGCACCGGCCTCGGTACGGGCGTCTTAGTCAGTGGCTCGGTAGCGAGCTCGAGCTCTTCGGGCGTGAGCGATAGGGGAGCGTGACCCTCGGCCTCGCGCTCAGAGATGCGCGCGTTCATTCGACGGTCGATTGCGTCCGCGTAGCGCTTGTTCGTGCCCAGAGCTGCTCCTGAAAGTCAGCGCTCCGGCCAGCGCGGTGCCAGCCTACGGGCGGAGGCCGACGCCGCTTGGCTGGCGGGTCTACTCTCCGTGCCCGAGGTGCGGGAGACCCCCGATCATGTGGTGTCCGAGGGGCCTGCGCTCGGGGCCGGGTACCCCTGAGCGAGTGGGGCGTGGTCCGACTCAGTGTTGGGCTCATCGGCTCCGTCGAGCTGGCCGGGCGTCGCGTGCCGGCTTCCCGGGTACCCGCGGAGTTAGAGCCGAATCGCCGCTCGGCCCGAAGTTGCTCTAGTCGAGCGCAGCTCGGACTGTTATCTTGTGCAGTACAGCGGCCTGTGCGTGGCGTGGCTTGGTCCACACATCGGCCCCCGGTCGCCGCTCCGGGGGTCTCCTATGAAGGAGACCCATCATGAGCAATCCCAGCCGCAACAACCAGCCCGCTCAGGGTGAGGCCCGCGTCGTCCAGACGGTTCGGATCGTCCAGCACCCCAACAGCCTCAGCCGTTCGCGCGAACTCGCGCAACTGGAGCTAAGGCTGATGCCGAAACGAGAGACCGTGTTCGAGCAGATGCGCCGCGAGGATTCCGAGACGCCGACGCTGCCCTAGCCGCGTTCGATCTTCCTGGCGATCGTTTCGAGGTCATCCGCGAGGCTCGCAATGCGTCTCGCCCACTTCTCCACGTCGTCGCTCTTCGGGTCACGTCGGATCTTGCGGGCATAAGTCTGGATATCGGCGGCAGCCAACTTCAATTCGCTCGGTGCACTCATGCCCGGAGGCTACTCGTTGCGGACGATACCTCAATAGAAAGAGCCCCGGACCGCTCGGCTTCGCGCGCGCCCGGGGACTGATCCGAAAAGTAGAACTGACTATAGACATTGGCCGACGACATGCCGACCCGAGCACGCTCGATTACTGCCGCGCCAAGCTCCCCGAAGGCGGGTGAGAGGGATCGAGCTCCCTTCGCTAGTGTGAGGCTGGTTTCACAATTGAAGGAGTTGCAGTGGCAAGGTTGAAAGTCCAGATGGGCTGCCGGGACTGCCGGATGTGCACGGGTCACGCCTTCACCGGCGCGGGGCGTTCAATGGGTCGCGGAGCGGCGAACATTGCGACCTTTGGCGTGGCTGCCCTCGCACGCAAGAACTGCAAACAGTGCGGCCACCCGATGTCAGAACATCAGTCGCAGTCGGCGCAGACGGTGGTCGTCGTTCAAGCGCCTAGCAGTGGCGGTCAGCAGCCAGCCGGGGCCGCAGCAGATGGGTGGTGGTCTCCACAGGCTGACGGCCGGCACCGGTGGTGGAACGGCGAGCGCTGGACCGACTACTACACCGGCTACCCCAATGACCCCGCAGCGGTTCAGAAGGCCTTCCGTTCGCTCGATCAAAACCCGCCTCGATGGATTGTCCAGGAGGACGGTCGAGAGCGCTGGTGGGCGGGCCTGACGTGGACGGACGATTACAAGGTCGAGCCGGAGCCCGTGGTGGTCGCGATCACGTCCACCGACACCGCAACGCCTACTGCAGCCGATGAAATCAAGAAACTTGGCGAGTTGCACCAAGCGGGAGTCCTGACGGACGAGGAGTTTGCTGCCGCGAAGAAGAAGCTGCTCGGCATTTGAGTAGCCAGCAGCCAAGGTGATATCGGCGGCGACGCGGCCGTAGGGTGGCGGAATGCTTCAGTTGAGCGAGATCCCCGAGCAAGCTCGTCTGTCCTACCTGATCGGTGAGATCGTGATGTGGGACGTCTGGGCTGAGAACGAGACCCGCGTCCTGTGTGCTGCACTCGACCGCGCCGGTGTGACGGCAGGAGGTTGGCAGGGCGACTACGGGCGCATGATCCCGCAACTTCTGACCGCTATCGACGAGCAGGATATTCCTGAGCCGTTTCGCGAGCTCGCCTCGAGCGTGATCAACGCCGCCTTGCGCGCGCACCAGAAGCGGAGCAAGTACGCGCACGACATTCTGATCCCCGATCACGCTGAGCCGGAGAAGGTTCGCAGCCTGATCAAGCGTGATCCACCGCGTCCTCTTTCCGAGTTCGAGAAGACGGCCAACGAGTTGCGGCGCCTAACGTGGAGGCTTCGGGGACTTCATGTGATCGCTCAGAGTTGGATCGGCCCGGGACTCAACGCACGCACAGATTGGCAGAGCGCCGATGACCTGCGGTCATGGACGCGCGTCGTGATGGACCACATCGCGGACCTTCCGTTCGAGATCAGGGGGACGCGGGGCAAGTGCCCTGAGCCGATCGGCGGGTACCAGTCGTTCGGGAGCTAAGTCCTGCGGGGACCAGCGCCCCGGAGCGGATCGGCAATAGCGCGAGCCGGCAAATGGACCCACGCGCAGCGATCGCCAGCCCTACGCCCGCGGGACGCCGCGAGCAACCGCCGGAGCCGTCAAAAGGCATGTGGCATTGACGAGCTCGAACGCGTAACCTTGGTAACGAGGGCAATTGTCCTTCACACTGCGTTGCGACGGCCAGGCTTGAGAACCTGGAAGCGTCAGACGAAGGCCAAAGGCTAGGGAGAGAGACCCAGGCTGCCGACCTCGGAGAAATCCGAGGTGTGTCCATATGAATGACGGACACGAGAACGGTACTGAAAATGGCCTGCACCAACTGCAACAACAACCCCGAGAGTCTGAACCGCCAGTGGCGGAGTCCTCTCGGAATCCGCTTCATCAACGACCCGGGCTCTCCGGGCGTCTCTCCCCATCGCCGCCTTGCCACTGTGGATATGGTCGCGCGCTACCTCAATTGCATCCCGAGGACCGTGCGCAATCACGTGAGCCGTGGTTTGTATCCGGGCTACAAAATCCCGGGTACGAGGGGCATCAGGATCGACCTCAATGACGTCGATCGCGCCATGAAGCCCATCCCCGCGGTGATCCCGCGCGAGACGAAGCAGCCCTATCGCGGCAACATCATCGCGCTCGATACGCCTCAGACCGTCCTGCCCGAGCTGGTCACGCCGACGCCCGGGACGGACGCCTGATGGGCGCCGTGCTGCCCGCCGACTGGCAGGCACTCGCGCCCATCAGAAATCCCGACCACAAGATGCGGGTGGAGCCGATGAAGCTATGCGAGCGCTGCGGTCGCCCGTTCTACAAGTGGCGTTCCTCGGTTGGTCGGTTCTGCACTCGCGAGTGCGCCGTCGCTTTCGGGAGGGAGCGGAAGGCTGACGAACTCGCGGTGATGCAGGCCGACCCTGACTTCTTGCCGTCGATCCGGCGCGAGATGGAGGCGGCCCTCGTGAAGCTCGACACGATCACGATCCCTGGCCTCTATGACGAGGAGGCAGCGAAGTGAGCGACGACGAGCTCGAAGAGATCGTGATCGATCTCGGCGAGATGGAAGACGAGGCCGACGACGACGGCGACTGGGACGACGGCTTCACCGGCTGGGGCTGGGACGACAAGCTCGGGTGGCACGACTTGGGCCTCACTAGATCGGAGCGTGACGCGCTCCGCGAAGAAGCGCGCGAAGAGGACCGTCGAGAGCAGGCGGAGCACGACGCGATCACTCCCACCGAGTGGATGGGTCAGTGGATGCGCGGGTGGGATCGAGAGCTCCGCCTGATTGGTCGGAAGCTCACCGTCCCCATGATCGTCAAGGTCTGGATGTTGGGAATGCAGAAGTATTCCCGCTTCTACGATCTCAATCTTGATCCCCGGCCGACCAAGCAATGGTCTGGAGGCTCGAAGTTCCCGAAGGTCCTGCCGCTCGTGTTCACCATCAACTGCATGTTTGGTCACCGCGTCCCTGACGACTCGGACTATGCCCCAGTGCAGCTGATCGTGCGTGACTCCGGCTACGTGAAAGTGCGGCACGTCGAGAAAGTCACCTGCGAGTGTTGCGGCGATGCCGTGATGGACGAAGCGCTGACCCTCTGTCAACGTTGCGAGGACGGCATCGAGAGCGAGCTGCACAAGGCCGGCCACCCTCGATTCGAACAGGGTGAGTTCGCGCGGCGAGGGCCTGACGGCGAGTGGGAGATCTATGGGGACACGTCGCCGTTCGCGTTCGTGCTGGCTGAGATCAAGCGTATGCACGAGTTGGCTTGGGCGGTGCGTGTGGCGTCCGCTCCGGACCTCGATGAAAGCATGTTGAGGATCGCGAGGTCGGTCATCTCGAAGTACGCAATGGAGAAGCCGAGGGCTCGAGCAATCGAAGCCGGTGCGTCGACGAAGATCAAGGTCGAGTGGACCGACGAGTCGGCGATCGCCTGGCTGCTCGCGAACGGCATCACCCCTGAGATGTCGGGCAAGGCGGCGTGGGCGATCTCCAACCCTATCCCCGGGCGACCCGTGAGGAAAATCGTGTACGCCTTGCAGCCTCGACCGACCGCGCCGTGAACGTCCTGCGTACCGACCCGTCCCGTCCCGTCCCGTCCCGTCCCGTCCCGTCTGTGTACACCTACGGTGTACGGCGGGACGTTACGGGACGGGACGGTCCGGGACGGTCCCGTCCCGGGTCTCAGCGAGTCGAGAACGCGCCGGTGTCGAGCAGGTCGCGGACCTGGGCGCGACCCATGTCGCGGACCTCGCGCTGGCGCGGAGTGAGGTCGTCCTGAAGCTCACGGATCTTCGCGACGGTGGCGATGATCGGGTTGGGGTTGGTCAAGAACGAGGACGTGCGGCTCTCGAAGCTCTCGCTGGTCTTGTGCTGAATGGTCATGACGATCTCCTTCGTCGCGGAGCCGGGGTGCCCGCTATTGAGAACCATTCTCGCATGGGAGTACTATGGACGTACAGCACAGTTCTCCGAAAACCGACCACCGTAATCATTGGGATCGCGGTGATGTAGTACAGCGAATTTGCGGCTTTCGGGCCGAAAACAGACCGGCGTGCAGGAGTCGGCAGATCGAATGAGGACGATCGTCAATGCCTGCCACCCAACTCACCCGCCGTGCTCAAGCCGTCGAGTTGATCTTGTTCCGACCGGCGAGAACCGCCGAAGAGATCGAGCACGATCGCGTCCAGAGCCGGGTCATTGCGGCAAGCTCCATCGCGTTGTCGCGAATACAAGCTGCGGCCTGGCTTGCCTGCCCCTGCGGAAGGCACGCCGCAAAGAGCGGCGACTACTGCTGGCCGAGAGTGCGCGGGATGTGTGGCGAGCGAATCGGACGCAGGAGCAAGCCGAGGAAGCGACGTCGCGCGTGAACCTCAGAAAGTTGGGGGCCGGTGAGCTGGCCTGTGCCGGTTGCGGCATTGGGATCCGCTCGACTGTCATCGAGCAGGTGAGCACGAGCTTCGGGACTGTCATCGTCACGACTCTCTCGCGCTGCTCCGTCTGTTCTGACCGGGTGCATTCAGCGGAGGAGCTGGCCCAAGCCCACCCGGCGGTAGTCGGCAGGCTGGGTTCGATCGAGTACGCCATCTCTGTCATCGAGGCATCTCTGGGTGCTCTGGACGCCTTGGCCTTCTCGCCGACCGAAAGCCTCGAGATGGTCAGGTCTGATCGCTTACTTCGCTTGGCTACCCAGTACCTGCCGCGGGCCGGTTCGGCGGCAAGATGGTCAGCACGATTTGCGCCGACCATCGTCTTCGGTGCCGATCCCGAGGCGGCTTCGGTCGCACGTTGGAGTCACCTAAGCGAAAAGGAACTGAACGACCTTCGAACTGCGTTTGCGTCCTTCCTGAAAGCCCGGATCGATGGTCCGGTGGCGGTTCGTCCGCCCGCTGATGGTGCAGCTGGCTGCCTCCTCTGCGGGCTTGGCTCGCTGACCGTCATGAGGAGTCAAGCGAACAACGCGTGGGGTTCAATCTGTCAGGCCGAGACCCACACCCTGGGTGGCCGGCCTCGACCTGAGCCCGCTGTTGGATATCTCTGTCCGGTGTGCAGGCGTGCTGCGGAAGGTGTGGGCTCACTCGGACCCACCGCGGCCGAGGTTGCGCTGATTGACTATCTCGGAGTTCGTATGCGAATCGAAGGGGTCCAGCTCCCGCTGTTTCGTGCGTGGATCGGCCTGCCGGAGGGCTCATCTTCCAACGAGACGCCATGGGCACACATCGCGGACCTCTCGCGACTGCGCGCTCGACTCGAACTAGCCAACCGTGGTCCTTTTCGGGACAAGCCTTGAGCTCCCGGAGCTTGCTCAGCTGCGGTTGGACGGCAGAGCTTTCTTCCCCCGCCGCAGTCGCCGCTGGAGAAGCCGGTGGGATGCGTCTCGCGCGCTCTTGACCTGATCTTCGCTAAACCCGGCGCCTTCTATGAGCACCGCAGCGTCGACCGCATGGATCGCCTCGGAGATCAGGCCCTGGCGCAGCAATCGATCGATCGTTTCGATCAGTTCGTCCGAGACGAGGTTCGGGTTAGGAATCGGAAGCGAGGCCGCCTCGCTGGGCTCCAACTCGAGAAGGCCGCCACCGTAGCTGCGGCCAAGGATTTCGGACATTGCGATAGAGATCGAATTGAGCGCGACGACTGCGAGACGGCCCATGGACACCCCTGGTCGCGTAAAGACGCGGTGCACAGTGTCGGTGCTAGTCGCGCCAGCCTGATTAGCCGTGAGTCGCACAACTGTGGAGATCTGCCGCAGCATGAATCCGTCGGGAACGGCAGTCGACGGCACCGACCACCACTTTTGACGGATGGAACACTTGTATCCGAGGTGCACCTCTTCGAGCTCGCCCAGTTCGATATAGCTATCGAGCGCTGGATGCTCACCCTTCGCGACGCTTGGACTTATGGCTAACAGCCGGGTTCGAGCGCCGAGATTTGTCTGTGCCGCGAGGTCGGATGTCGTAAATCGGACTCCCGACATCTGAGCCGAACGAGCGAGCAACGGGATCGTGTAGTCAGATATTTGCAGGTCCGTTGCCTGCTCGTCAGTGAGACAGAAGTACGAATTTCGGCCAGTGACTACTCCGACGTTCACCGTGGCATATTGAGAGAAGGGCGAGAGCCGGGCGTCCGTTCGGAGCTCGCGGAGAGCTTCAATCTGCGTCGCACTCATGAAGTACTTCGTCCACTTCTCTGACTCGTGAAGAGGCGCACGAATAGCTGACCCGTCCAGAGTCACCTCGTTGAGCTGGGTGGCGTCAGCAACCTCTACAGTGCGGATCGACGCGGGGCCGTTTCCTTTCACGGCGAGAAGAAGGACGACCTCTTGAAGGATCCCCGGAAAGACCAGGTCCGAAAACGAGATCACGGTAACGTCGCTGCACCGGTCAATGAGATAGGCCCGAAGTTCCGCAGCGTAGCTAACTTGCAAGAGTTCAGCGGGCAAGACGAGTCCAACCCTGCCTCCGTCCCGCACCGCTGCTACAGACGCGACAACAAACGGCAGCCAAGCATTCGTCAATCGAGTTGGGTTCAGGCCCTCGGAACGCATGAGATCGAAAGCCGGCAAACGATATTTCTCGTCCCACGAGCCAAAGCGTATGTAGGGGGGGTTCCCGGCCACTCCGTCATATTGCCCGCGCCGGTGAGGCGTGAACCAAGAGAAGAAGTCGCTGGTGTGCACTTCCGAACCAGTGGCCTGACGCGCCTTGTCCGCCTCCTCGGGGAACAGCTCTACTCCTTCAGCGGTCCCCAGCTGAGAGAGGAAGCTCAGAATCGCTCCATTCCCGCAGGATGGCTCGAGGAGCCGCGAACCAGCCTCCGCGACCCATGTCGCCACGAACCGAGCGATCGGCTCTGGGGTGTAATAACCACCGCGAAGTTTGTCGCCGACTGGTGCGGCTTTGGCGGCAAATATGGTGGACACCGTCCCATTCTGCCGGGCACCGAGGACATGCCGGGGACGTCCCCGGGGTGCGGCGACTCGCTCGATACCCTCCGGCCATGACCTTTTTGAGGCCCAGCAAAGAAGAGGGGTTACGCCGTGTGATCGAACTGGTCGACCGCTATCGACCGCTGGCGGCGGAGCTCACAGCTTCTGGCTCGGCTTTCACGGAGACTGAGGCTCGCGTCAGTTTCGTAGACCCTCTTCTCGAGGCCCTTGGTTGGGACGTTAGGAACCTGGGAGGGCTTTCTCAGTCGCTGAGCGAAGTCATCATGGAACGAGTGGGCCAGGACGCCGACGGAGCTTGGGGGCGCCCGGACTATCGGTTGAGACTCACCGGTGAAGACGTCATGCCGGTTGAAGCAAAGCGACCGTCGGTCCCTATCGCGAGTCATTCGGATTCAGCCATTCAGGCAAGGTCGTACGGTTGGTCGCTCTCGCTCCCGGCCGCCGTCCTAACCAACTTCAATGAGCTGGTCATTTTTGACGCGAGGATCGCACCTCTTTTGGGCGACGCTGCGGATGTTGCCGTCATGCCTGGTGGTCGGTTCGGGTTCGAAGAGTTCGTGACCAGATTTGACGATCTGTGGCGCCTTCTCTCGTTCGAGTCGCTTAGCGGCGTGGGGTTGGAATCTCTGTTCGACTACGAGCGTGCGCCGCGCGGGCATTCGCCATTCGATATTCGGTTCTTGTCGGAGTTCCGCGACTGGCGTCAGACGTTGGCGCAGGCGGTCGCTCTTGGCAACCCAGCCCTCGGCGATGCAGAGGTTGGTAGGCGCACCCAGCGACTACTCAATGCCCTCCTCTTTTTGAGGGTCTGCGAAGATCGAAATATTGGGCACTATCGACAGCTCTTTGACTCGGCCACGGCCAACACGATTGTCGAAGCCTTCCGATCTGCCGACCGCACGTTCAATGCTGGCTTGTTTACGGTCCTCCGGGAAACAGCGGTCGACGACGCTGCGTTGCTCAGGGTCATTGCCCAGATGTACTGGCCACGGACCCAATTTGCCTTCGGAGTGTTGGAGCCGGAAATTCTGGCTGGTGTCTACGAGCAATACCTCGCTGAGCGCGTGGTCATCGCGAGCGACCGTTCGGTGACTCTTGAGGAGAAACCCGAGTTAGCGCATGCGGGAGGCGTCACCTCGACGCCCGATTTCTTGGTGAGTGAGATCGGAAGCTCAACGCTGGGTCCGCTTCTTTCGGCGGGCGTGCCCGATGACTTTTCGGTGATCGACTTAGCCTGCGGTTCAGGTGTCTTCCTCATCGACGCGTTCAACCGGATCGTAGCGGCGGCTTCTGCCGTCGGAGCCGAACCTGGCTTGCAGGAGCGAGGACGGCTGGCACAAAGTCATCTGTTCGGCGTCGATATCGACGGTGCGGCAGTGGAGGTCGCAAAACTTAGTCTTCTACTCGCGGTACTCGGAAACGACTACCTCGACCCAGCCGCGGCGAGGGCCGTGCTTCCCGACCTCGACTTGAACGTGGTCACCGGCAATTCAGTCGTCCGAGAAGATTTCGACACCATCCTGCCGGCCGTTGCGAGAGTGCCATTTCGTCGAACGCGGGTGAGCCCTTTGAACCTGCGGGCGGCGCTTGGTCCCCGCTATCCGTTGACCGGCTTCTCCGCCGTCATCGGCAATCCTCCGTACGTCAGGATCCAGACGATGGCCGACTTTCTGCCGGAGCAGCTCGAGTATCTGCAGGATCCTCGTTCCGGCTATCAGTCGCCGCAGTCAAACAACTTCGACCTATATCAAGTCTTCATCGAGCGTGCGCTCGACTTGCTATCACCGACTGGGCGGTTGGGCTACGTGGTTCCACACCGCTTCACGAATCTCCTGTCTGCCAGCGCAGTGCGAATGAAACTCAGCTCCCGCATCGAGCGAATGGTTCATTTTGGCGAGACCCAAGTTTTCCCCGGCCGAACGACTTACGTGGCCATACTGATTACCGGTCCAGCGACTGTGGACCCCCTCCATTTGGAGCTGGTCGAGGGCGTCAACGATTGGCTGTCCGGAATTGGGAATCCTGCCGAAGCGGTAGAGCGAGATCTCCTTACGGCGGCGCCCTGGCCAATTGCAACGGCCGAACAGACCGCGCTCTTTGACGAGCTCAGGGCACACGCAATTGCGAAGGTCGGTGACCCGGGATGGGTCAAGATCTTCGTCGGAGTCCAAACCAGCGCGGACGACTATTTCTTCATTCGTCCCCTCGCCGACGACGGGAGCGTAGTTGACTTTGTCGACCACACCGGAGTCGCCAGCCGAATAGAACGACGCCTCCTGAAACCCGCCATCCGAGATCAAAAGATTGCTTTCTTCGACGGCCAGCCGGAACCCGACTACCAGGTCATTTTCCCCTATGCCATGACCAACCCTGGTCGACCGTCAGTGATTCAGTTCGACGCAATGAAAGACAGCTATCCACTCGCTTTCGCCTACTTTGAACGCCATCGTGGCCAACTTGAGAACCACCGAAATGTGAGCCCTGATCCTGGAGCCGCCTATTGGGCGTTCGGTAGATCCCAATCCCTCGGGAAGATGAAAGATCCGAAACTGATCGTGCGCGTTCTTTCGCTGACGCCGCAATATGCTCTCGACTCCGAAGGCTTGGTCGTTCCGGGCGGGGGCGATGGCGGTCCGTACTATCTGCTTAGGCCCGAGGCGGAGTGCCCTTACTCAATCGACGTGATTCAAGCGATCCTCTCGCATCCCGTCGTCGACCTGTTTGTCGCCGTGAACGGTCGAAAATACCGGGGCTCGTACGCATCACACCGCAAGAATTTCTTGGTCACAGTGCCCGTCCCGGCTCTCACGACTGCCGAGCAGGTGGACATCGAATCGAAGGTTGGCGAGCTTCGAGCTCTGGCCGTCTCCCTCAGATCAGAACACGACTCCGAGGCGGCCCGAAGTATGCGCGACCGCAGAGCGCATCTCGCGCGATCCGTGGAGTCCGTCTTGAGCGGCGCCTACCGACTGACCCCTGGGCTAGTCGCTCGAGCCACAGTGTCGTAGACAATCGGGGGCCGAAGGCCAGCGCGGGAGCGGAAACAGTAGGCCTACGACTGCGCGACATCCGAGCAGTAAAGCGTCCTGACGGCGACCCCAAAATCGCCGACAAATGAGCCGGAATCGGACGCAAAAAGGCACATAGCGGGCACGGATTCTGCAGCCCTCGTGGAAATGCAGTTCTGATCAGGAATTTATGTGGTCGGGGTAACAGGATTTGAACCTGCGGCCTCGTCGTCCCGAACGACGCGCGCTACCAAACTGCGCCATACCCCGTAGCCGTTCGGCGAACCGGCGGCAACCTGTCCATGTTAGCCCACCCGGGCGGGTGCGCCATCCAGACAGAGGAAGCCACGGGAAACCGAACGGCGGCTACTCCGAGCGGGCGACGAGGGTGAGCACGACCGCCTCGGGCGGGCAGGCGAAGCGCACCGGCGAATAGATCGATGTGCCGAGCCCGGCCGAGACCTCGAGGAGCGAGCTGCCGTGCGGCGTGCTCCAGGTGCTGAGGCCCTGTGCCTGGTCGCGGGGGATGTCGCAGTTGGTGACCAGCGCCGGGAACCCGGGAATGCGCACCTGGCCGCCGTGCGTATGGCCGGCGAGGATCAGGTCGGCGCCCTGGTTGACGAAGGCGTTGAGCACTCGCTGATACGGGGCGTGGGTGACGCCGAGCGCGAGCACCTCCTCCTCCGTGTCGGGGGTCCATTCGACGTTCTCGCGCATCTCGTCGATCGCGCCGGGCAGGGCCGCCAGCTTGTCCCAGCCGCGGTGCGCGTCACCGGTGCCGAAGAGCTCGATCCGGGTGCCGCGGATCTCGATCGCGCGGGCGTGGTTGTTGAGGTCGAGCCATCCCAGCTCGTCTTCGAAGAAGAGCTCGAGGGCGGCGGTGTCGAGCTCTACCGAGCGTTCGGGACGCGTCGAGGGACCGGTGAAATACAGCATCGGGTTCTTGAATACGGGGCCGAGGTAGTCGTTCGAGCCGTGCACGAAGACGCCGGCGACACCCTCGAACGCCTCGAGCGCCTCCTGCACCCCGACCAGCCCGTCGACGTGGCCGAGGTTGTCGCCCGTGTCGACGATGAGGTCCGGCTCGTAGCGCACGAGCGAGCGGATGAAGGCCTGCTTCTCCTCCTGCCAGGGCGCCATGTGCAGGTCGCTCAGGTGGAGGATCGTGAGCGAACGGGCGCCCGGCGGCAGCACGGGGAGGATCTCCTCGCGCACGGTGAACCGGGTGCGCTCGACGAACACTCCCCAGGCGAGCGCCCCGAGGCCAGCGACCGCGACCGCTCCGAGAGCTGCCCCGGTCGCCCGGCTGGCGGGACTCATGGACAGGCGATCTTGCGGACCGTCAGCGTCACCGGGGTCCCCTTGTTCACCACGGCTCCGGCCGCGGGCACCTGCGAGACGATCGTGTTCAAGGAGGTCACCGGATCGCCTGGTTGCGCGACCGTGCAATCCTGGCTGATATTGGTGAAACCTCTGCCCTGGAACGCGGTCTTGCCGTCGTTGTAGTTCGTGCCGTTGCCGGACACGTTGGGGGCCTGCACGGCGAGTCCATTGCTGGTGTAGACCGTCACCGTCGTGCCGCGCGGCACCTGGGAACCCCCTCCGGGACTCGTGCTCGCGACGGTGCCGATCGGCTGGTCGGAGTCGACCGGGCCACCGTCCGCGTAGGTCAACTCGGCGGTGGTGATTGCCGCCTGCGCCTGCTCCGGCGTGCCGCCGATGAGGCCGTCCGGCACGAAGGCCGGGCTGCCGACCAGGAATGCGGCGGCGGGTTTGGGGAAAGCGTTCGGGCCTGGGTTGGGGATCGCTTTGTCAATCGCCTGCGCGATTGGCTTGAAGATGCGGTGCCGGAGAACTGCGACTTGGATCTCATTGATGTAGATGCTTCGCAAGTTCTGGGTCCCCGAAACGTTGCCCACCCAGACCGCGGTGGATGCAGCGGTCGACGAGCCGACCATCCAGGTGTGCCAAGCGCTGTCCGTGGTGCCGGTCTTGCCGATGTAGGCGGTCCCGTCATAGGGATTCGACGCCTTCGCGGTACCGAACATGACTCCCGCCATGGCGTATGCGGCGGCCCCAGCGACATCCGGGGTCACCTTGGCTGATTGGCCGCAGTTCGCGTTCTGCCCCGGAAGCGTGTTGCCCTGCTGGTCCACGACGGAATCGATGAGGATCGGGTTACAGAAGTAGCCGTGGTTCGCGATAGCCGCGTAAGCGGCGGCTTGCGTGATGGGAGCGATGTTGTTCTGGCAACCGCCGATCACACATGAAGGAAGGGTGAAGAGATCGGAACCGTCGGCAGCGCCATCCGCGCGATGTACGCCGAGGGAGATCGCGATGTCCCTCGTGTCGCATTGGTCGACTTTTGTCGCCATCTGGAGGAAGACCGAGTTGATCGAGTTCGCGGTCGCGTTCATGATGGTGCGGACGCCCTGCTCATTTGCGTCGTTCCGGAACTTGTATGGCGGCCCGGCATTCGGCCCATTGCAGCGGTCGGCGAACGACGACATTGGAAGCTGTCGGATACCCGCATCGAAGGACTCGTTAACTCCGTGCCCTGCAGCCAGGAATGACAGCAGCGTGTAAGGCTTATACGTCGAGCCTGGTTGGAATCCGGTCGATCCTCCGTGCACGAAGTCGGCCGCGTAGTTGACCGAAGTCTTCGTGATGTCTGGAGCTTGTCCCGGTACCGGCGGAAGGTTGCTAAACGTCTTGTTTGTCGCCATGTCGAGGATTCGGCCTGTGCCCACCTGCACGGTCACTGCGGCCGCGCCGAGCTGGAAGCGGGCCTCGTTGCTCGGCGCGTACTGCTGGACGGTTGCGATCGCGGTCTGCTGAAGGCTCGGGTTCACCGACACGTAGAGCTTGTAGCCTCCGCGGTTCCAAGCGGCGATCTGCGCGCCCTTGTCGGCGCCCAGCGAGGAGACCTCGCCGTTCTTCACGGAACGCACCGCGTAGTCGCAGATGAACTGGAACCCGTCGGTGGCGTTCAGGCACCCCTGCGTGGGCTTCGACAGGTGGACGAAGGTGGCGTCGACCTTGGTCGCCAGTGCCTCCTTGTACTGCGTCTCGGTGATGTAATGCTCGGTCTGCATGAAGCCGAGGATCACGTTGCGGCGCTTCTCGTTTGCGGCGTAGTTCGCGGCGATGAACAGCCCGTTCTTGGTCGGGTTCTGCACGATCGCGACGAGGCTGGCGGCCTGGGCAACGGTGAGGGTGGAGGCGCTGGTGCCGAAATACTCCTGCGCGGCGGACTGCACGCCGTAGGTGTTTTGGCCCATTCCGACGATGTTGAGGTAGGCCGCGAGGATCGTCTGCTTGCTGTACTTCTTCTCCAGGCCGATCGCGTACTTCATCTCCTGCAGCTTGCGGCCGAGGTTCGGATACGTCGCGGCGAGCAGGTCGGCGTCGCGCTGCTTCTTCTGGGCCGTGGTGTCCGACGGCTCCGCGAAGGCCTCCTGCACCCGGATGTTGCGCACCAGCTGCATCGTGATGGTCGAGGCCCCGCTGGACGAGGTCTTGGTGACCTGGCCGAGGGCAGCGCGGGCCACGGAGGCGACGTCGATGCCGCCGTGGTCGTAGAAGCGGCGGTCCTCGCCGGCGACGGCGGCGTTCTTCAGGTTGTCGCTCATCTGATCGAGCGCCAACTCCTGGCGGTTCTGGGCGAACACCGTCGCGATCGGGAAGTCGGTGCCGTCGGCGTTCTTAGCAACGATCTCGTTCTGCTGGCTCTGGCTGTCGATCACCATGTATTCGGGCAGTGACTCGAAGATACCGAGGGTGTTGCTGGCGGTCATCCCGGTCACGGCGAGCGCGGGGGCGACCATGACGGTGACGAGGAGTCCGGCGAGAGCACTGAATCCGACGGTGCCGAGAATGGCAGCGAACAGACTGCTGGCCGACTTTTTGGGGGCGGGCATAGGCTACAGGGTACGTTATCCGCCCCCGATCCAAGCTGAACGGATGCCCCACAGTGCCTACCTGGGAGTACCTCACCACCCCGCTGATGATTCACAACACCGCGGCGATCCTGAACAACTGGGGGGCGCAGGGCTGGGAACTCGTCCAGGTCGTGACCGGCCCCGAGGGCGGACTCGTCGCCTACCTGAAGCGTGAGAAGGTCTCGGAATGACCACGATCACTGACCGCTTGACCGAGCTGGGCCTCACCCTTCCCTCGGTCGCGAAGCCGCTCGCGGCCTACGTTCCAGCCGTCGTCACGGGCAATCTCGTCTACACGGCCGGCCAGTTGCCGTTCGTCGATGGGGTTCTGACGAAGACCGGCAAGTTCGGTGCGGAACTCGTCGTCGAAGATGGCGCAGCACTCGCTCAGCAGTGCGCGCTCAACGCGCTCGCGGCGGTGGAGAGCGTCATCGGTTCGCTCGATCGGGTCACGCGGGTCGTCAAAGTCGTCGCCTTCGTCGCCTCGACTCCGGACTTCACCGCACAACCGGCGGTCGCCAACGGTGCCTCCGAGATCCTCGGCAAGATCTTCGGCGAGGCGGGCATCCACGCGCGCAGCGCCGTCGGGGTGTCGAGCCTGCCGATCGACTCGCCGATCGAGGTCGAGCTGATCGTCGAGTTCGCCTGACGGTGATCAGTTCCGTCAACGATCCGTCCAAGGCCCGCGGAGACCTACCGACTGCAAGTGGGTGCGTTGCTGTCGGCAGGCTCCGCGGCTCCGGACCCTACCTAGTCGCCAAAAAATCCGTATGCGATTAGTACGGCCCAGTTTTGCCAGTCAGCTTGGCTCAGAGTGCCGTTCTGGGGCTGCACGCCGAAGTCTCCGACAGAATTACCCGCCCTGATCATCGCGTTGTAGGTGTTCGGCCCGGGCACGCCGTCAACCGGGCCCGTATAGCCCCAGTCTGCCGCGAGATAGCTCATGACGCCCTTCCAACTATTTGTGCCCATCACGCCATCGATTGGTCCGGTGTACTTGAAGGATCCAAACGTCGCCGGCCCAGCCTGCATCTGGCAGTAGAGCGACTGATTCGGTGTCGGCGGGACGTCGTTGACGATGTGGTACTCGTGCGTGCTGCAATAGGTCGATGTCGTAGCTGAGGCAGGTGACACGACAGCCAGAGAGATCCCCACCGCGGGGTCTGTCTGTTTTCTTGTGTAACTGGCTTTGGCTAGTTGAGTCCTAGGCGGTCGCCGTAGGTCATTGCGAGTGTGTTCAGGATAGCTTTCCAGCCGGCGATCTCTCCGGTCGGGTTCGCCCGGTTGTGGCGTCTTTCG